>JANOSD010000072.1:0-19724 GCA_031415655.1 Actinomycetes bacterium
TTTGACCGTGGCACGTGCACTGGGCGGTAGGTATCTCACCCCCCCCACTCTTTTGCGTTTTTGGTAGGGGAGACGCATCAATTTTGATGTGTCTCCCCTACCAAAAACCCGAAGTTGGGGGTCCGGGGTTGGGGGTTAGGCGGTGGACCGGGCGAAATGGCGGCGGTAGTCGCTGGGCGTGACACCCACCACGCGACGGAAGGCTCGCTGCATGGTCTCGGTGGTACCAAAACCGCAACGTCGGGCGACGGCATCGATCGTGTCGCCACCACTCTCGAGGTGACGACGCGCCGCTTCCACGCGGATGTGTTCGACGTAGTCCGCCGGTGTCTGCCCGACCTCGTCCCGGAACACCCGGCTGAAGTGACGAGCGCTCATATGCACCCGCTCTGCCAATCGAGTGACCGACAGGTCCTCTGCGGGGTGATCCACGATCCAGGCTTGGAGGTCGCGCAGCGGTTGGCGCTGGGCCGGAGCGGTGGACATCTGCGTGGAGAACTGGGCCTGCCCCCCGGGACGCTGCACAAACATCACGAGGTAACGAGCGATGGCCCTCGCCAGGTCGGCCCCGTGATCCTCCTCGACCAAGGCCAGCGCAAGATCGATGCCGGAGGTGACCCCCGCACTGGTCCACACGTTGCCGTCCTTTACGAAGATCGGATCCGGATCGACGTCGACGGCGGGGAACGTATCGGCCATGAGCTCACACACCGTCCAGTGGCTCGTGGCTTTCCGGCCGTCGAGCACGCCGGCGGCGGCGAGGAGCATCGAGCCGCTGCACACCGACGTGATCCGGCGACACGTGGGCGCCACGGCGGCGATCCACGGGACGAGGGCCGGCGCCGCGTCGACCACGCCATGCCCGCCAGGAATCAAAAGGGTGTCGATCTGGCTGGCGCGGGCCGCCGCCGGCCGTCCGAGGTGACGATCCGGTTGGAACACCAGGCCGCTCGACGTGCGAATCGGAGCGGCGCTCACCGTGCGCACCTCCAACTTGTAGGGCACCGGATCCGGGTCGATGGAACGCCGAAGGGGCCGCACCAACTCGTCGAAGGTGTCGGCCAGAAACCGGTTCGCCGTGCTGAACACCTCGTGGGGTCCCACGAGGTCGAGAATCTGAATGTCGTCGAACGCCGGGATCACCACCAACCGATGGGGTGGGGCGGCGGGGTCGCCACTGGTGAGAACACGGTCCGCATCGGGTTGGCGATCGGGTTTGTAATCACGAGGAACGTTTCCCATAGTTCACATTCTTCCCGATCATGCCGCTGGCCGCAACGACACGTAACCGACTCTTTCAGCCATCATCTGACGGAGATCGCAGTACCATCCCGAGATCGAGCAATCTGTATTTTTCTGTACAGGTCAGTACACTTCCGAGAGACCCGCGGTAGAATCACGCCATGACCACCCGGAACCTCACCGCCGCGAGAGCGTCGCTGTCGGAGTTACTCGACCTCGTCGCCAGCGGCAAAGAGGTCACCATTACCCGCCACGGTGTACCGGCGGCGGTGCTGGTGCGTCCCGATCTGCTCCGAGGACGACTCACCCCGCCGATACTCGACGCGACCACCGAGATCGAACGGTTGCTCGCCGCCGAACGGGCGAGCCCCACTGCGCCTGGCGGGGGTCTTTCCTCGGCTCGGGCCGAGGCCCTCGCCGCCGAGGTTCGCCTCACCCGCCGTCGCCGCAGTCCCTAAACCGAGCACTTCCATGGACGCATTCGACGCCGACGTACTCATCTACGCCGCTGCGCCGGATCACCCACTCGGCCAACGTGTTGCCCGCCTGCTCGAGGCCACCCCCGCCGGTCTGGCCGGACTCGGATCGGTGCTGCTCCTTCCCGAACTGCTCACGAAGCCCTTCCGGATGGGCGCCACCGACGAGGTGCGGGAGCTGGTGCGAATCCTGGCCCGGCTACAACTCGTGGCAGCCGACGAATCGATTGCGCGGCTCGCCACTTCGCTGGGCTCGGCATACCGGCTTCGCGCCATTGACGCCCTGCATGTGGCCACCGCTGTTGCTTCGGGTGCCACTCGTTTCATCACCAACAACCGGAAAGACTTCTCCCCGTTGATCCAGGAGATTGAGGTGGTTTATCCCGACCGGCTCCCCCCCGGAGTGTGACGGGCCGGCCGCCGCTAGGACCGGAGGAGTCGTTCCACGGCGGCAACTGCCTCGGGGACCTTGGTGGTGTCGCCGTTCTTTGCGGCCTCGGCCACGCAGTGGCCGAGATGGTCCTCGAGAAGCTTGAGCCCCACCCCTTGCAGAGACTTGGTGACGGAGGCGATCTGGGTGAGCACATCGATGCAGTAGACGTCTTCGTCGACCATGCGCTGGAGGCCACGTACCTGGCCCTCGATGCGTCGGAGGCGTTTCTGGTAGGCGTCTTTGGATTCGGAGTAGCCGTTCATAGGGATGGGGGGTATCCTACCGTGCATGACGGCCTCCACCAACGACAACATCGGTGGATCGTCTCGCGACGCACCGCTTCAACGCATCGACTTCCCGGTGGAGGGCATGACGTGCGCCGCCTGCGCCAACCGAATCGGACGAGGGCTCGGCAAACTCGACGGCGTGGGGCAAGCGGACGTGAACTTCGCCACCCATGTGGCCACGGTGCACTTCGACCCGTCGGTGGTGGCCGTGACCGACCTCTACGAGAAGGTCGACGATCTCGGCTACGGCGTTCCCGACGGCGCACCCCGCGGCACCGACCCTTCCCTTGGTGAGGCAACCCACGGTGAGGCAACCCACGTTGCCGCAGCCCACGTTGCCGCAGCCCACCACGATCACGCCGCCACCTCCGGCCATGTCCACAACGCCGCCGCGCCAACCCGGGAACTGATCGTCGCCGCCGCGCTCACCCTCCCCCTCGTCGCCATCTCTATGGTGCCCGCACTCATGTTCGACGGCTGGCCGTGGGCCGCCCTCGTGCTCTCGACTCCGGTGGTGTTCTGGTGCGGTTGGCGTTTCCACCGCGCCGCGGCAAAGAACCTTCGGCACGGCGCCGTCACCATGGACACCCTCATCTCCGTGGGCACGGTGGCAGCATGGACCTGGTCCACCATTGCCGTGTTGTTCCGCGAAGCCGCGAGCAACGCCTCGATGTCGGCGTCGATGGACATGCCCGCCACCGTCCACGTGTACTTCGAGACGGCGGGCGTGGTGACGACGCTGATCCTGCTCGGCAAGTGGCTCGAAGCACGGGCCCTGCGCCAGAGCGGCGATGCCCTGCGAGCTCTCGCCGACCTCGGCGCCAAGACGGTGCGGCTGGTCGACGAGAACAACGTGACGACCATCGAGATCGCGGCCGCCGACCTGCGTCAAGGTATGCGCTTCGAGGTGCGTCCAGGTGAGAAGGTCGCCACCGACGGGGAGATCGAGACCGGCCACTCGGCGGTAGACCAATCGATGCTCACCGGAGAACCGGTGCCGGTCGACGTCGGCCCGGGCGACGGTGTGGTGGGAGCGACAATCAACACCAATGGCCACCTGATCGTGCGGGCCACCAAGGTGGGGGCCGACACCGCGCTGGCGCAGATCAGCCGGCTCGTGGCCGAAGCGCAGGGATCTCGTGCCCAAGTGCAAGGGCTGGCCGACCGCGTGAGCACGGTTTTTGTTCCCGCCGTGATCATCTTGGCGATTGTTACCGCCGTGGCTTGGCTGGCCACCGGCAACGGTGTCGACAAGGCGTTCACCGCAGCGGTCGCCGTCCTCATCATCGCCTGCCCGTGCGCCCTCGGGCTCGCCACGCCCACGGCGATCATGGTGGGGACCGGCCGAGGGGCGCAGCTCGGCGTGATCGTGAAAGGCGGCGAAGTGCTCGAGCGCACCACCACGATCGACGTGGTACTGCTCGACAAGACGGGCACCCTCACCGAAGGACGCATGCAATTGGTCGACGTCGTGGTCCCGGGCGGATCTGCCGACGACCGCGCCCATTGGCTCGCGGTGGCCGCCGCGCTCGAGGGGCGATCCGAACATCCCATCGCCCGAGCGATCGCCGACGCTGATGTCGGTGGTGGCAGCACGCGTCCGGTCGTCGTCGAGGCTTTCACGAGCGATCCTGGGCTCGGGGTACGGGGATTGGTCGACGGTGTCGAGAGCGCCGTCGGCAAAAGGGCGTTGTTCACCTCCATCCCCGAGGCGGTCGACCAAGCCATGAATGCCGCCGAAGCGTCCGGTCGTACCGCCGTGCTCGCCGGGAGCGGCGGCAAAGCGGCGGCCGTGATTGTGGTGGCCGACCGCGTGAAGCCAACCTCGGCCGCCGCGGTAGCGGCTCTTCACGACCTCGGAGCGGAGGTGGTGCTCCTTACCGGCGACAACCAACGCACGGCCGAGACTGTGGGTGCCGAGGTAGGGGTCGACCGCGTGATTGCCGAGGTACTTCCCGAGGGCAAGGCAGCGATCGTCCGTGAGCTCCAGCAGGGCGGGGCCAAACGGGTCGCCATGGTGGGTGACGGCATCAACGACGCACCGGCGCTGGCCCAAGCCGACCTCGGTATCGCCATGGGAACTGGCGCCGACGTGGCGATCGCCGCCAGCGACCTCACCATCGTGAGTGGTGACGTGCGGGCCGTCGCCGACGCCATCCTTCTTGCCCGTCGCACCCTGGCCACGATCAAGGTCAACCTATTTTGGGCCTTCGCCTACAACGTCGCCGCCCTACCGTTGGCGGCGTTCGGGGTACTGAACCCGATGATCGCCGGCGGGGCCATGGCGTTCTCGTCGATCTTCGTGGTGACCAATTCGCTGCGGCTCCGACGATTTCAAGGAGTACGTCGCACGGTAGGGGGCAACCACGACCACGACCACGACCACGACCACGACCACGACCACGACCACGACCACGACCACGACCACGACCACGACCACGACCTTGCGTCCGATCCAGTGGCCGAACGAATGGCCCGACTCACCGCCGCCCCGCCGCCGCCAATGCCCACCGATCCGCTATCCGATCCGCCATCCGATCTGTCGTCCGACCCGCTCGCCGAAACCGCCCGGAGGAGTTCCCTGCCATGAGTGCCACCGATACACCCGGCATGCCGGCCACGCACCGATACTCCGTCCCGGACATCTCCTGCGGACACTGCGTTGCCGCGATCGAAACTGAAGTGCGAAAGATCGAGGGTGTCACGTCGGTGCACGTCGACCTCGACGCCAAACTCGTCACCGTCGACGCGCCACCAAACCTCGATGCGTCGATCCGTCAGGCCATCGACGACGCCGGCTACGACATCACCTAGCCGAACTGCGGCCCCGCCGAGGAGCGTCTTGCCAGATCACCATTAGGCGCCTTCCGGATCGCATCGAATCTGGCGGCGACCTCCGTCTCACCGCCGGCGAACACGGGGTCTTTCGACGTGACGCCCGAACGAGGCTGCGAACTGGGATCGGAGTCCGCTTCTCGAAGGCGCTACGGGAACACGCGCTTAGCCGTAGTGGCGGGGGACGCGCGGCCCGATACCGCACACGATCTCGTAGGCGATGGTGCCGAGGTAACCAGCCCATTCGTCGGCGGTGATCTCTTGGCCGTCTTGCCGCCCGAGGAGTACCACTTCGTCACCCACGGCGACGGGGTCGTCGCCGCAATCAACCATGAGCTGATCCATCGTGACCATCCCCACGATCCGACGGCGTTTCCCCCCGATCAGCACCTCGGCTCCCTGGATCGACAACCGGCGGGGGACGCCATCGGCATAACCAATCGGGACCGTGGCCACCACGGAGTCGGCCGGGAACGTGTGACGCAAGCCGTAGGAGATCCGCTCGCCGGCAGCCACCCGTTTCACGAAACTCACTTCGGCCCGGAGTGACAACGCCGGGCGAAGGCCGAGCTCTCGCGCCGCGCCGGTCATATCGGGCGAGGGTGGGATCCCGTAGACGGCGATGCCGCACCGCACCATGTCGTGACGTGAACGTTCGTGATCGATCGCCCCGGCGGAGTTGGCGGCATGGCGCATCGGCACCTCGACGCCAGCCGCGGCCAACGTCGCCAGCACCTCGTCGAAACGATCGAGCTGCGTCTCAGTGAACTCGGCGCCGGGCTCATCGGCGGTGGCGAGATGGGTCCACACCGCTTCGAGCTCCACGCCCGGCTGATGGCCGATCGCCGTGGCGAGCGACACGACATCCGCCGGCATCGCGCCCACCCGATTCATGCCGGTGTTCACCTTGAGGTGCAACTTCACGGCCCGACCCTCTTCAGCGGCAGCATCGGCGGCCATCTCGACCGCTTCCCGCGTGTAGACGGCGAGGCGAAGGTCCCAGTGAATCGCCGCCCCGAAATCGTCGGCCCGCGGCTCGGACAGGAGGAGGATCGGCACGGTGATGCCCGCCTTGCGCAACACCGCACCTTCCTCGACGAGGGCAACGGCCAACCAGTCGGCCCCCGCCTTCACCGCTTCCTGGGCGACGGCGATGGCGCCGTGGCCGTAGCCGTCGGCTTTCACCACCGCGCAGAACAACGCCGGTGTCGTGGCCGCCTTAAGCGCCGCGACATTGTGGGCGATGGCGTCGAGGTCGACGTCGGCACGAGCCGCCCGCATCAGCGCGCCTCGGCGCGTGGGCAATGGCGATGGGGCTCGAGGCCGGACACCCGCCGCACCGACCTACTCCTCGCGCACCAGTAGGCGGACGATGTCGCCCCTCGCGACGATGCCTACCAGCGTGCCGTTGCTATCGGTCACCGACAGGCGGGACACATCCTTGTTGTGCATGAGCGTGGCGGCGTCTTCCACCGTGGCCTCGCTGCCGATGGTGATGGGCTTGTCGTTCATCACTTCGCCGACGGTGGAGCCGAGCGCCTTCGCCACTTCCTCGTCCAACGACTTGTGCGGAAGCTCCACGTTCACGCCGAGCAGGTTGATGACGGTGGGAAGGTGAAAGCGGGCATCTCGAACCACGAGATCGGCGGTCGACAGCATGCCGAGGACGCGCCCGTCGGCATCAACCACGGGGCCAGCATCAACGTCTCGGTCGACAAGTTGTTTCATGGCCGATCGGATGTCGTCGGCGGGCCGGAAGGTAAGGACCTCCGTGGTCATGATCTCGGTGACGGCAGTGTCTCGGGGCATTCGGGGGACGGTCCTCAGGATTCGCAAACGGTTCGTTCGAGCGGGTGCGCCAGCCTAAACCCCGTGTGCCGCGCCGGCCTTCGCCGGAGTCGTCCCCTGTCGCCCAACCATCAGGCCTCCGGGCGCCCGACCGCCCACGCTTTCGGGGACGTTTGCACACCCTCAGGGTAGGCAAACGATCTGGAAAGTGGCCGAAGCGACCGAAGCGACCGACCGGCGCCCCGAAGTGGTCGAAGCGACCGAAGTGGTCGACCGGCGCCCCGAAGTGGCCGAAGCGACCGATCGGCGCCTCGTCAGCGGGTCCGGCTCGACGCCGCCGGGCGGACCCGAAGAGACGGGCCGGCTGGAAGGTCGGCCAGCACCTCCGGGATCAGGTCCAGCAGGTCGCTCGCCACCAAACCAAGTGCCGGGCCTCGTCGTGCCGCCGCACCATGCAGCACTGCGCCGCCGGCGCCGGCATGATCGAGGGGCATGCCTTGCGCCACCAACGCGCCGATGATGCCAGCCAACACGTCGCCCGTCCCCAGCGTGGCCAAACGTTGATCGGCGCCACGGGCGGCCAGCACCCGCCCATCGGGGGACGCCACGATCGTGCACGGTCCTTTGAGCAACACTGTGCACCCAAGGGTCGCGGCCAGTTGGCGGGTGGCATTGAAACGATCCGGCGCCGGTGCTACTCCGGAGAGCCGGGCAAACTCGCCGTCGTGGGGCGTCACGATCGTGGTGGGCGGAAACGACGCCCGCTCCCCCATTGGCCCGGTACGACTCAGAAGGGTGAGGGCGTCGGCATCGCACACCACCGGCACGGGGCACTCAGCCACGAGGCGCCGGAGTTCGGCTTCGTGGCGCGGGTCGAGCCCGAGCCCGTTACCCACCACGATGGCCCCGAACCTCGGCGCATCGTTCAGGACATCGGTCGCCCAACCCTCAAGGGGCAAGGCGGTGGCGACCACCTCGACCGGCTTGTGCTGGTGCGGTGGCCGTCCGGTTGGGGCGCTCCATCGCACGTAACCGGCACCGGCCCGCATCGCCGCCCGAGCGGTGAGTGCGGCCGCTCCTTCCATGCCAGAACTCCCACCGATCACCCACACGGCACTCTTCCACTTGTGCGTATCGGCCGGTTTGGAAGGAAGCCACCGGCGGAGGTCGTTGAGATCGACGAGGTGGGCGGCGGCGGTGGACGTGTCGAGACCGATGTCGGCCACGACCACGTCGCTGGCCAGCGAGGCGCCCGGCTCAAGCAGAAGGCCAGGCTTGAGGGCGGCGAACGTGATCGTTCGATCAGCCGGCCAAGGCCTTCCGCCCACCGCGCCGGTGAGCCCATCAACCCCCGACGGGATGTCGACGGCCAACACGAGCGGACGGACTGGGCGCGTTCGGCCACGCCCGTTGGCCCCGTTGTCGCTGTTGGCAAAGTTGTCGCTGTTGGCGCGGCTCTGGAACAAGGACGTACGGAGCCGGGCGGGAAGCGGGGGCGGGTCGAACGTTCCCCGGAAGCCGGTGCCATAGGCAGCGTCGATCAGCAGGTCGCAAGCCGGAACCACTGCCGTCAGAGTCGCCAGACGGTCGGCCATGGGAGCGGCGACACTCGCGGCATCGACCACGGTGCACCGCACGCCTCGAACTTGAAGTAGGTCGGCCGCGGCCCGTCCGTCGGCGCCATTGTTCCCCCTCCCGACCACCACGACGACCCGTCGCCCATAGGAACCGCCGAGCATGCGGAGCGCCTCCCGGGCAACGGCGGCCCCCGCCCGTCCGATGAGCACCTCAACCGACTCGGGCGCGGCACCGTCGATCGCGGTCATCTCCTCAGGCGTCACGATTGGGAGCACGGACGAGATCCTGTCATGCCCATCGTGCTTTGCCCTCACGACGACGTGGCCAACCTCGGGATCACGGTGCCAGGATCGGGCGCGTCGCGTTTGGCACAAACGAGCCCACTGGTCGGTCCGGGATCCCGTCACGAACGAATCGTTGCTCGTCGATGAAGAGCACCACTCCCTCCAACCGCAGTGAAACCTCCCTCGTGCTCGCTGCCGTGGGTCCGCGGGCGGCAAACACACCGTGGCGGTGGAAGGAACGGCAGAGGTGTAACTGGTTGAAAGGTCACCTCGACACGACGGCACGATCGACAACGACACCTTCGCCTCCAGCTTCGTCCCATCAAGCGTGAAGTTTCCGGCCCCGTACAACGCCTTCGTATGCGGTCGGTGCATCGGGGGCCGGACTTTCCTCCTTCATCGATCACACAGCCGACCGTGATGAACCGGCGGTACCAGCCACCCTGAAATGGGACCGGTAGAGCGGACGGTGCCCCGTCGACCGGGGTGGTCGCCACCGCATCGGTCGACGTTGCTGCCGACCCTGCTGGCGGACCCGTCGGAGGACCCACTCCCACGTCCACCGTGGTGCCCGCGCACGAGGTCGCCAGCACCGCCGGGGCAACCCGAAAATGCCAGGAGTCGAGCCTGGGAGAAGGCCCGAAGTTGGCGTCAAATCGTCTGAACAGCACGGCCTGCAACGCGCCCGTCAGGGCGCGTTGCAGGGAGACCGGACGATTCGTGGACCGGGGCGGGCGGGAACAGAATCAGGCGTGAGTCGAGGTCGACGTCAGCGTTCACGCGGCGCGCCGCAATAGTCGGGTCCTCCCTCGCCGACGACCCACTACCAGCACCCTCCAAGGGGTACCGAGACCCACCGGTCACCCTACGGATGCAACACCGGTCCCATCCCGGGCAACCGCTCTGGCCTTTGGCTCCCGCAATCGCCGTCGCAGTACGTGTGGGCCGTGTCGCCGCCCGAGTCCTTCGGGTGAAATCGCTGTTGCCAGTGGCGCCGGTACCCGACCTCGACCTCACTCCTGGCGTGCAACCCTTACCGTCCCCACCGTGGCGGCAGGTGCCCTTTCAGATTCGCAATAGATGTCAACATCCATGGTGAACGCAGTCGGCACGGTGCTGTTCCAGGCGGCAAGCGGCCGGAGGTTCGCCACTGCCACCGTCCGGCCATCAACGGTAACCAGGACCGTGCCGTACCCCGGGAAACGCCAGCCCGTGATGTTGTACACGACCTCGGGGCCGAATCGGCGGCGAAGCAGCTCATTCGGTGTGACGTCGTCTACCGAATAGGACTCGTTCACTGGCCCGGAATCGGGTGGCCGATCGAAACACGACGAATCCCCGATCGAGCCGTTGGATTCGTTGAGCCAGTTGGAGTCCGGATCCACGATGGTGAGTTCGGCACCGGAAACGCCGAGCGCATCAGTGGTCCCGCAGAACACGCGCACCCGGCCCGGGCGCCAACCCACCACGGTCTCTCCCGGGAGCGACTCGGCAGTGCCGTCCCTTTCCGTGACTCCGGCAACGCTTTCGGACGTTCCGTCGAGGCGCTCCGCTCGCAGCGTGCCCACCTGGCCCGCTCGATCATCTATATCGACACGAACTCCACCGGCGCCCGTGCGCACTTGCGGCGTACTCACCGACGCGTTGCCGTTGGCGTCACAGGTGATGGTCACGGAATACGGAATGGCGGCTGCTTCTTCGGGGGTGAGCGATGTGGCCCCCGACGAATGCGCACTTGTTGACGGGACACCGGTAACCACACGGTCGTCGTCCATGCCGTCACCTTGACGAACGACGGCGAGACTCGCCACGCCGAGTGCGACGACCGTGACGGCGGCCACGAGCAATGGGCGGGTCCGAGGACGTGCAACACCCTCATCGAAGGAGACCGATCCCGCTCCGGCCGTCGTACCGAGACTTGACCGGTCTCGACCACGACGCTCCGGCGGGGAGGGTGTCGGAGCGACCTCTCGGTGATCGAAGAGCCGCTCCTCGTCTGACAGCGCGGTCAAAACACGCTGCCAGTCCGCGTCGGCCACTTCCTCGTCGAGTGGCGGAACGAGATCGAGCAACAACTCGCGGAGTTGGGTTGCCTCGTTACTCATCAATGACCTCCAGGGCGCGAAGCAGGGTCGAGCGGGCGCGTGACAGATCCGACTTCACGGTGCCCGCCGGCAAATCGAGCAGCAGTGCCACTCGGTTGACGGACAGGTCGGCGAGGTGGTGCAGCGCGACGACCAGCCGTTGCCGATCGGGAAGCGCGGCGAGGGCTCGGCGAAGGTCGGCGGAAGCGGCGGTGAGCTCACTCCTGTCGTCCACCGATCCGGCGATGGCCCAAGGCAGCGCACCGTCCGCCAAGTTGGCCACACGTTGGTCGCCGGCCGAACGTCGGGAGATCGAGCGTCCCTGGTCGATCAGTCGGTTGATCGCCACGCGTCGAACCCACGACGCCGGATCGTCGTAGTGACGCACCGCTGGCCAGTGCCGACCGGCTTGAACAAACGCATCCTGCACGGCTTCTCGAGCTCGATCGGTGTCGCCGCATACCGCGGTGAGGGCACGGACGAGCCGTGGGTACTCCTCCCGATAGAGCAGCTCCACCTCGTCTTTCATCGCCACGATGATGTGACCCCGAAACGTGGTGTGCAACCCATCATGAATCAACACGATCCAGCCCAGATTTCGGTTGCAACTTTCGCGAAGAAGAGCCGATTGGTGCGCACAGCCCAGCCTCGACCGCCGGAATGATCAATCGTCGGCAAGGTCGGTGAGCTCGGACCAACCATCCGGCGCCGGCTTCCCGTGGACGCCAGCAATGAAGCCGCCATCAGGCAGGCGAAGGCTGGCTGCCCGCGGGCGCCCGCGAACGACCCGCCGGCGCTGGTGGGAAGCGGACTGAGTCCGATCTCCCGATGGCAGGCTCTGCCGGCTTCACTTCTCTCCGACATCGGTGAAGGATCGAATCTCCGCCGACAATCAGCCGTCCGCCGCGTGGTCCGTCATCGCATCCCACCATGCAGGCCACGATTCGCCGGGATCGCCCTCCAGATTCAGTTGTGCGTTTGGCTGACCAACAGGGAATCGCACCAGGTATTGCTCGAATCCCTGGTCGTCACGATAAGCAACGACGACGGCCCAAACTAAGAAGCCGGGAGCATCGACCTCGATAGACGATCCCGGCGGGAGCCGAGAACTCACGTCGCCCACCGCCACCAGTTTGGCTTCGATGCGAGAACGTCCATCTATGCCGATTGGCCGCACGCTGGACGGATCAAGAGGCGAGATTTGATTGCGCGTCGCAATGTCCTCGTTCATAAGCCGGACAGCAAGATCGCGGTCCCCTTCTCGTCCGGTGACTGTCGGCGCGTCAACCGGCATCGGGACGCGGTCAGACAGGAGGAGATCCACGAGGAAGTTCCCGTTGGGATCGTCGAAGCGAAGGGGGAGCGTTCTTCTCGCCATGCCAAAGGCGACATGCGAGCCACGGCTCTCGACCCGAACCCACCGCGAACCAGCGACATAGCCTTGCTGCGCCAGCGAAGCCCCGGAACCGAACCGATCGAGTAGCACCGACTCGACCGTTCGACCAGAAACCCGATAGCGCTCCCCTCCACCAGCGGCAGTACGTCCGGCCGGATCAGTCATCAACCACCGTGAGCCGGTCCAATGACCGTCGGGGTCGAGAACTTCGAACTTCACTTCAGGCACGCGAACTGATTGGCACATCACCGTGTACCCACCGGGCGGCAGATAGTCGAGAGCGACGCTGCGAACACCTTCGGGGATGTTCAGGCCAAAGGCCGCCGGTCGGCCGCCCTCTCGCACGTTGGCGGTCACCGCCGCGTCGGATCCCTCGCCAGCGAGGCTCACCAGCACACCGTCGGGACGGGTCCGCACGATCGGCGAACCAACGAACGCAGTGCCATCGGGGTTGCAGGTGATCGTGATCTCGTCGGGGATCGCGGCAATCTCGTCGGGGGTGAGCGACGTAGTGGTGTCCACCGTCGAAGGGGACCGCACGGCGCTCGGGGACGCCGTCGGCGGCGGATTCGTGGTGCCGGTCGCCCCGGTGGTGAGCCGACCGCCATCTCGATCTCTATCGGGCCGATTGCGAGCGACCGCCACCGCAGCGACTGCGCCCACGACCAACACCATCACGGCCGCCGTCACCCAAATTCGGTTGGTGCGGAATCGCCGTTCGTCCCGTTGGATCCTGCCCAAGAGCGCGCGGCGGTGAGCCGGAGCGTCAACCGCAGGCGCCAGCTCGGCGAGAGCCGCTCGAAGGTCAACTACCCCTACGGTTTCGTCATCGTTCATCGGGAACCTCCAGAAGGCGAAACAAGTTGGCGCGGGCGTCACTGAGTTGAGATTTGATGGTGCCCGGAGCCACCCCGAGCAGGTCGGCCACCTCGCTCACGGGGAGGTCAGCGAGGTGGTGCAGCGTGATGGCGAGTCGCTGCTTGAGCGGCAGCAGCGCCAACGCATCACGCACATCGATTGCCGTCGGCGACAGGGCCTCCGGCCCGGGCACCGAGCCAGATCGGCCCGGCACATCCCGCTCCGCGGACAGGCCACCCAACTGCTCCGTGCCTCGGCGCGCCCTGCGGCTCGACCGACGCTGATCGGCCAACCGGTTCACCGCCACCCGTCGCAGCCAGAGCGCAGGATTCTCGTAGTGGCGCACCTTCGGCCAGTGTCGAGTGGCCTGCACGAAGGCGTCCTGCACCGCTTCGGCCGCACGGTCCGCGTCGCCGCACGCCACTCCGAGCGCTCGAACAAGACGCACGTACTCGGAACGAAAGAGGGCATCGATCTCGTCGTTCAACGGCCGACTGCTGGCAATTGGCGCGGGCGTTGGCGCGGGCGTTGGCGATGGCGCAGTGTTGGCAAGCGGGGTTCGACGTTCATGGAGTCCTCAACCCTTACCCACGCCTCGACCCCCCGCTCGGTTGGGTCACCGTTCGCAACTTCTTCTACCCGCGTCGCACCGCCCGGCTATACGTTCCGGTCATACAGTGGCCGCGATGATCGACGTCGGCCGGAGGTCACGAACTCGTTGGGTGCGTCGGTCGTACAGATCGAATCGCGGTCGACCCCAGGCACACTCGCCACGATTCTTGGCACTGGCACTTGTGGCCGGAGTTGTGCTCGTCGCGGCCGCATCGTGCGCCGCCGATTCACCGGGCAGCGATTCCCGGGGTTCGGCCGCGTCGGCGACCCCGGACGCGACCACCCGAGGGGCACCCGGCGCCGACAACGCACCCCCAACTTCAACCCACTTCGGTACTCCGGTGGCCGCGCCCTTTCTCCGTGCCGAACCCGAGCCGCCCGTGTCGACCGTCCCCGACGGTTGGCAGGTGCTCGACTGGGCCGACTTCCGCTTTGCCGTTCCCGCAGGGTGGGTTATGCCCGTCTCTCGGTCGTGCCTCCGGCCGCCGCCGGCCCCCGACGCTGACATCGGGTTCGTGCTGGTTCGAGAGCACCCAAACGGGCAGGAAGACTGCACCCGTAGGAGTGAACGCTCACCGGATCCGATCGCCGCGCTGGTCATCGAAGGTTCCACGCCGCTACCGGCTGGTCGCCGCTCCATCGCCGAGCCTGGGAGTTCCGCTCCCCCATTGCTGGACCGCTGCAACGGTTGCCCGACGCGCCTTTTGGACGGCGGTTTCGTCACAACGGCCCGGGGCAACGACGCCGTTCGGGCGCTCGCCACCATCGGGCCGAGCGGGCGCAGCCGTGCCCTGCTCGACGGACCGGTCCTCGACGTCACGGGTTGGCAGACGATTCGGGCCGACGGGGTGACGCTCCGAGCACCCGAGACATGGCCGATCGTCGACATCCCACGGTCTGTTACCACGAACGTGATCCCAGGAGGGTTCCAGTCTTCAGGGGTCTCCAATCCAGGGCGTTGTGGGGGACTGACCTTTCCCGCCGAACACAACCCCGAGGTGGTCCTGGGGATTCGTGCCGACGTGGCGACCTGCGGGGGAGGCAGCGTCAGAGTCGACCGACGGTCCGGTGACGGCGTGTGGGTGTACGTGAGGGGAGCTCCCGCCGCAGGCCCCACGTTTCCCGAGGACGTGAAAGCCTCTGCCCGAGTCGGCGACGCCGAGGTCTTCCTCGTCGACCGAGGTGAGGCGGCGATCAGGATCGAAGTGAACCGGAACGGCCGCTACACGTACGTCACGATAGGTGTCGGCCCCGATCCCGCGGTCGCTCGCACCGTTCTGCGCTCCCTCGCACTCGACTGACCGCGGCCGCGAGGTCCGACCGCGCCTCCGCGGGGTCCGACGAAAGGCGCCCGCTTCGGGTCGCCCGCACACCCCGCTACCGGTCCAAGGGCTACTCGGGCGCCGCGACCAAGTTCGTGGCCCCGCCGAAGCTCAGCGCACCGGGGCCGAGGGCGCCCGGGGCAACGGGGCCGAGCCAGGGGGCGGGACCGTGGCCCCGGCCCGAACGAAGGCTTGCCCGTCCACGTAGAGGGTGTCGCCGTCCACCCTGATGGGCAGCCGACCGCCCTGCGGCAGGGTGTCGTCGCAGGAGGTGAACTCCAAGGACACAGACGCGGGCAGGGCCGACGAGTCGGTGGCCGAAATCTGACCGATACACGCCTGAGAACGGGGAAGAGCGATCGTCGCCTGGATCGTGGTCCCGGTGATCGTGAACTTCTGCGCCCCGTACAGCGCGCGTCGTAGCGGGTTCTCACAATCAGGGTCCTCCTTCTTGTTGTCCTCGCCGATTGCACAACCCACCGGTATGAAGTTGCGCGCCCAGCCACCCTGGAACGGCTCGGGCAAGGCGATCCCCGCTCCACTCGCCGCCGACCCAGGCGTGCTCCCACTACTGCCGGTTGCCGAGCGGGGGGCAGCGCTCGACGGTGCGTCCCCGCCGGCCTGGACCGTCGTTCCACCACAACCTGCCAGGAGAGCGACCCAACCGGCAGCCAGGGCAAACGTCGATCGACCCGGGCGTCGGACCCTCGTTCCGTGACGCCAACTCCTGGTTCGTTCCATCTCGCACGACCATCCGTGCTTTGTGAGCCGACCTCGACGGGCGACCGGCATGAGCCCGAGGCGGTCACGCTGCCGCCGAAATCTCACCGTACACATCGCAAGGGACCTCGGGCGTTCCTTCGGTCGACGCCGGGACCCAGCCGGCGCGTCCTATCCTGGTCGGGCCATGAGCGTGCAGACTGCCGACGACCAACCGCCGTCCACAATGGGTGAACCCGAGCGAACACTGGCGGATCGCGTCGGGTCGCCGGAAGGCATGGCGAAGCTCAAGTGGGGATCCGTCGCCATTGCGTTCGCGATTCTGCTTGCTGTGGGTGGCTACCTGGTGGGCGAACGATCCTCCCGACCACAGAAGAACGCGGTCGACATCGGTTTTCTCGCCGACATGAGCGATCACCACGACCAGGCCGTCGAACTCTCACTGGTCGCGCTCGACCGGGTGACCGATCCGATAACGAAGAGTTTCGTCCGTGAGGTGATCATCTTTCAGCGCTTCGAACTCGGCCTGATGACCGCCTACCAAGATGAGATCGGTGTGGAGCAACCCGAGAGCAGCCCGGAGCGCACCACCATGGCGTGGATGGGGATGTCCACGCCCTTGCGCACGATGAACGGCATGGCTTCCCCCGAACAGATCAAGGCGCTGGGCCAGGCCACGGGGCTCGATGCCGACCTGCAGTTCCTCGAGCTGATGAAAGCGCACCACGAGGGGGGTGCCCACATGAGCGAGGACGCGGCAAGGAACGCCGCCAACCCCCGGGTCCGGGAACTCGCCCAACGCATGGCCACCAACCAGCGCACCGAGGTCCGCGAGTACCAAGGCCAAATCAACAAGCTCCGCGCCACCGCCCCGTAACCCCCCTTTTCGGGTTTTGGCAGGGGAGACGCATCAGAACTGATGCGTCTCCCCTACCAAAACCGAGTGGGGTAGCATTTGGCATGACGCGGATCGCCGTGGACGGAGAAACCGGCGGGTGGTCGTGGCTGATCGAAGGTGACGACCTCGAACTGCCGAGCACCAGCGTCCGCGTGCGCTATCAGCCGAATCACCCGTGGCAGCTTGCGGTCGAGGTCAAGGCAAACCGCGACGGGTCCCGGCGCGTCCGGCGGCGCCTCACCGCTCGCAAGATCTCTGCCGAGCGCTACGTGACGGACGACGTGTGGCGGTCGCTGCAGTCCGTGCCTTCGTTCCACAAGGCCGTCGGCGACTCCTACAGCGGCGATTCCAAATCCCCGCTCCGCGTTGACGCAATCCGGGTGCAAGCCAATGCACTCCTCACCACGGCTGAGGACCAGGAACTCCTTGTTACTGGCGCCATCGCATGGGCTACGCACCTTCAGTCGCTTGATCTCCTGGGGCCTCGCGTCGCCCCACCAGGTTCCATCTGACCACCCCGACGACCCGCAGCTCACGCCGATTCGCAATTTGTTCGCCCCGTGGGGCCGATCTACACAGCATTCCACCATCGCCGAGACTTGTTGTTGTGATGGGCCGAGAAGATTCAACGGAAGCAGTAGTGGATCTCGGCGTAGCTTCGCATTCGTTCGGCGGACCAAGATCCGTGGCAAGATCAGCCAAACCTGAATCGGCCAGCAAAACCGGAACAACTGGTCCCGGAACGCCGGCGCAACCGCTTGAGTTCGACGAGTGGTACCGCCTGGTCCACTCCCGACTCGTCGCCGCCATGTACCTGAGTTGTGGTGAGCTTGATCAAGCAGCAGACGTTGCCGACGAGGCCACTGCCCGAGCCCTCGAACGATGGGACCGCGTGGGCGTCATGCGATCGCCCGAAGGATGGACCTTCCAAGTGGCGTACAACCTGCTTCGTCGACATGGGCGGCGGCGAGCCATCGAACGCAAAGCACTACGGCGCGCCTACCCACGAGTCGACGAGCCAACGGTTCCCGCACCCGCGGGCGAAGCATGGGATGCCGTGCGTCAACTGCCGCGCCGGCAGCGCGAGGTGATCGTGCTTCGGTTCATCGCCGACCTTCCCGAAGCAGAGATCGGGGAGGTGTTGGGTATCAGTCGCGGGACGGTGTCGTCGTCGTTGGCTGCCGCAAAAAGCACACTGGCCGAGTGGTTGGCGGTACCCGGTGACCGCGGACCCCGGGCGTCCGCAGCCCATCAAACGCCCACAGAGCCCCACGGTGCACGCGAAAAAGCCGAATCTGATCCAGCCATCACCGACTTGGAGGAACTTCGATGAAAAAGTCCGAGCGACCCGTCGCACAGGCTGCTGCGCCGGACGACGATTCCACCCGAAGCGATACCGCCAACCGTCTCACCGAACTTGGCCACTCGCTGGTGGAGCGGCCCTTGAAGCCTTCGCCGGACCGCGTCACACTCGACCGACGGGTAGCAGCCTTCGTCGGCCGTCGTCAGCGCAGGCGCCGCATCGTGGCTATTGCCGCCTCGGCACTCATCGTGGTCGGGGTCTCCGGTGTGATCGTCCGATCAACGAACCCATCGATTGTGACCACCACCATGGACGGCCCGCCGACCGGGAGCACGCCGATGGGGCTCGCGCCTCCAGCGCTTGACCCGGACCGCGATCTCACGTTCGATCTTGCGGGGGGCGTGGCAACGATCGGATCCGCTACCACGGTCGAAATCCGAAACAACACGGCCAAGGCAATCAGCATGTGTTCCCATTGGCCTCTCCATCGATGGAATGGCACTCGTTACGAACCTGATGCCGGCCTCTATCTCAACCTCGTGTCCGGGCAGATCACCCGTATCGACAGCAGCGTTGCGACGGACTGCGCCCCGGTTTGGTATCTCGCCAACGCTTCGGCCTTTCATCCCTTCCGGCTCAAGGACGTGATCCGTTGGGAGTACCCCACCGATGCCAACCCAAACGGACGTACCCCGGATCCCGATGCGTTCCGTCCCGGGTGGTACGCCGTCAGCGCCGACGGAGCCGACGTCAATGCCGCCCCACTCGGCCAATTTCTCGTGCAACCAGCGCCGTCAGAATCAATCCAACTCGAACCACCACCGTTGATCGACGGAGACCGCCGTGTGGGCTTGGCCGCCGTGCCATCGGCGTCGTCGCTCACCATCACGGCGTTGTCCGAGTTCCCGACGTGTCACCGGTTTGGGCTTCGTCGGTGGAACGGCAACGCCTGGCTCGACGCCGGAACACTTGTTGTGGATCCTGCCTCTGGAGCCGTCGTCCGGCATGACCGAACGTTGGATTCGCCGTGCCTGAACATCACCTACGGGCCCTGGCTCGCCACCACCATCCCGTTCGATCTTCGCGCCGCAACGAATGCGTGGGCGTCGGACCAGAAAGCAGCAGCCCCCGACGATGAGCGATACCTCGCTCTCCGCCCCGGTTGGTACGGCCTCGCCGACGTCCCATCCGTCGCCGCCAACGACACCCCGACCACAACCACCTTCGAAGGCCCGCTTCTCGGCCAGTTCCAGGTCGACTGGACCCCCGACGAGTGTTACGGCTGCGGCATGCCGCCGATTTCTCAACCGACGAACCCGTCCGCCCGTTTCCTCACGATGCCATCGCCTTCGTCGTGCACCGCCCAGCACCTGCGCGATGCCCTCGACCTTCCTCGGCGTCGTTGGGACCGAGTGGCAAGGATCGAGCCAACCTCGCTGCGAGACGCACTCGGAGGCCACACGCTTACGTTAGGGAGCGTTCCGAAATAACATTGCCGTAGTTACTTAGTTGTAGTTTCAGGTTTGGGTCGGATGTCGTAGTTCCATTCACCGTGAAATTTGTGGCTCTTGGTCTCGACGGCAGCGAGTTCTTCGTTGGTGATCTTGA
>JANOSD010000073.1:0-66002 GCA_031415655.1 Actinomycetes bacterium
TACCTGCTCTGCGACGCCTGGATCGGCGCGGCGATCTTCGACACCAAACACCAACCCCTCGTCGCCGGACGCCAAATCCGACTGTTCAACCGCGCCCAACGCCGACTCCTCGCCATCCGCGACGGCGGATGCGTCTGGCCCGGCTGCGACAAACCCCTCAACTGGTGCCAAGTACACCACCTCACCCCCTGGCAACCCGTCGGCGAAACCAACATCGACAACGGCGCCCACCTCTGCACCCACCACCACATCCTCGTCCATCACGGCTGGAACCTCTGGTACGACACCCACAACGGCTGGACCGTCTCGCGCAACACCCCCCACCAAAACGTCGGCCACCGCATCATCACCCAACGCCACCTCACCACCCGCCTCCTCACCCGCCACCAACGCACCCACCACGAACGCACCCACCACGAACGCGACCGCCCCCGAAACACCAGCCCCCACCACAACACCCAAAACGGACCACTCCCCCCCGACCCCCCACGCGGCCCCCA
This sequence comes from Actinomycetes bacterium, assembly GCA_031415655.1. Taxonomy (GTDB): domain Bacteria; phylum Actinomycetota; class Acidimicrobiia; order Acidimicrobiales; family Acidimicrobilacustridaceae; genus JAKOVR01. The sequence continues at coordinate 501 of JANOSD010000073.1, forward strand.
CCCCCGCCCACCCCGAGGCAAACCCGAGGTTCCCCAATGGCCGACCGGACCGGGCCATGGTGGTTCGATGGACCCGCCGTGAGTTCGCCCTCGGTCGGGCTCGTTTCGCCCCGAAGGCCCGTGCGCAATTCCGACAGCCCCGTTCGGCGTGTGGGTTCCTCGGCCTACCGTCTGTGGCGGGTCGAAGACTTTGCCGGGCAGTTGGTGTGGCCCGCTGCGCCGATTGTCCTTGGAACCCACGGTGACTGGATTGCGGTGTTGGACGACGTGGGCGGCGGCATCTTCGCCGGTGGGTGAGCCGGTGTCGTCAGATTGCACGGGTTCTAAGGCCTCGGGATTGCTCGAACCCGGTGATCTTCTTCGAATCCTCGGCGTGCACGCGGCCACGGTCGTCGTGGTGGGTTCGGTCGGACGGCTCACGGCAAGCGTGCGTCAATGCACGGCGGTGAGTACCCCCATGGGCACGAAGATCAGGAACGCACTCCCCGAGAGCGCGTCGGCGGTCTGGAACACGGCGGGGTCGCTGCTGATGCGGGCCACGAAAAGGCCGTCGAGGACGTGAATACCACCTGACCGAGGTAGCCGCCGATGGCCGAGAGAAGGGGGTAGCGGAGGGCCCGGCCCACCACCGCGTCGACCTCATTTCGCATGAGGTACGTGAGCAAACCTACGAGGATTGCCGAGGTGAGGGCGAGGCCGAGTTGGCTGCCGAGTGGGAGCCCGAACCAAAAGCCAGGGCCGTCATAACGAAATAGCTCACCCAAAAGAAGTGGGCGCCGAGTCGGCTGATGGGGTCGACCACCCAGATGCCCCACACGGCGAGAACCACGTCGAGCCCATACTCGAGCACGGGGATGGGGGAGCGAAGTCGCCAGAGTCCACTGGCGACCACTCGTGAAGTAGCGAACGCGAAATAGCTCATGAACGTGTACGACAGGGTGACCATTAGTGCGGTTCGTCTCCAGACGAGGTGTCGTGAGGCCAGCCTCAGAAAGGTGATGCCGAAGGTCGTGACGTACCACCGGCCAATAACTGTTCCCACGATCTCCTTCAGCATCACATCTCCCAGAGGTGCAGTAGGGCCAGTCCGCCGTTCGGCGACGGCAGCAAGCACGAAGGCATCGGTGCCTCGACGATCCACCGGTATATGAGTTGACCGGTGGAGGGGATCCTTGTCGGATGTCGACATGGAGCTCACCCCGGTGTCACGGTCCCCACTATCCGACGCAGTGTTTGAGCAGTTGCGAGACGAGATTCTTGCCGGCCGTCTCGTCGCCGAAACAGCGCTCGCTTCCGAGCGCACACTCACCGAGGCCTTCGGTGTGAACCGGCAGGCGATACGCGAGGCGATGAAACGGCTTGATCAAGCGGGGCTCGTGGAGATCCACCACGGAGGACCTACCCGCGTCCGTAACTCCCGGCGATCGGCCGGGCTCGATCTGCTTCCCGACTTGTTGGTGCGTCGTGGTCTGGTGTTGTACGCATCGCCGTGGTGAGGTCGGTGATGGAGATGCGGGCATGTATCGAGCCTGATGTCGCTCGGCTGTGTGCAATGCGGGCCGTTCCCACCATCACCGAACAGGTTCGTGACCTCGCGACTCGAATGTCGCTGATACAACCCGAGCCCTGCGAGAGTGCCGGCCCTGCGAGAGTGCCGGGTCCGCTGGGTCCGCGCGGATGGCCGAGTCGGCCCCGCTGGTCGAGTTGGGGGCACTCGATTGGGAGCTTTGGGAGGTCATCGTGGATGGCGCCGACAACATCGCCTATCGCCTATCGCCTATCGCCTATCGCCTATCGCTTGGCGTTCAACGCTCTTCGCCACACTGCCGCCCCACTCGATGACTTGCTGCTTCCGCTGCGAGCATCAGAACTTCGGAACAGTTTCACTCGCCGGGCTCTCGTTGCGGCGATCACCGATGGACGGGCGCAGCGCGCGGCGGCGGACCGGAAACTCCTCACGCTCGGAAGCGCAGAGATGGCCGTGGCGCTGAGCGGAGGCGGCCCCAGCCGTTCCATAGTCGCACCGAAAAAGCGCTGGTCCGGTGCGACGGTGGGGAAGAAATGATGGCCGTGCCACTCGAAGCCGAACCAACTTGGGATCATCGCGCCAAACGCCTCGTCACCGGGGCAGAAGCCGGCACGGTGCCGGGGCAGCGGCTGGCCCGCAAGGGCGGTGAGCAACTCAAGACGCTGGCCCATTGCCGACGGTTCTTCGGCCGAAAGGCGACGCCGCCAATCATCGCACCGGCGATCGCGATCGCCATAGCGGCACGATGGGCGATTGGTGGTTGGTCGTGGGTGGATCTCATGATCGTTGCCGGCATCGTCGGTCTTGAGCCGCTGACCGAGTGGATGATTCATGTGTTCGTGCTGCATGCCAAGCCGCGGACTCTTGTCGGGCGGGTGGCCGACTTCCATGCCGAGCCGCCCAAAAGCATCGGTTCCATCAACTGCACCCCGTCGATCCCCACACTTCGTTCGTGCCGTTGCTCGACCTCCTGATCCTCGGAGTGATCGCTGCGGGCGTCGAATATGCCATCGTCCAATCGGTTGGTCCCTTGCTCACCGGGGTCGTCGCGTCGTTGGTGATGTTGCTCCCTTACGAATGGACGCATTTCCTCATCCACACGCCATACAAGCCCAAGGGTCGTTACTACCGCTACCTGTGGCGGGCGCACCGCCTTCACCACTACAAGAACGAGCACGACTGGTATGGCGTCACGATCCACCTTGGCGATCACCTGCGCTGGACGTTCCCGAACAAGTCCGCCGTACCCAACTCGGCAACCGCCCGCACCCTGGGGGTGGAGGACTGACCTTCGCCAAAGGACCCGTTCGCGACGGTGCGGCTAGTCCTCGGTGTCCTCGGTGTCCTCGGTGTCGTGGCGATCGTCACATGTGCCGCTTGACATGTTGAGTGGTGGTCATTCCGGCGCCGATGCATCATCAGCACCTCACGAAGCGGGAAACCATGAAACTCCTCCAGCGCAAAACCAACCGGCACGGAAAGACCGCAACGGACCAAGCCGCCGCCATCGATCTTCGCACTGCCGCCACGACAAGTGCAGTCGTTGAGCGGGTGCTGCGCTGGTACCCGGCCGACTTTGTCCTTGAGTTCGGCGCACCGACCCGTTGCCCGGATTGCGGTTCGTACGGCATGGTCGACCACGTCGACCACCACCGTGGCTTCACCGCCAACACCTGCCTTGCCTGCCCGTCCACTTGGCGCATCAATCGTGACGAACTCCGTATCGAGCCCACAGATTCGGCCGAGCCTTTTGGCGGCGGCATCCTGTTTCGTGATGTCGGCGCCGGGACGTTGGGCTCGTTCGCCGGACCGTTGGTATCGGCGAACTAACGGGGACGAGCTGCCAGAAAGCAGCGTTACGACGACCCTTGATTTCTCCCAGGAGAGCGGCGGGAGCAACGACGACGACCGGGGCCAAACCCTCCCTCATTCGGGTGTGGCCCCGGTCCTTGTCGCGTAGACCAGGTTGACCACCGTCAGCGAGGTTCGCGCCACATGGGGATGAGTGGCGGCGAGCCGCCGGCATGGATGGGGTCACGAGCCTCAAAGCCGAAACGTTCGTAGTAGGGCACGTTTTCCGGTTTGGACGATTCAAGGTAGGCGGGAAGACCGTCACGGTCGCAGTCGTCGAGCACGGCGTTGATCACGACGGTTCCGGCGCCGGTGCCCCGCCGGTTCGGATCAGAACCAACCGTGGCGAGATACCAGTGGGGCTCACTGGGATGGACCCTTTCCATCTTGGTGAACATCGCCATGGCCGCTTTGGGATCGGAGGCGAGCAGGAGCCCAGCAGGGGCCATGCGAATCGTCTGAACGGGGCTCGCCTTCCAATTTCCTGGCGACGACCATGCCGCCACGGCAGCGAGATCGGTGGTGGTGACGGTGCGACCGTGTTTGTGGTTCACCCGGATTTCGGCCAGGAAGAAGCGGCGCATGGCGGCGTAACGAGTGCGGGTGTTGGGATGGAGCCACCCGAAGATGGGGTCGTCCCAGAAGGCGCGCGAAAAAACGTCAGCCAACCACTTCTCTTCGTGTTTGGCTGCGGCCCGAGCCGTTGGTCTCGTGCGTTCGAGGTCGTGGGTGGTAGCCACGGGTTCACCTGCCTGGTAGGGAGCGGACGTCGGGTTATTGCTCTTGCCCGGGGTTCAGGCGGGCAAAGAGCTTCTTGTTGCGTTTGTAGATCCCCACGAACACTTCGTAGAGCGTGTCGTAGGTGGCCCGGTTGGTGGGGTTGGGCGAGAAGGTGTGGGCGATCTCGACCTTGTCGGGGATGTCGTCCCATCGCAGCTCACCGAGCGCGACCGCCGCGCTGAATCCCGCGCCGCGAACGTTGGCCAAAACCGGGTCGGCCACCTGCCGGATAGGTCGATCCATGACGTCGGCCATGATCTGACACCAGAGGTCCGATTGGGCGCCCCCGCCGACGAAGTTGATGTGTTCGAAGCCGTCGGGTCGGTGGCTCTTCACAAACTTCTCGGCCGTCAGGAGCATCCATTTCGAGTTGAGTGCCACCCCTTCGAACAGCGCCCGCACCATGGTGGCGCGGTCGGTGGTGAGCGAGGCGTTGTACCAGCCCCCACGCAGGTGGTGATCGTCGACGGGTGTGCGTTCGCCATTCAGCCACGGCAGAAAGATCACGTTGTGACTTCCCGCCGGAACGCCACTCGCCAATGCGTTCAGCCGGTCGAGGATGTCGGGCGGCGGCGGTCCGGATCCCAACTCATCGTCGGGGTAGAGAACGTTGTCGATCAGCCAACTCATCGCCTTGCCAGCGACATCTTGTTCGGTGGCGACCCAGTAACGATTGGGAATGCCACTGGGGAGCGAGGTGATGTTGTTGAGGATGTCGGTGCGTTTGAACGGCACGTGGCAGCTCACCCAGGACGACGTGCCGACGTAGAGATGAGCCTCGAAGTCGCGTACGGCGCCGGAACCGATTCCTGCCGAGGCGGTGTCGCCGGTGCCCATAACCACCTGGACATCCGTGGCGAGGCCGAGGTCGGTGGCCACGTCAGCCGAAATCGCGCCGAGAATGGATCCGGTGGGAACGAGATCGGGCAGCTTCGAGCGTTCGAGCCCGCACTGTTTGATGAGGCTGTCGTCGTAGGTGACGTTGCGGAGATCGCGGTTGTCGGTGCACCAGTAGCCGGTGATGGTGTCGAACGCCGCGGCGGCGATACCGGTGAGGCGCAGGTTCAGGTAGTCCATTGGTTCCAGGAACACCTTGGTGTCGCGATAGATGTCGGGACGCTCGTTCTTGATCCACAGAATGTGCCCGACGGGATCCTTGCCAGTTCGACTGGGCACACCACCCGTGAACTGCAACCACTTCTTCAGCCGAAGTGCGTTGTAGCCGGTGCCGGGAACCTCGAGGCCTCCGCCGGCGACCTTGTGGGCGTAGGGCGCGCCACGTGCGTCCATCCAGATGACGGCGTTCATCAGATGGCGATCGTCCTTGCCGACCGCCACGGTGCCCATCCATTGTGTGCTGACGCTGATCGCTCGTATGCAGTGGGCGGGCACGTGGTCGGCGGCAACGAGGCGACGAATGCCGTCGGTGATGGTTGTCCACCACTCCTCTGGGGCCTGCTCGGCTCCGCCGCCGTCACTCAGGAACAATTCGTTGGTGGCGTGGGTATGGGCCACGACCTCGCCTTGGGTGGAAACGATCGCCACCTTCGGTCCTCCGGTACCGAGGTCCACTGCCAAGACATAGGAGCGTGTTTCGTCTTCGGCTGATGTGTCCACTGGTGCGTCCGCTGACATGAACGAACCGTACTTCGCCGTTCTGGGCCATCGCTTCTCCTGCGGCACCGCCGCGGATGGTACCGACGAACACCGTGGTCTGATCGCAGGGTCAGTACCCTCGACCAATGACGCGCGAAGCTCTGGCGCAGTGGATCGGCTGGCTCGCCGCGGCAGCGTTTTTCGCTCGCCTGCTTCCCCAACCGCTCAAGCTGTGGCGAACGGGGTTACCGCAGGGTGTATCCGCGCTCGCCGCGCTCAACAACGTGGTGACCGACGTGGGGTGGCTTCTCTACGGCGTGGCATCGTCGACCACGCAGGTGTGGCTCACCGCATCGGTCGCCCTCGTGCCGGGGATCTGGACGGTGGTGTTGCTTCGGTCTCACACGACAACCCGTCAGGTTGCGCTGGCGGGGGTGTGGTTGGGGGTGGTCGGCATCACGCTCCCGCTCGGATTGGTCGGAGGCGTGCTGGCGGTGAGTGTGCTGGTAAATCACGGACCGCAGGTATGGACGGTGCTTCGCGAGGACGACCTCAGTGGCGTCGCCGTTACCACCTGGCGATTGGCGATTCTGGACGCCACGCTCTGGGGGCTGTTCGGCGCGATCGGTGACGAGGTTGATGGTGCGCTCGTGGGGTACGGCGTGGTGCTCCTCCTCACCGCCATCGTGGTGCTCGTGCGGGTGGCCGTCTCCGGCGGCCAATCCGCGGGCAGTCAACCCGCCGGCAGCCCAGAGCACGTCACGTACACTCCCGGGCCGTGACCAACCCCCGGAACGCCGACCACGACGGCATCATCGAAGCGGTGCGAACTGACCCCAGCGACTACGTGAAGGTCGCGGTGGCCGACATTGATGGCATCCTGCGCGGCAAGTACATGGACAAGGGCAAGTTCCTCAGCGCACTGGACGATGGTTTCGGCTTTTGCGATGTGGTGTTCGGCTGGGACTCCTCGGATGAGTGCTATGACGACGCCCCCTACACCGGATGGGCGAGCGGCTACCCCGATGGTGCCGTTGAGATCGACGTCTCCACCTTCCGAACTATTCCGTGGGAGGACCAGCGCCCGTTCTTCCTTTGTAATTACCTCGGCTCGCGCGACGACATGGTGGTGTGTCCGCGCCGGGTGTTGCAGCAAGTAATCGACCGGGCCGAGGCCATGGGATACAAGAGTTTCATGGGCATGGAGTTCGAGTGGTTCAACTTCCGGGAGACACCCGAGTCGGCTCATGCCAAGGGGTACCGAGATCTCGAACCGCTCACACCCGGCATGTTCGGGTATTCGGTGCTCCGTCAAACCCACAACCAAGGCTTCTTCGGAGCGTTGTTGTCCGAGATGCGGGCATTCGGCGTGCCGCTCGAAGGTCTGCATACCGAGACCGGACCGGGCGTCTACGAGGGAGCGATCGTCTACTCCGATCCCATCGAAGCAGCCGATCGCGGTGTGTTGTTCAAGACCGGCGCCAAAGAGATCGGCCACCGTTTTGGGATCCTCCCCACCTTTATGGCGCGCTACGACACCACCCTTCCCGGTTGCAGCGGCCACACCCACCAGTCGCTTTGGGATCTCGATACCACCACCAACCTGTTCTACGACGCCACCGATCCGCACAAGATGAGCCCGCTCTTTCGTCACTACATTGCGGGCATCGTCGAACTCCTGCCGGAGCTGCTGGCGTTCGTCGCCCCCACCGTGAATAGCTACAAACGGTTGGTCGACGGGTATTGGGCGCCCACCAAACCCACCTGGGGCATCGACAATCGAACCGTTGCTTGCCGGGTGATTCCCGGCTCGTCAAAGTCCACCCGCCTCGAGTTCCGGGTTCCCGGATCAGACGTGAACCCCTACCTCGCCTGCGCAGTGTCGCTGGCGGCGGGGCTGTACGGCGTGGAACGAAAGTTGGAACTACGTCCCGTGACTACCGGGTCGGGGTATCACGACGCCACCGCTGATCGCCTTCCTCGCACGTTGGAGCAGGCCACGGCACGACTCGCCGAGTCCTCGGTCATGCGGGAGTTGTTGGGCGAGGGGTTCGTGGATCATTTTGTGGCCACCCGCGAGTGGGAGTGGCGTCAGTTCCAGGACAGCGTCACCGACTGGGAGAAGAACCGGTACCTCGAGATCATCTGATCTGGCCGCCGTTCGTTGAGGGAACGAATCACTCGTTGTGTGCACCTCGCGAGAGCGAGCACAATGGACGATCCCAACGGCGGCCCACGGAACGGACCCGATGACACTCTCCCGCTTCAGCTTTCCCACCACCATCCACTTCGGGGCGGGCGCGCGTGATCTCATCGCCGCCGACCTGCAAGCCGCCGGCGTGCGACGACCGCTCGTCGTCACCGACAAAGGGGTCTCGCCGTTGCCGTGGTTCGGCGAACTGGTGACGGCGCTCAACGAAGCGGGGCTTGTGGCGTCACCGTTCGACGGGGTGTGGGGCAATCCCGTGAAGAGTCAGGTGACGGCCGGGGTTGAGGCGTTCTTGGCGCACGACGCCGATGCCATCGTGGGGGTGGGCGGCGGCGCGGCGATTGACGTGGCGAAGGCGATCGGGCTCATGGCTACCCACCCGGGCGACCTGTTCGACTACGAGGATGAAATGCCGGGAGCGCGTCCGATCGAGGCTTCCCTCCCGTACTTCGTGGCGATACCTACTACCGCCGGCACTGGGAGTGAGGTGGGGCGCAGCGCAGTGATCGCCGACGACGTCACCCACGTCAAGAAGATCATCTTTTCGCCGGAACTGTTGGCGAAGGCAGTGTTCGCCGATCCAGAGCTCACGGTGGGGCTCCCGGGGCCGATCACTGCGGGCACTGGCCTCGACGCCCTCACCCACAACATCGAGGCCTACCTCGCGAAGGCGTACCACCCAATCTGCGACGGCATTGCGTTGGAGGGGCTGCGCCTTGGCGCCGCCCATCTGGCAACCGCCGTGGCCGACCCCGGAAATCTCGATGCCCGCGGTGCCATGTTGATGAGCTCGATGATGGGAGCCATTGCGTTTCAAAAGGGTCTTGGGCTCGTGCACTCCACCGCCCACGCCCTCGGAACCATTGCCGACATGCACCACGGGCTGGCCAACGGTGTGATGATCGACCACGCCCTCGCCCACAACGTCGAAGCGGTTCCCGAACGTTTCGTCACCATGGCGATCACCGTCGGGCTCGCTGACCCGTCGCCCGCAGCGTTTCTCGGCTGGCTCACCGACCTCAAAGCAGAGGTCTCGATCGCGGCCGGCCTCACCGCGGCGGGTATCGATGGTGGCCAAGCCGAAGCACTCGCCGAGTTCGCCCTCGGCGATGCTTGCCACCTCAACAACCCGCGCGCCTGCACCCTCGACGATTTCCGTCGTGTGTTCGCCGCTGCGTTCGCCGTATGAGTGGCCCGACCCACGAAGGCCTCGTGCCACCGAACCGGCCCGACCGAACCGACCGCACCGACCGCACCGACCGCACGGTGCGAATCGGTATTTCGTCGTGTTTTTTTCATCCCGATGCCGGACGGCAGATCTTCAAGGGCAAGACGCTCCTCTACCTCGAACAGTCGATGGCATGGTGGGTGCAATCGGGCGGGGCGATCACCTATCTCGTGCCGACGGTTCGTCCCGACGGTCCGGTCACCGTGGCGCATGTCGTGGACGATCTCGACGGGTTGCTCTTGCACGGCGGCGCCGATGTGTGCCCGCGGTCCTACGGCGAGGAGCCGCAACGACCGGAATGGGAAGGCGACGAGATCCGCGACCGTTACGAAATCGAACTCATTCATGCGGCGATCGCTGCTGGCAAGCCGGTGCTCGGCGTCTGTCGCGGGGCGCAGATCCTCAACGTGGCGTTTGGCGGAACGTTGTGGCAGGACCAGCGTGAACAAGGCGCGACCGATCGGGTGCATCGGAGCCAGGAGCTGTACGACCGCAACCTCCACACCGTCGATCTGGTGGCGGGGTGCGGGTTGGCATCGCTGTACCCCGGGCAACCGAGTGTCCTGGTGAACTCTGTCCACCACCAAGCGGTGCGCGACGTGGGCGACGGGCTCATCGTTGAGGCTCGGTCGAGCGACGATGCCATCATCGAGGCGGTGCGCCTCGCTGATCGATCGGCCGGCTGGGCGCTCGGCGTGCAGTGGCATCCCGAGTTTTTCGAAGGCGTCGACGATGGTTCGATGCTCGACAACGGCCCCATTCGTCGCGAGTTCCTCACGGCGGCCGGTGCCGGCCTGTCCTCGCTCGACCCCCCGCTCGACCCCCCGTTCCAGCTCTCGTCCACCGACTCGTTGAAGGCAGATTCCCGATGAAGGTCCACAATCCCGCCGACGGTTCACTCATCAACGAGGTTCCCGACACATCGGTCGAAGAGGTCGGCACGGCGTTCGCCGCTGCCGCTGCCGCCCAAGCAGACTGGGCGGCGCGTCCGTTGATCGAGCGCATCGACATTCTCCGCAAGTTCCGCGCCGGCGTGGTGTATCGGCTCGAAGAACTTGCGGACATGCTTACCGAGGAGACGGGCAAGGCGATCAGTCAGAGCCGTAACGAGCTCAACGGCTTGCTACCCCGGATCGACTTTTTCCTCGATCACGTGGAGTCTGCGTTGGCTGACGAGACGGTTCTCGAAGACGCCGACGCGGGCCTGGTGGAAGTGATTGCCCGCGAGCCGCTCGGCGTGATCGCCAATATCTCGGCGTGGAACTACCCCTGGTTCGTGGGGTCGAACGTGTTCGTTCCCGGGCTTCTTGCCGGGAATGCCGTGCTGTACAAGCCGTCGGAGTTCGCGCTGAACACCGGGCTGGCTATCGGTGACCTCCTCTGGAGTGCGGGGGTGCCGCGCGAGGTGTTCGCGGTACTCGTGGGGGGTGGTGAGGTGGGCGCCGCTCTGCTCGACCAACCGGTCGACGGCGTGTTCTTCACCGGCTCGTATGGCACGGGCCGGCGCATCGCCGAGCAGTTGGCTGGTCGAATGATTCCGATGCAACTCGAGCTCGGGGGCAAAGACCCGGTCTATGTCGCGTCGGATGCCGATCCTGCCGTGGCGGAGGGCTTGGCCGACGGTGCGTTCTACAACAACGGGCAGAGCTGTTGCTCGGTGGAGCGCATCTATGTGCACGCCAGCATCTACGACGCCTTCGTCGAACGTTTCGTGGCGACCGTCGATGGGTTTGTCCTCGGTGATCCCACCAACCCTGATACCTACCTCGGTCCCCTCACGCGCCCACAGCAGATCGAGGTATTGGCGTCCCAGGTAGCCGACGCCGTGACGCTCGGAGCCACCGTCCTTCGAGGAGGAACCCCCACCGATCACGATGGTCATGCCGGTTGGTTCGCTCCCACGGTTCTGGTCGACGTGAACCACGACATGGCCGTGATGCGTGACGAAAGCTTCGGCCCCATGATCGGGATTCAACGGGTCGGCTCCGACGACGAGGCCGTGGCTTTGATGAACGACACCGAGTTCGGTCTCACCGCCGGGGTGTACACATCGGATGCGGACCGGGCTCGCCGAATGTTGGCCGAGGTCAACGCTGGCTCGGTGTACTGGAACTGCTGCGACCGGGTGAGTCCGCGGCTGCCGTGGTCCGGACGGGGGCACTCGGGGATCGGCTCCACGCTGTCGGTGATGGGCATCACCGCATTTACTAAGCCCAAAGCTTGGCACCGCCGCTCCCGCTGAACCAACGTCCCCGCCTGCTCGCCAGACGGTTTCGGCGGCGCTGGGATGCGAATCGCGAACTCAAACCGCCCGCCGTTGGGCAGCCCCGAAAAGTCGGAGGAGCCGTACTCAGGGAATGCTGGTGGGGGTGGTGGTGGACCCTGGCGCCTGGGTGGTGGGCGCCTGGGTGGACCCACCTCGGGACGGGGGTTTCGTCGACGGCGCTCGGGGTGCGTCGGAAAGCGAATCGAGCTTGGGAATCGACGTCGGCTTCGGAATCTCGGCACCGACGGGAATCAGGGCGATCGTTATGGCTTGCCGGTCCGTGCCGAATTGCACGGCGTTGATGTCGCCGGTGACCTCACGCGGTGGGGTCGAAGGATTGTCGACATCCCAGATCATCGCCCGAACTCTGGCCGGCTCACCATTGCAGGTTTGGTACGTGCGACTCGCTCCGGTCGAGGCGTTTGTGGTGGAGATCGAGTTGCTGGTGACCCGCATTTCGACCGCCTCAAAGAAGATATCGAGGGTGGCGTACTCGCCAGCGAACATCTCGTCGAACGGATGAATGTGAATGACGCCGTCTTGGTGAGTGTGGATGCCACCGAAGTCCTCGACGTCGCGCATCGGTGGCAGGAAGGTATCGCAGACGTACACCCCGTAGGCCCAGTGAAAATGATCATCAACGGTGGGTGGCGTGTTGGTGGCGGCGTTTGGTGCGCCGGCGTATCGGGTGGTGGTGGTCCGGCGGGAACTGCTGCTGACGCCGGACCCGATCGCCGCCGCGAACACGATGATGGCCAACAACGCACCGACGCCCCCGAGGATCCAGGGAAGCGGTGATCGTTTCCCCCGTGGACCGGCCGGTGGCGGAGCACCCCAAGATCCTCCATATCCCGGTGGGGTCCCGTATCCCGGTGGCGTCCCGTAGGCAGAGGGGACCGGTGGCGTCCCGTATCCCGGTGGCGTCCCGTATCCCGGTGGGGTCCCGTAGGCAGACGGGACCGGAGGCGGCCCGTAGCCCCCTGACCCTTCCGTGGGTCGAGTGCCATACGGTGAGGCGGCAGGTACGGCGGCCCAGCCAGAGTTGGGTCCCATGGCAGCGGCCTGGGGTAACCCGGTCTGGGGTGCTGCGGTGGGTGGGACACCACCGGGTGGCGGTGCTGCCCACGATGACGCGTCGGGCGATCCTGGTGGCGCGCCGCCGAACGCCCCGAAGGGGGGCACGCCGGGACTCCCGGGACTCCCGACACTGCCCCCGCTGATGCTGGGTGGCAGTGAGCGGGCACACGACGGACAGAACGTGGTGCCGCTCGCCGCCGTCGTTCCACAAAACCCACAGGTGATCACCTTGCGACGCTAGCGAACGAGCGGTGGTTCCGGCGTGCGGACGTTGTCCAGTTCGTCGACGCTGCGCGTCTTGCGCTCCTACTTGTGGCCGCGACAACGCTTCCGGCGGGCATGGCCCCACGCGTTCCCTCGTTCGGAGTTGCACGATCGTTCGGAGTTTTCCGGCAAGCCCGGTAGCCTCGGCAATCGTGTTTCCTTCCAATGGGCTCCCACCGCTGTCTTGGCTCAGTGTCGAAGCCAGAACCGAATCTCGATGACCGAGCCGATCCTCACCATCACGTCGTCGGTCGACGACACCAGGGCGCTGGCCGCGGCGTTGGCCGAGTTGGCCCGGCATCACGATCTCGTTTTGCTCGCTGGCGATCTCGGGGCAGGAAAGACGGCGTTCGCGCAGGGTTTCGGCGCCGCGCTGGGGGTTACCGACCGGATCACCAGCCCCACGTTCACGATCGTCAATTCCTATGAGGGCCGCCTCGATCTGAACCACCTCGACGTCTACCGCTTGGAGCAGATGAACGACATCCTCGACATCGGCTTGCCTGAGCTACTCGACGAAGGTGGGGTAACGCTCATCGAGTGGGGTGACGCCGTGCTTCAAGCGCTACCTGCCACGTACCTCGAGATCCACCTCGAGCTCCCCGATGATCCCGATGCCACCGATGACGACCGCCTCATCACCCTCATGTTGGTGGGCGACGCTTGGCAGGCTCGTCGCCGTGCCGTCAACGAAGCGGTGCGGCCTTGGCTTGCCGGCCGCAACAAACCCGACCACGACGGAGCGAACTGATGCTGATCCTCGGGATCGATACCGCTACGGCGCAGGTGTCGTGTGCCGTGGGCGGGCATGAAGGAGTTCTTGCCGCCACGTTGTCCACTCGGGCCAAACGACATGCCGAGAACCTCACCCCGGCCATCGAGTTCACCTGTCGTCAGGCGCGGGTGGAGTTGTCGGACTTGGGTGCCATCGCCGTCGACCTCGGGCCGGGCCTCTTCACCGGGCTTCGAGTCGGTGTGGCGTCCGCCAAGGCCATGGCGCAAGCATTGCATCTTCCCATGATCGGCGTGCCCTCCCTCGACCTCGTGGCGTTCGGCGTGCGATTCACCAACCGATTGATTGTCGCCGCGCTCGACGCGCGGCGCGGCGAGGTGTTCTGGGCCTTCTACCGGCAAGTACCGGGTGGTATTCAGCGGCTCACCGACCACACGTGCGGTACTCCCGACGACCTGGCATCGGAGCTCTTGGCGGCCAGTGAGGATTGCCTGCTGGTGGGGGATGGGGCGTTGCGTTATCGCGAGGTGTTCGAGGGGCTCAAGAAGGTGGAAATCGTAGGTGAGGAGCTGTCGTACCCGAGCGCCTCGTCATTGGTGATGCTGGCGCATGCGCAGGCGCTTCGCGAGCAATGGGTGAAGCCATGGGATCTCCAACCTCTCTACCTGCGCAAACCCGACGCGGAGATCAATTGGGTCACTCGAGACGGAGCGTGAACACGATTGCGCCGCGAGCGACCCCAACGGCCACCGACCTCGTGGTCACGCTCGAACCGATGCGCCGACGTCACCTTCGCGCCGTGCTCGGCATCGAACGACAGGCGCCGCATCGTGGTTGGTCCGCCGGGCTTTTCCTGGGCGAACTGGCGCGCACCGAAGATCGTCGATACCTGGTGGCCAAGGTCGGACACACCGTTGTGGGTTTCGGAGGACTGATGCTGGTCGGGCCCGATGCCCATGTCACGACGTTGTCGGTTGACCCGCCACACCAGCAGTCGCGTGTCGGCACCCGGTTGATGCTGGCCTTCGCCCGCCAGGCCTATTGCAGGGAGGCCGAGAACCTCACGTTGGAGGTCAGAGCGTCGAACGCTCCGGCGATCGCCCTCTATCGACGGTTCGGCCTCGCCCCCGCTGGGATCCGGAAGAACTACTACGCCGACCTCGGCGAAGATGCGTTGGTGATGTGGGGTCACGACGTCCATACCCGAGAATTTGTCGATCGACTCGACGCCATCGAAGCCGCCCTGCCCGGCCAAACCCGCACCGAAGGAGTTCTCTGGTGAGCACGATCGATCTGCCGACACCCGGCGACGCCCGCCCCTCCCGAATCCTCGGCATCGAGACGTCCTGCGACGAGACCGCTGCCGCCGTCGTTGTCGATGCCCGTGACGTCTTGTCGTCGGTCGTGTCCAGTCAGATCGACCTACACGCCCAGTACGGCGGGGTCGTTCCGGAGATTGCCTCGCGCGCCCACGTGGAATGGCTCACGCCCGTGGTGGCCCGGGCACTGGTGGAGAGCGGCATTGGCGACGAACATGTCGACGCGGTGGCAGCCACGGTCGGCCCCGGCCTCGTGGGCTCGTTGCTGGTCGGCGTCAGCGCCGCCAAGGCTCTGGCGCTTGTGTGGGATGTGCCGTTCGTGGCGGTGAATCATCTTGAGGCCCATCTCTACGCCGCGTTCCTGGAAGAGCCGGCCATTGAGTTGCCCATCGTGGTGTTGCTGGTTTCTGGTGGGCACACCTTGCTGGTGCTCATGGAAGGGCCCGGGCGCTATCGCCTACTTGGATCCACGATCGACGATGCCGCCGGCGAGGCGTTCGACAAGGTGGCCCGCTACCTCGGGCTCGGGTATCCGGGTGGCCCAGCAATCGATGTGATCGCCATGGAAGGCGATCCCAACGCCATTAAGTTCCCGCGGGCGATCCTCCATGACGGCTACGACTTCTCGTTTAGTGGATTGAAGACCGCGGTGGTCAACCACGTGCGCAAAAATCCGGACGTCTCGACACCAGATGTGGCAGCTTCGTTTCAGGAGGCGGTAGTCGACGTGCTCATCACCAAGGCGCGTCGAGCCGCTCAGGAGTACGGAGCGAAGGGGCTGTGCCTGGGCGGGGGTGTCGCCGCCAACTCGCAGCTACGGGAACGCATGCTCGACGCCTGCGTGGCCGACGGCCTGCATGGGTTCCTGCCCAGCCGTTCAATGTGCACCGACAATGCCGCCATGGTCGCTGCCGCCGGGTGGTGGCGGTTGCAGAGCGACGGCCCGTCGCCACTTGACACCGGTGCCAACCCGAATCTGCGCCTTCCCGTGCTTTTGTAGCGCTGCTGACAACGGAGAAAGCGGTACCAGACCGGCCGGTTTCGAAGCGGCGGGTTGCCTCCTCGCCGGATCGCGCCTATCGTTAGCACTCGCCTACCGAGAGTGCTAACACTCGACGCACGAGAGTGCGAGGCACGGCCCGGCGACGGCGCCGGAACACCCGCCAAACGACACACCCCTCATACGGAGGAAAAGCACATGGCTCTCCAGCCCCTCGAAGACCGGATCGTTGTCAAAGCCGACGAAGCCGAAGAAACCACGGCCAGCGGTCTGGTCATCCCCGACACCGCGAAGGAAAAGCCCCAGCAGGGCACCGTCCTCGCCGTTGGCCCCGGCCGCCGCTCCGACCAGACCGGCGATCTCATTCCTGTCGACGTCGCCGTGGGCGACACCGTCGTCTACAGCAAGTACGGCGGCACCGAAATCACCGTCGACGGCGAAGACGTCCTGATCCTCAACGCACGCGACGTGCTCGGCAAGCTCGGCTGAGCCGACCACCAGGAACGGAACAACACTTATGTCAAAGATTCTCAAGTTCGACGACGAGGCTCGTCGAAGCCTCGAGGCCGGCGTAAACAAGCTGGCCGACGCGGTCAAGGTCACCCTCGGCCCGAAGGGCCGCAACGTGGTCCTCGACAAGAAGTTCGGTGCCCCCACGATCACGAACGATGGCGTGTCCATCGCTCGTGAGGTGGAGCTGGAAGACCCCTTCGAAAACATGGGCGCCCAGCTCGTGAAGGAGGTCGCCACCAAGACCAACGACGTGGCCGGCGACGGCACCACCACCGCCACTGTGCTCGCCCAGGCCTTGGTGAAGGAAGGCCTCCGCAACGTGGCCGCCGGCGCCAACCCGATGAGCCTCAAGCGGGGCATCGAGAAGGCCGTGGCTGCCGCCGTGGAATCGATCAAGGCTCAGTCCAAGGAGATCGACGACAAGTCCGAGATCGCTCAGGTTGCCTCGATCTCTGCCGCCGACACCACCGTCGGTGAAGTGATCGCCAATGCCATCGACAAGGTCGGTAAAGACGGTGTCGTCACGGTCGAGGAAAGCAACACCTTCGGCATGGACCTCGAGTTCACCGAAGGCATGCAGTTCGACAAGGGCTACCTCTCGCCGTACTTCGTCACCGACCAGGAGCGCCAAGAAGCGATCCTCGAAGATCCGTACATCATCTTCGTCAACTCGAAGATCTCCTCGGTGCAGGACATGCTTCCCGTGCTCGAGAAGGTCATGGCTTCGGGCAAGCCCCTTATCATCGTGGCCGAAGATGTTGAGGGCGAGGCTCTCGCCACGCTCGTGGTCAACAAGATCCGCGGTACCTTCCACTCGATCGCCGTGAAGGCGCCCGGGTTCGGCGAGCGCCGCAAGGCAATGCTCGCCGACATGGCCATCCTCACCGGTGGTCAGGTCATCTCCGAAGAGGTCGGCCTCAAGCTCGACGGGGTCACCCTCGATCTCCTCGGCCGTGCCCGCAAGGTCGTGGTCACCAAGGACAACACCACGATCATCGAAGGTGCGGGTGAGTCCGGCGACGTCGCCGGGCGTATCGCCCAGATTCGCCGTGAGATCGACGACACCGACTCCGACTGGGATCGCGAAAAGCTTCAAGAGCGCCTCGCGAAACTTGCCGGTGGCGTGGCCGTCATCAAGGTCGGCGCCGCCACGGAAGTGGAACTCAAGGAAAAGAAGCACCGGATCGAGGATGCCCTCTCGGCTACTCGTGCGGCCATCGAGGAAGGTGTGGTCGCCGGTGGCGGCACCGCTCTCCTCCGGGCCCGTCCGGCTGTAGCTGCGGTGGCCGATGGCCTCAGCGGCGACGAGGCCACCGGTGCTCGCGCGATCTGGCGTGCCCTTGAGGCCCCGGCCCGGCTCATCGCCGACAACGCCGGCCATGAAGGTGCGATCGTGATCAAGCAGGTCGAGTCCGAGGAAGGGTCCACCGGCTTCAACGCCGCCACGGGCGAATTCGTCGACCTCCTCAAGGCCGGCGTGATCGACCCCGCCAAGGTCACCCGCGCCGCGCTGCAGAACGCGGCGTCGATCGCCGCACTGCTCCTCACCACCGAGGCCCTTGTGGCCGACAAGCCCGAAGAGGCTGGTGCCGCCGGTGGCGGCGGTGGCATGCCGGGCGGCGGTGGCATGGGCGGTATGGGCGGCATGGGGATGATGTAGTCCCCTTCCGCTCGACCCTTCGGGTCAAGCTCTGCGAACGGCCGGTCCTTCGGGACCGGCCGGTCGCCGTTTTGCGGTGAATGCCGATGCTGTTCTCGTCCCACGGTTCGTACACTCGGTCCCATCACCTGGATCTTTGCTCACGACACGATCCGCACGGAGCACTACGGGTTCGGCCCTTGGTCGACCCGGCACCACTCTGCCGCGGCGATTGCCGCGGTGTTCACGGGCTACGCCGATTGGGGCGTCCGATTGGCCGGTGAACTTCTGTTCGTGGACTTCGCCGAGCGCGATGAGTTGGCTGCGTTTGCACGGCGCAACGGCATCTCCATGGTGACCCCGTTCGATCGGTGGTCGTGGCTCCTCGAGCCGTACCTCGACACGGACGTCGATCTGCCATCGACGGACCGCCGCCTGCTCGATGACGGCGGCATGGACCAGTCGACGATCGATCAGGTTCGGGCGCGCGTGGCACCGGCGATGTGGCTCTACAACTTCGGGCAGCCGCTGTGGGAGTGGTCCAATCGGAGCCACACCGATCTGCTTCGAGCCACGCGGCCCGGTCTCGTATACCCCGACGATGCCTTGGTGGGTGGGTTGCGCGACCAGTACGCGATCGGACCTGACCCTCTCTTCGACTTAGCTTCCTCGGCGGAGATTTACCACTGGTCGATGGGCATCGCCCTGTCGTCGCGTGGATGGGACACGGTATCGGCGGTGCCGCCATGATGGGTGGGTGATGCCCGCCGGTCCGCCGCTACTTCCCGAGCCCGGGGGCTTTCCAGGCCCTGCAACCGGACACATGATGCTGGCCCCGGTGGTGCTCCAACGGGGAACGGTACAACTGGCGGCCGAGGCTCTGGTGCCTGTGGCCGTGGTCGCCCTCGTGCCCGTCGGCATCGCCGTTGCCGCCCGAGATGGCGCCGATGTGGCAGCCGGTCTTTTCACGAATGTGCTCGTGGGTTACCTGCTGGCCAGCGTGTTGTCGCTGCTCTGGGTGGGTCGTGAGCGGGTGGAGCTTTCCACGACGGGAATCCGGATCGTTCGTCGCGTGGGTTCCACCGAGTTGGCATGGTGGGAGATTCGAAGCGTTACGGTGCGGGGGCACTTCGGGCAACGTTTCGTCCAACTTGCTGGCCCGGATGGGGACGCCCAGGTGTTCGCCCCGAACTCGGGGGTGGCGTTCTTCAAAGACCGCGCCTTCGAGGCCAAGGTGGCCACGATCGAATCGTGGTGGCTCGCCCATCGCAGCAACATCCCGTCGTTGGGGCCTTTCCCCGGCACCGGATGATCCGGCGGGACCGTGGGCCGGTAGCCTCGGGGTATGGACAACCTGCCCGCTGATCCCGAGAAGTTGCTGAACTACTGGAATGAGTGGGAACGCGGTGAGGTCACGCCCGGCCGCATGGTCGCGAACCTTAAAACCGCCGGCCTCCCCGACATCCTCATCCGGCTCGTGGAGGAGAAGAAGGCCGCGGCGGGTTGAGCCCAAGGGTGGAGCACCGGCGAGGCGGGGATCAGGTGATTCCTCGTCCCCGCGATGCGCGTCCGGGCGCGCCGGCGCCGTGGAGCCACCTCGCGACCGACGAGCGTCGGGTAACCCTCGCCGACCTTCGAGCGCGCCTTGCGGCTGCGCCAGCGCCTCGTGCCTCACCGTTGGAAGGGTCGGGGGCTCGAGGGTCGGCGGTACTCGCCCCGATCTACGAGGACGACGATGGAGAACTCCACATCGTGCTCACTCGTCGGGCATCGCACCTTAGAAGTCATAGTGGCGAGGTGAGTTTCCCTGGTGGTGGCCAGGACGAGGGTGAAACATTTCTCGAGACCGCGCTGCGTGAGGCGTTCGAAGAAGTGGCGCTCACCGATCCTGTCGAACCGCTCGGCGAGCTGGATCATCTCCAAACGATCACCAGTCGAGGATTCATTGTTCCGTTCGTTGGCTTGCTCCCGGGCCGCCCGATCCTCACCGCCAGCCCCGATGAAGTTGCGCACATACTCCACGTTTCCTTCGCGGAGCTGCTCCTCGACGAGGTCTATCGAGAGGAATGGTGGCTCCTGCCTCCCGGCGAACGTCCGCTGTACTTCTTCGAACTCGTTGGCGACACGGTATGGGGGGCAACAGGAAACATGCTTCACAACCTGCTGTCGTTGGCGACGGGCACGTACCGCCGGTGACGGCGTGCGTCAGGGAGCGAATGCTCGCAGCATCAGGAACATCAGAGTGACGACGCCGAACATCAGCGTGCCGAACGAGAAGAGCAAGGTCCGTGTTTGGGCGCTGACATCGTGATGGATGCGCTCCGCCATGCCCTGCTGAATGGTGGCTGACTCGGCACGAAGCTCGGCGCGAAGGGTGGCGAATTCGTGGGTGGTTTCGGCGCGGTGTTCGGAGAGTTCGGCGCGAAGCGTGGCGAATCCGTGGGTAAATTCACCGCGGATGCCTGCGAATTCGTGGGTGGTTTCGGCGCGGTGTTCGGAGATTTCGGCTCGCACTTCGACCAAGCCGACCCCCAGCTCGATCCGCAAATCGGTGAGGTCGCTGCGTAGGGCATGGGACTCGGTCCGCAGTTCATGGATATCGGTCCGCAGTTCATGGATATCGGTGCGGAGGTCGGTGGTGATCGAGCGGAGGAAGTCGGTTTTGTCGCCGAGACGGGTGAATTCGGACGCGGTGGTAGCGGACAGCACCGCAACGTCCTGCTTCACCGCTTGGACGTCCTCTCGGGTGAACTGCATCTCGTGCCGCAACAACGTCAGGCTTTCGACGAGCGACTCTGCTTCTGGCTTGAGCACAACGTCCCTCCACGAAAAGTCGGGAAACGCCCCCACAAGTGTTGAGGCGGCAACGGCTCCCAGTATGGCGTGCAGTTGCTCAAGCATGCGGGCGCGTTCGGAATCGGTCATAGGGGCACTCCTGTGTGAGGATCCATCGTGGGGCGGTGGATTCCGCCCAAGACGCACAGGAGTGCGCGAAACGCCGCGAACGGCGCGAAGGCACGATACCCAGGGGGTATGACAGCTACGTTCCAGAGCATGGCCACACCCGAAGAAACACCCGACACAACACGGGTGGAGCACGGTGACGATCGCGATCCGGGGCGTTTCCAAACTCACCGTTTCACCATGCCCGTCCTGGGTCACTCGCTCGCCTACGTACGGGAGAACGCAGGAGGCGTTCCGCTTCTCCTGGTGCACGGATGGCCCGAGACCAAGCGCATCTACTGGCGGGTGATCGAGCCACTTGCTGCTGCCGGGTTCGAGGTGCTCGTGCCTGATCTTCGCGGTTTCGGTGACAGCGAGCCATCGCCCGATGGCAAACACGACGTCGTCGGGTGTGCCAACGATCTGCTCGCCCTGCTGGATCACCTCGGTCACGATCGGGTGGTGCTCGTCGGCGGCGATCTGGGTGGCCCCATCGTGGCCCATCTGGCCGGATTTGCTCCGGACCGCGTCGCTCGAATGGTCGTGTTCAATGCCCCACTGCCGCTCGATCCGGACCGCATGCCGGGGTTGTCGCTCGGCACCGCGGGCACCTTCGACTACTTCCTCCGCCAGGGAACCGATGCGGACGCCCTGGCCGCCGAACTCGGGACCGCCCAACAGCGTCGGCGTTATGTCGCTACGTTCTATACGTCTCGCCTTTGGGCCCATCCGGGAGGCTTTGACGACGCGTCTGTTGCCTTTCACGTCGAGCCATTCGGCGACGCCGCCTCGCTTCGGGCCAGCTTCGGTGCGTACGAGAGCGTGTTCAATCCGTCGCTTCGATCCGGCAAGAACTCGTGGGGTATTGGGGGACCGGTGGAGACCCTGATTCTTTTCGGCCCGTCCGATCACGTGATCGGGCCCCACTTCGATCTGATCGCCGAGATCGTCTTTCCCAATCACGTGGGCCCGTTCCGCCTACGCGATTGCGGCCACTTCGTTCCCTGGGAGGCCGCGGCGGTGTTCGTCAACGCCACCGTTTCGTTCTGCCGCGACCTGCTCCGGGATCGCCGGTAACGGCCTACCCCGAGGCGGCGAATGTCGCGAGATGAAGCTCAGGTTGCACACGAACGCAGGAACGTGGTGATCGCCGGCGTGACGACGGGGTCCACAGCGAGGCCCACGGCCTGATTGACCCCCTCGTGGTCGAGGCCCGGCGCTCGCACCACGGTTGCGTCTCCGCCCGCAGCGGTGATCCGATCAGCGAACGCATCGCTCATCGCCGCTCGGCGGTCCTTGTCCTGCACGACCAGCAAGAACCGAGGGAGGTTGCCCGCTTGGATGTGATTGATCGGTGAAGCGTCGAACGCAACCGACGGGTCGGACCCGAACGCCCCGAGGTAGACGTCATTGCCGTTTTCAACCTGCTGGGCGACGTCGTATCCCTCGGTGTCGAGGGATACGACGCAGTCGACGGTTCCCGGCGGCGCGCCGGACTCCGACAGGTATCGCTCATCGGTGGCGACGGCGGCAACGATGGCGGCGCCGGCAGAGTGGCCCATCAACGTGATCTGATTGGGGTTGCCCTGATAGTTGCTGATGTTGGCGCCGACCCACGCCACCGCGTCAGCGGCGTCCTCGTTGTGAACTGGATAGGTGACTTCGGGGGTAAGCCGGTAGTTCACGCTGACCAGCACCATTCCCCGTTCTTGGGCGTAGAGGATTTTCGTCGCCAGATTCGAACTCTTGTCGCCTTTGCGCCACCCGCCACCGTGCACGTAGACCAACACGGGGACACCGTCACATGACCCCTCGGCACCCGAAGGTTTGTCAGGTTGGTAGATGTCGACCGCCAAAAGGTCGGGGTCGGTGCCCGCGGGTGCGTTGGCATAGGCGATGCCTTTGTGTGCGGTCATGGCGGTCGGCGAGCACACGGGGCTCGAAGGAGAGATGGTGGCGACCGTGGAAACGCCGGTGGACCCCTCAGGGCTCGCCACCGTCCCACTAGTGGTAGGAGGTACCGAACAACCGGCGAAGAGCACCGACGCCATTCCGGCGCAGCCGACGATCCTCGCGGCGCCGAATCGGGGCGATCGACGGTGGCCCGGGTGCCATCGCCGGCGTCGTTGGGGGAGCAGGATCGGCAGATTCGTCATGGGGGGAGCTTCGACGCCCCGGATGATGGTTCTGTGAAGGTACGGTAAGGACATGCCCAAGGTGATCTTCGAGGCCGACACCCAACCGGAACTGGTGGCGCAGGTGAAGCGATGGATGGCGTCGCTCAGCGCCGACGACGATGGCACCATCACCGTCGCCGATGCCATCGCGCAAGGGGCCGAACTCACCAAAGACGCTCTGCGGATCATCGCCGGGTCGGCGCCGAAGCCGATCGCGCAGAACGAAGTGGTGCGAGCCCTCACCGATATGGGCTACAAAGCCACCGATGCCACCAAAGAACGACTGGTCGTGGGGCTCGGCAGTGTCGAGCAGCTCACCGGCGGAAGTGTGCTGAAGCAGGTGAGCGACCGTGGCCGGAGCGCCGTCTATGAGATGAACGTCACCATCGCCAAGCAGATCCTCAAACAACTTCATGGTCAATAGCGCCGCCCACCCCCCGGGCACAGACCGCAACCCTTCCGACCCGTCTCGGTGTAAACCCCCAACTTCTGGTTTTTGGTAGGGGAGACGCAACAGTTCTGATGCGTCTCCCCTACCAAAAACCGTGGTGGGGAGTTCGAATTGCGGGCCTGGTGGCGCATTGTGAGCACGAACGGATGGTGGTCCGACATGGCGTGAGTAGACTCTTCTTTTCGGGCCGACCAAGGAGCGCCGCCAGTGGCCGAGATCGAGATCGGGCTTGGGAAGTCGGGCCGTCGTGCCTATGGCTTCGACGACATCGCCATCGTTCCGAGTCGCCGCACCCGCGACCCAGAGGACGTCGACATCCGTTGGGAAATCGACGCCTTCGAGTTCCAGTTGCCGTTGATGGCCGCGGCCATGGATGGCGTCGTCAGCCCGGCCACCGCCATCGAGATCGGAAAACTCGGTGGGGTCGGGGTGCTGAACCTCGAAGGTGTCTGGACCCGCTACGAGGATCCCGACGCCCTGCTCGAGGAGATTGCCACGCTGTCGCCCGAAAAGGCCACGCTTCGTATGCAGCAGATCTACCAAGAACCGGTGAAGGTCGAGCTGGTGGGGCAGCGGATCCGGGAGATCAACGAGGCGGGGGTCGTGTCCTGTGCGTCGGTCACACCGCAGCGCACGCAGTCTTTCATCAAAGAAATCGTCGACGCAGAGCTCGACCTCCTGGTTATCCAGGGCACGGTGGTTTCCGCCGAGCACGTATCCAAGACGGTCGAACCGCTGAATCTCAAGCAGTTCATTCGTGAACTCGACATGCCCGTGATCGTCGGTGGATGCGCCAGCTACCAGGCGGCCCTTCACCTCATGCGCACGGGCGCCGCCGGCATTCTCGTCGGCGTCGGACCGGGCCACGCTTGCACCACTCGGGGCGTGCTCGGCATTGGCGTACCGCAGGCCACAGCTATCGCCGATGCTCGGGCGGCCCGGATGCGTCACCTCGACGAGACCGGCGTCTACGTGCACGTCATCGCCGACGGTGGGATGGGCACGGGGGGCGACATCGCCAAAGCGATCGTGTGTGGTGCCGACGCAGTGATGATTGGTTCGCCGCTTGCCGCCGCCCATGAGGCGCCCGGGCACGGCTACCACTGGGGGATGGCTACCTTCCATCCAACGCTTCCACGGGGCGCTCGGGTGCAAACGGTTCCGAGAGGTTCACTTCGGGAGATTCTCGTGGGCCCGGCCCACGAGAACGATGGCCGCCTCAACCTTTTCGGGGCCCTCCGCACCTCGATGGCCACCTGCGGGTACGAAACGCTCAAGGAGTTCCAGAAGGCTGAGGTGATGGTTGCTCCTGCCCTGCTCACCGAAGGCAAGAGTCTCCAGCGCGACCAACGGGTCGGGATGGGCTACTGATTCTCCCCGCCGGGGATCGGGCCACGATGACCGTCACGCGCACCTACTTCATGCTTGATGTGGCTGATATGGCGCGCGCGGTCGACTTTTACCGCAAGGTGCTGGGGCCGTCCGTGATCCGCCACGAGTCGGGATCGTGGAGCGAACTTAAGGTGGGGGAGACAACGGTGGCACTCCACGCATCCACCTCCCCCGCTCCGAAAGCCACGGCACTGGCGATCGACGTGGCCGACCTTCGTGCGTGTTACGACGCGGTGCTTCGCCACGGTGGGCACGTGCTGGCCGGGCCGGTAATTGAACATAACGGGCACCTCAGCTACGAGGTGGCCGACACCGAAGGCAACACTTTTACCCTCGCCAGTGCGGTGCCGCTTCCCCCGATCGTCAACACTGCCCCGTCCATAGTCTCCCCCGAGTCTCCCCCGACCCTCCCGTGACACTCCTATGACCGAGCAGACCTCTCACTACGACACCGTGCTTGTTGTCGACTTCGGCGCCCAGTACGCCCAACTCATTGCCCGCCGCGTGCGTGAAGCCCACGTCTACAGCGAGATCGTGCCCCACACCATCACCGCGGAGGAGATCGTTGCACGGAACCCCGCTGGTGTGATCTTCAGCGGTGGCCCGGCGTCGGTCCACGTGGAGGGTGCCCCGCGCATCGATCCTGCGATCTATGCGAGCGGCGTGCCCATTCTCGGGATCTGTTACGGCGCCCAGCTGGTCGCCCTCCAGCTCGGCGGCGAGGTGAGCAAACTCGATCGAGGCGAGTATGGCAAGACCGACCTCACGGTGTCCGCCAACGGCGGGGTGCTCTTCGGCTCCGACCAACCCCGCGACCAGACCGTGTGGATGAGCCACTTCGACTCGATCACCCGCGCCCCCGACGGGTTCTCGGTCACGGCCACCACCGACCACGTGCCCGCCGCCGCATTCGAGAATGTGGAGCGCAAAATTTACGCCGTGCAGTTCCACCCCGAGGTTGGGCACACGCCCCAAGGCCAGGAGATTCTGGAGCGGTTCCTCTACGACGCCTGTGGTTGCCGGCCCACGTGGACCATGACGTCGATCATCGAAACGTCGGTTGAGGCGATTCGCGAGCAGGTGGGCACAGGCCGCGCAATTTGCGGCCTCTCCGGCGGGGTCGATTCCGCCGTGGCTGCGGCACTGGTCCATCGAGCGATCGGAGCCCAACTCACGTGTGTGTTCGTCGATACCGGCCTGATGCGATTGGATGAAGGCGAGCAGGTGGTCGAAACGTTCAAACGGAACTTCGGCATCGAATTGATCCATGCTCACGCGGAGGATCGGTTCTTTGAACGTCTTGAGGGGCTTGTGGATCCGGAGGAGAAACGAAAAGCCATCGGCGAGTTGTTCATCCGGGTGTTCGAAGACGCACAAGGTGGGATCGACGATGCCCGTTTCCTCGTTCAGGGCACGCTGTATCCCGACGTGATCGAGTCGGGTACCAAGGATGCGGCGAAGATCAAGAGCCACCACAACGTTGGCGGGCTCCCCGACGACATGGACTTCGAGTTGATCGAACCGCTTCGTAGCCTGTTCAAGGATGAGGTGCGCCTGGTGGGCGAGGAACTGGGGCTTCCGGCGGAGATTGTGTGGCGCCAGCCGTTTCCCGGACCGGGCCTGGGTGTGCGGATTATCGGTGAGGTCACGCGGGAACGGGTGGCGATCTTGCAGCGTGCCGACGCCATCGTGCGTGACGAGATTGCGAAGGCAGGGCTGGAACGCGAGATTTGGCAGGCCTTCGCCGTGTTGCCCGACATCCGCAGCGTGGGGGTGATGGGTGATGAGCGAACCTACGCCTACCCGATCATCATTCGTGCGGTCACTTCTGAGGATGCCATGACCGCCGACTGGGCTCGCCTGCCCTACGACCTTCTCGAGCGGATGAGCAACCGGATCATCAACGAGGTCGACGGCGTCAACCGCGTGGTCTATGACATCACGTCGAAGCCGCCTGGCACCATCGAGTGGGAGTGAGTTTCCCCGACCGACCGGCTTTTGGAAGACGCCAACATGGATCGGGCGAAGTCGGTACCATCGGGTAAACAGTTGCTGCCCGGTACCTGAACGCAGACGCACATCCCGATGATCCGGAGGTCCATGGCGGTGGACAGCCCTTTCCCCCACGACGAACTTCTCGGCGCATCTGGGATGCCCGGTTCCGTTGCATCTGTCGTGGGCACGATCACCGACATCGACGATGGCGTGGCGCGAATTCTGATCGGGTCCTCCGAGGAGGAGTGGTGGTTCCCGACCACGATGCTCCCAAGAAGTGTTCGGGCCGGTGATTCGCTCGACTTCGCTCCTGAAGGCGGTCGATACCTTGTGCTGGGAGCCTCGATGGCCGACGACGAAACCCGTAACCGATCGATCGAAGATCGGCTTTCGCGGCCGCTGAGTGCGAAAAAGACCGAACAGGTCGAGGCCCGAGCGTTGGGACGGCAACTTCGTGGGTAGGTGGTGGCCGCAGGCTTGGGTCTCCGCGGCGATGGCCCCGGCTTTGCTCAAGCGCCGTGAAGGGCGGCCACGACTGGTGCCATCGCTTCAAAGGCATCGGCACTGATGGTGA
This sequence comes from Actinomycetes bacterium, assembly GCA_031415655.1. Classification (GTDB taxonomy): domain Bacteria; phylum Actinomycetota; class Acidimicrobiia; order Acidimicrobiales; family Acidimicrobilacustridaceae; genus JAKOVR01. The sequence continues at coordinate 28,036 of JANOSD010000073.1, forward strand.
GGTAGGAGATGCCCCATCGTTCCCGTCGCTCAAGCAGCGTCTCCACTATTTGCGGCACCGGGCCAGCGATTGCGTGGGGCGACGCAAGGGCGTCGGCGGGGGAGAGACCGAGGACTGGACCGAGTACTTCGGCGAGCCCTTGCGGGTCGTCCGTCACCGCCGCAATGTGGATTCGCGACTGGAGTATCAGCTGATCGAAACGTGCACCAGCGGCCTCACGGATCCACCCCAGCTTCAGGTCAGTCGACTCGGCGGTGGCGGTGGGGCCGGATCGTTCGTCAATCGTACCGGCCCACATTTTGATGTTGAGCCCAATGATGTCGGCCTCTTGCGCGGCCAAGGTGAGCATGCGTTTCCCTCCACCACCTATAAACACGGGAGGAAATCGTTGCGTGGGTTTGGGGGTGCCTTCGAGGTCGGTGATGGTGTAGTGGTCCCCCGAAAACGAATACGGCCCGTCGGCCCACAAACCCTTGATGATGGTGAGGGCCTCGGCCATGCGATCGATCCGCACGCCGGGCCGGTCGAACGGGATACCTGTCGTCGCGTAGTCGGATGTCTGCCAGCCAGCCCCGATGCCGAACTCGAAACGACCGTCGGTGAGGACGTCGAGCGAAGCGGCCTCCTTGGCCAGCATGACGGGGTGATGAAAGTCATTGGCGTACACCACCGATCCCACGCGGATCGACGAGGTGGCTTCCGCGGCAGCCAGGATTGCCGGAGTGGTGGCGAATTGATCCCGCACATGATCGGCCACGGTGAGCACGTCGTAGCCAAGGTCCTCCACTCGTTTGGAACGCTCTCGCCATTCCACTCGCGTGAGGGCCCCGGAGAGTTGCACACCGAAACGAAAGGGCTTGACCGAAGGCGCGGGGACAGAACTCATGCGGTGCGAGTGTGCCGTAGTGTCGAGGCTGTGAGCAAAGAGAATCGGTCCCTGCTGCAGGACTTCGAGTCCACCACCTTCACCCATAGCGGGGTGAAACGTGAGGTGTTCCGGCTTGGGAAAGGCCCGGCGGTGATCGTGATGGAGGAGATGCCAGGGATCACGCCCAAGGTGATCGAGTTCGCTCGTCGGGTGGCGGGCATCGGGTGCACCGCCGTTATCCCGCACCTATTCGGGGATCCCGGCCGAAGTTCCTGGACGAACCCGGCGAAGCGCCGTCCGGATGCGGCCTACATGCTCTCCTCGATCGCGCCGGCGTGCGTGGCCAAAGAGTTCACGGCGTTCGCCACCGGCCAAACCTCCCCGGTGATCGATTGGTTGCGGGCACTTTCTCGCCACGAGTTCGAGCAATGCGGTGGCAAAGGCGTGGGTGCCGTAGGGATGTGTTTCACCGGTGGGTTTGCTCTGGGAATGATGGTTGACGACCACATCATGGCCCCCGTGTTGAGCCAGCCGTCATTGCCCATCGCCGTGAAGGGCGCCAAGGCCAGGGCGTCGGTGCACCTTTCGCCCGCCGATCTCGAACGGGTGAAGGAGCGAGCGGCGGCCGGAGTCTGCGTGCTCGGATTGCGTTTCACCGGTGACCGCCTCTCGCCCCCGGAGCGGTTCGCCACCCTGCGGCGAGAACTCGGCGATGCCTTCATCGGTGTCGAGATCGATTCGTCCAAAGGGAACATCCACGGCATTCGGCGCACCGCTCACTCGGTGCTCACCGAGGACCTCGTCGACGAGCCCGGGCACCCCACCCACGACGCCCTGAACCAGGTGCTTGACTTCTTCCGAGATCGCCTGATCCCGTAGTCGCGGGCGGTCCGCCGTGTTCGCTGGTTTACGCCCAATGAGAAGGGTCACCACGGCACCAACGGCATTCGGTTGAGCCGTCCTTCCCGCTTCGGACGGCTGCGGATAGATGCGGTGAAGGTTCGAAACGCAAGATGAACGTGGCATCCAGGCGCGACCGAATGGTTGGGTAGGGTGGCCGGGCGATGCCTGCCACTGATGATTCCCCGCCGCTCGACCCCGCCGACTACGGCTACGACGAGGCGGCCGACGCCAGCGAAGCACCGCGGCACGACGATCTTCTCGACGGCCTGAACCCCTCGCAACTTGCCGCCGTCACCCACATGGGGAGCCCGTTGCTGGTGGTCGCGGGCGCCGGGTCCGGCAAGACCCGCGTGCTCACCAGAAGGATCGCCCACCTGATCAAACGGGAAGGTGTGTCCCCTTTCGAGATCTTGGCGATCACGTTCACGAACCGTGCTGCCGGGGAGATGAAGGAACGGGTGGGCGCGTTAGTGGGGCCGGTCGCCAACAAAATGTGGGTCTCTACCTTCCACTCCGCCTGCGTGCGGATTCTTCGCCGCGATGCGCATTTGTTGGGGTACCCGTCGAGCTTCACCATTTACGACCAGTCCGACGCAGTGCGGCTCACCGGGTACGTGCTTCGCGATCTCAACCTTGATCCCAAGAAGTTTCCCCCACGTTCGGTGCACGGCACGATCTCGTCGGCCAAGAACAACGGTCAGACCGTCGAGCAGTTCGCCGAACAAGCCACGGTGATCGTGCACCGAAAAATCGCCGACGTCTACAAGGAGTATCAAGCGCGGCTTCTCCGGGCTGGTGCCATGGATTTCGACGACCTCCTTTCTGTCGCGGTCCAGGTGATGCGAACCCATCCCGAGGTCTTGGGGCACTATCAGCAGCGTTTCCAACATGTTCTGGTCGACGAGTACCAGGACACCAACCCGGTGCAAAACGAGTTGGTGCTCATGCTCGGGGCCGAGCACCGCAACGTGTGTGTGGTGGGCGACGGCGACCAGTCGGTGTACCGCTTCCGGGGAGCCGATCTACGCAACATCTTGCAATTCGAGGAGTCCTTCCCCGATGCCACCATCGTGGTGCTCGATCAGAACTACCGGTCCACACAAACGGTGCTCGATGCGGCCAATGCCGTGATCGTGAACAACCAGGCCCGCAAACACAAAGACCTGTGGACCGAATCGGGAGCCGGCGAGGCGATAGTTCGTTATGAAGCCGACGACGAAACCGACGAGTCGCAGTGGGTCGCTCGTCAGATGGCCGCGCTTCACGATGCCCATGGGCACGCGTGGGGCGACATGGCGGTCTTTTATCGCACCAACGCGCAGAGCCGGGTGGTGGAGGAGCAGTTCTTCCGGTCTGGCATCCCTTACAAGGTGATTGGGGGCACCCGCTTCTATGACCGCAAAGAGGTCAAGGATGCCATGGCCTACCTGAAGGCGGTGGTGAACCCGGCCGACGAGGTGAGCGTGAAACGGGTGCTCAATGTGCCGAAACGTGGCGTGGGTGATAGTTCCATTGCTCGCATCGATGCCTGGGCTGCTTCTCACGGGATTACCTTCACGGCGGCGCTGCGCCACGCGCCGGAAGCCGGGGTAACGGGCCGAGCGCTCAAAGGCATCGAGCAGTTCTTGATCCTTATCGACGGGGTTGCCCCGTATCTCGAGGATGGCCCCGCCCTGGTGCTCGAAGAGCTGATGAAACGTTCCGGCTATGTGCGCGAACTCGAAGCCGAACATTCGGTGGAGTCTGAAGGTCGCCTCGAAAACCTGGCCGAGCTGATTGGGGCGGCGCAACAGTTCGAGCGGGTCGAGGAGTTCCTCGAACAGGTGAGCCTTGTGGCCGACACCGACCAGCTCCAAGCCGTCGATTCGCAGGTTGTGTTGATGACCCTCCACTCGGCCAAGGGGCTTGAGTTTCCGATCGTGTTCATCGTGGGTATGGAAGATGGCGTGTTTCCCCATCAACGATCGCTGGGCGATCCCGACGAGCTCGAGGAAGAACGGAGGCTGGCCTATGTGGGAATCACGCGGGCGATGCACCGGCTTCACCTCAGCCACGCCTGGGCCCGAACGCTCTATGGCGGCACGCAGTACAACCCGCCCAGCCGGTTCCTCAAGGAGATCCCTGCAGAACTGGTCAAGGAAGTGAAAGGCCTTCGACGTGGGTCACGCGGCGGCCCTGGCTCGGGGTTCGGTGCCGGTTCGAGTTCGGGTGCCGGTTCGAGTTCGGGCACGGGCACGGGTTCGAGTTCGGGCGAGAGCGGCGAACGGCGCGGTCGGTCCTTTGGGGGGTTCGACCCCGACGACGACGATCGCAGTCGGGTGGCGTCGCACCGCGAACGTGTGGTGGAGCGAGCAATGGCGCCGGCCTCACCGCCCTCGCAGAGCGGCGCACACCTGCTCGGGTTGTCCGTCGGCGACGACGTCCGGCATCCCACGTTTGGCGACGGTGTGATCCTTCGCATCGACGGCACCGCCGACAAGGCGGTGGCCCACGTGCGGTTTTCCGAGGGCGTCACCAAGCAGTTGTTGATGAGCTGGGCACCGCTCGTAAAAGTCTGACCCCCGCAGACCGCCCTCTGGAGCGGCAGTCTGCCCGCCATTCGCTTGCGCCTCCGCCGGGAACCATTGGACCGTGACGGGTACCCGCCGGCGGGTGAAACGACGGAGGGTCCGGGTGGAGTTTCGGCACTGCTCACCGGCGATGGCAAGGTGGAGAGATGGTCGCCGAGCTTCAACCCACCCTACTTGTCAACCCGGCATCGGGTCCCGAAGACAACGAACCTGAGTTGCTGATCGAAGCGGCCAGATCAGTCGATGTTCGCGTGGTTGAACTTTCCGACGGCGATGATCTCGCCGCCGTCGTTGCGAAGGTCGCACCCACAGCGTCCATGCTCGGCATGGCGGGGGGCGACGGTTCGCTCGGTGTGGTGGCCAACGTGTGTATCGCTTGCGACATCCCCTTCGTGTGCATCCCGTTCGGCACTCGGAATCATTTCGCGCTCGACCTCGGCCTCGACCGGTCCGACCCGGTGGCGGCGTTGGCTGCGTTCGCCTCGGGGCAGGAGCGGTGGGTCGACGTGGGGTGGGTTGGTGACCGAGTATTCCTCAACAATCTGACCTTCGGTGTGTATGCCGAGGCGGTGCATACGACCGAGTACCGGGAAGGCAAAATCCGCACCGGTCTTCGAGTGACTCGGGAACTGCTTCGTGGCGAAGCCGAGGTGGATGCCTTTTCTGTCATCGACCCCGACGGCAACGTCTACGAATCGCCTTTCGCATTGCTCATCGCCAACAATCTGTACGGCGACGGGGCCCGCCTCGCCGGCCTCGGCCGTCGTTCCTCGCTGAATCAAGGTCTCCTACAGGTGTCGGTGATCGATGCCGACACCGGGTGGGACCTCGCCGGGTTGATTGTGGCGGCGGCCACGCTGGGTACGCCAGAGGATCACGGCGCATTTCAACGGTGGACGTCACCGGCGATCACGATCTCGTCCTCGCAATCCGTGGTCCGGGCTGGCCTCGACGGCGAAGCCGTCACCCTCGACGCACCGGTGGAGGTCGTGGTCGGGCCTCAGGTGCTTCGTGTCGCATTGCCCATTCCGTAGAGCCACCTCGTAGCCCGTTCGAGTACGTGCGTATTCTCACCATATGCCCGGGGTGTTACCTTTGTCACACCACTCGAGGTGGGGGTAGGGGAACCTGATCAAGGGGGCGCATTGCGCTGGTTCGCCAATTTTGTCCGACGGCATCCGCTGGGCCTCGGAGTCGTCCTCGTATTTGCCGCCGCCACGGCCTTCGGCACTCGAGCCGCCATCCTGGGCACCGGACCGGCCGGTGTCACGAACGCGCAGGTCCGCACTGTGGTGCCCCTTGCCCCTCGCTTGACCGCCGGAACCGATGAGCGGGTCTACCGGATCGACGCCGGTCGTTCGTCGGTGACCTATGAAATCACGGAGCAGCTGATTGGCAAGGAAAACACCGCCAAGGGCACCACAAAGGGTGTTGCTGGTGACCTTGCGCTCAATACCAAAGACGGTTCGGCGAGCCGCGTGGGGGAGATCGTGGTGAATGTTGAACAGCTCAGCTCGGATCAGGAATTGCGTGATCGGCGGATTCGAGTCGAGTTTCTTGAATCGTCCCGATACCCGCTGGCCCGATTCTCCACCACCATGATCGAAGGCTTGCCGGCCACGATCACCGACGGCACGGCGTACCCCGTCACCCTCCGCGGCGACCTCACGGTCAAGGAGACCGCCAAGCCAGCAGCCTTGACCGGCACCGCCACACGCTCGAACGACGAGATCGTGTTTCGTGCCGAGTCGACCGTTAACCTGCGCGACTTCGGCGTCGGACCCATCTCACTGGCGGGCATGGTGCAAACCAAAGACACCGCCAAGCTGGTCTTCGACGTCACCGCTGTCCACGAAAACAAGCCCGTGCCGAGCTCGCTTGGCGTGCCGGAGCAATTCGCCACGAATACGGGCGGCCCGTCGCCGTCGTTCGCCAGCGTGGTGCAGCCAATTCTGGAGACGAGCTGCGCGTCGTGCCACAACAGTGGTGGGGTTGGCTCGCATGTCTGGAAGCTCGACACGGCAACCGATGCCACGTCGGCCAAGGGTGGTCTGGCCCCCGTTACCCAGAGTGGCTACATGCCGCCGTGGCCTGCGTCCGAAAAGGGCTTGAAGCTCAAACACGATCGATCACTCAACGCCGAGCAGATCAAGGCCATCACCGAATGGTCCAACGCGGGGTCGCCGATCGACGTAGATGCCAACACGCCGATCAAGGCCCCGGCCAAGGCGATTGGTCCCCAGGTCCGCCCGGATCGGGACGTCGGGATGGCGGAGGCGTATCAGGGGTCAACCGCGCTTACCAACGACTACCGGTGTTTCATCTTCGATCCGTTGATCACGAAACCGACGGCCATGACGGCGTTCGAATTCAAGCCCGATCGGATCAGCAACGTGCATCACGCGGTGGGCACCCTCGTACCGGCCGCCAGCGTGGCCCGGGCGAAGCAGTCCGACGCTGATGCTCCAGGCGCAGGTTGGCCGTGTTTCGTGGGGACGAGTGGGTCGATCTCTGCCGCTGGTGGTCGAGGAGGAGGTCAGTTCACGGCGTGGGCGCCGGGGCAGAACCCCACCTTCTTCCCTGATGGGACCGGGCTCCGGCTCTCGCCCGGTGACGTGCTGGTGTTTCAAATCCACTACCACTTTTTGCACGATGCGCCGCTCGATCGTTCGAGCGTGATCCTTCAGCTCGACGATCGCGACGATCTTGCGCCGGTGAATGTCGAGACATACCTCGGGCCAGCCGAGATCCCGTGCGCCACCTGGGAGAGCGGTCCGCTGTGCAACCGAGAGGCCATGCTCGACGATCTTGCCACCGACTACGGGCCGTCGGTTCGGCTGATCGCCAACGGCTTGATGGCCTCGTGCGGAGCCAAGCTGGAGGACTTCGCCGCCATGACCGACGGCAAAGCCTCTTCCTTCTGCGAAGGCACTCTCTCGGAGGATGCCAACCTCATCAACATGTTCGTGCACGAACACGAGCTCGGTACCAAGATCCGCCTGACCCTCAATCCCGGCACGCCCGAAGAGAAGATTCTGATCGACGTGCCCCACTGGGATTTTGGCTGGCAACTGATCTACGAACCGGCCGAACCCTTCCAGGTGAAGAAGGGCGACACCATCCGGGTGGACTGCGCCTGGGACCGAGCATTGAGCCGGGCGAAGGAGTCTCGGTACATCACGTGGTCCGAAGGAACAGAAGACGAGATGTGTTACTCCTACCTCACCACGAGCCCCGTGCGCCCCTGAACGGGTTCTTTGGCCCGGTGCGTCGACCAACACCGAGTCTTCATGGTGCCGCCCTGATCTGGCGTCTCCCTGTCCTCTCCCCGTTGTGTCGCCCGCCGTGGGGTTGGCGATGCTCCTTTGGCTGGGTTAGAACAACAGGCGTTGTTGCATTCGGCGGGAGGCTGAAGTGCTTTTAAATCCCATGCGTACCTTGCGCCGAGCGGAGATGGTATTTCGCCGGGATGAAACGCTCGGCTCGATCATTCACAGCTTGGCGGCCATTCATGGCGACAATCGGCTGGTCGAGGAGGCCGATGGCGGATTGCGTATCACGTTTGCCCAAGCCGCCAAGCGGGTTGGCCGATGGGCGGGCGGGGTAGCCGACCGCACGAAGCCAGGCGACCGAGTGGTGATCGCCACCCCCAACGGATACGAACAGTTTCTTCTCTGCCTTGCGGTCTCTCGCGCCGGCGCGATCCCCGTCCCGATCAATGAGCAGATGCGTCCCGACGAGATCACTCATGTGATTACCGACAGCGGCGCGGCATTGGTCATTCGGAGTGCCTCTGAGATCGACGGGGCCGAGCCGCTTTCCGTACCCGTCGAGGCCGACCCTGGCGACGTTGCTGCGCTGTTCTACACCAGCGGCACGACAGGCAAGCCCAAGGGCGTCGAGCTCACCCATCGCGCCCTTGTTGGGCAGGTCGTCGCAGGGGTCGTGTGGCCGGCGGGGCTGCGCAAAGATGAAGCGGTTTTCAGCCTCCCGGTGGCCCACATCATGGGTTTCGCCACGCTGATGATGCTGGCGTGTACGGGGCTGCCCGCCTACGTGCTCCCGAAGTTCCGGCCCACCGATGTGCTCGACGCGATCGAGTCGCGACGGTCGTCGGTGTTCATCGGGGTGCCGGCGATGTACCGGATGATGCTCGAAGCCGGCGCCGAGGATCGTGACCTGTCGTCGATCCGAGTGTGGGGATCCGGTGCCGACGTCATGCCAACGGATCTGGCCCATCAATTCAAGAAGATGGGGGCCACGTTCTGCCTGCCGATCGCCGGTCCCATTGGCGAGGCATTGTTCGTCGAGGGATACGGAATGGTGGAAGTCGGCGGTGGTGTCGCCGCCAAGCTCAGCCCGCCGATGATCAACCTCGGCTTGGGCGAGTCGGTGGGAATCCAACTTCCCGGCTACCGCTTGAAGGTGGTCGATGCGAGCGGTGGTGAAGTGTCAGCCGGCTCGATCGGTGAACTCCTCGTCAAGGGTCCCGGCGTCACCAAGGGCTACTGGAACGCCCCGGAAGCCACCTCGGCGGCCATCACTTCCGACGGATGGCTTCGCACGGGCGATCTGGCCCGCAAGGGCCCGTTCGGCACGGTGATGTTTGTTGGTCGACAGAAGGACGTGATCAAACACGGCGGGTACTCGGTGTATGCCAACGAGGTACAGCAGGCGCTGGAAGAACACCCGTCGATCCTCGAGGCCGCAGTCATCGGTCTGCCTGACGATCGGGTGGGCGAGGTGCCGGCCGCAGTCGTCCGACTCGATGACGGCGTCACGCTCGAGTCCATCGACCTTCCGAGATGGGCTGCAGACCGCCTCGCCCACTACAAGGTGCCGAAGCAGTTCGTCGCTGTTGACGACTTGCCTCGAACCGGCACCAAGAAGGTTCAAAAGAGCGAGCTGTTGTCGCTGTTTTCGACCACGTAACACCGCCGCCGGATTCCCGGATGCCGTTCCCCCGCCTCAGTGTGGCCGCCGCCGTTCTCGAGGAATGGTCCGGACGTGTCAGCGAGAACTTGGAGGTCCGACGCTGCCGACAGTGCTGCCGGCGCGACGTTTGTCGATCGCCAGTTCGACGACCACCTGCTCGTTGTCGTTGACTGATGTGGGGTACGACGGAAGCCCCGCACCGTTGGGAGCCACGGTTACCCCCACTTGGCACGGGTCGGTGAACAGCTTGCGATCACGATCCCATCGAATCGTGCAGCCTCTGTCCGTGCCCGGGAAACGGGCGTCGAAGGCGAGCCAACCGGTGAGGGGGTCGTCCCCGAGATGCTGGAGGTAGACGTCGCGATCGCCGCCGGCGACATCGGAGAATAGGAGCGGGCCATCGGTGGCAATGGAGATGGCACGTTCCTTCGCATTGCCGGCTTGGAACTGGAACGCCTTGGTAGGGATTTCTACCCGGCCACTCTCGTTTAGTGATGGGAGTGCGACCACGAACAGCACGACGCCGACGATGGCCACGATGGCGAAGCTGGCGGCCAAAAGCATCAGCGTGCGTGGGCGCAACTTTGTCTCGCTCACGGGCACAGCGAAGACCGTAGTATCCGTTTTGTGAACCGCACCTATCGCGTCATCGTCGCCAAACCGGGGCTCGATGGCCATGATCGAGGGATCAAGGTGATCGCGAGGGCACTGCGTGATGGTGGGTTCGAGGTGATCTACACCGGGCTGTTTCAGACCCCCGAGCAGGTGGCGGAGTCCGCCCTGCAGGAAGACGCCGATGCGGTGGGACTCTCGGTTCTCTCCGGCGCCCACATGACACTGTTCCCCCGCGTCGTGGAGGAGTTGGCAAAACGAGGGCTCGACGATGTGCTCGTATTTGGCGGCGGCATCGTGCCCGACGACGACATCGCCGAACTGCAGACCACGGGCGGGGTGGCCAAGATCTTCACCCCCGGCGCCCCTCTCGACGACATCTGCGTGTGGTTGGAGTCTGCCCTCGATCGTCGTGACGGGTAACGAACGGCAACGAAGCACTAGCGTCAGCGCCCGTGAAAACCCAATGGTCTCGAATAGCGATGTTGGCAGCGGGCAGTGCTCTTTTGGCTGGTGTTTCTTCCTGTGCCGCCACCTCCACCGGTGAGCCCGAGGTGGCCTTCACCGTGCCGGGCAAACCGGCCACGACCACTTCCACCGCGCCACCCATGCCGAGTGCCAAGGACAAGCCCTGCGTGGCCCCCGTCGATGTTCCGGTAGCCGAAGGAAAGCCGGTCGTGAACGTCCCGATCGGCCCGCCTCCTACGGCCGTGAACAAGGTCGACCTCACCCCAGGTACGGGTGTTGAGGCCAAACTCGGCGACACCATCAAGGTGCACTACGTCGGCATCGCCTGTTCCACCGGCAAACAGTTCGACTCGTCCTGGGACCGCAAGGCGCCGGCCGAGTTTCCTCTCACGGAGGGCGGCTTGATCAAAGGCTGGACCGACGGCATCCCCGGAATGAAGGTCGGCGGTCGGCGTCAGCTCGACATCCCGTCCGACCTCGCCTACGGCCCACAAGGACGTCCGCCCGAGATCGCCCCCGACGAGGCATTGATCTTCGTGATCGATTTGGTCGAGACCAAAGCCGGTGATGCTGCCGCCGGGAGCACCCTTCCGTCGGCGCCTCCTGCCACGCCCGCGACTGCACCTGCTGTAACGGTCGGCACCTCTCCCGTATCTACGGTCGCGGCCACGCCGGCGAACGCTGGCACCACGCCCGATAGCACCGTCGGCACCGCACCACCGTCCTGATCACCCCTTCCCCGATCCCGGTGCCCGATCAACGAGCCTGATCCCGGAGCCCGGTCAACCCGTTCGTATCGGTGCCGCCGGACCGTCTTCCGAGTGTGCGGGTTGACGGCTCGTCAGGCGCAGTGGCCGACTTGTCTGCAACCTGACTAGGGTTCGCAATGTGGATCTCATGGAATACCAAGGCAAACAGTTCTTCGCTTCGTTCGGCATCGCCGTGTCACCCGGGAAGGCCGTGCAAACGGTCGACAACGCCGTGGCCGCAGCCGACGAGTTGGGGTACCCCGTCGTAGTCAAAGCCCAAGTACACGTGGGCGGACGAGGCAAAGCCGGGGGGGTGAAACTGGCCAACAACGCCGATGAATGTCGGGAGCACGCCACCTTCATCCTCGGGCTCGACATCAAGGGACACATCGTTCGCACGGTGTGGATCGAGAAGGCGTCCGATATCGCCGAGGAGTACTACGCCAGCTTCACGCTCGATCGCAGCGCCAAGAAGCACCTCGGGATGCTCAGTGCCGAAGGCGGCGTCGAGATCGAGACGGTTGCCGTCAACAACCCCGACGCCATCGCCAAGATCTGGATCGATCCCGTCGACGGGCTTACCGTCGAAGCCGCTCGGGCCTGGGTTCTTGCCGCCAAGCTCAACCCGGTGGCTACCGAGGGTGCGGTGGAGATCCTGCAAACGCTCTACCGGGCCTATACCGAAGGCGACGCTGATCTCGCCGAGATCAACCCGCTCGTCCTCACGGCGCCGGCCTCCGACGGCTTGGTTCACGCTCTCGACGCCAAGGTCACGCTCGACAACAACGCCCAATACCGCCACGAGTGGGACGAGTTCGAAGCCACGCAAATCCGCGATGATCGGGAGCAGGCGGCCCACGAGGCTGATCTTCAGTACGTCGGTCTCGATGGTTACGTCGGCATCATCGCCAACGGCGCCGGCTTGGCGATGAGCACGCTCGACGTCGTCAGTCAGGTGGGCGGCGAAGCGGCCAATTTCCTCGATGTCGGCGGCGGCGCCGACGCCACGAAGTTCGTCAACGCGCTCGGCATCATCGACAACGACCCGCGCGTGAAGTCGATCTTCATCAATATCTTCGGTGGCATTACCCGGGGTGAGGAAGTGGCCAACGGGATCATCACTGCCCTGGGGCAGATCGACATCTCGAGTCCGATCGTGATCCGTCTCGATGGCACCAACGCCGACGAGGGCCGAGCGATCCTCGAACCGCACCTGAACGACAAGCTGCAAATGCAACCCACCATGTTGGAAGCCGCCCGTACGGCGGTTGCGCTCGCCGGAGGAACGGTCAAGTGAGCATTTTCGTCGACGAGAACACCAAGGTTCTCTACCAGGGCCTCACCGGTTCACAAGGCCGCTACTACGGGCTCTTGAACCGCGCCTATGGCACCAACGTCGTGGCGGGCACGAACCCCAAGAAGGCCGGCGAAGACGTCGAAGGCATTCCCATCTTCGCCAACTGTGCCGACGCCGTCGCTGCCACCGGCGCCACTGCTTCCTGCATCTTCATTCCCGCCCCCGGTGTGAAAGCCGCCGTGATGGACGCCGCTGAAGGTGGCATCGAGTTCATTGTTTGCATCACCGAAGGTGTGCCGGCGCAGGACGAAGCCTGGTTCTTCAACAAGCTCAAGCGCGACTTCCCCAACGTTGCACTCCTCGGCCCCAACTGCCCCGGCATCATCAGCCCTGGCAAATGCAACATCGGGATCACCGCCGGCCACATCGCCAAGGAAGGTGGCCCGGTAGGCATCGTGAGCCGATCGGGCACGCTCACCTACCAAGCGCTGTGGGAGCTCAAGCTCCAAGACGTCGGCGTCACCACGTGTGTCGGCATCGGTGGCGACCCCGTCCCGGGCACGAGTTTTATTGATTGCCTCGAGCGTTTCGAAGCCGACCCCGATACGAAAGCCGTGATGATGATCGGCGAGATCGGTGGCTCGGCCGAGGAAGAGGCGGCGGAGTTCATCGCGAACAAGATGAGCAAACCGGTCGTCTCCTATGTTGCCGGGGTCACCGCTCCGGCCGGCAAGAAGATGGGCCATGCTGGTGCCATCGTGTCGGGCGGCAAGGGCACTGCGCAGGGAAAGATGGACGCTTTGCGGGCCGCCGGAGTGCAGGTGGGCCTCAACCCCACCGAAGCCGGCGACCTCATGGTGGCCATCGTCCGCGAAAACGGCTGGGTCTGACCCGTCTGTTGCGCTTGGTCTCCCAAACGGTGAAACACTGATGCATGCGGGAGACCAGGATCCCCTGGCGGTGCTCACGGGGCGGCTCCCGCGTTCGGAGCGGCGAGCGGCCGGACGTGAGGCACGCTCAAGGGTTCCCCGCCGGACGCTGGCGCGCTGGGAGCCCCAGCCGAATCGTGACCCGTTGGCCACGGTGCGTGCGGCCAACGAGGGCCGCAACCCCGATTTAATCCCGCTTCGCATCGGGAGGATGGTGGCGTCACCCTTCCGCTTCTATCGCGGGACGGCCGACCTCATGGCCGAGGACCTCGCCGGCGTGCCCACCTCGGGTCTGCGGGTTCAGGCGTGTGGCGATGCCCATCTCGCCAACTTCGGGGCCTATGCCACCGCCGAGCGCCGGCAACTGTTTGGGCTGAACGACTTCGATGAAACCCTGCCGGGCCCGTGGGAGTGGGACCTCAAACGCCTTGCCGCCAGCGTGGCGCTCGCCGCCCGCGACCGCGCTTTCGGCGCCGGTGTGGCGGAGGAAGCGGTCCGTTCGGCGGCGGCGGCCTACCAGCGTTGGCTGGCGCTGTTTGCCGAGATGCCCGAACTCGAACTTTGGTATTTGTCGGTAGAAGCCTCCACCTTGGTCGACGTGCTCGGGGCCGATCCGGTTCTCATCGGCAGAGTCTTCGACAAGGCTCGGCGACGCACGAGTGCCGCGGTGTTACCCAAGCTCACCGGGATGGTGGACGGCGAACGACAGATTCTTGAGAACCCCCCGATCGTGACCGCCGTCGACCTCCCAGATCTGAACCAACGGATCCACACGGCCTACCACGGCTATATGGAGTCGGTCCGCCCCGACATGCGACACCTGCTGCGACGGTTCAGGCTCGTCGACGTCGCCCACAAAGTGGTTGGCGTCGGGAGTGTCGGTGTTGCGTGTTACATCATGCTCTTGCTCGATGCCGACGGCACCGAGCCATTGTTCCTACAACTCAAGGAAGCCCGACCCTCCGTGCTGGAGCGTTGGATCAGTCCCAGCGAGTACGCCAACGCCGGGGAGCGAGTGGTGGCGGGGCAACGGCTCATCCAACCGGCCAGTGATCCGTTTCTCGGGTGGTATCGATCCATCGATGGCCGCCAGTTCTACGTTCGCCAGCTTCGCGATATGAAAGGTGGATTCGACATTGATCGGCTCACCGCTGAGGAGTTGGTGGTGTACGGCGCCATCTGCGGGTTTGTGTTGGCCCGCTCACATTCCCGGACCGGGGACCCCGCGGCGTTGCATGGCTACGTCGGCGTCAGCGACAAGGTGCAGGACACGATCTGGTCGTTCTCGAATGCCTATGCCGACCAGGCCGAGCGCGACCACGCAGCGTTGTTGACGGAAGTTCGTGCCGGTCGTTTTCCCGTCATCGAAGGGGTTTGACCAAACATCCATCGGCGGGCCCCGATCGGCGAGTATCGGACCGCTTTTGCCCGCGTTCCTGAGAGAACCGGTTTAGGGTCACGGTATGGCGCACGACCTTGTAATCACCGGCGGAACGATCATCGACGGCACGGGTTTGCCGAGTCGCCCCGGCCACGTGGCAATCGATGCCGACCGGATCACCGCGATCGGTCCCGAAATAGACATCGACGGCGCCGTGGTCATCGACGCCAACGGCGCAGTCGTCACGCCGGGTTTTGTCGACCTCCATACTCATCTCGACGCCCAGGTGGCATGGGACCCCATCGCCAGCAGTTCCTGCTATCACGGGGTCACGTCGATAGTGCTCGGCAATTGCGGGGTGACATTTGCTCCCGTGAAGCCGACCGACCACTCCTACCTGGCCGAGATGATGGAGTCGGTAGAGGACATCCCCGCCGCCAGCATCATGGAAGGGGTGCCATTCGCGTGGGAAACGTATGGCGAGTATTTGGCGTGGATCCGGAGCCTGCCGAAGGGGATCAATATCGGAGGGATGGTGGGCCACTGCGCCGTTCGTTACTACGCCATGGGCGACCGTTCGTTGGATCCTGGTGCAGAGCCGACGCCAGATGAGTTGGCGCTCATGCTCAAGCTGGTCGACGAAGCAATGGTGGCCGGTGCCACCGGATTCTCCACCTCTCGAACCGGCCGGCATACCGCTCCCGACGGGCGCAACGTTCCCGGGACGTGGGCCACGGAGGGTGAGTTGGTCGCGCTGGCGAAGGTGCTTGGTCGTCACGGTAAGGGGATGTTCGGGGCCGCTCCCCGTTTCGATGGCGAGGGTCTCGGTATCGACCGAGCCCGAAGGGAAGTCGCGTTGATGGGTGCGATGTCGCGTGTATCGGGCCGACCGTTCACCTTCAACCTCACCAATACGTTTGCCGATCCCGAGCTCTGGCGGCAGACCGTGGCGTTCGTCGACGAGGCCAACGTTGCCGGTGCCAACCTCCGCCCGCAGACCACCACCCGCGGCATCGGGGTGATCTTCTCGTTGGACCACAAGACGCCCTTCGACAACCACGGGGTGTGGCGTGACCTTGCCGGAAGTGGCGCGCAGGCCAAGCTCGATGCGTTTGCCGATCCCGTCCGCCGTGCGGCGTTGGTTGCCGACGGAGCGACCGCCGCCGGCGGGGCGGAAGGGTTCCGGCAATTTTTCGTGCTGCACCCGGATCGGGGCGCCCGTTACGACTGCGATCCTGCCGACAGCCTGACCGCGCACGCCGAGCGTCGAGGGGTGGCGCCCGTCGAGGCCTACATCGATCTCTGTCTCGAAACCGCCGGAGCGATGGTCCTGAATTGGCCGGTCCTCAATCAGGACTTTGGCGTCATCGAGGAGATGCTCCAGCAACCGCAGATCATGTTGGGCCTAGCCGACGCCGGAGCCCATGTGGGCCAAATCCTTGATGCCAGCCAGCCCACGTTTTTCCTGTCGTACTGGGCGCGCGAACGAGGATTGGTCTCGATCGAGGAGGCGATCCGTCGGCTCACCTCCGAGACGGCTTCGTTCGCGGGATTCTCCGGCCGTGGCATACTCCGGGCGGGAGCCAAGGCCGACGTGAACATCATCGACTGGGACGGCCTGCACCTGCCGTTGCCCACGTTCGAGCGCGATTTCCCCGGTGGTGCCGGACGGTTTGTGCAGAAGGCTGATGGCTACGTAGCCACCGTTGTGAACGGTTCGGTGTTCATGCGCGACGGCGTGCACACCGGCGCCCTCACCGGGCAGACCCTCACCCCCACCTGACCTCGTCTGAAGTCCGAACCCCAAAAAGAGCTCTGGCCTCTCCTGCGCTTCGCGGGTGAAGCGTGGGAGAGGCCAGAACCCGAGCTTTCGGGCCAGGTGTATCGGGCCAGACGTACCGGGCCGGCGGGTGTGGGCCGGATGGTCAGCCGGCGGGTGTGGTCCGGATGGGTGGTCAGACTTGGAGGAGGATGGCGTCGCCTTGGCCGCCACCACCGCACAGCGCGGCGGCGCCAAGGCCCCCACCGCGGCGAGCAAGCTCGAAGGCGAGGTGGAGGGCAACGCGGGTGCCGCTCATGCCAACTGGATGACCGAGGGCGATGGCGCCACCGTTCACGTTGGTGATCTCGTCGGTGATACCGAGGTCGGCCATCGAGGCGATGCCCACGGCGGCGAACGCCTCATTGAGCTCGAACAAGGAGATGTCGCCGACGGACTTGCCGGCCTTCTCGAGCGCACGGTGGATGGCTCGGCTCGGTTGGGTGAGAAGCGATGGGTCCGGGCCCGCAACTTGGCCGTAGCCCACGATCTCGGCGAGCGGCGTAATGCCGAGGGCTTCGGCCTTGGCCTTGCTCATCACGATCACGGCGGCACCACCGTCGGAGATCT
Source organism: Actinomycetes bacterium (assembly GCA_031415655.1). GTDB lineage: Bacteria > Actinomycetota > Acidimicrobiia > Acidimicrobiales > Acidimicrobilacustridaceae > JAKOVR01. Next base: position 45,137 of record JANOSD010000073.1, read on the forward strand.
GGGAGGCGTTTCCGGCGGTGATGTTACCGGCCTTGTCGAAGGCGGGACGCAGGCCACCGAGCGACTCGGCCGTGGTCTCGCCGCGCACGCCTTCGTCGATGGATACCACGAGCGGATCGCCCTTGCGCTGGGGGACGTCGACGTGCACGATTTCGTTGTCGAACCGCCCGTTCTTTGCCGCATCGGCAGCTCGTTGATGGCTCTTGGCGGCGAGGTCGTCCTGCACGTCACGGCTGATGCTGGCGGACTGGGCGTACTTCTCCGTACCAGCACCCATGGCGCACTGATCGAAGGCGCAGAAGAGGCCGTCGTACATCATCGAGTCGACCACCTTCTGGTCGCCGATCCGGTAGCCGGCGCGGGCGCCGGGGAGGAGGTATGGCGCATTGGTCATGGACTCCATGCCACCGGCGACCACGATGTCGGCGTCGCCGTCGGCGATCATCCTGTCGGCAAGGTAGATCGAGTTGAGGCCGGAAAGGCAAACCTTGTTGATGGTGGTGCTGGGCACGCTCATCGGGATTCCGGCATTCACGGCGGCCTGACGGGCGGTCATCTGGCCGGCCCCCGCTTGGAGCACCTGGCCCATGAACACGTAGTCGACCTGCTCCCCAGTGATTCCGGTCCGCTCCATGGCGGCCTTGATAGCGAACCCTCCGAGGTCGGTGGCCGCAAAACCGGCGAACGCGCCGGAGAGCTTGCCAATGGGTGTGCGGGCGCCCGCAACGATCACAGAACCGGCCATGGTGTACTCCTTGGGTCTGCCTCGCAGGTGGTGTGCCCCGGGCTGATCCCTGGGGCCTCCCCGAGGCGCCGATGTGGTGAGTCGAAGTGTAGGGAGCGGCTGGCAGAATCGACCAAACGCCATGCCGGGTTCGGTTCCGGGGCGTGAATCCAGCGGGGGTTGTGCACTAGGTTTCGCGTCATGTCCGAGACCCAGAAGATCCTCGAAGCCATCACGTCGGGCGCCTCTGGCGACGACATTGCCAACCTCCCGCTCCCCGACGCCTACCGGGCGGCCGTGGTGCGCAAAGACGAGCAGGAGATGTGGGCCGGGGTGGAATCCGCCGACAAAGATCCCCGCAAGTCGCTCCATATCCAAGAGGTGCCGCTCCCTGAGTTGGCACCCGACGAAGCCGTCGTGGCGGTGATGGCCAGCTCCATCAACTTCAACACCGTCTGGACCTCAATCTTTGAGCCGGTGTCCACCTTCGGCTTCTTGTCCCGCCTTGGCAAGGAGAGTGTGTGGGGCAAACGGCACGATCTGCCGTACCACATCGTTGGTTCCGACGCTTCCGGCGTGGTCCTGCGCACCGGGAGTGCGGTGCGCAAATGGAAGCCCGGCGACCGAGTCACCGTGCATTGCAATCACGTCGACGACCAGTCCCCCTCGGCCCACGACGATTCGATGCTCGCCGATAACCAGCGCATCTGGGGCTTCGAGACGAACTTCGGTGGACTGGCCGACCTCACCGTGGTGAAGGCCAACCAGTTGATGCCGAAGCCGGCACACCTCACGTGGGAAGAGGCCGCGGTCAACGCACTCTGCAACTCCACGAGCTACCGGATGATCGTGTCGAAACACGCTGCCGGCATGACTCAGGGCGACGCCGTGTTGGTGTGGGGCGCTGCTGGCGGCATCGGTGGCTACGCGGTGCAATACGTGCTCAACGGAGGCGGCACGCCGGTGGGTGTGGTGTCGAGCGAGTCCAAGGCGGAGATGCTCCGCGCCATGGGGTGCGAGCACGTGATCAACCGTAAGGAAGCGGGCTACAAGTTCTGGAAGGACGAGCACACCCAGGATGAGACCGAATGGCGCCGCCTCGGTAAAGACATCCGCGGGCTCATTGGCCGCGACGTCGACATCGTTTTCGAACACCCCGGCCGTCAAACCTTTGGGGCATCGGTGTTCGCCGTCGCCCGTGGCGGCAAGGTCGTCACCTGTGCGGCCACGTCGGGCTACATGATCGAGTACGACAACCGCCACCTTTGGATGAAGCTCAAGAGCATCGTGTCGAGCCACTTCGCCAACTACAAAGAAGCGTGGGCGGCCAACCAGTTGCTGGCCGAGGGCAAGATCCAGCCCATGCTCACCAAGACGTTCGACCTCACCTCCACCGGCGAAGCAGCGTTCCAAGTGCATCACAACATGCACGAGGGCAAGCTCGGCATTCTCTGCCTGGTGCCGGAGGAAGGGCTCGGCATCGACAACCCCGAGTTCCGCGCCGAGGTGGGCGAAGACAAGATCACCGTCGCCCGCCGCTTCTCCTAACTCCCTTTCGCCCCACCCCCTTTCCGCCCCTCCCCTTTCCGCCCCTCCCCTTTCCGCGTTTTGGTAGGGGAGACGCATCAAAATTGATGCGTCTCCCCTACCAAAACCTGGGGTTGGGCCTGGGGTTGGGCCTGGGGTTGGGCCTGAGGTTGGGGTTGGGGTGCAGGGGGTTGGGCGGACAAACTTGGGGCATGAGCCCACTTGCCGCCCGTATGCCCGGTCAGGACGCCAACCTCAAGGTGAATTTGTCGGGGGAACCCGACGAACCCACGGAGGAACCAGTTGCGGAGCTGTGCCTCACCGAGATCGACCACATCGCCATCGCCGTGCACGATCTTGGGGCGGCGATCGATTGGTACCGCGAAAACTTCGGGGCCGTCGTAGATCACCGCGAGATAGTCGAGAAGGACGGTGTGGAGGAGGTGCTCCTCAAGGTGGCCGACAGCTACATCCAGATTCTCACCCCGATCCGCGACGACTCGCCCGTGGCGAAGTACCTCGAGAAGAAGGGCGAAGGCCTGCACCACATCGGCTACCGGGTAGACGACTGCGCCGCCGTGCTCGAGACTCTCAAGGCCAACGGCAACAAGGTGATCGACGAGGTGCCCCGCCCGGGCAGCCGCGGAACCACGGTGGCGTTCGTGCATCCCAAGGCGTCGTTCGGCACGCTCATCGAGTTAGTGCAGGAATGAGTACCGGCGGCTCGGCCCGCATCGCCCGCCCGTCGAGCCCGCGCATCGAACCGGTGGAGGGTGAGCAAAGCGTCGGTACCGCCGCCATCATCGAAGCATCGAAGGTGCTTGGCGGCGATCGCCCGATCAACGTATTCACCACGATGGCGCACCACGGACGGGCGCTCAAGCACACATTCGGTCTTGGCGGCGCATTCATGTTCGCCGGCAACGTTTCCGACCGCACCCGCGAAATCGTGATCTTGCGGGTGGCCCGAAACACGCGCTGCGAATATGAGTACGCCCAGCACGTGGTGATCGCGCAGCGCTGCGGTCTCGATCGAGCCGAAGTTAAGGCGCTGATTGAGCCCGACGAACCCTTGGGTGCATGGTCCGAGATGGAACGTGCGGTCGTCGCCCTCGTCGACGAGCTCTGCGCCGACGACACCGTGAGCTTGGCCACCTGGGCGATTCTTGCCGCCGAATACGACGATCGCGCCATGGTGGAGCTGCTGTTGGTGGCCGGGTACTACCGGATGCTCGCCGGGTTTCTCAACGGCGCCGGCGTGGCGCTCGACCCGGGCCTCGAAGGTTGGCCGGAAGGCCTTCCGATCCGACGGTGCCATCGCTGATCCCCCCCCCGGGTTGAGCGTCGAACTTGGCAATCAGAACGGTGACGGAGGCGGGGGTGGGAGTGCTTGCGTAGGAGCTGCCGGCGGCACCGACTCGGGATAGGGCACCGACTCGGGATAGGGCACCGTCTCCGGATACGGCAGGCCGGGCACATAGGGGACGGCGAACGGATCGTCGAGACCGTCACCGAGCGCCGCCGCCACCCCTGGGGTGGAAGCGGGAGGTACGTAGCCAGGTATGGGGTAGGGCGCCGCCGCCGGCTCTGCACCGACGGGAGAAGCGGCGGCGAGGCTGGCCGTGACCGGTTCCCCAGCCGCTGGCGGTTGGTAGCCGCCGATGTTGGACGGCTGACCTATTCGCACGGTGACGGCCTGGTTGGCGTTCGCTCCCGTATGCCAGATCAGATAGGCGATGCCCGGCACACAAAAGAGCAGAAGCAACACCACGAGCAGCACGACGTTGAGTTTTTTCTTCACCTCTACCAGCACGCTGTCGGGTTGCTGCGTGACTACCACGCCACCCTGTCCCACCAGGGTGCCCACCGTGGCATTGAGCTGCTCAATGTCGCGAACCCAAATCGTCTCTTCGATGGTGGCCATGACCCCATCGTACGGCCCACGGCCTCGATCCGGCAGGGGTCAACTCCCGGTTGGGGTCGGAGTTCCTCGGCGGCGGCGCTTGTCGAGCTCGATGCGGCTCCCGACGTACCATGCGACGGTGTCCGAACCTGTTACTGAACCCACCGCCGTCCCCGCCGCCGTCCCCGTTCCTGATCGACGCAGCCGGCCACCCGGTGTTGCACCGATACTGATCGACGCGCTCACCAAGGCGGGCAACGGCTATCGATTCGTGGTGGCCCATGATGGCCGCCTTCATCAACTCGCATTCGGGCTTGGCGCCGGTTCGGTGGACATCAAAGTCGGCCGGTCCCACTACCCCCTGGCCTTGCCCACCTACGGCGAGGATCCCCACCGGGTTCCGGCCCTTCGCGTCACCCATGCCGACGGCGTGATGTCCACCCGCCTCACCTATCAGGCCCACACCACTACGGCCACCGAAGGTGGACAAATCGTACGGATCACTCTGACCGATGCCGGCGAGCCGCTTGATGTCGTCATCGTCGTGCGGGTGTGGGACGCCTACGACCTCGTGGAGCAATGGATCGAGATCACGAATCAGCAAACGGCTCCGATCACGGTGCACGACTACGCATCATCAAGCACCGCCTTGGCGGGGGTCGATCCCCATCTCACCCACATGGGCGGCGGCTGGTTAGCCGAGTGGACGGCGATCACCGAACCCCTATCGCTCGGCACCAAGGTGGTGGAATCGCTCGGCGGCATTCGCCCTCATCTCCACGCCATGCCGTACGCCCTCGTCGAGCCGGCCGGCCCGGCGTCCGAGACCGAAGGATCCGTGTTCGCTTGCGCCATCGAATGGGTGGGCAATACCCGCCTGTCGTGTGAGCGGACTCACAACGGGGTCGTGCGGGTGTCTGCCGGCGCCAACCCCTATGCCGCCGAACGTCGCCTCGATCCCAGCGAGTCGTTCCGCACCCCGGCCGTGTTGTGGACGTGGTCCGATGTCGGTCGGGGCCCGTTGTCACGTCGGCTCCATCGGTTTGCCCGAGAGCAAGTGGTACGTAATGGCACCTCGATCCGAGCCACGGTGATGAACAACTGGGAGGCCACCTTCTTCGCCTTCGACGAGGACAAGCTGCTGGCGATGATCGATGACGCAGCGTCGATCGGCGCGGAACTTTTCCTGCTCGACGACGGTTGGTTCGGCGAAAGTCATCCCCGCGATCTCGACGACGCGGGCCTGGGTGACTGGGTCGTGGATCGTCGCAAACTGCCGAACGGCATCGAGGCGCTCACCACGGCGGCGGCGGCGCGTGGAATCCGGTTTGGCCTTTGGGTCGAGCCGGAGATGGTGAACCCGCAGTCGTCGCTCTATGGCGAACATCCCGATTGGGTGGTGTCCGAGCCCACCCGGGATCGGCGCGAAGAGCGCAACCAACTGGCGCTCGACCTTTGCCGTCCCGACGTTCGAACCTTCGTGGTCGACACCGTCACCCGGATCCTCCACGATCATCCCGGCATCTCGTACGTGAAGTGGGACGCCAACCGAGCGGTAAGTGAGCCCGGCTCGAGCGCCTTGCCGTCGGATCGCCAGTCGCACTGGCCGTTCGATTCGGCCGCCGGTACGCACGACGTGATGGCGTCGGTTGCTGCCGCCAATCCCCACACGGAGATCATGCTCTGCGCGTCGGGAGGGGGCCGGTTCGACCTCGGTTCGTTGCGGCATTTCAACGAAGTGTGGACCTCGGACAACACCGACCCCGTGGCGCGATTGCAGATGCAATGGGCGGCAGGCTGGTTCTTGCCGGCATCGATCCTGTGTGCCCACGTCACCAAGTGGGGTGGCAAACCGTTGGCGTTCGGATGTGCAGTGGCGATGACGGGGCGTTTCGGGATTGATCTCGACACCACTTCGGCCAGCGCAGAAGATTTGGCCGTTCTTCGGCGATCGACGGCGGCCTACCACCGGGTGCGCGACCTGGTTCAGCAGGGCGACCTCTATCGCCTTCAATCGCCGCTCACCGGTCAGCATGGCGCGGTCGCGTGCCTATCGCCAGATCGTGATCGGGCGGTGGTGTTCGCGTTTCAGATCGCCGACGTGCCGGGCACATCGCTGTTGGTGGACGGGCTCGATCCCAACCGCAACTACGTCGTCGCCGCGGTTTCACTCACCGACGACACAACGCCATCGACTCGTGTGATGAGCGGCGAAGCACTCCTGCGTGAAGGTCTGGAATGGCCGCTCGATCAGCCTTTGACGGCGGCGATCTTCGAGGTGTCGGCGGTCGACTGACGCGGAGCATCGTCGGTGTCCGTGCTGATCGCCAGCGCATCAGGAGGGGTGGACCAGCCGAGTTTGGAACGTATCCGGGCACTCAGGGAATACAGCGCGCCGGTAATCCCCTCGGGATACACGATCGCCACGATGATCAGCACGATTCCCTGGATGGCGAACTGGGTAGGGCTGCTCTCGCCTCCCGTGGCGGCGGAAAGCAGACCGCCGTCAGCGAACACCCCGGCGAGGAGCGCGCCGCCGACTGAGGCGATACCACCGAGGTAGACCGCGGCGAGCAGGGCCAGCGAGTTGAACACCGCGAAGGAGCTGTTCGACAGGTTGGGGTGAGCGTAGGCGTACAGGCATCCCCCGATTCCGGCCAGGAACGAGGAGAGTGCAAAGGCCAAAAGTTTGGTGCGGGTGACGTCGATACCGGCCGAAGCTGCCGCCCGTTCGTTGGCCCGCACGGCGAGGAAACGCACACCAGTCGACGACCGGCGGATGTTGGCCACGGCCATTGCGCACAGCGTGAGGACCACGATGCAGAGGACCACGAAGGGACGGCGGGGGAAGTCCGCCCCCGGCGCTTGGATGCCAAGGTTGAACGGACCGATCACCGGCGGCGGCACGGTGGTTCCGCCGGCAGGTGCCAGCGCCGGCAACTTCAAGATCAGCTCTTCGATCGCCGTGGCGGCAGCGATGGTGGCGATGGCCAGATTCATTCCCCGAACCCGAACGGCAGGGATCCCGGCCAAGAGGCCGGCGGCGACGGCCGCCAGCGAGGCCAGCAGTGGCGCGAGCGGGAACGGGATGCCGTAGTCGTTCTGGAGTTTGGCCATCACGAAACCGGCCAAGCCCGCCAGGGCCAACGGCATGAGCGAGATTTGGCCCACGTACCCCGTGAGGAGCACGACCGACAGGGCGATCACCGCGGTGGTGCAGGTGATGATGATCGCTTGTCGCCATCCGGAATCGAGCGTGAACGTTCCCACGAGAGCGGCGCCGCCGAGGAGCGCAACCCAGAAAGGCAGGTGGGCAGGACGGGTTGATCGGGGGAAGTGGCTCTCGCGCAAGGTCGCGCGAGACGGGAGCGACTCGCCCCGGAAGACCATGGTGAGGATGATGATGAGGAAGGGCAGGGCCTGTTGCAGGTTGAGGTTGCGGAAGATCTCTACCTGTGTGGAGATGTTGAGGAGCTCGCTCTGGGCCATGCCGATGGCCAGACCGGCGAGCATGGTGACGGTGAACGACTTGAACTTGCCGATCAGGGCGGCGGCGAGCGCGGGGACCACGAGCAGGCTGGTGGTGGTGGGGTCGAGGCCCGAGATCGGCGCGATGAGGATCACTGCGCCACCGGCCAGCATTGCCCCGAGCATCCAGTTCACCGCTGCGAGCCGGGTCGGGGACAGTCCGACGAGAACCGCGCCCTTTTCGCTTTCGGCGGCGGCCCGGGTGGCGAGTCCGAACCGGCTGAAGTGGTAGAGCGCGGCCAGCGCGCAGGTGACCGCAATCACGAGGAGGGTGAGCCAGATGCGGTCCTGTTGGATCGTGATCCCGGCGCCCGTCACCACGCCGTTGGGCAGGATCGGGTCGTGATGGCCGAGGGCGGCTCCCTGCGCACCGGTGCGTAGTCGGGCGATGGCCAAGAAATACAGGAACAGTCCGAGGCTGGCGGCAATGCGGGCCAACGTCGGCGCCGCCCGGAGGGGTCGGAACACCAGCCAATACACGACCAGCCCAAGCAGGGCGGCGTAGACCAGCGCGAGGGGGAGCGCCGTTCCCATCTTGAACCGGTATAACTCGATCGTGCCGTCGGCGAGTGTGGAGGCTCCGGGCGCCAACGGGATGCGGTCGGGACCGAACGGCAAGGGGTTGAGCAGTGCCCCCGATTCCCGGAGAGAGAAGTAGTTGAGCGCGATGAACATGCCCATCGCCGCATGGGCGAAGTTCACCACCCCCGAGGCGCGGTAGGTGAGGAGCAGCCCCATGGCCAACGCCGCGAGTACCGCCCCTCCGCCGAGACCGAGGAGGAGGTACTGCAGATTTGAACTCATTGGGGTCCGCCCCGGAGGAGACGGTGCCGCGTCACGGGCACGGGGTCAGCTGCCGGCCAGGATCTTGGGTACATCGATCCAACCGCCGAGCGGCTTGAGCGCGTCGCCCTGTCGCTCCACCAGTATCTGGTGGGCGGCGCACATCGAAGGAAGCTCCTTGATCTGGGTTCCGTCACAGGTATACGGGTGCCCGTTGAAGCTCGGCCGGTTCTTGGCCTTGCGGACGGTTTCGAGGAGGGTGGCGGGCGACACCTTGTCGGCCCCGATCTCCTTCATGAGGCTGTAGATGTTCATCACGTTGCGAAAGGAGATCGTGGCAGCACTGGCGGCGGGAAGGTGTGGGTCGCCGTAGTTGGCGACGGCGGCGAAGTAGATCGCTGCCTCCGCATTGTCGGGGGCGATGTCGCTCTCGATGTTGAAGATCTTGCCGTTGACCGCGTCGGCGCCCAGTTTCTCGGCGATGCTCGGCGCCGCGCAGGCTCCCACGAAATACATCTTGGCGGTGACGCCGAGTTCCTTGGCCGTACGCATGGCGGGCTCACAAGCAGTGTCGGCGGCGGCGACAAGAATGGCGTCGGGGTGGTTCTCGTTGGCCTTGGTGATGATCGGCAAGAAGTCGGTGGTGAGGATGCTGAACGGCACCTCGGTCACGTCTTGCACGCCAAGTTTTTTCAGGGTGCCGACGCCGTAGTCGAGAGCCGAGGCCTTGATGGGTGGGTAGTCGCCGTAGAGCACCACCACCTTTTTGGCCCCCGCGTCTGACGCATGTTTGGCGAAGGCCACCATCGCGCCGGGTGACCCACCCGAGAACTGAAACGAGATTGGGCTCTTCATTTCCTCGAAGTTGATAGGGATGCCGCCGAGGTAGGGCATGTTGTTTTGCTCCAGCACCGGGATCGAGCCGGTGCTGGTGACGTCGATGCCGCCGGTGATACCCACCACCTGCTTCTGAATGAGGTCCTGGGCACAGGCCTGGCTTTTTTCCACCGAGAAGGTGGTGACGCACGGGATCAGTTCAAGCGGGCGACCGTCGATGCCGCCAAGTTCGGTATTGATGAGCTTCACCGCCGCTTCGGCGCCAAGCCGCAGTTCGGGGAAGGAGCCAAGGGGCGTGTTCTCCTGGTTGATCATGCCGAGTTTGATCGAAGGGCCGGAGCCGGCTGGGAGCGGTTTGTCGGGCACCTTTCCGAAGCCCAGCGATTGGCCGGCGTACTTCGTGAGTACCGGCTCGCCTCCGGCGTTGCTTCCACCGATCACGTTGACGTTCGGTGCTCCAACCGCGGAGGCGCTACCACCAGTGTTTCCGCCCGAGCCCGCGCCGGTGTTCGTGGTGACTTTCTCCACGCACCCGGTGGCCAGCAACATGCTGGCGCCCGTGAGCGCGAAAAGGTTGATCAGTGTGCGTCGTTGCATCGATTTCTCCCCTGAGGGACCGCAGCCCCTTTGCTACACCGGAGCATGGCAGCTTCGGTGAAAGTGTGTCGAGGTTAACACCGTTCACCCTGTCGTGCAGAGGCACCCCTGTGCGAGACTCGGCACCATGAAGGCGCACCTGGTCGATGGTACCTATGAGTTGTTCCGCTACCACTTCGCCCTCCCGCCCCATGTCACGGCCGCCGGGCAAGAGGTGGCCGCTACCCGGGGCGTGATCGGCACCTGTCTGCAACTACTCGAACGCGGCGCCACTCACGTTGGCGTGGCCACCGACCACGTGATCGAGTCGTTTCGCAACGAACTGTGGGAGGGCTACAAAGATGGAAGCGGCGTCGACCCCACCCTGCTCAGTCAGTTCACCCTGGTAGAAGACGGGTTGCGGGCGGCGGGGTTTGTCGTGTGGCCGATGGTCGAGTTCGAGGCCGATGACGCCCTCGGAGCGGCGGCGGCCGTGTGTGCTGCCGACTCCGATGTCGACCAGGTCGTCATCTGTACGCCGGACAAGGACCTCGGCCAATGTGTGGTGGGCGACCGCGTGGTGCAACTCGATCGCCGCAAGGAAGTAATCACCAATGCCGATGGTGTCGTGGCCAAGTTCGGCGTTGCGCCGGAGTCCATCCCGGACTACCTCGGGTTGGTGGGCGACACCGCTGATGGTTTTCCCGGGCTCGCGGGTTGGGGGGCGAAGTCCGCTGCCGCCGTGCTGGCGCGTTACGCGCACCTTGAGTCGATCCCCGATGATCCGAGTGCGTGGGACGTCACCGTGCGCGGCGCGGCGAAACTCGGAGCCACCCTTGCCGCCCAACGCGAACTCGCCGTGCTCTTTCGCACGATTGCCACGGTGCGAATCGATGCACCCACGATCACCGCTGTCGATGAGCTGCGGTGGCTCGGTCCCGCCCCCACCTTCGCCGAGTTCTGCGCGTCGATCGACGCGCCCAACTTGGTTGCACGGGCAGAGAAACTCGCCGCCAAGCTCGACGCCTAACAGAAAGGGTGACGTCGCAAGTCGCCACCGACGGGTTTGGGACATCGCAAGTCGCCACCGACACGCTCGAGACGACGGGCTCGGGACGACGGGCTCGGGACATCGGTTTGGGACATCGGGTGGGCCGGTGTGACGGCTGACACGGGGAAGTCGGGACAAATGTCCCTATTTACCGGATGTCCTCATGTAAGACACTCGCTCCTGTACGGCCGACCCTTCATGGCCAGATCCCAGGAGAATCCCGATGCAGACACTTGCCCACCGCCTTCACCCCACGAAGGCACCGCCGCCGAGAATCCAGCCCCCGGTGCCGCTGAACCACCACACCGCTTCGCCGCCAGATCTTGGGCGCAATTCACGTGCGCCGCGTGCTCGGGTGACTCTCGTGGCGAATCTCGTGGTTGCGGCCCTCCTGGCCGCCCTGCTGGCGATGGGAACGGCAGTTACCAGTGCCACCGTGGCCAGCGCCGACCCGCTCAATCGAACCATCCAAGGCGTCGGGCAGAACACATTCCAGAAGGAATGGTTCAACACCAAGTTTCGCGCCGGTGGGAACAACTGGATCGTGGAGGGACGCATGCGGCTCGTCACCGATACGACTGCTCGACTGAGCAACACCCGCGATCTTGCCGTCACTCCGCTGGGAGAGGTGGACGGCGGAAATAAGGGCGTGAAGATCGCCAACACCCACACGTCCACGCAGCTCAAGATCACCAGCCGTCCGGCCTTCCAGCTCATCTACGACTTCATCCCGCAGGGCTACGGCAACGCCGTGTGTGATGTCGACAACTTCCCAGACATGGGTGGCGACTGGCGAAAGACCATTGCTCCGCCCGCCGGCAGCAACCACCGATGCGGCGCCATTGAGGTGACCGCCGACGACCTCAACCGGATCTTCACCCTGTTCAACATCGATCTCGAGCTCCCCGAGGTGTTTGACGTGTTCGATCAGTTCATTGATCCGGGCTACTCCGGTTCCCGCACCTACAGCGAGACCCATCAACTGTTCGAGATCAAGGCGTGCAAGATGATCACCGACACGTTTGGTATTCCGATCGGTGACCACTGCAGCTTGCAGGTCAACGCCGTGGCGAGCCCCACCCTCAAGCAGGCGCCGGGGAACACCGCCAAGGTGCAGTACTGCAGCGACATCATCACGCCGACCGGAACCCACTACCCCTGTGCGGCCAACGTCGGCACCGAAAAGACACTGGTGTGGGGCAGCGCCAACCCGTCGTTCATCGACAAGCTCCCCTGTGTGACGAGCCAATCGGGTCTGGGCCTACGGGTCAAGGACCTGGCGGCCGACATCGACATCGAGTCGATTGCCATCGACATCTCGGTCGACTTCAACGTGAACCTCACCTCCTGGGGTGCCGGTTGGGATGTCGCCACGCTCACCATTCCGACCGGCATTGATCTCATTGATTCCAACGGCGAGGACAACACGTTGCCAATCCACCTCACCTACCCAGGCGTCGGCCCAATGACGATGGATATCGGCACCCTTGTTCCGGACAAGACGGCGCCGCTGACTGGCTTCGTCGGCCCAATGGTGGTCGAAGAGGGCCTCAGCCACACCGTGACGGAGGCGGCCTTCGACAACTGCGACACCTCGGCATTGAAGTACTCGTGGCAGATCGGTTCCGCTCGCCCCTTCGCCGGTGGTCCCGCCCCCGTGGTCAAAATTGGCGACAACTCACTCACCCGGTCCTACCCCACTGAAACGGTCACGTCGGGAACGGTCACCGTCACCGACAGCCGTGGGAACGCCGCATCAAACCCATTCTCGGTGAGCGCGATCAACGGGGCGGCCGACGTGACACTCAACGCCCCTGCGGGCATTGCGGTCAACACGATCGGCGCGTTCAGCGCTCCAGTGGTAGACGAAGGCCCGGACATCGAGACGTGGAACTGGACCTTCGGCAACGGAGCGACGGCAACCCGCACCGGTACGTCCACGACGGACCGCAACGATTCTCGCTCGATCCTCTACTCGGCTCTCGGCCGCTATCCGGTCACCGTCAACGTGCATGACGGGTCGGTCAGCACCACCAAGTCTGCTGATGTGGGCGTGTTCCGGCCAGGGTCCAGCCTGTCGTCGAATACCACCTTCACCACCACGGCCGGTTCTGGTGTGCTGGGTGTCGGTTTGCCGTTCTCGGTGAACACGTCGGCGGCCTACGCCGCCAACGCTACGAGCGGCGCGGTCCCCACGGGGAGCTTCTCCCTCTACTCGGAGATCCCAATCGGCGGCAACGAGTATGCGCCGGTGGGCCTGGCGTCGACGAGCGTGCAGTTCATGATCGACCGGGCCACCAATCCCGAGGTGCAGGGCACCGGTACCAACAACAACTCCCCCGGATGGACCTATCGGGCGGTCTACGCCCGTGCTTCGGCTACCAGCCCGATCACCTCGGTGACGGTTCGCCTGTGGGCCCCGGGCACGGCGACAAGCCAGACCGCTGCTTACGTCTTCACGGGACCGGTCGCCGTTTGAGCGAGCCGTCCAAACATTGGCGTCGGATCTGACGCCAACTTCCTGTTGCGCAACAGGGCACCCGAGCGATTGTTCGGGTGCCCTGTTCGTGTTTGCCAACGTTTTCCAACAGCGTGTGCCCGACCAGTTCAGCCAGAAGAGTTGGGTACGATCGGTCGGTGGCGTCGCCCTTTACGATGATGGAGATCGCGGGCCGGGAAGTGAAGGTCTCGAACCCCGACAAGGTGTTCTTCCCGGCCGTCGGTATCACCAAACTCGACCTCGTCCGGTACTACTTGTCGGTCGGCGACGCGGTCGTCCGAGGCGTGCATCTTCGGCCCACCACATTGAAGCGATACCCCGACGGTGAAGGCGGGAAGATGTTCTTTCAACATCGGGTGCCGGAGAAGCGGCCGGAGTGGTTGCAGACCGTCACGGTCTCGTACCCCGATGCGGGGGTGGCCACGCTGCTGTGCCCGGCCGACCTCGCGCACGTGGTGTGGGCGGTGAACCTTGGCTGCCTCGATCTGAACCCATGGGCATCGCGACGGTGGGATCTCGAACACCCTGATGAGCTGCGGTTCGATCTCGACCCCAATCCCGGCGTCACGTTCGCCGAGGTGAAGGCCGTGGCCGGTGTGGTACACGAGGTGCTCGACCAGTTCGGGTTGATCGGGTTCCCCAAGACGTCGGGTTCCCGGGGAATCCACGTGTACGTGCGAGTGGTGGCGAAATGGGGGTTCGCCGACCTGTATCGGGCAGGGGTGATCCTGGCGGAGGAAGTGCAACGTCGTCGACCGGATCTGGTGAGCCTCGAGTTCTTAAAGGCCGACCGTGGCCGCCGCGTATTGATCGACGTGAACCAGAACGCTCGCAACCGCACGGTGGCTTCGGCGTACTCCGTGCGCGCCAACCCTGATGCGCTGGTCAGCTGCCCGTTCCGATGGGACGAGTTGCCCGATATCGAGTTGGGGGACCTCACCATCGACACCGTGCCGATTCGAGTGGCGACGATCGGCGACCTCCACGCCGGCCTTGATGACAACCCGTGTTCGCTCGCCGCCGTGCTGGGTTGACGCTTCGGGTGGCGCCCGCACTGCTCGCTCGCACCGAACCCCCACCTCCTACGGGTCGAGGAAGATGGTCCGGAGCTCGTACGGAGCGATCTGTTCGAGTTGACCGTAGGTGCAGCTTTCCGGGGTTCGGTCGGTGCGCCACCGCTGGAACCGGCCCCCGTGCCGGAACCGTCCATTGAGCACGTTTTCGTAGGCCACCTCGGCCACGAGTTCGATGCGGATCGGGAACCACGAGAGGTCCTTGGTGCCGGTCCAACGAGAGAGTCCGCCCGGCATGCGTTGCCCTTCGCCGACCGCGGGGGTTTCCTCAGAGTCGGGGTCAGCGTCGGGGTCGGGGTCAGCGTCGGGGTCGGAGTTGGTGTCGGGGTCGGAGCTGGTGGACGGAGGCGTCACGCCTGCGCTACCCCCGCCGGCCGCTCGTTCTGGATCGGACCAGTCCTTCCAAGGATGTTCGTCGAGAGCGCCCTCGCGATACGGCGCCAACTCGTCGATCAGTTCCCGTCGGCGGACGGCGCTGAACGATGCGGCCACGCCTACGTGGTTGAGTCGGCCGTTGTCGCCGAAGAGCCCGAGAAGCAGCGATCCAACGCCTTCTCCGTCTTTGTGCATGCGGAACCCGGCCACGACGCAATCGGCGGTGCGTTTGTGTTTGACCTTGAGCAGCGACCGCTTGTTGGGGGCGTAGGGGAGCAGGGCCCGTTTGGCGATCACGCCGTCGAGTCCGGCGCCTTCGAAACGCACGAACCAGTCCTGAGCGAGGGCACGGTCGGTAGTGATCGGGGTGAGGTGTAGTGGCGGCGCGGCGTGGGCGAGCACCCGTTCGAGTTCGGTTCGGCGTTCATGGAACGGTCGGTCCATCCACGAAACACCGTCGACGCCGAGAAGGTCGAACGCCACGAACGACGCCGGCGTCTCCACGCTGAGCTTGCGCACTCGGCTCTCCGCCGGATGGATGCGCTGGCTCAGCGTGTCGAAGGCGAGCCCTTCGGGGCCGGCGACCACAATCTCGCCGTCGAGCACGCACTGATCCGGCAGTTGGTCGCGGATCGGGCCGAGCAGTTCAGGGAAGTAACGGGTGAGCGGCTTCTCATTCCGACTTCCCAGCATCACGTCGTCGCCGTCACGAAAGACGATGCAACGAAAGCCGTCCCACTTGGGCTCGAAGAGCACCGGCGGCTCTCCGCTGGCTTCGTCGGGGAGCGGCACGGCATCAATGGAACCCACGGCCTTGCACAACATGGGCGAGATCGGCGGCTCGGGGTTCATGGCCCCGACCGTACCGAACCGGCGGCGATCAGGGAAGACTGGTGCCTGGCACGGTGGCGGTCGACCCGGTGGTGGCGGTCGACCCGGTGGGGCCGGACCCGGTGGAGATCGGGACGCTACCTGCCTTCTTGAGCGCAGCGGCAATTTCCACTCGATCGAACACGTTGTCGAGGCGATCGACCACGGTCCCGGTGGCATCAGTGACGAACAGCGCCGGTTCATAGGTGAGACCGAAGGCGGTGATGGCTTCCGCGGATTCGGCCTTCTCGAAACCACGACGGGCCTTGGCATCCTTGTAGACCTCGGCGTGCACGAACACGACGTCGGGATTTGTGGCCGCGGCCTCGACGAGAAGGCCGAGCACCGGCCCGCACACACCGATTTGGCAGAACTCGGGCGTACTCACCATGTAGGCCACCGGCCGTCCGGACGCGAGGGCTTCGGTGAGCGTCATCGTGTGGAACGGACACATCTCGGGCGTGGCGGTGCAGATCGGATCGACGCCGCGAGCATCGTTAACGGTCGGGGTGTCGACGGGGGGCAGCTTCGACCCAACGGCGGGGTTCTTGATCTTGGCGGGGTCGTAGACCTGCAGTGCTTGGGTGAGTTGTTCCCCATCAATGGTGATGGCCGCTTGGTAGATCCCGGTCTCGGTGAACGACGTACGCACGGGGTAGTAGCCGATAGGAACGCCGTCCTTGTGTCGGGCGGCGGTGACCGGAGCGCCGACCGGTTTGCCGTCCTTCGTGAACGTGAACGACAACGACTCCGGTCCGTCGAGGATGGGATCGCCCTGCGCCGTAGACAACAGAAAGGCCAACCGTTGCGGTGAGCCGGTCGCTACATACCCGATGTTGTCGGTCCCGCTGGCGTCGAACACGGCAGCGAGCACCTTGCCGCCCGTGCGCCCGTTGTCGAGTTTGTTGACGACCGCGTCCGTCGCGCCCGATCCGCCGCCGCTCCCACTGCCGATCGTGCTTCCGGATGAGCATCCGCCGAGCAATCCGAGGGTTGACGCTCCAACAACTCCGACGCTGGCCGCCGCGCCCCCCAACACCGAGCGTCGGGTGATCGTATTGCCTCGGGCCGAGGTGGAGTCGGGGGATTCGGTGGTCATGGACGTCGAACGTAACCTGCCCCCTGTGGCGTTGGACAGTCACCGCTGCTCGCCCCTCTCAAGGATGCCAACACCGTGACCGTGCAACTGACCGTCGATGGCCAACAGGTGGAGGTGGAGGACGAGACCGTCTCCCTTCTCGACGCCCTACGTGATGGCCTGGGTAATCGGGCGGCGAAGGACGGCTGCAGCCCTCAAGGCCAGTGTGGGTGTTGCACGGTTCTTGTGGACGGCGCGCCCCGTGTGGCGTGCGTGACCCCGGTGCGACGTGTGGCCGGGCGCTCCATCACCACGATCGATGGCCTCGACCCCGCTCGTATCGAGCAGTGGGCTGAAGCGTTCTGTGCCACCGGCGCGAGCCAGTGCGGATTTTGCACGCCCGGGATCGTGGTGCGCCTCGAAGGCGCGGCGGCGAAGGGGCTTCCGGCAACGGACCGAGTGTCAATCGACCGAGCCCTCGCCGCCCACCTTTGCCGTTGCACCGGTTGGCAGACGATTGTGGAGGCGTACGGCCACATGGTCGGCGAATCGCCGGTTGTGGTTGCGTCGCCGCCGCGTGATCTCGACGTCGCATCGATGCGGGCCAGCTTGGAAGGGGGCGCGCCGCAGGTGGTCGCGCCGTCGGTTGCGCTGGGTCGAGCAGGCTTCGCCGACGACACCGCACCGCCGCCGGGCGAAGCCCTTGTGGCCATCCCGGGCCCAGACGGGAGTTGGGCAGTGGGTGAAACGTTGGCTGAGGCAAGGGCCAAGGCCGACAAGGTGCAAGGCCGACGCACCACCGTCGCTCCGTCGCCGCCGCTCGAGGTCCCCGACGGCGATTGGGTTCGCACCTTGCGAACGAGCTGGGTGGAGCCGGCCTACCTCGAGACCGACGCGTCGTGGTGTTTGCCCGACGGCGAGCCGGTCACCCCGCTGGCCAACGGCGGTGCGTTCGGTGGGAAGGCGGCGTCGATCGCGCCGGCGGCGGCACGGGAGTTGTCCCGCCAACTCGGCCGACCGGTGCGGGTGCTTTTGGCGAGGGAAGACACGGTTCGGCTGGGGCCGAAACGCCCGCCGATCGCCGCCGGAATTCGGGCCGACGGTACGGGCGTGATTCGTGTGGTGCGCACCGATGGCATCGCTGGCGCGATCGCATCGGTTGCGCCCGGCCTGGTGGTGGAGGAAGTGGCGTGGCCCGGCGGTGCGAACGGGGGGCCGTTCACCTCGTCAGCGATCCGGGCCGCCGGGTGGGCGGAGGCGGCGGTGTTGCTGCACTCGCTTGGGCTGGCCGATACCGACTTGCCGATCACCGCGCCCAACGGTGCCATGGCGTGGGCGGCCATCGATCCGAGCGACGGATTGGTCCGAGTGAAGGTGCGGTGTGGTGCGGTGCTCGATGCGGTGGTGCTGCGCTCGTACTGCATTGGCGCCGCCCACATGGCGCTCGGCTGGGTTCGGTCCGAACAGCTCACGGTCGACCCCGAGTCGGGCGACATCCTCGACCTCACAATCCGTTCGTTCGGCGTGCTTCGGTCGTCCGAAACGCCGCATATCGAGGTGACACTCCACGACGACGATGGTCCGCCGATCAACGGTTCCGACGCCGTATTCGCCGCCGTCGCATCAGCGGCGTGGCGGCAGTCGGGTTTCGCCCCGTCCTGGCCCGTAGGTCCCTCCTCTTGAGCGGGGCGGGAGCGAACCAGCGCGCCCACCCTTGCCTCCTTTCGCAGGTGTACCGTCCGACCATGAGCAGATTGCGGAAGAGCGTTCCGGTCGGCTGGAACGATGTTCTCGTCGGCATCTCGCTCGGTAGCGGGAGTGGTGGTCTTCTCAAGTGGATCGGCAATGCGGGCATTGTGATGCAGGAAGGAGCCAGCGACTGATGCGTTACACAGCAAATCTTCCGAAACCGTGCGCGGGCGGAAATCGGCGCACCGCGTGGTTCGTGGCGGTTGCCTTCGGGCTGACCGCCTTGGCGGCGTGCAGCACCTCCGAATCAGCAATACCGACCAGCGGGACAGTCCCCACGTCCGGCGTAGCGGCGCAGGCTTCGACCACCCGTTCCTTCCTGGGATTGGAGCCACTTCCGGAGGCAGAACGAAAGCTTCTCACCCAATCAGAGGTACCCCTACCGGGAGCTTTGACGGACTGCGCCGGATTCTCCAACATGGGTTTCGATCGATTTAACGATCCCGCGGCGGTCCCACTCCAGCACATGATCGTGTTTCCGCCGGGCACACTGACGCTCCCCGAGGACCTCAGCACTCGGGGGTACGTTGGTGGCTCGCATTTCACCTCCACGGGAACGATTCCTCAGAGCATGCGCGAGGCGATGCCCACGAGCCTCGCCGATCACACGTCGATGGGCGGCGACACAATTGAATGGATGCGGGCGGTGGGGGAGTCGCAGCGGGGGTCGGAGGTCCGGATATCTTTCTACCCGGCCGGTAACGCTGGAGTGCTCTACCCGGCGTCCAAAGTGAGTCTGCGGCCGGGTTCTTCGGAGGTGCTCAGCATCGGGTTGTGTGATCGGTGGAGCAAACGACGCCGCGAGCAGTTCGTGGGGTGGTTGGCCGAGCAGGGCGACACGCGGACACAACGCGAGTGGCTTGATTTTGCGGCTGCTCCGGAAGGTTTCGCCTACCTGGCGGCGCGGTTCGAGGAGATGCGGGCGAAGCAGGAGGCTGAGGTCCTGGCTATGCAGCAATCCACCTCGGTCCCGCCGTTGGTCCTTTGGTTGCGGCAACCGGCGGAGACTCGTTCGTTCCTTGATCCGGGTGCCGGTCTGTCGGTTCGTCAATCGGTGTTGGTGGCTCTCCCTGACGCGTGGCGTAAGGCTGATGGGTTCTTGCTGTGTGCCCGTACGGTTACGGCGTGGAGCGGTTGTTTCGCTCCGACGACGTCGCAGCTCGACGGGGAAGGTCGTCTGCTTATCGAGGGTTTCCGTGGTGATGGTGAGGATCTGGAGTTGATGATCACCGGGTATAGGGGGCGGTGGGAGCCGTGGTACAGCTTGGGGAAGGTTCCCGCCAGTGCGATGCAGTCCGGTAAGCAGCTGCCGGTGGTGTCGATCGAGTCGCCGGTCCTTGCGGGTTCAGGTCCCGGTGCTGATCTTGCGTTGAAGCAGGCGGCCGCCAGTGCCGCTCCTGAAGGCAGCATTTCGGTGCGGCTGATCGACTTCTAACCACCAGCGTTGATGACGATTGCACCGGAGTTGGTGACTCTCACGTGGGAGCGTTTCGTCGCCGTTTTGGCGGAGGCGATGCCTGGCCCGTGTACCGCCGCGCTCGTTCCCGACACTCGTATTGTCGAACGTGCGCCGGGCATGATCGAACGGTCTGCATTGTTGGGAATCATCGCCCGACTGGGGCGAGGCCTTCCCGACGACCTCGTGCGATCGATTGAGACGTTCGGTGAGGCGTTTGAGTGGGCAGCCACGAAGTGGGCCGGTGAGGCGTTCCCTGTCGGAGAGGTGTCGCCGGAGGTGTTCGCCAATCTCCCAGCGGCCCGTGTGGTGTTGTCGACCCTCGAACCGCACCACCTTCCCCTGCTCTTCCGGGCATCGGTCGATCCCGTCGAGGGGTACCGGTGGAGGTTCCGGGGGACGACTCCGTCGTTCGCCGACTTCACCGCACGGCTGCATGATGGTGTGCTCTGTTCCTTTGCTGTGGTCGACGCCGCCACCGGTGTGCCTCACGGCTGGGTGGTGGCCTACAACGCTCGGTTTGACGCTGCCCACGTGTACCTCGGTTTTGTTCGTTTTCCCGGCGTCTCCGGCTCGGGTGAGATGACCGAAGGGCTGTTTCTCATGGTCGACCATCTATTTCGGACCTGGTCGTTTCGGAAGATCTATGCCGAGGTTCCGGAGTTCAACTGGATCGAACTCGTGGGGCCGTCCGACGAGGAGTTTCTGTTTCCGATCGAGGGGCGACTGCGTGGTCACGAGTACCACGACGGGCAGTGGTGGGATCTCTTGACTGTCGCCGTATGGAGGGAACGATGGGAGGAGATCGCCGGAGTATGGCGACCGTTCCTCACGCC
>JANOSD010000074.1:0-2765 GCA_031415655.1 Actinomycetes bacterium
CGCCGCACCCCGCCGACCCCCAACTTCGCGTTTTGGTAGCGGAGACGCATCAAGAATGATGCGTCTCCGCTACCAAAACGCGGGTGGGGGCTCGAAGGGTGGGGTCCGGAACGGTGGGGGCTCGAAGGGTGGGGGGGAACAGGTTGTGGCGTGGGTTGCGGCGGTGGGCGTCACGATTCTGGCGGTGTGGGCGGGCCTGTCCTCGGCCGGCGCCGGGCTCGACATCGACGAGGCGTTGTACCGGAGTGTCGTGAGCGACATGCACGCGGGGACGGGCTACTACGACGCCTTACGACAGGGGGCCGATCAGCCGTGGTTGGGACAGCTGCCGCGCCAACTGGGCCATGTGTGGGCGGTCCGTCCCCCCACGGCCTATCTGGTGTGGCAGCTCGCTGAACCCGACGCCTGGCGATGGCTGGTGGCGATGCCTGTCGGTGCGTCGTTGGCGGCGTTGGTGGTGCTCACCGGCAGTCGGCCACGGTGGGGAGCAGCGATCGCAGTGGCGTTGGCCTCGCTGTGGGTGCTCCGGTTCACCCCGCACCTCTACCTCCATACCGAACTCTGGGCGATGCCGCTGCTTCTGTGGGGGGCGGTGTTGCTCCGGCGACGTCCAACGGTCGCCGCCGGCCTGCTGTTTGCGGCTGCGCTCACCCGAGAGATGCTCGTGGTCGGCCTCGTGGTGGGACTCGTGGTGGTGTTGACGGATCGCGATCCTGAGATCCATCCTCCAATCGATCTCGCACACCCCTGGGCGGAACGGCTCCGCCTCGCCGCCCCTTGGCTGGTGGCACTCGCGGGTTGGGGAGTAGCGCTCGCGATGCATACGCACCACGCCGTGGAAACCCTCACGCCGGGTGTAACAGATCCGCCGTTCTGGAATGCCGCACTTGGCGCCGACTATCGGCTCGGCGCGTTCTTTCCGGGGCAATCTTGGTTCCCGTCCGTGCCGTTCTTGGCCTTTGTGTTGGGCCTCGCCGGTACCTGGGGGGCTCGCCGGACCGACACGTCGGCGCGTTTTGTCCTGCTGTTTTGCCCCGCCCTCGCCGTTGCGACGGTGGTGGTGGCCCGGCCTTACTGGCAACCGATGTGGGCCTTGCTTCCGCTGCCGTGGGTGGCAATCGGCTCGTTGCGGGTGGTGGCGGGCGTTCGTTCCCGGACCGCGGGCTCGCTGGCCGTCACTCGACCGTGATCTGATCGAGCCCCGGCTCAGGTGGGGGGTAACGCAGGTCGAGGCCTTCTAACGTCTGGATCAGCACCTGGGAGACGACGAGACTGCGATACCACTTCCGGTTGGCCGGTACCACGTACCACGGGGCGTTGTCGGTGGATGTCTCGGTGAGGGCAACTTCATACGCCGTCTGGTACGCATCCCAGTGTTTGCGCTCGGCCAGATCGCCCGCCTCGAACTTCCAGTTCTTCTTCGGGTCGGAGAGCCGGCTTTCGAGCCTCGCCTTCTGCTCATCTTTGGAGATATGGAGGAAGAACTTCACCACCAGGATGCCCTCGTCGACCAGCATGCGTTCGAATTCACGGATGTGGTGGTACCGCTTCTTCCACCGTTCTTCGGGGACGAGCTCATGGACCCGTACCACCAGCACGTCTTCATAGTGGCTCCGATTGAAGATCGTGATGTGGCCCCGCCTCGGCAGTGCGGCATGCACCCGCCAGAGATAGTCGTGGGCGAGTTCGGTTTCGCTAGGTCGTTTGAAGTCGGCGACGTGGATGCCCAGGGGATCGGTGCCGCGGAACACGTGACGGATCGTGCCGTCCTTACCGGAGGTGTCCATGCCCTGGAGCACCACCAGTAGCCCGCGTGCGTTCGACGCGTAGAGGAGATCCTGAAGCTCGTCGAATCGTGTGGTGAGCGGCACCAAGTCCGCTTCGCCCTCGGCCTTACTGCCGGAGGCGAAGTGTTTGTCGTCCGGAGCCCACTGCGAGAGGGAAACGTCGGAACCAGGTTTGACGCGGTAGCGGTCGATATCCATTGTCCTAGTCTGCCCGCAAGTCGGAACGGTTCAGCGATCGTCTACTCCCTCCGCTGGGATACACGACGCCGCGGCAGCGTCCCGTGAGGTGCCGTCGCGATCCGGCGGTCGCGTTGTGGGGGTGATCGGTAGGTCTGGCGCTCGGCAACTCGGGCCCATAGTTACGGCCCTCACCCGCAACAGCACCCCACGGGAACATCGTTGTTTGTGAGTGGTCGCCAGGAAAAAAGACTCAATCTTGCCGTTTGAGAATGATCCAAATTGCCTAGAAGCTTGACTGAAGGATTGCGCGATCGCAGCGATAAATTTCCCTTTGTTCAGACCGTGGACATCATCAAGAAATCATTTCAGTCCTGGCGGATACGGGAAAATGCTCTTTGGCACCGTATTCGTACCGATCGAGTCGTGATTGTCGCAGCAGGTAGATATTGCGGCAACCTCATTCGCAGAGGGCGTTGAGTCAACGAGAGATCGAACCAATTGCCCAGCGGCGAGAGGCGAAAAACCGCTGGGATTTAGGGCCAGACGTACGGACGAGGGAGCACGAACATGAGCGATCAGACGAGACAAGAGACCACGAGTGGAAGCCAGCCTCGCCTTCGGCGTGGCGCGCGTTCGGCGAAGTTGGTGATTGCTGGCGGGTTCGGGGTGGGGAAGACGACGTTTGTGGCTTCCGCTTCGGAGATTACGCCGTTGCGTACTGAGGCTGCCATGACTTCTGCTGCGTCTGGTGTGGATGATGGGGCGCTTGTTTCGGGGAAGACAACGACGACTGTGGCG
>JANOSD010000075.1:0-38947 GCA_031415655.1 Actinomycetes bacterium
CGATCCGGGGTTGGTTGGTCAGACTGACTATCCGTGGTTGCGTTTGGTTGACGACCCGGATCCGCCTGGTGATCAGGGTGCGCCGCCGGGTCGACGCAATATTGGGTCGGGTGAACCGGCCACGCGCCGCAACCGATGTCACGTGATCCAAAACTGGTTTGAAGCCACCTACGGGGTCGGCGTCAGCCCCCACGCCGCCTAACGGCCCACAGCCCCCATACCGTCCGAAACCGACCGCTACCCCCCCGCTCCGGCGGGGTAGCAGCGCGAGAAGACCTACAAGGAGAACAGCCGGTTCGCCATCGGAGAGTCTGGTCGTGATCGCACAACTCAATAAAAACGACGAGGGCGAACGGGTGACAAGAAGTGGGCGATTCGGTCGCGACGAATGGTCTCTACGACGGAGGGAACGGGGCCGGATGGGGAATGGGGCCAAGCGGCACGTGCGCACGTCCGAAATCCGTCATCGTGCTGACGCCGTACCCGATTTGGTGGACCCCGCTATCTGGAGGGACGACCATCAGAATCGTGGCACGATGCGTTTCGCCCGGGCTCATCCCCGTCCTGCCTAGCCACGCATTCCCGGATACGGCTCCCCCAGATCCATGCGCGGCCCGCACGTCTTTTGGGTGCATGACGGCATCGGCGCACTTGACCCGTGCATCCATCGGCGCCGCTACCGCCATCACCCCGGCACGATCCCCCCGGTCGGTAGGGATCCACCACGCCGAGCCGCCGATGGATTGCCGAATTTCGAACCGCGTCGTTACCTGCGGCGCCGACGTGACCTCTGGGCCGACGTTTCGCAACGCCACCTCCACCACGGCGAAGACGGTGCCGACCGTTCGCATGCGAACGCTCGGGCAGGCCGCAAGCCGGGCAACGTCGTCCGCCCCAATCTCCACTTGGCGTAGGAGCCGACCTGCCATAACGAATTGTTGCTGGGGATCGGAGGTGCGGATTCGCACAGGCTGAACTCCGGGAATGAGCTCGAGTGTTGGCGCGGTGGCCGTGGATGCGGGCTGGGCGTTGATCCGACTGGAAGTCGCAGCTGGAGGTGAGGTGGAGGGTGGATCGTCGAGTCCGCTGCACGACGTAACGCCCCCAACTCCTAGTGCAACCGCAACAGCAGTGGGGAGCCAAGGCGTGCCTCGACGGTTGCGGCGGACATGCGAGGCGATCGACCGGTGAACCCTAGGCATAGGCGTTGATCTTACGATCCCCTCCGTGCGGGATTTCCGCACTTGACCGCGCGGTCAATAGGCTCCGCGTCCATGGATATCACCGGAGCATCAGCAATCGTCACAGGTGGCGCGTCGGGTCTCGGCGAGGCCACGAGCCGTCTTCTCACCGAACGGGGCGCCAAGGTCGTCGTACTCGACATGAACGAGGAAAAGGGCAACGCCCTCGCCTCCGAGCTTGGCGGTGCTTTCTGTCGGGCCGACGTCACCAACACCGACGACGTCATCGCCGCCGTCGAGACCGCCAAGGAGATGGGTCCCCTTCGGGTTCTCGTCAACTGTGCCGGCATCGGTTGGGCCACCCGCACCATCGGTCGTGACGGCGAGTACAGCTCAGCGCACGACCTCGAGATCTTCCGCAAGGTGGTCGAGGTGAATCTCATCGGTACCTTTAACTGCATTCGTCTTGCCGCTACCGGCATGAGTCTGAGCCCCGAACTGGCGGACGGCGAACGAGGCGCCATCGTGAACACTGCCTCACTTGCGGCCTTCGACGGTCAGATCGGACAGGCGTCCTACTCGGCTTCGAAGGGCGGTGTTGTGGGCATGACCCTTCCGATCGCCCGTGACCTCTCCGCCGTGGGTATCCGGGTGTGCACCATTGCCCCCGGCTTCATCGACACTCCGATCTACGGCGAGGGCGAAGGCTCCGAGGCTTTCAAAGAGAAGCTCAACAAGGACACGCTTTTCCCGAAACGTTTCGGCCACCCGTCGGAGTTCGCCACGCTGGCGCTCGAGCTCATCACCAACAGCTACC
Organism: Actinomycetes bacterium; assembly: GCA_031415655.1. GTDB lineage: Bacteria > Actinomycetota > Acidimicrobiia > Acidimicrobiales > Acidimicrobilacustridaceae > JAKOVR01. Next base: position 1,999 of record JANOSD010000075.1, read on the forward strand.
TCAACGCCGAGACCATCCGCCTCGACTCCGGATCACGTATGCAACCGAAGTGATTGCCGGCGGGTTCGCCCGTCTCTGTTTGTTGGTTCGGCCCCCTCCTCGGAGCGGGCCGAGCTTTGTTTTTGGCGCTATTCACCCGGGCGGAAAACGTCGAACCTTTCGGTAGATTGGTTTCATGGCAACAGCAACGTGGAATGAAGTCGTTATCGCCGAGAGCTCCGACACCGTGGTCGTCGAGGGCAATCACTACTTCCCCACGTCGGCGGTGAAACCCGACGTGCTTCGGCCGAGTGCCCACACCTCCGTGTGCGGATGGAAGGGCACCGCCAACTACTACGACGTTGTTGTAAACGGTGACGTCAACTCGCAAGCGGCATGGTTTTATCCCGAACCGCTCGCCGGGGCCCAGCAGGTGGCCGGTCGCATTGCCTTTTGGAAAGGCGTGACCATTACTGACTGAAAACGCGGGGGTCCGCAGTGGGGAGCGGCAATACCTTGCATACGGTCACATGCGTCTAGAGCAGAAGCGATGTTGCCGATGGAGTGGTGGGTCGAGTCGTCGATCGATCGGCAAGCGCGATGATTGCGAACGTGTAGGCAGGGAGGAGCACGCGAGCGAAGTTCCACCACAACCCCCAAATCTGCGACGAGTAGACCGTCGAAGTCGCCACTGTCGCGAGGCTGATCCACGTTGCGATGGGTGCTCGTCGTCGGATCATGGCCACGGTAACCAGCCCTACGAGGAGCGCCACCATGACGATATCGAGTTCGGTCCAGGTTGGAACCGAGGTGGCAATGCCAGCGAACGGGCGACCGGACGCACGTGCCGCAAACTCGCTGACCCCGCCGAATCGTTGTTCCACGAACAATGAAACCCCGACCGATGGAAGCAGGGAGGCCCCGAGCCACAATGCGGCCCGGGTGAGCCTTCGGTTGGCAACGACCTCCGCGATTGCGAGTGCAATGGGAACGGCGATGATCGAAGTGTGAGCGCAGAGGCCCAACGCAATGAATGCGGCACCGAGAACTGGTCGGGGAGTCGGCCGACGGACGAAATACGTGCCGATGAGCGCCATGGCGGTGGCCAACAGGTTCGGCGCAAAGCCGAGCGCCGCGATGGACGGCGGGAGTACAAAAAGAACGAGGAGCAACCGTAGGTTGGCCAGGGGGTCCAGCGTGGCGAGTAACGCCGCTGCCCCAAGAAGAAGAGTCCGGACGAAAGCGCCATGAGCAGGACAAAGGCGGCGGGGAGAAAGTTGGGCTGGCCGAGACTGAGAGCCCAAAGCGAATACGTGAACGTCACCCGTTGGGCGTAGGCCCCGCCGATACCGCCGACGAATGCCCCGGGTCGTGTTAGCCCTGGATCCTGGGCTAGGGCGTAGTACGCATGGCCATCGCTGCGGTTCACCACCTCCTCGAATCGGGTGTGTGGATGTGTCGTGAGTGACACGTAGCCTCCGGCGCGAGGATCGGTGGAGCCAGGACTCGCCATGGTGATCGTCGGCACCAGAATGGCGAGCGCGAACGCCGCCCCGAACAAGGCGAGCGAGAGCAGTGACTTGATCCCGGTCGACACCGGGGCAGTCGAAAGGTACGGCGCTTCGGGAACCGGGTAACCGGTGGCTGATGCGGAGATGGCAACGACCGTGGCGGAAATAGCAGTGTGTCCCAGTGACCATTCGGCGCCCTCCGGCCAGCGTCGAATCTTGCGGCGTCCTCCGTCTCACCGCCCACAACAGGGGGCTTTCGACGTCGCGTCCTTGCGAGAGTTCGAACCGTGGCTCGGAATCCGCTTCTTGAAGCGTTATTGGGACGCAAGCCTAGAGAATGGCGCGTAACGCTTCAGCGAGATGGGTGTGGCGGAACGGAAAGCCACTTGTCGTGAGCGCCGTTGGTTCTACGCGTTGACTGGCGAAGAGAAGCTGATCGGCCAACTCTCGACCCTTGAGCAGCCGCGGACCAAAGGCGGGTACCGGCAGAAACGATGGGCGGTGCAGCACGTCGCCAAGCGTCGAGGAGAGTTCGGCGTTGGTGACCGGGTTCGGCGACACCAGATTCACCGGACCACTGATTTCGTGGTCGAGAAGCCAACGTAATGCCGCCACTTCACCGTCGATTGAGATCCAACTCATCCACTGGGACCCTGATCCCATCTTTCCGCCGAGGAACAACTTGAAGAGGGGGAGCAATTGGGGGAGAGCACCGCCGTCTTTGGAGAGCACGATGCCGGTGCGGGCAAAGGCCACCCGAATGCCAGCGTCCACCGCCGGTTGGGCCGCGGCTTCCCATTCCTCACAGATCTCGGCCAAGAACCCGGTTCCCGGAGTGGAGGATTCCGTGAGGACCTCGTTTCCGCGGTCGCCATAGAACCCGATTGCCGATCCACTCACCAACACTGCCGGCGGGTTGGTGCAGGCGGCGAGCGCCTCGGCCAAGAGCCCGGTGCCCACGGTGCGGCTTTCTCGAATGATCCGCTTCTGGTCGTCGGTCCAACGTTTCTCACCGATGCCCTCACCGGCGAGGTGCACCACAGCGTCGAGACCTTCAAAACCACCGGCGTCAATCAAACCGGTGGCGGGATCCCACGTGATGGTTCCCTCTTCCGTGCTCGATGGTGACCTCGACGACGGGCGCACCACCGGGATCACCCGATGGCCATCGGCGAGCAGCGATTTCGCAAGTGCACGGCCGATGAGGCCGTTTGATCCCGTGATGGCAACGTCCATGGTGCGACCCTACGCCCCACCTGGGTATACGTGACGGGTCGACCGAAGCGGTAGCGTCTGAGCCGCTAGCGCACGAGGACCGAGGGGGACCATATGGCGCCGACTGTTACCACCGTTGCCGGACACGTCGGAGGACGCGAGAAGAACGGACTTCTACTGTTCGCCGGGATACCGTTCGCCGCGCCTCCCACCGGGGCACGTCGGTTCCTGCCGCCGGAGCCGGTGGAACCGTGGACTGGTACTCGCGACGCCACCCGGTTCGGCCTTCCGGCCTGGCAGGCCAGTGGTGGGATGGGATCGCTGCTCTCGATGGCGGGGGGTACCTGCGACGAGGATTGCCTCACGCTCAACGTGATGACACCGGCGGCGGACGACGGTGGTCGCCCGGTGTTGTTCTGGATCCACGGCGGTGGTTTCACCGGTGGCACAGGTGCCACCCCCTGGTACGACGGGCAGGCGTTTGCTGGTCGCCACGACTGTGTCGTCGTCACGATCAACTACCGGCTCGGCGCCCTCGGATTCCTTCACCTCGCCGAACTCGGCGGCGACGCGTACCGGTCGAGCGGGTTGAATGGAATCCTCGACCAGGTGGCGGCCCTCCGGTGGGTGCAGGCAAACATCGCGGCGTTCGGGGGGGATCCCGGAAACGTCACCATCTTCGGTGAGTCCGCCGGTGGCATGAGCGTCGGGACACTGCTTGGCTTGCCGGAGGCTCAAGGGCTGTTCCACAAGGCCATCGCCCAGAGCGGCGCATCGCACTACGTCCTAGATGCTGCCGACGCCACCGAGCGGGCCGAGGCGTTCCTTCGACACGCCAACTGCGCCTCGGTAGCGGAGTTGATCGCCCTCAGTCCTGAGCAGGTTATAGAAGCACAGGAAGCCCTCACGACGGAGATCCGCCAGTCCAGCGGGATGGTCGGCCTGCGGGCTGCGGCGGCCAAGCTCGGCCTGCCGTTCCAACCGGTGCTTGACGGCCACCACCTCACCACTCCACCCCTTTCGGCGATCGCGGGTGGTGCTACGGCCACGGTGCCCCTCATGTTGGGTACCACCGTTCACGAGTGGAACCTGTTTGCCCTGATGGCCGCAAGCCCAACCGACGAGAAGTCGGCGGTTCGCCGACTCGATCGACTCTTTGACGGCGACGGGCAGTCAGCGTTCGACACCTATCAGTCCGGGCGTCCCGGCGCATCCGCAACGGAGGTCTACGACGCCATCTACACCGACTTGGTATTCCGCATTCCATCGATCCGGTTGGCCGAAACCCACGCCAAAGCCGCCGCCGTTGGCACCCCAACTTGGAAGTACTTGTTCACGCACGAATCCACGGCCTTTGAGGGTCGGCTTGGGGCGTGTCACGCCATCGAGATTCCGTTCGTTTTCGACACGCTGGGCAAAGCGGGGGTCGACTTTCTCCTTGGTCACGATGGGCCGCCGGATCTTGCCCGATCGATGAATGCGGCGTGGGCAAGGTTCGCTCGCACGGGCGACCCCAACGGCGATGGCCTGCCCGAGTGGGCGCCGTACACCAGTGAAGCCCGGGCCGTGATGGAACTGGGAGACACCTGCAAACTGGTCGACGACCCTCAGGCCGATGAACGCGCCTGGTGGGACGGTCGGTTGTAGACGGGAATGGGCGAATGGGTGCCGGTCGATAGGTGCTCGTCGTGGGTGAGCACCATGCCTGGGTGTACGGCGGCCATGCCGCCGATCACCACGGTACCGCCGACCTCACAACCGTCGAGCCAGGCCCGATCAGCAATTTGAGCCCAGCCCGTGATGAGTGCATTGCCGAGCACCCGGGCGTTTCCGGCGACGTCGGCGTAGCCACAAATCCGTGCGCCGTTGACGTGAGCGTCGCCGCAGATGCGGGCGCTGTCGCATACCTCAGCGTCGTTTACCCGCCCGTTCTCGGCCACAACGGCGTCGCCGCTCACCACCGAGTCGTCGTAGACCCGTGCGTTGTCGCACACCACGGCCCGATCAAGAACTTGTGCATTTCCAAACACACGCGCATTCCCGAATACCACGGCGTTGGGTCCGAGGTGGGCGGTGTCCTCAACGTGGGCGGTGAGTGCAACCCACCCCCCAGACGTCCCGTCCGGATTGATGTGGCGGGCGGCGCGTACGGCCCCATAGCCAAAGTCATGGAGCACCCGGCCCAGCGGTGTGCTGGTGAAGTTCGTACGTCCTGGACGTGAGATGCGGGCCACGAGTTGCCTCCGGGGTGAACGTCGACACCCTGGTGGTGTCTTACTCCACTAGGGCTATCGACCTAGGTCGTAGGGCTCTTGACCTATTTTTCGAGTGCGTCGATCCCGGCGGTTGCCGGCCGGATCAGCGCCATGCCGGTAAGATCTTGCGCGGTGAGCACCCGCAAGTTAATCATCCTTTCGCTGGTTTGTGGCGTGGCGCTGATCGCCGCGTTCGTGACGCAGCTTCTTTTGGCCCGCTGAACCCGAAGAGGTGAACGGGTGTTCCCCAAACACGTGTTGTCTTCCCAAGGGGGGGTCGGGTTTGGTACGGTCATCGTCCTGGCGGGCGGAGCAGTCAACTTTCCTCGTGGTGACGTGCATCCCTTCAGACCTTTCTCCCTTCCTTTAGCCCATCCCCGGCTCACTCGCCTCACCATCGCGATTGCCGTCGCGGTGATGGTCCCGGTCGTCCCGGCGCTCGCCCAGGACGGCCCCATCGCCGCGTCGGTCGACTCGTCCACGCAGTCGGAGATCGACAAGACCCGTAGTCGGCGGGCCGAACTGGCGTTGAAGATCGACGTGCTCAAGGCCAACGACATCGAACTGCAGGCGGAGGCGGCCCGCCTTGACCAGTTGATGGGCGATCAGGAGCAACGGGCTGGCACTGCTCGCGAGGAGTTGGGCGCGGTGAAAGAGCAACTCGTGCGGCTCGCGGGCGAGGTGGAAGAGGCCCGCGGTGCAGCCGACCAGCAACGGTCCCGAGCGAATGGCCGTGCCGTGGCGGCCTACATGCACCAGGGCGACGAGACACTTTCGGCGGTATTGGAGGCCAAGGACTACGACCAGGCTCACAAACGTCGGGCGTTGCTCGGTGAAGTCGCCCGCTACGACCAAGAAGTGCTCAAGGCCCGCCGACAGGCCGAAGACGCCTTACAAGCCAAACAGGTCGAGCTTTTTTCGACCCAGGTAAAGGCCGAACAGGTTGAGGCCGCGGCGAGTGCTGACGTTGCCGCCGCCGCGCACACTCGTGAACAACACGCACAGGTTCAGGGCGCGCTCGAGAAACGCATCGGCGACTTTCAAGGGGAGTCCGAGCAGCTCGCAGCCAGCGAGGGCAACATGCTTGCCATCCTCAACGCTCGAGCATCAAAACCCGGTGAAGGCCTTGATGGGGAGTCGGCCGAAACCAGTACGACGACCTCCGTCCCGGCCACAACGGCAGCTCCAACGACGACGGCGGCCCCGACGACCACAACTTCCGCGCCGGGACCGACGTTGCCCGGCCAGACGACGGTCACCACCAAGGCTCCGGCAACCACCGTCACCACCCGTCGACCCACGACAACGGTGGCTCCCACCACCACCAAAAAGCCCGTGTCTGGCGTTCGCCTCGGTTGGCCGTTGTCCGGTCCCGTGACTTCGGGATTCGGGATGCGGTGGGGCCGGATGCATCAGGGAATCGATGTGGGGGTCGGAACTGGTACGCCGATCGCGTCGTCGGCGTCCGGCGTGGTGATCTACGCCGGAGCCTTAGGGGGGTACGGGAACTTTGTGCTCGTCGACCACGGCAACGGCATCGTCACCGCCTATGCCCATCAGTCCACGATTGCGGTGTCCCTGAATCAGCGGGTCAGTAACGGCCAGCTTGTCGGCTACTCCGGCAACACCGGCAACAGCACTGGGCCCCACCTCCACTACGAAGTCCGGGTTGGTGGCGTTGCCGTCGACCCCATGGGCTATCTCGGCTGACCCTCACCGGGCGCCACCCACGACCTCTTCTGCGGATTCACCGTGGGAAGCGGGCGGGCCGAAGGCGAGTTGCATCAATGGCGATGCGACTCGCCGGGGGTCCCGGTCTCGGGGACTGAGTTGCGGTGACGAGCCGGTAGGCTCGATCCCTGTTGTCCACGACTGGCGTGGGCACCAATGAGGAGGTGAGTCCCACGCCCGAGCACTTCGACGTCGTGATCATCGGTGGGGGTCCTGCCGGCTACGGAGCTGCGCTGTATGGCGCATCGGCCGGGCTCAATATCGCCCTGGTCGAGAAGCAAAAAGTCGGCGGAACCTGCCTGCATGTGGGTTGCATCCCCGCCAAGGAACTCCTCGAAACGGCAGCGGTGTTCCGTCACGTGGCGGGCGCTTCGGCGTTTGGCGTTCTGGCTGGTGCCCCGCCCACGGTGGACTTCGCCGTCACCCAAACTCGAAAACAAGGGGTCATCGACGGCCTCCACAAAGGCCTTGTTGGTGTGCTTAAGGGTCGTAAAGTCACTGTCTACGACGGAGTTGGCAGCCTTGGCCCCGGCCGAGCGGTTTCGGTAACCGGAGGCAGCTCAGGCGAGGTCGCTGTCACCGGCGATGTCGTAATCCTCGCTACCGGTTCGGTGCCGCGCACCATCCCTGGGTTTGAGGTCGACGGCACCATCGTGCTCACCTCCGACGAAGTGCTTTCGCTCGACCAACTGCCGGCGTCAGCGGTGGTGATCGGTGGAGGGGCTATCGGATGTGAGTTCGCCTCGATGATGTCCGATCTCGGTACCGATGTCACGATTCTTGAAGCCATGCCCAAGATCCTCCCGGGATGCGATGACGACGCGACGGCGCTCGTTCTTCGAAGCTTCAAGAAGCGAGGCATCACGGTCACCCCGGGGGTCGCAGTCACGGGCCACACGCCGAAGGCCGACGGGTCCGGCACCACGGTGGCGTTTGGTGACGGCCAAACACTCGAGGTGGAGAAGATCGTGATGTCGGTCGGCCGACGTCCGCTTACCGACGGTCTCGGGCTTGTCGGTACCGCAGTCGCAGTTACCGAGCGTGGCTTCATCGACGTCGACGACGCCTGTCTCACCGCCGAGCCTGGTGTCTATGCGATCGGTGATGTGATCGCCACACCGGCGTTGGCGCACGTCGGATTCGCCGAAGGCATCTTCGTCATCAAACATCTTCTAGGCGAAGCACCGATACCCGTCGACTACGCCAAGGTGCCGTGGTGCATCTACTGCCATCCGGAAGTGGCGTTCTCGGGCCACTCGGAGCAGAGTGCGAAAGATGCCGGGTTCGACGTCGCGGTCTCGAAACACCGCTACCTCGGAAACGGTCGGGCACTGATCATCGGGGAAGCCGACGGCATTGTGAAGATCATCGCTGAAAAGCGGCCCGATGGCACTGGTGGTCGCATTCTCGGCGTTCATATGGTGGGCCCCTGGGTCACCGAACAGCTGGGTCAGGCGTACCTTGCCGTCAACTGGGAAGCCACCGTTGACGAGGTTGCCCATTTCATCCAACCCCATCCATCGCTGAGCGAATTGTTTGGTGAGTCGGTTCTCGCCCTCACCGGACGCAGCCTCCACGGCTGACCCCCACCCAAAACCTCTAGGAGATTCCCATGGCCGACGTTGTCATGCCTCAACTCGGTGAGACTGTCACCGAGGGCACCATCACCAGGTGGTTCAAGCAGATCGGTGACGCGGTCGCCGTCGACGAGGTGCTCTTTGAGGTATCCACCGACAAAGTCGACTCCGAGGTGCCATCACCGGTCGGCGGATTCCTCGCCGAAATCCGGGTGCCGGAAGGGGAGACGGTGGAGGTCGGTGGCGTGATCGCCGTCGTGTCCGATGCCGCGCCAGCGGGTAAGCCGGCGCCAGTGGAAACGCCGTCGCCCGTTGTGGCGGTAGCGGCGCCCGAGCCCGTGGAGGACCCAACTCCTACACCGGCTCCCTCTGCTGCGCCCGCGGCCGATGCCACTCGGGGCAAGTTGCTCTCGCCTGTGGTTCGTCAGCTCGTCAACGAACACGGCCTCGATCCCGAGCGGATCATACCCACCGGGCCGGCCGGTCGGATCACCCGCTCCGATGTGGAACAGGCGATCCAAGCGAAGGGTCTGCGGTCCATGCCGGTCGTGCCCTCCCCGGTTGCCGCGAGTCCCATCGCCAGTCCCATCGCCAGTCCCACCGCCAGTCCCACCGCCAGTCCCACCCCTCGTCCCATGGCTCGTCCTACCCCTCGGACGGGAACGGGCGACACCACCGAAACCCTTGGCAACATCCGCCGCCGCACCGGCGAACACATGGTGATGTCGAAGAACGTCTCGCCCCATGCCTATTCCATGATCGAAGTCGACTACGAAAACGTTGATCGAACCCGTCGGCGGCACCGTGAGATGTGGAGGGAACACGAAGGTTTTTCGCTTACGTACTTGCCCTTCATCTCGCGAGCCGTGATCGATGCGCTTCGGGAGTTTCCGCACCTAAACGCCACCGTGGGCAACGGTGAACTCGTCGTACACAACTACGTGAACTTGGCTGTTGCGGTCGATCTCAACTTCGAAGGTCTGCTCGCCCCCGTTATCCATGGCGCCGACGACATCCGGCTGCGTGCGTTGGCGCGGTCGATCAACGATCTTGCCGGAAATGCTCGCTCGAAACACCTGTCCGTCGATGACATCACCGGCGGAACGTTCACTATTTCCAACAATGGGTCTTTCGGCACGACGATCGTATTGCCGATCATTAATCAGCCTCAGGTCGCAATCTTGTCCACCGATGCCGTCACCCGCCGGCCCGTCGTAGTTACCGCCACCGACGGAACGGAGGCGATCGCTATTCACTCGGTGGGAATGTTGGCGTTGGCCTGGGACCACCGGGCCTTCGACGGGTCCTACGCCGGGTCGTTCCTCGGCGAGGTGAAGTCGATCCTCGAAACTCGCGACTGGGAAGCAGAGCTCTGACCCGTCGTCGCCCGATCGTCGCCGCGATGGTGGGCGTTCTCATCGCCGTCGCCGGATGTGGCAAGGACGTGGTCGGCAGCGTTTCGTCTCCCGACTCTCAAGCGTTGGCCGTAGGCGGGTCCCTCCCTCCCGTCAGTGGTTGGGCCGGAACCGACCTTTTATGGGACGTTGCCGCGTCCCCCCAGGGGTTCGTCGCAGTCGGTAACAGCGGCGTTGTGTTGCAGTCATCAGACGGTTCGGAGTGGATGCAACGCCCTGCCGGTACGGCCCAGACGTTGCGAGCCGTGGCTACCGCAGCCGACGGCGAAAAGACCGTGGCCGTCGGCGCCGGCGGGATCATCGTGACGTGGGGCGAGTCGGGCCTCGGGTCGCCTGTCGAACGTCGATCGGGTACGGATCGGCCGTTGTTGGGCATCGCTCAGGGTGCAGGGCGATGGGTCGCCGTTGGTGGGGTCGGCACGGTGCTTTGGTCCGACGACCTCGAAGTATGGAACTCCGAACCAGCAACGACCACCGGCGACTACTTCGCTGTGGACTACGGCGCCGGTCGATTTGTGGCCGTGGCCGACGATGGCAGTGTGAGCACCTCGACCGATGGGGAGGTGTGGACGACCAATCGCCCTGAGGGCACCCCATGGCTATGGGACGTGGCTTTTGGGGATGGTCAGTTCGTGGCGACCGGGTCAGGTGGCACCGTGCTCCGTTCGGAGGACGGGCAAACGTGGGCACGGGCTGACTCGGGCACGTCCCAGGCGCTGAGGGGCGTGACCTACGCCAACCAAGAGTTCGTCGCCACCGGCTCGGACGGCGTGATCCTGGCCAGTACCGACGCTGTCACGTGGCGATCGTTGCGGGATTCCGACACCGGGATCGAGCTTTGGCGACCGGCCGGCAACGGTCCCCGATGGGTTGCCGTGGGTGCGGGGGGTACCCGCCTCGTATCGGCCGACCTCGACAGTTGGTCGGGTTCGGCTTCTACCGAGCCCGCGTTGTACGGCGTCGCCGCCGACGCCAATCGCGTGTTAGCTGTGGGAGTCGGCGGACTGATAGCTGAACTTGACGCCAGTGGTTCTCGACGTGCGGTCGGGCCGTGGTCTGCGGTTGCGCAAGCTCCCGGCAACCGTGAACTGCGGTCGGTTTCCAAACACGGCGACCTCTGGCTCGCCGTGGGCGCCGGCGGCACCATTCTCGGCTCCCTCGACGGGGTCACCTTTGTTCCCCTTACCTCCGGCTCCGGCGCCGAGTTGTGGGCGTCCACACAGATCTCCGATCGGTTGGTGGTGGTCGGCGCCGGCGGCACCGTCCTTACTTCCACCAACGCCGGGTTGGCTTGGGAAGCAGTGCCCGATACCGGGACCGCCACTTTTTTCTCCGTGAGCGCTGGCCCGGCCGGTGTGGTGGCCGTTGGTGTCGATGGGGTCATGTTTCGGTCGGATGATGGCGTCACGTGGGAGGCGGTCGACTCGCCTCCGGCCGACGGCGACACATTGCGGTCAATCGCCGCCAATTCGTTTGGCTACGTGGCAGTGGGAGCGCGCGGCGCGGTGCTGACATCGACCGACGGCCGCACCTGGACACGCCGCCGGTCGGGTACCGACTTCACGTTGCGGGCAGTGGTAGCCACGGCAACCGGGTGGCTCGCGGTCGGCGGCGGCGGCACGATTTTGGGATCGGGCGATGGGGTTGCGTGGTCCGTGATTCCGTCTCCCACCCAAGAGGAACTTTTCGCCATGGCCACCGCCGACTCACGAATAGTGGCGGTGGCCGGCACGGAACAGGCGCTGCAGTCGACCGACGGGGGTCGAAGCTGGAAAGCTGCGGGGTGATGGCTCCACCGTTGCACCTCCGTTGGTTGGGCACGGTGCCGTATCGCGAGGCGCTCGACCTGCAGCACTCTCTTCGAGCGCATCTCGACGCTGATTGGCTACTTCTCCTCGAGCATCCCTCCGTTTACACCGTTGGCGTACGTGGTGATCTCGCCCATATCCGGGTGAAGCCACACGACGTGGGGGCCGACCTCGTACGAACGGATCGCGGAGGCGACGTCACGTACCACGGTCCCGGCCAACTCGTGGGCTACCCGATCCTCACCGTCCCGGGAAAACGGGGCGGCGGCATGGCCGATACCGTCGCCCACGTGCACATGGTGGAGCAGGTGGTGATCGACGTGCTCACCGCTATCGGTCTTGTCGATGTTGGTCGGCTTCCGCAATACCCCGGCGTCTGGGTTGCTCCAGGATCCCCGAACCCGCGCAAGATTGCGGCCATTGGCGTGCGGCTTGATCGAGGGCGGTCAATGCACGGCTTCGCGCTGAACGTACATCCCGACATGACGATGTTCAACCACATCGTGCCGTGCGGAATCACCGATTTTGGTGTCACCTCGATTGCTGCCGAGGGGATCGAAATCGACATGGGCGCGGTGGTTGACGCGACGTTTGCGGCATCGGCGAGTCGGTGGGGAACGGAACGCCCGTTGTGCACCGAAGCGCGGGTGCTTTCGTTTGATCCGGTGCGGGTCGAGACGGCACCGATGGTCGGGGTCACCCACCATCGCGCCGTCCGCCTGGCGCAGGCGCAGGTCACCAAAGGGCTGGCGATCAGTCAACGCAAACCCGAGTGGTTACGGGCACAGCTCACGGGGAGTGAAGCGGTGCTCGGGGTGCAACGAACGATTCGTGAACTGGGGCTCGTCACCGTGTGCGAGGAAGCCGGCTGTCCAAACGTGTCGGAGTGCTGGGCCGACGGCACCGCCACGTTCATGCTGAACGGGGACCGATGCACTCGGGCTTGTGGCTTCTGTTTGGTTGATACCCAACAACCGTTTCCCCTCGATCCCAGTGAACCCGCCCGTGTGGCGGAAGCCGTCGACCGAATGGGCCTGTCGTTTGCCGTGCTCACGGCCGTGGCCCGCGATGACCTTGTCGACGGTGGAGCCAGCGGCTTTGTCGGTGCCATGAAAGCGATCCGCTCCCGTACCCCACTGGTGCAGGTGGAGGTGCTTATTCCCGATTGTAAAGGTCGGGCCGACGCGTTGCAGATGATCTTTGACGCCCGGCCTGAGGTGCTGAACCACAACCTCGAGACTGTCGCTCGGCTGCAACGAGCGGTGCGCCCCCAGGCGGGGTACGCCCGCAGCCTCACCCTCCTCGGCCGGGCCAAATCGGACGGCCTCACGGTCAAGTCGGGGTTGATTGTGGGGATGGGGGAGCGTGTCGGCGAGGTCCGAGACGCCCTGGCCGATCTTGCCGGGGTTGGCGTAGACATCGTCACGATCGGGCAATACCTGCGTCCGACGTCGCGTCACATCCCCGTGGCGCGATGGTGGGAACCGCAGGAATTCGAGGATCTTCGCCGCTTCGGTGAGGACGAACTCGGTATCGGTCACGTCGAGGCCAGTCCGCTGACGCGCAGTAGCTATCACGCTAAGCAAGCGGCCGCTGGTTCTGTTCCGGCCGGCGTGGCGGTCCCCGTGGCAATCGGCCGGAACCGACAGCAGGCATGATGTCGTCGGACCACGTGCACCCAAACGAACCCTTCAGTGGACGCATGGACCGCGTTCGTGCGGCAATGGTCGATCGGGGCGTCGACGTCCTGCTCTTGTCCGTGGGGGCCGACTTGCCGTGGCTGATCGGCTACGAAGCGATGCCGCTCGAACGCCTCACGATGCTCGTCGTGCCCGTTGCGGCGGAGGCCGCCCTGGTGGTGCCTGCGTTGGAAGTCCCACGCGTCATCCCACGGGGCGACTTGTTCGCGATCGAGTCATGGGGGGAGATCGACGATCCGATCGCGCGAGTTGCCGGCCTGGTCGGGGCCGCCGGCTGCGTGGCGATCGGCGATCGAACTTGGGCTCGGTTCTTGGTCGACCTCCAGAACCAACTCCCACGAGCGCGTTTCCGTCGGGCGACCGAGGTCACCGGCGTCCTCCGAGAGGTAAAGGAGGATCACGAGATCGAGCGTTTGCGGGTGGCCGCATCGGCAGCCGACCGTGTTGCCCACCAGTTGCAGGTCGGCGACATCGCGCTGATCGGACGCACCGAGGCCGAGGTTTCTGCGGAGATCGGACGCCGGCTCGTGGCGGAAGGGCACCATCGCGTCAACTTCGCCATCGTCGCGTCGGGGCCGAACGCTGCCAGTCCGCACCACGATGCTGGTTCGAGGGTGATTGAGCGAGGGGAGATCGTATTGTGCGATTTTGGCGGAACGTTTCTCGATGCCTTTGGCGTGGGGTACTGCTCTGACATCACACGATGCGTGCACACTGGCCCGATTCCCAACGAACTCGACGAGATGTATGCGGTGCTCCGTTCGGCGCAAGAAGCGGCCGTGGCGCAAGCCTGTGCGGGAGTGCCGTGCGAGGACGTCGACGCCGCCGCCCGCACAATCATCACTGCAGGCGGCTTCGGCGAGCAGTTCGTGCACCGAACTGGCCACGGGATCGGCGTGGAGGCCCATGAGGATCCTTATCTCGTGGCCGGAAACAGCGCAGCGTTGCTGGCCGGGAACGTGTTCTCGGTGGAACCAGGTATCTATGTGGAGGGTCGTTGGGGCGCCCGCCTCGAAGACATCGTGGCCGCGACGGCAACCGGTCCAGATTCGTTGAACCGGGCTGACCACGCATTGGTCGTGGTCGAATCGTGAAGACGCTCGACGGCGCCACGTTCCTTTTGCAGTGGGCTTCGGGCGGGTTGTTTTTCCTTTGGATGACCACGAGGCGTCGAGCAGTGGGTCTCGGCTACGGGTGGTTGTTGCGCGGCACCTACTTCGTATTTGCGTTGCTCTCGTTCCTCCTGGGCCTGCTCGTGATCGACCGGGTACTCGTCCGGGAGTTGGCCTCAGCGGGGGTGGTGCTCGCCAGTGGCTTCGCACTCGGGAGTTCGATCCGGCGTCGAAAGGCGGGGGTTTCCGGGCAGGAGTCGCTCGCCGAGGACCGCTCCGCTCGGGTGGCGGCCATGACGGGGATCGAGCGCCAAGCCGCGGCCAAGTCAGTGGAGGTCCCCGAGTTTGATCCGCGGTTGGACCTCGTGGCCCCGGCCGTTGGCTTTATTGGCGTCGTGGGCGTGGGGCTTAGCCAAGGCGATCCAGTGTGGTTGGCGGTCGCCCGGCTTGTGGTGGGCGCGGCGTTCCTTGGTGCGGTCACCGATGCGATGTTGCTCGGGCACTGGTACCTCGTGCAGCCTGGCCTTCCTCGAGCCCCCATCTTCGAGCTTGTCCGGTGGACCGGCTGGCTCACGGTTCCCGAGGTGGTGCTGATGTTGGTACCAATAGGAATGATCTCCGCCCTGAACGGCACCATCGACGATGGTTACGGCGGATTGCTTTCCTGGTTCTGGTTGGCCTGTGCCGTCACCACGTTGGGGCTTGTGGTCTTCACGCGACTGGCGTTGAAGGAGCGAGCGTATTCGGCGGTTATGGCGGCCACGGGCCTGCTCTATCTGGCCATCCTCACTGCGTTCGGGACGGATCTCGTGGCTCGCGCCCTTTTGTCGGCCTGACCGAAAACACCCACCGCCAAGGGGTTGTCGCTTCAGGTCGCGCGGCTATGGGCCGAAAGACCCACAAATGCCGACGAGGGAGAGCGACATGCATCCGACCACCACGCAGCTGACGGGGATGGGAAGATTCGATTCAGCGGAGGTGGTAACGGCACGGCGCCAGTTCGACGGCGCGCTGGGACGGGAACGCCATGGTGGGGCTGAGGCGTTCCGGCCCAGGTTCACCGGCGCACAGGTCAGGGACGAACCGCTGCTCGTCATCGACCTGGAATCCGGATCCCGAGACACTGCCCATCGTCGCATCTCGCAGGTGACGCCTCCGCCCCCGTTGATGCCATCGAGTTTTGACGGCGCGCGGACGCCGACACCTCCGGCGGAGACGAACGTTTTCGCTGGTGCCGTGGCCAAGCTGCGAACGCTCGGCGTTTTGCGCAATGAAGGCCTCAACACCGATGCCGGGTACGCCAGCAAGCGGGCCGTGTTCCTCGACCTGCTGTAGGTACGCCAGTGGTTATGGCGCTTTGGTTGTGGTTGTGCTGCCACCACCTGATGGCGTGGGCGTGTCGGTGAGCGTGAACTCGAGGTCGTCGGTCACTTCGGTGCTGTCGGCGCCCCAGCTCTGGGTGATCTTCAGCCTGTACGTGCCGGCGAACTTCATGGCCTTGGCATCGATCGAGAAGATGATGAAGGCCTTGTCGTCCCTTTTCGTGCTTTCGAGCGAGTCGGGGGCGCTCCGGAAGGCGGTAGAAGTTTGGCCGTCGGGCTGGGTGAGGGCGAACCCGTTCCCGCTGATGTACAGCAGGTCCGTGGCCGAGTTGCTCATCGTGCCCGACAGAACGAGATAGGCCTTGTCCTTTTCGGCTTGGCCAACGTCGTAGGGCACGGTGTCGAACCGAACCTCGGTTTTGGTGACGTCGAAGGAAATCCCGTCGAGCACGATCTTCTGCTTGTACCCCTGCTCGATCGGCTTCAGCGTGACTGCTTTCGTCGGATCCTTGAAGGGAACCCGTGCGACGGCCTGGGTGTCGTTGCCGAACACGAGATCGGCCTTGGTGAGCTCGTCGACCGCCTTCACGCCGTCGATGATGATCTTGTCTTTTGCCTTGCCCTTGGCCTTGATCTGGGGGGATCCTTCGAGCCTCGCCGTGAACAGGGTGGTCTGGGAATCGTCGACGGAAATGATCGGGTAGGGGGTTTGATCGGTGGTTAGGAGGTTCTCGATCTCCACCTCAATCGTGGCTGCAGTGTTCTCGGCGTCGAGTGCAACGGCACCCAAGGTGTACTTGAACCGGTCGAACCACACCGTTTGTTTCAGTTCCATCGCCTTGTTACCGGCGGGGGTGGAGCCAGTGGTGGCCCCCGGGGCGACCGTCGAGCTGCCGGTGGATCCACCGGCCTTGGTGGTTGCCGTGGCGCCTCCGCCTGCTGCGGTGGTAGCGGAGGGTGTGGCTCCGTCGTCCTTCTTCGAGCAGGAAGCGGAGCCGAGCACCAGTGCGCCGGCGACGAGCGGGGTGAACAAACGAGCGTGGACCATGGGCCCCATTGTTGCCGATGGCGAGGTCGAGCGCCGTGTTTTTCAGCGGGCGACGAAATACTTGGCTTGCGGGTGATGGCAGATGAGCGCGGAGGTGGTCTGCTCCGGTTGGAACTGGAACCCGGTGTCCTCGTTCACTTCAATGCCGATTCGGCCCGCATCGAGGAGCTCGGCCACTTTCTCGTTGTCTTCGAGATCGGGGCAGGCGGGATACCCCCAGCTGTAACGACCACCACGATATTGCTGGCGGAACAGACCGGCGATCGACGGGCCGTCCTCGTGGGCGAACCCCCAATCTTCACGAATCCGGCGGTGCCAATACTCGGCCAGGGCCTCGGCCATTTCCACGCCCAGACCGTGGAGAAGGAGATATTCCTGGTAGCGGTCGGCAGCGAAGAGTTCGGCGGTGCGCTCCGAGACACGATGGCCCATGGTGACGATGTGGAATGCCGCGTAGTCGGGCTCGCCGCTGGCCACCGTACGGAAGAAGTCGGCGATGCACAGATGCGGTGCCTGGCGCTGACGGGGGTAGCCGAATCTCATCCACTCGGCGCTGCGGGATTCGTCTTTCCAGATCACGAGGTCGGTGCCGTCGGCGTTGGCGGGGAAGTAGCCGTAGGCCACCTGAGGTACGAGTAGATCATCGGCCTTGGCGGCAGAGAACTGCTCACGGAAGGTGGCTCGAATGCGTTCCTTGAAATCGGCGTCCGATTCGGAGGTGCCATTGGCGTTCTTCTCTGGTCGGAACTGCCATTGGTTACGGAACAGCGCCGTCTCGTTGACGTAGTCGGTGATGTCGTCGAGCGAAATGCCTTTCACGATACGTGATCCCACAAATGGCGGGGTGAAGAGCTCGTTGTCGGCGGCGACCTCGGCGGAACGGTCAGGCAGGTCGTTCGCCGGTTCATCGGTGTCGGTGTTGGCGCGCGATCCCTCGCGCGCCGGAACCTTCGACTCGCTCGGTACCCGACCCCAATCGGGATCATCGGCGCCACGTTTGAGTTCACCCAGCCGATCCATCACGTGCAGACCTTCGAACGCGTCTTTGCCGTAGAACAGGCGGCCGTCGTACACCTCGCGGAGGTCGCGCTCTACATAGGAACGGGTGAGCGCGGCCCCGCCGAGCAACACCGGGATTGAGGAGAGATCGCGGCTGTTGAGTTCTTGCAGGTTGTCGCGCATGATGAGCGTCGACTTGACGAGCAGCCCGCTCATGCCGATGGCGTCGGCCTTCACTTCGACCGCCTTTTCGATCATCTCGGCGATGCCCACCTTGATACCGATGTTGTGCACCTCGTACCCGTTGTTCGTGAGAATGATGTCGACAAGGTTCTTGCCAATGTCGTGCACGTCGCCCTTCACCGTGGCCAGCACGATGCGGCCCTTGCCGTCGTCGCCCTCGACCTTCTCCATGTGGGGTTCGAGATAGGCGACCGACATCTTCATGGTCTCGGCGCTCTGCAATACGAACGGGAGCTGCATCTGACCCGAACCGAAGAGCTCTCCCACCACTTTCATGCCGGCGAGCAGGTGGTCGTTGATAATGGTCAGCGCGCTGATTCCTTGCGCCATCGCGTCGTCGAGGTCGGCGTTGAGGCCCTCACGATCGCCGTCGATGATCCGGTGTTTCAACCGTTCCTGCACCGGCCAATCCGAGTGGTCGGCCTTTTCGGCTTTCATTTCGTTTACGTCGGCGAACACCTCGAGCAGCGTTTGTAGCGGGTCGTAGAATCCGTCGGCGTGATCATGACCTCGACGGCGGTCGTAGATGAGGTCGAGGCACACCTGTTTCTGCTCATCAGGAATGCGGACCAGCGGCATGATCTTGGCGGCGTGCACGATGGCGGAGTCGAGGCCGGCCTGCACACATTCGTGGATGAAAACCGAGTTGAGCACGTGGCGTGCCGCCGGTTTGAGGCCGAAGCTCACATTCGAAACGCCGAGCGTGGTGTGCACACCGGGCATCTCGGCTTTGATGCGGGTGATCGCTTGCATGGTGTCCATTGCGTCACGCCGAAGGTCGTCGTCACCGGTGGACAAGGGAAAAGTGAGGGCGTCGAAGATGAGGTCGCCCGGCTCGAGGCCGTAACGATCGATTGCAAGGTCGTGGATGCGGTGGGCGATACGCATCTTCCACTCCACGTCTCGGGCTTGGCCCTCCTCGTCGATCAGCAGGCAGATCACTGCGGCGCCGTATTCCTTCGCCAGCTTCATCACTCGATCGAGTCGGGAGCCGTCGGCCTCACCGTCTTCGAGGTTGGCGGAGTTGAGGATTGCTCGGCCGCCAAGGCGTTGGAGGCCAGCTTCGATCACCTCTGGCTCCGTTGAGTCGAGGACAAGCGGAACGCTGGCCTGGGTGGCAAAACGCTGCACAATCTCGTCCATGTCGAGGGCGCCGTTTCGGCCGACGTAGTCGACGCAGACGTCGAGAACATGGGAGCCTTCTTTTACCTGGTCCTTGGCCATCTGCACGCAGGTATCCCAATCCGCTTCCAGCATGGAGTCACGGAACTTTTTGCTCCCGTTGGCGTTGGTGCGCTCGCCGATGATGAGAAACGACGCGTCTTGCTGGAACGGCGTGAGTGAATAGATCGAGGTGGCGCCCGCCTCCCAGACCGGCTCGCGTCGGGCCGGCTCAAGGTTGGCGCAGGCGTCGGCGACGGCTTTGAGGTGCGCGGGGGTGGTGCCGCAGCAGCCGCCAATCACCGCGATGCCGAGGTCCGCGACGTGGTGCCGGTGAAACTCCGCAAGCTGGTCCGGGGTGAGGTCGTAGTGCATCTGACCGTTGACTACTGACGGCATGCCGGCGTTGGGAAGGCACGAGATCGGAACCCGGCAGTGCTGGCTGAGGTAGCGCAGATGTTCACTCATTTCGGCCGGACCGGTGGCGCAGTTGATGCCGACGATGTCGGGCTTCAACGCGTCGATGGTGCCGAGGGCAGCCCCTATTTCGGTGCCGAGCAGCATCCGGCCGGTGGTCTCCATCGTGACCTGTAACTGGATAGGCACCTGCTGGCCCGCGGACGCCATGGCACGACGGGCGGCGATCATGGCGGCCTTCACGCAGAGAAGGTCGAACTGCGTCTCGATGATGAAAAGATCGACGCCGCCATCGAGAAGACCCCGGAACTGCACTTCGTAGAGATCTCGCAATTCAACGAAGCCCACCTGGTTGAGCGTGGGCGACTTCGTACCCGGTCCCACCGAACCGGCCACGAATCGAGGCTTGTCGGCGGTGGAGAAGTCATCGGCGACCTCTCGGGCGATGCGCGCCGCGACCTCATTGAGCTCGTAGGCGCGGTCGGCAATGTCGTACTCGGCCAGCGGGATTCCGAAGGCGCCGAACGTGTCGGTTTCGACCACGTCGACCCCCGCCGCGAAGTAGGCGGCGTGCACATCCTTGATCACGTCCGGCCTGGTGACCACCAGGAGTTCGTTGCAACCTTCGAGGTGTTCTCCGCCAAAGTCGTCGGCGGTGATGCCCCGTTCTTGGATCTCGGTACCCATCCCTCCGTCGAAGATCACCACACGTTGGTTCACTGCTTCGAGATATGCGCTCGTCATAAGAAGAAAAGCCTACCGGTGCGGTCGGGATTCTCGGAAGCCCGATAAGGTGCGCGGACCATGAGCGACCACCGATGAAGGTCTACACACGCAAGGGTGACGACGGCACCACGGGGCTTTTTTACGGTGGCCGAGTGCGCAAGGACTCACCCTTGCCCATGGCCTACGGCAGCGTCGACGAGGCCCAAGCCTCGCTGGGGGTGGCCCGCTCAGCGGCCGACATCGGCGGTGAGCTCGATTCCCTCTTGATCGCAATCTGTCGAGATCTTTACGTCGTGATGGCCGAACTTGCCACCGCACCGGCGAATCGTCACAAACTCGTGGTGGGGCAGAGCGCAGTTGAGCAGCCGATGGTTGATCATCTCGAATCGGTCATCGACGACCTCTCCTCCCGGTTCGACCCACCCACCGAGTTCGTCGTTCCCGGCGAGACCCCCCTCGCCGCGCACCTCGACGTCGCCCGCACGGTGATTCGCCGAGCGGAACGAGCATGTCTCGATCCGGAGGTTGCGAGCCCACTGGTTGTTGCCTATCTCAATCGCTTGAGTGATCTCGTGTGGACAATGGCGCGTTGGCAAGAGGGCTCGAGCCGGCTTGCTCGCGAGCAATCGCCTTGATCCATTTTTGGATCTGCCTGTCTCAACTGGCCTGACGGGCCCAACGAATCGCATCGTGGGCCAATGCGGGATGGGCGCCCCACCGATGCAGTTGCCGTTCCACCATGGCCGGCTCGTCGCCATTGGCCAAGAGGGTTTGCGCAATGAGGCGAAGTCGGTTGCGCTGATCGTTCTGGGTGTTGGGGAGGGGGCGTCCCGCGAGCCACTGGTCGTGCTCGACGCGGAGTTCAGGGGTAAGACGGTGGCGTTGGCGGACAGTGAGGGTGGGGAGACTCCGACGGACAGCGAGGGTGTGGCCGCCCTCTACTTTGGCAGCGCCGAACCGGGACAGTCGTCGAATCGTGTGGAACAACACCGAATGGCGTCCGGCGTGGAACTGAAAGCCCATCCACTGGGCGAAGTCGCCGACGGCAACCTCGAAGCCCTCGGGATGGCGATCGAATTCGTCGGCAGTGCGCCTGAGGATGAGTACTGCGGCCGGTCCCAACGGGGCCAACCAAAACCGTTCCACGTAGGTGGACCGCGCGTCGTGGCCGATGGAGTCGATCAGGGCATCGTTCCACGGGCGAAAGGCGATCACATCGGTGGGGACGAGCAGGTGAATCTCGGTGGGGCTGGTCACGGGAGGTCTTTCCGTTTGGGGTCCTCAGTACCTTTTCATGTTGTTTCAATGTTGTCAAGGTTACTTCGGTATAAATCGTTCGACTGGGAAAGGGCATGGGGTAGTGGCATTCCGGACGGTGCAGGCCAGAGTTACCGCATGGACTTTCTCCCTCCAGATGCTCGGGATCTTGCTGCCGCTCAGGAGCTCCTCCGAGCATCGCGACGGGTGGTTGTCCTGACCGGAGCCGGAATCTCCACCGATAGCGGCATCCCGGACTTTCGCGGACCCGACGGTTTGTGGACCAAGGATCCCGCGGCCGAAAAGCTGGCGAACATCGCCGCGTATCGCCGCGACCCGGAGGTTCGGCAGCGGGCATGGCGCCGCCGGCTTGAGTCGTCGATGTGGTCTCGCACCCCGAACGTGGGTCATCAGGCGCTGGTCGACCTGGAGCGTTCTGGTCGGCTCTCGTTGTTGATCACCCAGAACATCGACGGTTTGCATCGAGCGGCCGGAACAGATCCGGCCTTGCTGGTAGAGGCCCACGGCAACGTGCGGGAGATCGTGTGCCTGTCGTGTGACCTTCACTTTGCCACGGCCGAGATCGCCCAACGGGTCGAGGACGGTGAGCTCGATCCTCTGTGCCGAAACTGCGGTGGGATCTTGAAGCCAGCGGTGGTGTTCTTCGGCGAGAACCTGAATCCGGTCGACCTCGAACGGAGTTTCGAGGCTTCGGCCGCATGCGACCTCTTCCTGACGGTCGGGACTTCGCTGGCGGTATTCCCGATCAACGAGACGGTCACAATGGCGCGCGACGGTGGCGCTCGAATCGTGATCATTAACGGGGAGCCCACGATGTTCGATCGGTTTGCGCAGGTGGTGCTGCGGTCATCGATTTCGGCGACGCTCCCCGCCCTTGTTTCTGATTTGCCGCCGGTTTGAGTCAATGCGGTGGCGCTTCTCTCGAGGCATGGGGAATACCTGACCCAATTGGTAGGGTTTCCAACAGCACACCGACCCAGGAGCCCCTATGGCCACCTTCCGCGACCTCCTCGCAGACACCAAACAACTGATCACCGAGGTCTCCACCGCGCAGGCCGACGAGCAGCGCCAGCTCCTCGGCGTCGTCGTCCTCGATGTGCGTGAGCCCGACGAATACGAGCAGGGTGCGATTCCTGGCGCGATGCACATCGCTCGTGGGAACCTGGAAAGCAACATCGAGGGTCGAGTTCCGAATCACGACACGCCGCTTGTGGTGCATTGTGCCGGTGGTGTGCGTTCGGCGTTTGCGGCGAAGACGTTGGCTGAGCTTGGGTACACCAACGTGGTATCCGTAGCCGGCGGGTTCAACAAATGGAAAGACGAAGGACGCGAGTGGCGAGTTCCTCAGGCGCTCACGCCGGAACAACGAAACCGCTATCAACGCCACCTCTTGCTTCCGGAGGTAGGCGAAGCGGGCCAACTCAAACTTCTCGCGTCGAAGGTCCTGCTCCTCGGCGCTGGTGGGCTGGGCTCCCCGGCGGCGATGTACCTCGCCGCCGCCGGCGTGGGCACGATCGGAATCATCGACATGGATGTCGTCGACCTTTCCAACCTCCAGCGCCAGATCCTGCACAACATCGAGCGGGTCGGTGATCGAAAAGTCGATTCGGCCAAGAAGACCCTCACCCTCCTGAACCCCGATGTGAACGTCGTGGCCCACGACACCCGCCTCGGCGCCGACAACGTGATGGAACTTCTGTCGCAATACGACCTCGTGGTCGACGGCGCCGATAACTTCCCGAGCCGCTACCTGCTCAACGACGCGTCGCTCAAGACCGGAACGCCGGTCGTCCATGGATCGATCTTTCGGTTTGAAGGTCAGGCCACGGTGTTCAAACCTCACAACGGCCCGTGCTATCGGTGTTTCATTCCGGAGCCGCCCCCCGCCGAGATGGCGCCGTCCTGCGCCGAGGCCGGCGTGCTTGGCGTGCTGCCGGGGATCATCGGTTCGATCCAAGCACTCGAAGCGATCAAGCTCCTCCTCGATCTGGGCGATTCGCTGAGTGGACGGCTGTTGGCCTACGACGCAATGGAGCAGAGCTTTCGCACCTACAAGCTCAACCGAGATCCGCAATGCCCCGCATGTTCAGTTGATCCCGAACAGCTGGTGATCGCCGAGTACGACGAGTTGTGCATGCCTCACCCGTTGCAGCCCCCAACGAATTGACCGCTTCTCCCCGCGCCGACACTTCCCGAGCGTAGGGTCCGCGCACTACCGTCGCTCCGTGTTTACCCGGCTGCGCATCAAGAATCCGTTGCCGGTTGGCGCCATACCGGTAGCGGTTGGGCTTGTGGTCAACGGTTTCACCACGTACGCGTTTTTTGGCCTCGCCTCCCGGCACTTCGGCACATCCGAAGAGGGTGCGGCGGCGTTTTCCGCGTTGAGTGCGCTGTGGGCGCTGCTGTTCGGACTTGGCAATGGGACGATGCAGCCGTTGGAACAGGAGGTCGCCCGCGCCGTGTCGGCTCGGCGCGCCGAAGGGCTCGGGGCGGGTCCGGTGATCAAACGGGCGATGCTGATCGGGGCGGCATTCACCGGGGTTTTGCTGGTGCTGCTCGGGTTTGCCTACTCGGTGGTGCGGACCCGTCTTCTCGGCGATCGAGGCACGCTCGTGGCCTGCCTCGCCATCGGTTTGGTGGGATTTTGTGTGGGACACCTCACCCGCGGCGCTTTTTCTTCTCACGGACGGTTCCGGTCGTACGCCGTGTATTTCGGTGGCGAAGGAGCGTTCCGATTTCTGGGAGCCGTGGGGCTCATCGTGTTCGGAGCGAGTGCACTGGGCTTGCGAACTGAACTGGGTTTGTGGGGCCTGGCGTTGTGTCTCAGTCCGCTCTTAGCTGCCGGTGTATCGCTCGCTCGTCAGCGCGGCATGCTCACGCCGGGACCGCCCGCGGAGTGGGGAGAACTCACCACCAATCTCGGCTGGCTCCTCCTCGGTGCCGGCTCGCTGTCGCTCTTGCTGCAATCGGGCACCTTGGCGGTGCAGTGGTTCGGCGCCGATACCGACCCAAGTGCCGCCGGGCAGTTCCAGAAAGGCCTACTCATCGCCCGCGTACCGCTGTTCCTGTTTCAGGCCGTGCTGGCGTCGCTGCTCCCCAAGTTGGCCCGCCTGGCCACGGAAGGAAAGCTGCGAGAGTTTCGCTCGAGCCTTCGTGCATTGGTGTTGTTGATCCTCGGGGGTGGCGCCGTCGCCACGATTGGGGCCAGCCTCATCGGGCCATGGGCAGTAGCGAAACTGTTTGGCGAAGGATCGATTGTGGGGGGCCGCGACCTCGGCCTGCTGGCGTTGAGCCACGTGCTGATCATGGCGGCGATCTGTCTGGACCAGGGTCTCATTGCTCTCGGAGGTCACAGCCGGATGGCGCTTGGCTGGCTACTTGCACTCGTCACGTTTTCGGTAGTCACAGCGATCGGAACCGACCTTCTTCTTCGGGTGGAGATCGGCTTGGTATTGGCCGGTTTGGTGTCGCTGGGGTGGATGTACGGATCGATCTCGATTCGCCTGCGACACCAGGGCGTGCATCGGGGTCCACCCCGGGACGCACTGAGCCCGGTAGCGTCGTAAATCCAATTGCGGAGTGGGGGTGTGCGAAAGAGGAGTCACGGTGACCATCACGTCCACGCGTTCTCGGCGAGCGAGTGTCGGCACGCTCGCCATCGGCTTCGTTGTTGGGATCGCCGCCAGCTGTGCGGCACCTTCTACAACGGCCACCACCAGCGGTGGTCCGGCGTCGGAGCGTCCGTCATCGTTGCGTCCTGCGGCGACCGGCGGCGGCAACGGGCTTCCTACGCTGCCCCCCATTCAGGACAGAAGGCCCCAGTCATTTGACGGCGCCGGTTGCCGGCTTGGCGCCGCCGGAGCGTCTGATTGTTCGAGCACCGCGGACCAGATCGCCAAGGGTGAGGCGGGCGCCGAGACATCCGACTGGCGGAACCTCGCGGGTTTCACCGGGCGGTCTTACACCAACAACCTTGCCGCCCGCTCCATGGTCGTGCTCACCGAATCGGTGTCGGTGGTCTCGGCCCCCGATGGGTCATGGCGAGCGATAGGGCTTGTTCGAAACGAGACGGATGCCTCGGCCTCGGCCGTTTCGATCACGGCCCAGCTAACGGGCTCCAACGGCGAATTATTGGGCCAGGCATCGGCCGTCGCTGCGGTCGGCAACGTGCGCCCCGGCGAACCGGTGCCATTTGAGATTCTCGCTCCGGACGTTTCGACTTCGGCGGTGTCGGGGACTGCATGGACGGCCGGCTCGGCATGGACGGCTGGGTCGGTCGAGTCGGCCTCGGCGGCAGGCAGTCGTGCGTTCGAGATCGCCACCTATTGGACCCGGCCTTCCGGGGGGCGGCCGGTCGAGAGCGATTTGCACCGTGATAACGGCACGCCGGCCGACCACCTGGTGTTTGGGTCGGTCACGAATGTGGGGGCCACCGCAACCGGCACCGTACGGGTGCACGCGGCATGGCTTGATAGCCGCGGCAAGGTCGTGGCGTTGGCATCGGATTCTGGACGGTCGGACTCGGGCGTAGTGCCCTTTGTTGAACCCGGCGGCTTCGCCGACATGTTGCTCGTGGTGTCCGGCGGCGATGCCGCTGCCGTTGCGCAAATTACTCCCATGATGTGGGCGGTGGCGTCATGAAGAACCGTTTGTTTCTGCCCTTTGTCCTCGCCACTGTGCTGCTGGGCACGCTCGTTCCTGCCGACGTTGCGTTCTCCGCTGCCACGCCCACAAAGGCCCAAGGTGCCGGTCCCTACGCCGACATCTTGTTCTGGGCTGATACGTACAAGTGCGAGGACCTCACAAGAGATGCGCTGGCGGCGATGATCATGGTGCCGACCCACACGGAGACGGGAGCGGAAGGCGCATCGACCGCCCCGAGTCCGATGACGTTGAGCCGGTACGACAACCAAGATGCGTTGTACGGCTTCGGTACGAAAGGGGCGGCCGACAGGGCGTTCTTTCATCCGGGCATCGGGGAGTGGCAGTGGGACTCGGCGGGCGGATGGACGCTTTCTGCGGGAACGGCGATCGATACCGCCACCGCGGCGAAACAAGCGGCGATCACGATGTCCACCCGGTACTGCGCGTCGACCAGAACCGAACCGGCTGACAAGCGGGCGTACGCCTGGGCTCCGTGGTACTACTGCCAATCCGACGCCAAGCCCACCCGCTGCGAGCGGGGTTACGCCAAGATGTTCGACAACGGCACACTCAATGTGAACAGCCTTGCGGGCATAACGAGCACCGGCGGAATGGAGTGGCGAACGTGCGACATCGTTGGAATCGGCGCCGTCAATTGCGGCTACGTAGACCCTGCGAAGGCTCAGGGCTTGAAGAGTTTCACGGCCGCAGGGTACGGCCCCGCGCCGTTGAGTGCGCCGTTCTACGTGTTCGAACACGGCGGAAAGGAACACCGCTTTTGGCTGCGAAGTGATACGGGTTACACGGCCTCGATTCGTGCATTCAAGAACATCACCACGAACGCTCGCACGGGGCTTACGTGGCAATACAGCGATGCCCTTTGCGACCGTACGGCGGGGCGCGGCGACTGTGCCGTGACGTGGTCTCCTGTGGTTGGCACCGGCGGCACGGCGACACCGGGCGGCCGAGTGGCGATGGGACGCAACCGCGATGGTCGCCTCGAGGCCTGGATGGTGGGAACGGATGGAAGGCTCTACAAGTCGTATCAGATGGTCGTGAACGGCGGATGGAGCGGCTGGCAGCAGTTCGGCGGGGTGTTCCCGGCGGGAACGTCTCCCACTGTTGGCCGCAACGCCGATGGCCGCCTGGAAGTGTTTGCGGTGGCGACCGATGGCGCGGTGTGGCATGCCTGGCAGGTGAAGGCCAACGGTGCGTGGTCGCTCCTCTACCCGATGGGGTCGGCGGGTACCTCCACCGGGCCGCCCGCCGTCGGCACGAACGTAGATGGCCGTCAGGAGCTTTTCGCTCGGGGAAGCGACGGGCAGGTGTGGCACACCTGGCAGACGTCGGCCAACGCCGGCTGGGCGGCGTGGTCGCCCTTATCTGGGGCCACGCTTCCGATCGGTGGCATACCCGCGGTAGCCACGAACCTCGACGGTCGTCAACAACTGGTGGTGATCAAGTCCGACGGTCGTCTGGCCACGATGAGTCAGCTCGCACCGAACTCGCCGTGGAACAACTTCTCCAATGTCGGCGGCGGGCCCTATGTGGCCTCCAACAATCCGACGATCGGCCGAAACGCTGATGGCCGCTTGGAGATCTTCCTCAGCGGCGATATTTACGGCGTGGTCTACCACTCGTGGCAAGCCTCGCCGGGCACGGCGTTTGGGCCTTTCGTCGCCTTCAATGCCGCATCAAGCGCCCGACCGACCCCCGTGCTCGACCTCTCCGGCCGGCTGAACTTGTTTCTCGTGGGTCCGGGTGGATCACTCGGCGTGCTGCGCCAAATCGGGCCGAACGGCAATTGGCTTCCCCTGGTCGAGATCGGTGGCACCGCAGCTACCAGCCCCGCCTCCGACCTCAACGCCGACACCCGACTCGATCTCTACTCGACCGAACCCAACGGGAACGTGATCAAGTCGTTCCAGTTGCAGCGGCCGACCTGACCAAGCTCAAGGCCCAACCTGCTAGACCGTCTCCTTATGGCAACGGTGACCCCTTCCGACCTCATTGATGACGTATTCATCGTCGAACCGCAGATTCACGGCGACGAACGAGGCTTTTTTGTTGAGACCTACCGACGATCCTGGTTCCCGTCGGGTCGGGAGATGGTGCAAGCGAACCGTGCCGACCGCAAGGCCGGGGCGATCGTCGGACTCCACTACCACCTGCACCAGGCGGACTATTGGTATGTGCCGTTCGGTCGAGCTCGGGTGGTCCTCCACGATCTTCGCACAGGTGGGCGTACCTTCGGGGCGACCCAGATGATCACCCTGGGCGCTCGGGATGACGGAACCCACGATCATCGGGGGGTGCTGATCCCGCCGGGAGTCGCCCACGGTTTCGCGTCGCTCACCGACATGACGATCACCTATCTGGTGGACAGTTACTACAACGCCGCCGATGAACTCGGCGTGGCTTGGGACGATCCGGCAATCGCCGCGGATTGGGGCGTCACCGATCCGGTGCTGTCGGGTCGGGACCAAGCCAACCCCCGACGAGCCGACATTGCTCCGGCCTGGCATCCCCACCACGAGCTCCGGTTTTAGGACCTTTGCGGGTGTGCTCGAAACCGGTCAGTGCCCCGACACGCGGTTGGCCAGTACGAGCAGCGAAGGAAGCAAGGCCAGTCGCGCTCCGTAGACCGCCAATGGGCTCCACGGTGATGCCTCGATGGACAACACGACGACGACGAATAGGCCGAGGCTGAGCGGCAACACGAACCACAGGGGGACGAACCGCAGCCCTTGACGCCATCGCTGCATCGCCGAACTCGCCTTGCCGACTCTCGGCATTCGAAGCGCCACGCCGTGGTCGTGTTCAACATGGAGCCGAAAGGCGGTGCCGTCATCAAACGGTTGCATGCAGAATGGGCAGGCCGCGGTCATCGATCGAAGAGACCTGCCCTTGCGGCCAGGGTGAACACGGCGGTGGCGATCGCCACCGCCGCCACGACTCCCACTACGGCGGCGGTAAGAAACCCCTTCGCCGGGTTGTAGTTACGCGGTCGGTACCCGTCCTCCGTCTTCATCTTGACCGCCTTGACCTTCTTGCGTTTCTGGCCGTGATCGAGCTCGAGATGAGCCTGTAGGAGCGACGCAGTCGGGAAAGGTTGCGCACAAAAGGGGCATGGGACGGCGGGGTTGGGCTCCTCGGTGCCGAATGGACGGTGGCTCGGGGGCAGGGGCTCAGGATTGGTCATGACGGCTCCGTGGGTACCTAGCGATCGTAGAGCATGGGATCCGTCGAGTTCACTGGTTCAGGTTTCATCTATTTCTTGATCCCCGCAAGTTCTGCGAGGATAAGAGATGCGTCTTTTCATCACCGGCGGGGCCGGATTCATTGGAGCCAACTACGTGCGTTGGGTGGTCGACCACACCGACGACGAAGTCGTGGTGTTCGATGCCCTGACCTACGCTGGCAATCTCGGCAACCTTCGTGGGTTACTTGAGCTGGGCAGGGTCTCGTTTGTGCACGGTGATATTTGCGACCGAACGGCGGTCACCGACGGGATGCGAGGGTGCGATGGTGTCGTGCACTTTGCGGCCGAGAGCCATGTCGATCGGTCCATCACCGGCCCCGATGCCTTTGTGCTCTCCAACTGTGATGGCACCAACGTCGTCTGCGACGTCGCCCGGCAGCAAGAAGTCAACCGGGTCCTCCACATCTCCACCGACGAGGTGTACGGATCTATCGAGGAAGGATCCTTTGTGGAGACCGATCCCCTGTCCCCGCGGTCGCCGTACAGCGCGTCGAAGGCAGGGTCCGACCTCATCGCTCTGTCGTATGTGTCCACCTACGACCTACCCCTCGTGGTCACCCGGTCCTCGAACAACTTCGGGCCCTATCAGTTCCCCGAGAAGCTCATCCCTCTGTTCGTTACAAACCTGCTTTTGGGGCGCAACGTGCCGCTCTACGGAGATGGCCTCAACATTCGTGACTGGACGTTCGTCACCGACAACTGTGCTGCCGTGGATCTTGTATTTCGGTCAGGGCAAGTGGGCGAGATCTACAACATCGGCGCGGGGAACGAGGTGCCGAATCGTCAGATCACGAACCGGCTGCTCGAACTGTGTGGCGCCGACGAGTCCCGTGTCGACTATGTGGCGGATCGTCTGGGGCACGACCGCCGGTACAGCATTCACTGCGACAAGGTTCGTGCGCTTGGCTGGAAGCCGGAATACGAGTTCGACGGCGCGCTGGAAGCGACCGTCGCCTGGTATCGCGATAACCAGTGGTGGTGGGAACCGTTGCGTTCTGTTGGCGGCGGCCACTGATGCGAATCGTTGTCCTTGGTTCGGGAGGCCAGCTCGGGACCGAAGTGGCTCTCCACCTCGAGGCGCTGGGGCACCATGAGGTGGTTTCCCTTGACCGCGAGCGGTGCAATGTCGCTGTGCGCGACAGCGTGGTTGGCACGCTCACCTCGGTGCGGCCCGACGCCGTCATCAACTGCGCCGCGTTCACCGCCGTTGACGCCTGCGAGGCGGAGTTGGGCAAGGCCTACGTGATGAACGCGCTGGCCGTTCGTCACGTGGCCGAAGCGTGTCGCGCCGTGGATGCCCATTTGGTGCATCTGTCCACCGACTACGTGTTCGATGGACGCAAAGACGACGCCTACCACGAGTGGGATGCCACCAATCCCCAGTCGGTGTACGGCCGATCCAAACTGGCGGGAGAGGTTGAGGCGCAGCGGCTCTGCCCGACGGGATCCGTGGTGCGCACCTCGTGGGTGTGTGGCTACCACGGACCCAATATGGTCAAGACGATTCTTCGTTTGGCCGGCGAGCACAAGACGCTTTCGTTCGTAGATGATCAGCGAGGTCACCCCACGTTCACCGCCGACCTTGCCCCGGCATTGGTGCGATTGGCCGTTGAGCGGCGCCCCGGGCTTTTCCATCTCACCAACGACGAAGACGTGAGCTGGTACGAGTTCGCCGAAGCGGTGTTGGAAGCCGGCGGCATGGATTCCGCTCGGGTTCGCCCGATCACCACCGGGCGGCTGAAACCCGCTCGTCCGGCGCCGCGTCCCATGAACTCTGTTCTCGACAATGCGGCGTGGCGCTTTTCGGGCTTGCCGCCGTTGCGGAATTTTCGCGAGCCGTTGGCCGAGCTCGTCACACTCCTGCTCGCCGACGGTTAGCCCCTTTTGAGCTGGTGCCGCACCTTCTCGACGGCGGGAATCGCGGCGAGCCGTCGGAGCTGCGACACCGGAAACTGCTCGCGCAGGTGGGCGAGCTGGTGCTGCGTATCGGCGAGGTCGGTGCGGGCGTGCAGCGTGGCCATCCGCTGTGATTCGAGCTCGATCATGAGGTCTTGCAACGCCGAGCGCGGGTAATACTCGCCCTCGGTCGCACCACCCTCTCGGGCGTCTTCCTCTGCCGCCCACGCCGCGAGCGTGGGTTCGTCGGCCAGTGCCGCCTTGTTTGGCCGCCCCGTGAAAAACGCAAACAACCCGTCATCGGGATTGGTGGTGCAGTAGGCGCGATCGGCGTCGACCACCATGTCGATCCAGGGGCCCGCCCCGTTGGTGTCGGCAAAGATGCCGGCGTTGTGTGTGAGTAGCGGGTAGGCGAGCGCGCCGCCGAGCGGAATCTCCTCCTCCAGCGTGAAGTAACGATCGAAGGTGGAGAGGATCAACTCGGAGTGGATCGCTTCGGTGGGATCGGTGGCGAGCATGGTGGGAAGGTGCGGATACGCCATGTTCTGGCGGAAGGCTTCGGGACTGCGTCGGTTGAGTTGCCACGCCGCGTCCCAGGCTCGGTAGCCGTACTGATTGCGATGCGGGCCGACGTAGTCATGGTTGATGAACCAACCGTCCTCCGGGAGAAGACCACACACCGCGCGAAAGACCTTGTCGATCTTGGCGATGTGGTGCCCGGCGGCGTAGTTGACGACTACGTCGAACGGCCCGTCGGGGAAGGCGCCGGTGTTGGTGTCCATCTGGTGGTACGTAAGCGGAAGTCCGGCCTCGACGGCTTCCCGGCGGGCCTCGTCGAGCAAGCTGGGGGAGTAGTCGATGCCCACGGCCTCCTTCACCACCCCGTGAATCACCAATCCCCGTTCGACGTTCCCGTTGCCGCAATTGAGGATCAGGGCCCGATCGAACACCTTGCCAACACGGTCGGTGACGTGTTGCATCCAGATGCGTTCCGGATCGGCAGTGATGAGTTGGTTGAGGTGCCGACGCACCTGGGGAAGGTCGTTCCAATAGTCGGCTCCGTAGTAGACGCCGCTGTTGTCGTTGACCGAGAAGTCCGGCATTCGACCATTCTTCCCCATGGGGGTCGTTGCGCCGTAGGCTGAGCAGCCCCGTTCCGTCGTACCCGTCCCCGATGTCTGCACCCACCCTGCCCCTCCCCGACGTGCCGCCGTCGCCGGTGGTGGTGGATTCCGAGCGGCATGGCAATGTCCGGGAGCTCGTCGCGTCCAAGGAACTGCTCCGGAATCTCACCATCCGTGAGCTCAAGGTGCGGTACAAGCGGTCGGCGCTGGGGTTTCTGTGGACGCTGCTCAACCCGCTGATGATGATGGCGGTCTTCACCGCCATCTTCTCCACGGTATTCAAAAGCAGCATCGATCGTTTCTGGCTGTACTTCCTCACGGGCTACCTCCCGTTTGCCTTTTTCCAGGCCTCGGCCCAGGTGGCCACAGGCTCGATCGTGGGAAACGCCAACTTGGTCCGCAAGGTGTACTTCCCCCGGTCGGTGCTGCCGCTGGCGGTCGTGTTTAGTCAGCTCGTGCACCTGGGCTTAGGCCTCGGAGTCCTCCTCGTGGCCTTGTCGGCCACCGGGGAGTTTCGGTGGGTCCAGTTTCTCCCTGCATTGTTTCTCGCCACGGTGCTGCTGGCGATGTTCAGCACGGGTTTGGCGATGCTGCTGGCGGCGGCAAACGCCTTCGTGCGCGACATCCAGGAGTTCACCACGGTGGCATT
Organism: Actinomycetes bacterium; assembly: GCA_031415655.1. Lineage (GTDB taxonomy): Bacteria > Actinomycetota > Acidimicrobiia > Acidimicrobiales > Acidimicrobilacustridaceae > JAKOVR01. Next base: position 35,071 of record JANOSD010000075.1, read on the forward strand.
CCTGCTCTGGTTCTATGCGACGCCGATCATCTATCCGTTGGAAGCGAGTGCCGACAATCCGATTCCGGCGACCGTCCTGAACGCCGTGCGGCTCAACCCGATCACGCAGTTCGTGCAGTTGTTTCGTAGTGCGCTGTACGAGTTCCGGTGGCCAGGGCTTCCCACGCTTGGAGCGGCAACGTTCTCGTCGGTCGTCATGTTGGCCATCGGATGGACCGTGTTTCACCGGCTCTCACCTCGTTTTGCCAAGGAGGTCTGACCGGTGATGGAGGAGATCGCCCGCCCAGAGAAGGCCGCGTACACGGGGGCGGGGCCAGCCCCGGGCACGGTCGTGGTCGACGGCGTCTGGGAGAGCTTCAAGATCTATTCCGAGCGGGCCGAGGGCATACGTGATCGGTTGTTTGCCGGCCGCAAAAACGTGGCGGAGGAGTTCTGGGCGCTCGAAGGCGTGAGCGTCACCCTTGAACCGGGCGACACGATTGCGTTGATCGGTGAGAACGGTTCTGGCAAGTCCACCCTGTTGAAGGTGATCGCCGGGATCCTTCCGCCCACGAGAGGAACGGTGCAGACCTACGGTCGAACGGCGTCGATGCTGGAGTTGGGCGCCGGCTTTCATGGCGACCTCACCGGCCGAGAAAACGTGTACCTCAACGGCTCGATCCTCGGATTTTCGAAGTCCTACGTCGACTTGGTATTCGACGACATGGTGAGCTTCGCCGGTCCTCAGGTGAGCGAAGCCATTGATCGAGCCGTTCGTACCTACTCCTCCGGCATGTATCTCCGCCTTGGATTCGCCGTTGCCGTTCACCTCCAGCCCGACGTCCTGATCATCGATGAAGTGCTCGCCGTGGGCGACGCAATGTTCCAGAAACAGTGTTTCGATCGCATCCACGAGCTGAAACGAAACGGGGTCACGATCGCCGTGGTGAGCCACGATCTCGACACCCTGTCGTCGTTGTGCGAGCGAGGGCTGTGGCTGGAGAAGGGCGGGGTTCGTCACTCGGGCACAGCCATCGACGTGGTCGACCGCTATCGGCAACACATTGTGGAACTGCAAGGCGGCGGTGAGGTGGGCAAGTGGGAAGGAGGCGCGATCTATGGCAACGGGGCCATGACCATCGACAACGTGCACTTAGTCACCGACGAATCACACGAGGGCGTCACTACCGGCGATCGGGTGGTGATTCAGTTCGATGTCACCGCCACCGAACCGGTGGAGAATCCGGTTTTCGGCATGATCGTTCGGGCCAACGATGGCACGTATCTGTACGACACCAACACGCTGTGGCGCCGGCAAGACACGGGGAGTTTCGAGCCGGGAGACGTCTCCCGTGTCGGGTTCGCCATCGACGCCAACCTGCTGCCAGGCCGCTACGTGTGTACGGTCGCCGCCAGTCGATCCGACGGAAAACAGGTCTACGACTGGCACACCGACGCTCTCGGATTCGACGTGGTGGGCGACTTCATCGCCAACGGGCTCGTGGCTTTGGCAGGCGAGATCAGCGTCGTGCCCCGCCCGGTGGCCGGCCGTTAGGGTGGCGGACGTTATGCCACAGACGCCGGTTCCCGAAGAGATCGAGAGCAGCTACTACACGGCCCAGGGGTTCGATCCCGCGCACTCTCGCGCGGTCCGGAGCCACTACCTCCCGTTCGTCGAGGGTCGGGGGTTCCTGGTAGAGCTGGGGTGCGGGCGGGGGGAGTTCCTCTCGCTCGTCGCGGAGCAGCAGCCCGACGTTCGGCGGCTCGGCATCGACATCGATCCGGAGATGGTCCGGCAGGTTCGCGCCGCCGGGCACGAGGCCATTGAGGCCGACCTCCTCACCTACCTGGACGACACTCTCGAGCGGCCCGACGCCGTCTTCCTTGCTCACGTTATCGAGCACCTCTCGGTGGGCGAGGCGTTGGAGATGTTGGGCCGTTTGCGCGAGGTGATTCCTGCTGGTGGCCGTCTCATCGTGGTCACCCCGAATCCGGCATGCCTCGCCAACCTCGGTAACGACTTCTGGAGCGACCCAACCCACGTTCGGCTCTACACCCTGGACCTCCTCCAGTTTCTCTTGGGGGAGACCGGCTTCGACGTGATCGGGGCCGGCGGCAATCCGCTCGACGTCCCGGGCCCACCACCCCAGCTCCTCGCCCCCGTGGCCGAACTGGGCGCCTGGGGCGCGGCCGAGATGCTCATGCCCGAGCCAACCCCGATCACGTTCGACGAGGGTCTTGCCGTCGACGGCATCTTGGAGGAACTCACCCGGTTGCGGGCCACGGTGGCGTCGGCAGTGCATTGGATGGGGATCTACAACGACCGGATGATTGAGATGCGCCACTTGGCCGAGAGCGTTGCTGCGGCCCACGACGCCTCGCTCCGACACCTTTACGGCGCCAACGAGATTTACGTGGTGGGGGAGCGCACGGCATGACGAGTTCGGTGCCGCGTGTGCGGGCCGCCGTACTCAACTACAACGGCGGCGAGCATGTCGTGCAGTGTGTCGAGGCGCTGATGGGCACGACGTATCCGGTGGATCGTTTTGAGGTCGTGGTGATCGACAATGCTTCCGTCGATGGGAGCGAAAAGGTTATCGAGAGGCGTTTCCCCTCCGTTCGGGTAATCGCCAATCCCACGAATACCGGCTTCCCCGCCAACAATCTTGCGATGACTGGCCTCGAAGGCGACGGGATCGACTACGTGGCGCTCGTCAACAACGACGCCTTCGTGGAGCCGGGATGGCTGTGGCCGCTCGTGGACACCTTGGAGGCGGACCATCGTCTGGGTGCCGCCTGTCCCAAGATCTTGTTCGCTCCCCATTTCCACGAGGTGGTGATCCAGGCGCCCACCTTCGACCCCCCTGGCGATTCCCGAAAATTGGGGGTGCAATTGCATGGCATCAACTGGGCTGACCGCTCGGTTTTCGGGCTCTCGCAATATGTGCGGGGGGCGTGGGGACAAGAACCCCGTGAGGGTGGCTGGTTCCGTTGGCTCGGTGGCGAGGCAGTGATCCGGCTGGCGTTGCCCGCCGATCTTCTCGCCACGGTGGCCGACGGCCCGTCAGGTGAGTACAGCGCCGAGATTCGTGCTCTTCCTGGCGTGGAGGCGCCGCCGTTCCCCGTGCAGTTCCTGCTGGCGGCAGAAACGGAAAAGGAGATTTCGATCACCTCGGGGCGTTATCGAGTTCGGGTGACGGTGGGCCCGGAACCGCGATGGGTGGATGTTCCGGTGGCGGGCGAACCCTTTGATGTGATCAACAACGCCGGGTCAGTGGTGATTGAAGACGGCTTCGGGGCGGATCGGGGGTATCTGCAGATCGACGAGGGCCAGTTCGATGAAGCGGTCGACGTCTTCAACTGGTGTGGTGGTGGGGTGCTGCTTCGGCCTGCCTATCTCGAAGACGCCGGACTGTTCGACGAGCGGTTTTTTCTCTATTACGAAGACACCGACCTCTCCTGGCGAGGTCAGGCCCTTGGTTGGCGTTACCGATACGTGCCGGCATCGCGGTTCCGGCACCTCCATGCCGCCAGTAGCGGCGAGGGATCGGATGTGTTTCAGTTCTACGTCGAACGAAATCGCCTGCTGCTGCTGGTGAAGAATGCGCCGCCGTCCCTCGCCATGCGTGCCGTGATTGGCTACCTCACCGCCACGCTGAGTTATGCCCGGCGCGATATTCTGCCGGCAGTTCTTCGGGGTCGTCGGCCGCCCACTCGGCATCTGGCGAACCGGGTGAGGTCCTTCCGCTCGTTCCTACGCCTGGCTCCTGCCATGGTCGTTGATCGGCGAGCCTTGCGTCGACGGGCTCTCCGCAACGACTTCGAATTGTCCGGTCGATTTTTGTCCCGAGAAGCGTGGAGCGCATCCGAGGCGCTGGTCACGGATGGGGCGGGTGAC
>JANOSD010000076.1:0-36881 GCA_031415655.1 Actinomycetes bacterium
CGTAATCGCCGCAGTCAGCGTCGTCTTCCCATGATCAATATGACCCATCGTGCCCACATTCGCATGGGGCTTCGTACGCTGAAACTTCTCACGGGCCATCGGAAATACTCCTGAGGATGTTGTTGACTTGCTGGATTTCGGAAAGTTACGGACAAATACTGCGTTGGTAGTACGAGATCGGGTGGAACGAGACCCGGTTGTTAGTCGCCCCGGACACGGGTGACGATTTCCTCTTGCACGTTGCCGGGGGTCTGCTGGTACGAGTCGAACTGCATCGTGTAGGTGGCTCGCCCCTGCGTCTTCGAGCGAAGATCCGTAGCGTAGCCGAACATCTCGGAGAGCGGAACATGGGCTCGAATCACTTGACTGTTGCCTCGCTGCTCCATACCACCGAGTTTGCCTCGTCGAGAGGAAAGATCGCCCATGACATCGCCCATGTAGTCGTCGGGGGTGACCACCTCAACACTCATGATCGGTTCGAGCAACACTGGCTTGGCTTTTCGGGCTGCCTCTTTGTAGCCGATGGAACCGGCAATCTTGAAGGCCATCTCCGACGAGTCGACGTCATGATATTTGCCGTCAAGGAGGGTGGCCCGCACATCGACCGTGGGATAACCGGCCAATACACCAGCCGTCATCGCCTCACGGATACCAGACTCGACCGCGGGAATGTACTCCTTCGGAATGCGACCACCCGTGACTTTATCGACGAACTGGTAGCCGCCGCCCGCACCACTTGGCTCGATCATGATCTGGATTTCGGCGTACTGGCCCGAGCCGCCAGTCTGTTTCTTATGGGTGTAGGTGTACTTCTCGATGGTTCCGCTGATCGTCTCGCGGTAGGCGACCTGTGGCTTGCCCACCGTGGCGTCGACCTTGAACTCTCGAAGCATGCGATCAACAAGCACCTCAAGGTGAAGCTCGCCCATGCCAGAGATCACCGTCTGCCCGGTCTCTTCGTCGGTACGCACCTGGAACGTAGGGTCTTCTTCGGACAGCGCGAACAGGGCCTTGCCCATTTTGTCCTGGTCGGCCTTTGTCTTGGGTTCGACGGCGACGTGAATCACTGGCTCGGGGAACTCGAGCGCCTCAAGCACGCAGGGCTGGCCAAGGTCACAAAGAGTGTCGCCGGTGCGGGTGTTTTTGAGGCCGATCCCGGCGGCAATATCACCAGCAAACACCGCGTCGATGTCGATGCGGTCGTTGGCATGCATCTCCAACAGACGTCCGAGTCGTTCCTTGTTTTGGGTGCGGGCGTTGAGCACCTGATCGCCCTTGTCGAGCTTGCCGCTGTACACCCGGAAATACGTGAGCTTGCCCACATGGGGGTCGGTTGCAATCTTGAACGCCAGGGCCGCAAACGGCTCGGAATCGGCCGGCTTGCGCTCCAGGCGTTCGTCACCCTTGAGGCTCATCGCCGTGGTGGCAGCAATGTCGAGGGGCGACGGCAGGTACCAGACGACGGCATCGAGCATCGGCTGCACGCCCTTGTTCTTGAATGCCGACCCGTTCAGTACAGGGACAATTTCACCGGCAATCGTGGCTCGACGAATGGCGGCTCGCAGCGCGTCGACCGTGATGGGCTCCTCGGCGAGGTAGGTCTCCATCAACGATTCATCAGCAGAAGCGACGACCTCAAGCATCTCGGCCCGGTATACCTCGGCCTCATCCTTCAGGTCGGCCGGGATCTCGACAACATCCCACTCCGCTCCGAGTTCTTCGTTTTGCCACACGTGGGCTTCCATCGCAACGAGGTCGACGATGCCGGCGTAGTTGCCTTCGGACCCAATGGGGAGCTGCAAGATGGCCACGTTGGCATCGAGACGATCCTTGATCGAGTCGACGCCGCCGTAGAAGTCCGCGCCCGTGCGGTCCATCTTGTTGATGAAGCAAATGCGGGGCACGTTGTACTTATTGGCTTGGCGCCACACGGTCTCGGTCTGTGGTTCCACGCCGGCCACGCCGTCAAACACCGCGACAGCGCCGTCAAGCACTCGAAGGGAACGCTCCACCTCCACAGTGAAGTCGACGTGTCCCGGGGTGTCAATGATGTTGATGCGGTGATCCGCCCAGAAACACGTGGTGGCAGCCGAGGTGATGGTGATTCCTCGCTCTTGCTCCTGGACCATCCAGTCCATCGTTGCCGCGCCGTCGTGCACCTCACCGATCTTGTAATTCTTCCCCGTGTAATACAGGATGCGTTCGGTCGTGGTGGTCTTACCCGCATCGATGTGGGCCATGATGCCGATGTTGCGGGTTCTGTCGAGTGGGTGTCGGGCCATTGGAGGTCTCGTGGTGCGAAAGGGGGCGATCAGAGGAATCGGACTGGGTGGGAGTCAGGTCCGAGAGGTTTGGTGGCTGGAACCACGGTCCGCTACCAGCGGTAGTGGGCGAAGGCCTTGTTCGACTCGGCCATCTTGTGCATGTCTTCGCGACGTTTCACCGACGCACCCACGCCGTTGCTGGCATCAAGAAGTTCGTTGGCGAGGCGCTCCGCCATTGTCTTTTCTCGACGCTGACGCGAGTAGCTCACGAGCCAGCGCACCGCCAGGGTGTTGGCTCGCCGAGGACGCACCTCAATCGGCACCTGGTAGGTGGCGCCGCCAACACGACGACTCTTAACCTCAAGCTGCGGACGAATGTTCTCAATCGCCCGCTTGACCGTGGCGAGTGGCTCGGCACCGGTCTTATCTTTGATGATGTCCATGGCTTCGTAGACGATGCGCTCGGCGAGCGAACGTTTGCCTTCAACAAGCACTTTGTTGACGAGTTGGGTGATCAGTACCGACTTGTAGATCGGATCGGGCATGAGCTCGCGACGGGCGGCGGGGCCTTTGCGGGGCATGTCAGCTCTCCTTCTTGGCGCCGTAGCGGCTGCGAGCTTGCTTACGGTCGCGCACACCGGAGGTGTCGAGCGTGCCTCGAATGATCTTGTAGCGAACGCCGGGTAGGTCCTTCACACGACCACCGCGCACAAGAACGATGCTGTGCTCTTGGAGGGTGTGGCCCTCGCCGGGGAGATAGGCGGTAACCTCGATGCCGCTTGACAGACGCACACGAGCCACCTTGCGAAGGGCCGAGTTCGGCTTCTTCGGGGTAGTGGTGTAGACGCGGGTGCAGACACCACGACGCTGGGGGGAACCCTTCAGCGCGGGAGTCTTTGCCTTTTTGGGTTTTTGCTTGCGACCCTTGCGGACGAGCTGCTCAATGGTGGGCACGCGGAGACCTTTCCAGAACCGGTGAACGTAGGCCGTGGCCCGAGAATTCGGGCGCAGGCCGGCGTGAGAGGCTAACGGTCCGCGCCTTGCGGGGGCAAACCGTGTATGAGGGATCCCAGACCAGCCCCCCACTTCCGGTTTTTGGTAGGGGAGACGCATCAATTTTGATGCGTCTCCCCTACCAAAAACCACTTGGGGTGGGGGCTATCGGGGAGAGGGGATTCGATGGTGGGAGATTGAAGGGGCTAGCTGCCCTCGACCGGAAGGTCGACGACCTCGGCGACCGCCACTGCGGTGGGCGCCGGGATGGGGGCGGGAATAGGAGCCGGAATAGCGGCGGAGACGGCAACCGGTTCGGATGTGTCCGGGGTAAAGCTCTCCGTTCGCCCGGCGAGCCATTCGGCGAGGTCCTGCTCTTCCTCAAAGGACGAGTAGAACTCCATCGGCTGGTAGTCGGGGGCTTCCACCACGATGTCGCGGTAGGTTTGCATGCCGGTACCGGCCGGAATGAGCTTGCCAATGATGATGTTCTCTTTCAGCCCCAGCAGGTTGTCGGAACGGCTGCCGATCGCCGCTTCGGTGAGCACACGGGTTGTCTCCTGGAACGACGCCGCCGATAGCCACGAATCGGTGGCCAAGGACGCCTTGGTGATACCCATGATCTCGGGACGGCCTTCGGCTGGCTTCTTCCCTTCGGCGAGCAGGGCGCGGTTCGCCTCGGTGTAGATACGGGAGTCAACCCGCTCACCGGGGAGGAAGTCCGATTCACCCTGCTCCTGCACGGCGATTCGCCGTGTCATTTGCCGGACGATGAGTTCGATGTGTTTGTCGTGAATCGGCACACCCTGATCGCGGTACACGCCCTGCACCTGTTCAACGAGGTACTTCTGGGTTTCGCGGGGACCCTTAATTTCCAAGAGCTCCTTCGGATCCATTGGCCCGTCGATAATGGCATCGCCGGCGGCAATCTCTTGCCCCTCGACAACATCGAGTCGGGACTGCAACGGCAACAGGTAGGCGTCCTCGGTACCGTCGTCACCAACAATGGTGACGACCTTGCCGCGGCTCTCGTCGTCGCTGATACGGATGATGCCGGTGGACCGGGCCAGAGTGGCCTTGCCCTTCGGGGACCGAGCCTCGAAGAGTTCCACGACTCGGGGAAGACCACCAGCGATGTCTCGACCCTTGCCCGCCACACCACCGGTGTGGAAGGTACGCATCGTGAGCTGAGTACCCGGCTCGCCAATGGATTGTGCGGCGATGACGCCGACCGCTTCTCCGGGCTCGATCATACGGCCGGTGGCGAGCGAAAGACCGTAGGACGCCGCAGTGATACCGAGGGCCGAGTCGTCGGTGAGCGGCGAAAGGCAACGGACCCGAGAGATTTCAGGATCGTCACGCAGAATCGCCACCTCGACCGCCCGGACGATTGCCCCCTTGACCAAGGTGACGGTGCCTTTGTCGCCGGAGACGGTGGCGGGGAACCAGGTGTCGATCCACTCCCCCGAGGGACTGTCGAGATGGAAGACCTCCACGCCGAACTCGCCGTCACGCTCCTCGAATGAGGTGAGCGGTGCAGTGACGTCGATGTCTTCGGCCAACGTCCGACTGTAGAGGCGGGTGTCGAGGTAGGCGGGCTTGCCGGGCTTGTCCGGGTTGACGTCTTCGATCCATACAGAACGAGGATTGCCATGGGCAAAGGGATCTTCGTTGTTAATGATCACCTCTTGGCTCACGTCGACGAGACGTCGGGTGAGGTAGCCCGAGTCGGCGGTGCGGAGGGCGGTGTCGACGAGGCCCTTTCGTGCGCCCGGCGTGGCGATGAAGTACTCGAGCATGGCCAATCCCTCACGGAAGTTGGCCTTGATGGGACGGGGAATCATGTCGCCGCGAGGGTTAGCGACGAGCCCGCGCATGCCGGCGATCTGGCGCACCTGCATCATGTTTCCGCGAGCACCGGAGCCCACCATCATCTCGATGGGGTTGAACTTCTCGGCTTTGAGGGCCAACTCCATGTCGGCCTTCACCTCTTCGGTGGCGTTGGTCCAGATTTCGACCTCTTTCTGGCGTCGCTCACCGTCGGTGATAATCCCTCGGCGGAACTGGTTCTCGACCGTCTCCGCAAGCTTTTCGTGCCGATCGAGGATCTCCTTCTTCGTCGTTGGAGTCTTGACGTCGTCGACCGAAATGGTGATACCGGACTTGGCGGCAAAGCGGAAACACAGGTTCTTGATGGCGTCGAGGCTGCCCGCCGCATCGGCCTTGTCGTGCACACGGGCGAGCACATCAACGATGTCGCCCATGACCCGTTTGTCGACACGCCGGTTGATGAACTCGAAACCTTCGGGGAGGGTCTGATTGAAGAAGACTCGCCCTGCAGTGGTGGGGGTATAGGTCGCCGCCACACCGTTGGCGGGCGTGGCGATCAGGGCCGGCGTGCGGAACTCAATGAGCGCATGGAGGCTGAGATTGCCGGACTCATACGCCCGCTCGAGATGGTGCAACTCACGGAACACCTGGCCGGCGCCCTTGCCGTCCGGGATCTCTTCGGTGAGGTAGTACGCACCGATGACCATGTCCTGGGTGGGCGTCACGAGAGCACGGCCGTCGGCCGGCGAAAGCATGTTGTTCGCCGACAACATGAGGATCCGGCTCTCCGCCTGGGCCTCGGCGCTAAGCGGGAGATGCACCGCCATCTGATCGCCGTCGAAGTCGGCGTTGAAGGCGTGGCACACCAGAGGATGAATCTGGATGGCCTTGCCTTCTACCAGGACGGGCTCGAACGCCTGGATCCCGAGACGATGCAGCGTAGGCGCACGGTTCAGGAGCACGGGATGCTCCTTGATGACCTCTTCGAGCACGTCCCACACCTGAGGACGGCGACGTTCCACCATGCGCTTGGCGCTCTTGATGTTCTGTGCCAGTTCCTGGTCGACAAGCTTCTTCATCACGAAGGGCTTAAAGAGCTCAAGGGCCATGAGCTTGGGCAGGCCGCACTGGTGCAACTTGAGCGTCGGGCCGACCACGATCACGGAACGGCCGGAGTAATCCACGCGCTTGCCGAGCAGGTTCTGACGGAACCGGCCCTGCTTGCCCTTGAGCATGTCGGACAGGGACTTGAGCGGACGGTTGCCCGGCCCGGTGACCGGACGGCCACGACGCCCGTTGTCGAACAGCGCGTCGACCGCTTCCTGAAGCATGCGCTTCTCGTTGTTGACAATGATCTCGGGCGCACCGAGGTCGAGGAGACGCTTCAGGCGGTTGTTGCGGTTGATCACCCGGCGATAGAGATCGTTGAGGTCGGAGGTGGCGAAACGGCCACCGTCGAGCTGCACCATTGGGCGCAGTTCCGGCGGGATGACCGGGACGACGTCGAGGATCATGGCGCGAGGATCGTTGACCCGCTTGCCGTGGTCGTCGCGTCGGTTGAAGTCGCTCACGATCTTGAGGCGTTTGATGGCCTTCTGCTTGCGGGCGGCAGCGAGAGGGCGCATGCCTTCCGGCGGATCGAGGGCAATACGAAGCTTGACCTCTTCCTCATCGAGATCGATGCGATCGATGAGTTGTTTGATGGCGTCGGCGCCCATGCCGCCCTCGAAGTAGTCGCCCCAGCGATCGACAAGCTCACGCCACAGGGTTTCGTCTTCGATGATCTTGCGAGCGAAGAGATCGCGGAACTCTTCCCACGCCCGTTCGAGGGTTTCGAGTTCCTCTTCGAAACGCTCTCGGGTATAGGCGAGATCCTTCTCAGCGGACCGTTGGCGGGCCTTGACTTCGGACTCTTTGGCGCCTTCGCCTTCGAGCCCTTCGACCTCTTTCTCGAGCTCTTCGTGGCGACGAGCCAGTTCGAGCTCCATGTCCTTGGCGATGGCATCCTTCTCACCGAGATACTCGGCCTCCAGGGTGGGGAGGTCGGCGTGACGACGCTCTTCGTCGACCCAGGTGACGAGGTTGGCGGCGAAGTAAATGACCTTTTCGAGCTGCTTGGCCTTGAGTTCCTCACGGGGCGTGGTGCCCATGAGGAGGTAGGCAAGCCATGATCGGGTGCCTCGGAGATACCAGATATGCACTACGAGCGCGGCCAACTCGATGTGGCCCATGCGCTCACGACGAACCTTGGAGCGGGTGACCTCGACCCCGCAGCGCTCACAGATAATGCCCTTGAAGCGCACGCGCTTGTACTTGCCGCAATAGCACTCCCAGTCCTTGGTGGGCCCGAAGATCTTCTCGCAGAACAAGCCGTCTTTCTCGGGCTTGAGCGTGCGGTAGTTAATCGTCTCTGGCTTCTTCACTTCACCGTTGGACCACATGCGGATGTAGTCCGCCGTGGCCAGCCCGATGCGGAGCTGATCGAAGTTGTTTACGTCGAGGATCGCCATGGTGATGTCTCGTTCTCGTCTTAGGGTGTGCCTGGGATGTTCATGTGCGGGCTGTCATGCGCTGATGGTGCGCGTGCAGTGGTCTTCGGGGCCGGCCGATAGTGGCCCGTAGGGGGCCTAGCGCCGGCCGGCGGCGCGACGATCGTCGTCGTCGTCGGATCCGCGTTCGTTGCGGGAGATATCGATGCCGAGCTCTTCCACCGTGCGGAAGACGTCTTCGTCGAGTTCACGCATCTCGATTTCGTCGCCGGTGATCGAGATGACCTCGACGTTGAGGCAAAGCGCCTGCATCTCCTTGATGAGCACCTTGAAGCTCTCGGGGATGCCGGGCTCGGGAATGTTCTCGCCCTTCACAATGGCCTCGTAGACCTTGACACGACCGAGCACGTCGTCGGACTTGATGGTGAGTAGCTCCTGGAGGCAGTAGGCGGAGCCGTAGGCCTCGAGGGCCCACACCTCCATCTCGCCGAAACGCTGGCCACCGAACTGGGCCTTACCGCCGAGGGGCTGCTGGGTGATCATCGAGTATGGGCCGGTGGAACGAGCATGGATTTTGTCGTCGACGAGGTGAGCGAGTTTCAAGATGTACATGACACCCACAGTGACGGGGTTGTCGTAGGGCTCGCCGGTGCGACCGTTGTAGAGCTGGGTCTTGCCGTTCTCCTGGATGAGCCGCCCGCCGTTGCCGTATCGCGGGTCGGTTGACTCGGGGTTCAGGTTGCGCAAGATGTTCTGGATGGTGGGGTGTTTGCCCGCCTGATCCACTTCGTCCCAATGGGCACCATCGAACACAGGGGTCGCAATGAGCTGCGCCGCCGTGGTAACGGGGCGGGTCTTGGCGACGGTGTTGCGGATCGGCTCGTCGCCGGTGCGCTGGCCATCGATGGTCCAACCCCAGCGAGCGGCGTAGCCGAGGTGCGCTTCGAGCACCTGCCCAATGTTCATCCGGCTCGGCACGCCAAGCGGGTTGAGCACGATGTCGACGGGGGTGCCATCCGACATGAACGGCATGTCCTGCAGCGGGAGGATCTTGGACACGACACCCTTGTTGCCATGACGGCCGGCGAGCTTGTCACCCACCGAGATCTTGCGCTTCTGAGCGACGTACACCCGCACGAGTTGGTTGACGCCGGGCGGAAGCTCATGGCTCTCGTCGCGGCTGAACACTTTGACGTCGATGACCTTGCCGGTTTCACCGTGGGGCACCTTGAGCGAGGTATCGCGCACCTCACGGGCCTTCTCACCGAAGATCGCTCGAAGGAGCCGTTCCTCGGGCGTGAGCTCGGTTTCGCCCTTGGGCGTGACCTTGCCCACGAGCACGTCGCCGGGGCCAACCTCTGCGCCGACGCGGATGATCCCTCGCTCGTCGAGGTCGGCGAGGATCTCCTCGCTCAGGTTGGGAATGTCGCGGGTGATCTCCTCCGGTCCGAGTTTGGTGTCGCGGGCGTCGATTTCGTGCTCATGGATATGGATGGAGGTGAGCACGTCGTCTCGTACGAGACGTTCGGAGAGGATGATGGCGTCCTCGAAGTTGTAGCCCTCCCACGGCATGAGGGCCACGACCAGGTTCTTACCAAGGGCCAATTCACCATTGTCGGTGGACGGGCCGTCGGCGAGAATCTCGCCCTTCTTTATGCGGTCGCCCTCCTGCACGCGTGCTTTTTGATTCATGCAGGTGTCTTGGTTGGAGCGCTCGAACTTCAGCAGGCGATACACCCGCCGGCCAAGCTTCTTGTATTCCACTTCGATGTGGGTGCCGTCGACCTCAACGACGTGGCCGTCGTCGAGGGCGAGAATCATGTCGGCGGCGTCGCGGGCCGCACGGATCTCGATACCGGTGCCGATGTACGGGGCTTCGGCTCGCAGCAACGGTACGGCTTGGCGCTGCATGTTGGCGCCCATCAGCGCACGGTTGGCGTCGTCGTGCTCAAGGAAGGGGATCAACGCCGTGGCGACGGACACGATCTGCTTGGGGGAGATGTCGATGAGGTCGACCTCGTCGGCGGAAACGTAGGAGATCTCGGTCGTGGCGCCGAAGAAGACGTCGCGCTCAAGCTGGAGCTTGAGTTCCTTGAGTGTTGCGGCCTGTGGCGAACGGCGCACCAACACGCGGTCTTCTTTGAACTTGCCATCGGCGTCGAGAGGGGCGTTGGCCTGGGCGACCACAAACTCCTCTTCCTCATCCGCAGTAAGCGACACGATCTCGTTGGTGACCTTGCCCTTTACGACTTTGCGATAAGGCGACTGGATGAACCCGAATTCGTTGACCTTGGCGAAACACGCCAGGGCACCGATTAGGCCGATGTTGGGGCCTTCTGGCGTTTCGATCGGGCACATACGGCCGTAGTGGGAGAAATGCACATCGCGGACTTCGAAGCCCGCTCGTTCACGGGAGAGACCGCCCGGGCCGAGCGCCGACAAACGACGGCGGTGGGTGAGGCCAGACAGGGGGTTGACCTGGTCCATGAATTGCGAAAGCTGGCTGGTGCCGAAGAACTCTTTGATCGCGGCAACGACAGGACGAATATTGATGAGCGTCTGGGGTGTGATGGCCTCGACGTCTTGCGTGGTCATGCGCTCCCGCACCACCCGCTCCATCCGGGACAGGCCGATGCGGACCTGGTTCTGGATGAGCTCGCCCACACTTCGAATGCGACGGTTGGCGAAATGGTCCTGATCGTCGAGTCGGTAACCCGGAACCTGCTGCACGAGGTGCAGCATGTAGGTGACCGAGGCGAGCACCTCGGAAGGGCTCAGGACCGGCTGATCGGCCTCTGGCAGATCGAGGGTGATGCCAAAAAGCTCCTGCAAACGCTGAAGCTCCGGGCCAATCTTTCGATTGAGCTTGTAGCGACCGACACGACTGAGGTCGTAGCGGCGAGGCTCGAAGAACGCGCTGCGGAAGTAGTTGCGGGCCGACTCGATCGATGGCGGCTCGCCGGGACGGGCTCGTTTGTAGATTTCCAGAAGCGACTCGTCCTGCGTGGTGGCGAGGTCGCGGTCCTTCTCCCACTGCCCCTCGAGGAAGTCGAAGTGGCGCACGATCTTGTCGATCAGGCCGGGGTAGTTCTCCTCGTCGTAGCCAAGGGCCCGCATCAACGTGAAGATGCTGAGGCGACGCTTGCGAGCCACACGACAGCCGGCGGTAACGTCCTTGCCCGGCTTTTGCTCCACATCGAACTCCATCCACTCCCCGCGATAGGGATGGATGGTGCCGGTGACGAGCTGGTGTTTGGTGAGGTTACGGAGGCGATACCGCTCGCCGGGCTGGAAGATCACGCCCGGACTCCGAACTAGCTGACTCACCACGACCCGTTCGGTGCCGTTGATGATGAAGGTGCCCTTCTCGGTCATCATGGGAAAGTCGCCCATGAAGACGGTCTGCTCTTTGATCTCACCGGTGGTGGCGTTCATGAACCGGGCCCGCACAAAGATCGGCGCGGAGTAGGTCATGTCCTTTTCCTTGCACTCCTCCACCGTGAACTTCGGCGGCGGGCGCAGGTCCTCGTCGTCGGGGTCGAACTCAAGTTCGAGTTGAAGCGTCTCGGTGAAATCCTTGATCGGCGAGATGTCGCGGAATGTCTCCGCGAGCCCCTCCTGAAGGAACCACTGGAAGGATTCGCGCTGGACCGCGATCATGTCGGGGAGCTCGAGTACCTCCTCGAGGTTGGCAAACGAATAGCGATCGCGAAGAGTTGGGCGAGGTGCCAACGTCACTCCTTGGTCGGGGTGGAGCGGGTGAAGACTGGCAGTGCAACGGCGCGCCGAACCGACGGGAAACTTCGTCGGAAGGGGACACACGAACGCACGGCAACAAAGGAGCCTATGCGGTAACGCGTGGCGAGGCAACCCGAGCTTCGGGCGCCTGTTTCGGACGGGGCCAGCGGAGCTGGCGCGCTAATGAATTGGGGGAACCGTAAGCCCATCTCACCCGAAGGTCAAGCAATCCTGATGTTGCGAATTGATGACAGAAATCCGAAGCCTCACCCCCGCTTGCGCGTTTTGGTCCCCCAACCGGAGGAGAACTGAAGCGTTTCGACGCCGAAAACGCCGAAAACGCCAGGTCGGATGGGGTTCGGCGTGCGACTTACGGGGCGACGTAGGTGCCGAGAGTGCCACAGCAGCCCATCCGGCGGGGGCCGGTGGGCGGGTGCATGCGATGGGTGCCGCCGTCGAGCAGGCCGAAGATCGCGCCGTTGGTAAGCGCATCGAGCTGCTCCTGGGTTCGGGCGGCCGCCGCCAACGGCCCCGCGTCGAGAATGTTCTGCCACGATGCCGCTCGGGGCCCCAGCAACGTCACTACCCGATGGAAAAAGGCCGCGAGGGGCGTGCGGTCACCGTCCATCCAGGCCGCACGCAGATCGAGGAAGCCGGTGACGGCGAGGTCGCGACGAACGGAAGCCTGCTTTCCGCTTCCGGTGCTCACTGCCTCGGCGTCGGAAAGGAGCGCCTCACCCCAGTAGCGGTCGGGATCACCCAGGATGTCGTCGGGAAACGTGAGCACCATGTCGCCGGCTTCGGGCAAGCCCGCGTTGGCCATCAGTACCAGAATTTCGAGATCGCCACTCTGGTTGGCGAGCCGGTGAATCGTGCCCGGTGGGAACCACACCAGCGAGCCGGGTTCAAGGCCGGTGATCTGCACGCCTCCAGCCATGCTCAGGGTGTGGACCGCACCCACCCCTTTGACCACGTAGTACGCCTCGGTGCAACACGTGTGCACGTGGGGGGTGCCGCCGCGAACGCCGTCGATCGCTGGCGTGTCGTACACCCGAAGATGCGAAATCCCGATGCCGCCGGGGAGGAGCGGAATTGGTGGAGTCATAGCTCGGGCCCTACGCCGTGGACATTCGCTCCATCAAGCGGCATCCGGTCGACGAGCTCAACGGGTTGGAGGGCGAGGATTGCCGCCTCGATTTGTTCAGTGTCCCAGTGGTGGTCGTGCACGATCACGTGGTACTCCAACCGGAAGGCATCATGAGCCCCCACCCTGATCGGGCCGTCCCAGAGAAACGCCGCGTTCACGAAGTTCGACCAGCCCTCGTCGCCGTAGGTATCGGCCCGAGTGCTGGCGTACCAGCTTTCGGGGTGCCCGGGATTGCCGTTGGACGACACCAGCACGATCCCGGCGGGGGCGTCGCCTGGTCCCACCAGCCCGTCGAGGGCGAGCCAGCGCGAACGATCGCCGAGCACTCGTTCGCGCGGCCCGCCATCGTCAAGCAAGAGCCGGGTGTCGTGCCAGTCGGGGCGACCTCGGAAGGCCAAACCCCCATAACCACCCCACGTGGTGAATGGCGTGCGATCAAACTCCACATCGACTGTGGGAGAAAGTGTCGTGGAGAAGCACAGGCTGTAGGCGTCGTCGGATAGACGTTGGTAGTGAAGGCGGCGCATCTCGCTCAGCACGACCGTCTTGCGGTCGGGTCGGATCCATTCGAGCTCGCCGGCGATCACGCAGGTTCCCGGCGCCGACGCCATCGGAATCGGTGGACCCGTATGCCGAAGCACCCCGTAGGCGTCGTACTCCTCCCAGAAGTTTTCGCCGTTCAGGAACTTGATGGTGAACCAAAGGCCGTGATGCCACGGGTGGTCGTCGGGCGCGTTGCACGTAAGTACCTGCCCCGATGGTGTGCGCAAGGGGTGGATAAACGGCCGCTTGCGCGCCGCCCACTCGTAGGTGATGCGGCCATCGATGGTGAGCGCCCCATCGGTGGCGTCGAGCGCGACCGGCGCCAAAGGCACATCGGAGCCACTCATCGCCAACCTCCGTAAAACGGGTGGTCGGGCTGGATTGGCAGCGTCACGTCGACGCCTTGGCGGGCCGACCAATACGCCGCCGTAACCAACTCCAACGACGCGCGGGCATCACCCAGGGTGACCGGCGGGGGCGCCCCGGTGGCGATGGCGGTCGACAAACGAGCGAACTGACCCTTGTAGAGCTCGGCCTCGGGGACGAATGCAGCCAAGGTGCGGTCGATGTTCTGATCATGGGCGGCGCCATCGGCCACGAAGGTCCACGGCTCGCGATGGTTCTCGTAGGGGTTCGTGTTGCTTTCCGCCGTCAGATGCTCAAAGGCAAACCGATGCCGGGTGATTTCTTCGGGCGATCCAAGCGTGGCCGAGAGCGTGACAAAGGCGCCCGAGGCGAGCTCGATCGACAAGGACGCGCAGTCCTCCGTCTCGATGTCGTTCACTCGTGTGCTGGTGCGGGCGAACACCTTGGCTGGTGGGCCGAGGGTGTACGTGACCATGTCGAGGGCGTGAAGGGCGTGGCTCAACACCACCCCGCCGAGTTCCGTGGCGAGCTTTCCTCGCCACGCAACGGCGTAGTAGTCAGCACGGCGGCGCCAGCTCACCTCGATGTTCACGGTGTGGCACCGCCCGGTCACGCCCTGGTCGACAAGCCATCGCAGCTTCTGGAGGCCTCGCCCATACCGGTACTGAAAGATCGGCATCACCCACCGCCCGGCTACTCGTTCGGCATCGATAAGTGTGTCGACATCGGCGACGGAACCCACCAAGGGCTTTTCACAGATGACGTGCTTTCCCGAACGGAGCACTTGCTGGATCTGCGCCAGGTGAAGGTGGGGTGGGGTGGCCAGGGCCACCACGTCGACGTCGGGTCGGGCGCACACCTCCTCGAGCGTTGCCACGCCCTCGCACCCGATCCAGTCGGTGACAAACCGCACCCGTTCGAGATCAAGATCGGCCACCACCACCACGTCGAAGGCTTCCGGAAGTCGCTGGAATCCGTCGACATGGGCCCCACCGACTCCCAGTCCCACCACTGCCACTTTCGTGGCCGGATGGGCCGGCGGCGCGGGTTCGACCGATGGTGGTTCCTTCTGCGGGGCACTATTCGGTGACGGGGCGGGATCGAATCCGGTCATCGTTGCGAAGCCCCGCTCATCGTCTCTGAAGTTTTGGTCATCGGGACGCCTTCGTCACGCGGTGCGCCGCGCAATCGGTTTTCTCCATCGTCGGCACCACCGGTCGTCGGTTTGAGGTCTCGACCCGGCCGTCTCTGAACGACCGGCCCGACAGCGGATAGGAGACTCCCGGGGGTATTGCACCAGCGGCGCGACATCAACGAGTTTCGGTCCGCCGGCGTCGGATCTGTGCCTTCACATCGGCCAACTCGGTCCGTTCGGGTCGGACCTTGTAAAAGTCGTCGAGCGGGTAACAGCCCGAAACCATGGCGTGGCGCGGGGCGGTGGTGCAGTCGGAAAAGGTACGGCAGATCAAGCGACGATCCATCGGTCGTCCCGCCAGAGCGTCGGCTGGTGCTTCGGGGTAGCTCAACATCATCCGACCGAGCCCGACCGAGTCGGTGTGACCGAGCCGGACGGCAGCCTGACCGGCGTTGGCCCACCAGTCCTGCAAGTACGAGTAGCCCGAACCGATCACGACCATCTCGGGAACCGCATCCTTGATCACCGCCGATGCCGAAAGTAGCCGGGCTACCCCCACCAAGGGGTCCTCGGGCGGCAGGTAACCATCGCTCGGCGGGAAGTAGGCCGGACGCTGAATGTGGGGGTTGTAGTACGGGCTTCCCGCCGTTATGCAGAGCATCGATACGCCCTCGCCCGCCAGCCATCGGGTGAGCTCCACTGCCTCGGCGAGGTCGGTGCCATGACCGGTGCCGTCGCCGCCGAAGGCGAACGGATACGGCGTGCCCGAGTCCCACGGCTCGGGTTCGCCCACATGGTCGGCGCCGGAGCGCCACGGCAAGAGGTCGAACACGCTGAGGCGGACGCCAAGCGCCAGGGTGGGCGCGGCGCGACGGATACCGGCAAGCACTCCCCGCAGAAACCCCACGCGCTGGTCGAACGGAAGCCGGGCACCATCGGCACCGCACCGGGTGAGCAGTTCGTGGCCGAGGTATCCGTGGCAACACTTGACATCGACGAACGAGAAACCTGCGGCCGCAGCGCGCACCGCCGCTGCCACGAAGTATTCTGACAACTCGTCGAGATCGTCGGGGTCGAGCACACGGGGCGCCCGCTCAGGGGCAAGGCGCAGGTCGAGCACCGGATGGGTGCCCGGCACCACTGGTTTCGGGTCGCCGGTGGGGCGGGAGAACCGACCGGAGTGGGTGAGTTGCAGCCCGATGAGTAAATCGTCGGTGCGGCCGTACATCTGGTTGTGACGCTCGAGGAGCGAGCGGCGGAGCCCATCGAGCCCGTCGGTGTAGGAGTCGTCCGAGATCAGAAGTTGATTGGGGTTGGCCCGGCCGTCAGACCGCACCGCCACCGCCTCTCCACCCCACACCAGCTTGGCGCCACTCTCTCCAAAACGTGCCCATCGGCGTTCGACGAGGTCGGTGGGACGGCCATCAGTGGTGCCATCCCAGCCTTCCATAGGCAGCACGGTGCACCGATTTCCGATGGTGAGCCCGGCCACCGTCAGAGGCTGAGCAAGTGGGCCGTCGGGTGCGGGCACGACCTCATCGTCGAAGGGCAGTTCGGCGCCCAGCAGCGCCAGACGGGCGCGTAACTCCAGCGCCGTGCGGAGGTTCTTCACCTGAGGAAAGGATCGAGTGGGAGTGGTCATGGTTGGGTGGTGGCCTAAAGATCAATGTCGATCTGACTGGCCAGCTGCTTCAAGATCGGGATGTCGTGGGTGGGCCGACCGGGGGCCCGACGGTGCACCTTGTCGGTGCTGATCCAGCCGCGCAACTTCAAGAACTGCGCACAGTTGGCGCGATACCCAGGCACGGGATCACGGAAGGTGAACGAACCGAGAGCCTGCAGCCCATCGTTCAGCCGGAAAAAGTCGGGATCGCCCGTTTCCCACGCGAGGTCGCGCCGACGAAAAACGTCCGGGGCAAAAGCCGAGAGCCCCAGAAGGTAATCAGCGCCGTACATCACCATGTCGATCGCTCGGTCGTTCCCCGTAAGCATCATGAAGTCGGGGCGGATTTCGTTGCGCAACGCGATGCGCTGCCATTCCCACACGCGATCGAAGGAGGAGTGTTTCATCCCGATGCATTGGGGGATATCCAGCAATGCCCGGACCGTGTCTAACGAGTAGATCCGGCCGAAGTCGGCAAACATCATGCCCAGCTCGAACGCCAAGAATCGGTCGGTGACTTCGCCCAAGGCCTGGTAGACGCCAACGATCTCGTCCTCAGGAAGGCCGGTGAGACCGAAGTTCTGAAACACGACGGGGAGCGCCCCATAACTCGCCACCAGTTCGGTGGCAGCAAGAAAACCGGACCGATCGAAGGCCTCTGGTTCGAATCCCGCCTTGGGTGTGTCGCGGTTGAACGCCCCGGCGGCGAAGTTCCCCTCACCCAACACCACTCGGCAGCGATCGAGCACCCATTCACGGTCGGTCGCCGTAATCAGTGTGGCGTACCCCGTATCCATGTTGACCACGGGCAGCAGACCACTGGAAACCGTCTCGTCGAGCAGACGATCGAAACTGTTCCAATCGACGCGGTGGCAGTCGTCGAAGGGCAGGAGCACCGCAGACATGCCGGTGATCGACCGCTTGGGACGGAGCAGCGACAGTGGATCGAAATCGAGCACCCCCGCTGGTGGGCCGCTGACATGGGGCTTGAACTTCGAGGGACCGGGAGGCACCCCGCCATCATGCCACCCCCCCACTGTTACCAAAAACGTGTCCCCCCACGGGCACCAAAACGAGCTTGGGTGCGCAGCGGCGTGTACAACGCCACTGCGCACCCAAAACAGGAATTACTTGACGCTGGCGGAACCGCCGGCAGCTTCGATCTGAGCCTTCGCCTTCTCGGCGTCGGCCTTGGAGACCTTCTCGAGCACGGGCTTGGGGGCGCCGTCCACCAGATCCTTGGCTTCCTTGAGGCCGAGGTTCGTGAGCGCGCGCACCTCCTTGATGACCTGAATCTTCTTGTCGCCGGCAGCCTCGAGGATGACGTCGAACTCGGTCTGCTCTTCTACTTCTTCGGCAGCGGCGGCGGGGCCACCGGCCATCATCACGGCGGCCGGAGCCGCGGCGGTGACGCCGAACTTCTCTTCGAAGTCCTTGAGCAGTTCACTCAGCTCGAGCACCGTCATGTTGGCGATGGCGTCGAGGATTTCTTCCTTGGTAGCCATGATCAGCTTTCCTCCGTGGATGGGGTGGCGTCGTCGGTGGACTCGGCCTCTTCGTTCGTGGATGCCTCCGCAGCGGCGCGAGCCTCTGCCTCAGCGGGTGCCTCGTCAGCGGCCAAATCGGCTGCCTCGGGGGCGGATGCGGATGGTTCCGGGGTGTCGTCGACAACGACGTCGGAAGCCTGGGCTTCGTCGGCCGCTTCAGCGGTGTCGGCGGGTACTGCATCGTCGGCGGGTACTGCTTCGTCGACAGGGGCGGGTTCCGGGTCACTGGGTGCTCCGGGGGCGCCGCCCTTTTCGATGAGTGCTGCTAGGCCATACGCAAAATTGCGGGGCACCGCCTGCAAAAGACCGGCGAACTGCTGCATAGGCGCAGCCATGGCACCGGCGATCTTGGCAAGGAGTACCTCGCGTGGCTCGACGTCGGCGAGGGCCTTGGCCTCGTCGGCACTGAGCACCTTGTCGCCGAGCACACCGCCTTTGACCACCAGCGCCGGATTGGTCTTGGCGAAGTCTTTCAGTGCCTTGGCCACAGTTACGGCGTCGCCACCTTCAGCAGCCACGAACGCAATCGCGGTAGGCCCGGTGAGCAAATCGTCGATTTCGAGGCCAAGATCGCGGGCCGCAAAACGAACGAGGGTGTTTTTGTAGACCTTGACTTCACCCCCGGCATCTCGTAGCGACCGACGCAATCGCTGCATGTCGGTCACCGTAAGCCCGCGGTACTCGGTGAGGAGCGCTGCTTGCGCAGCAGAGAACTTGCCTCGCACCTCGTCGACCACGGCGACCTTTTCGGGTCTCGGGTTATCCATTCGCACCTCCTCTCTGGGAATCGGGCGCTCGCAATTCTGCGAACGCCTCGGAGGTGCAACGGCTCACGAACGAGCAGGAGATCTCTGCGGAGTTCGCCTCGTCGGGCGGGCGGTTTGGCCCCTTCGGCGCGACCACCCGGAGGGTGAGCGCACACCTGATGTCTTCGGCGAGCGACTATTGGTTGGGTTACACCCGTCGCATGGGCGACGAGACGGTAGGCCAGATCGGGTGAGCCAGCCAAAATTGGTGGGAGAACGGCGACGATCCGCCAAAAACGATCAGGGCTCGATGGCGTGCAGTCGCTGCGGGTCGACCTTGACTCCGGGACCCATGGTTGAGGTGATCACAACCTTGCGGATGTATCGGCCTTTGGCCGACGCCGGCTTGGCCCGCTCGAGTTCTTCAATGAGTGCGCTGAAGTTGCTCACCAGATCGTCGGGAGTGAACGACGCTTTGCCGACAGGCACGTGAATGTTGCCGTAACGGTCGGTGCGGTACTCCACGCGGCCGCCCTTGAACTCGGTGACGGCTTTGGCCACGTCGGTCGTGACGGTGCCGGTCTTGGGGTTGGGCATAAGGCCACGGGGGCCGAGCACTCGTCCGAGCTTTCCTACTTTGGGCATGAGATCTGGGGTCGCGATGGCGATGTCGAAGTCGAGCATGCCGCCTTCCACGCTGGCGAGAAGGTCGTCAGAGCCCACGAAGTCGGCACCGGCCGCCTTCGCTTCAGCGGCCGCGTCGCCGGCAGCGAACACCGCCACTCGCACGACCTTCCCTAGCCCTGCGGGAAGGCTCACCGTACCCCGCACGATCTGATCAGCCTTACGAGGATCGACGCCAAGCCGAACGGCCACCTCGACCGATTCGTCGAACTTGGCCGGCGCGAGCGATTTCACGAGCGCCATCGCTTCGGGTGGTGTGTGTAGTGCGGCGACATCGAACCGCTTCACTGCGTCGGAATACTTTTTGCCCTGCGCCATGATGGCTCCCTCAGGATCAGGGCCCGAAAACCGGGCCGGCGGTGCAGCGGTTCGGTCGAGGTCGGCCGGACGTGCGGGGTGGGGGCGAGCGGCCGAGAACCAGCCGACACCCAAGAACGACTAGAGAACGCCGATGCCCATCGATCGAGCGGTACCGGCAACCTGCTTCTTGGCGGCGTCGAGGTCGTTGGCGTTGAGATCGGGGTACTTGATCTTGGCTACCGCCTCGATCTGCGCATCGGTGATCGTGGCCACCTCGGTGCGACCGCTGGTAGGCGAACCCTTGTCGATCTTCACTGCTTCTCGAAGCAATACCGGCGTGGGCGGCGTCTTCAAGACGAACGTGAAGCTGCGATCCTCGTAGATGGAGATCTCGACCGGGATGATCGTGCCCCGCTGGGCCTCCGTCGCGGCGTTGTAGGCCTTGCAGAAATCCATGATCGCCACGCCGTGCGGGCCGAGCGCGGTACCCACGGGGGGCGCAGGGTTCGCCGCCCCTGCGGGGATCTGGATCTTGACGACGGCGGAAACCTTTTTCTTCGCCACGACGGGCCTCGACTTCTTCACACGTGGGTTTCGGGCGCAGGAGCACCCGAAATCGGACAATGGATTCTGGTCGGCACAAGGCCGCGAACTCAATTCGGTGGACATTGACACGCCGGGAAGCGCCCCTGCGACACGACTCCGCCCGATGCTGCGGACTGCTAAAGCTTGGCTACTTGGCTGAACTCAAGCTCAACCGGGGTCTCCCGACCGAAGATATTCACGAGTACCTTGACCTTGAGCTGGTCCTCGTTGATCTCCACCACCTGTCCGGAGAATTCGGCAAACGGCCCCTCGCGCACACGGACGGTTTCGCCTACCTCGTATTCGAGGCGCGGTTTGCCCTTGCGGGTGGCTTCGATCTCATCGCCGGCATCGTTCTGGAGGAAGTTCTCGACCTCTTTGCGACGCAGGGGAAGGGGCTTGGCTCCTTGCCCCACAAACCCGGTAACACCGGGCGTGTTGCGAATTACGAACCACGCGTCGTCATCGAGCTCGCAGCGGACGAGGAGGTACCCCGGGAACATCTTCTTGCTGACGACGACCTTCTTGCCGTTCTTGAACTCGACGACATCCTCCATGGGGATATGGACCTCGTAGATCCGTTCCTCCATGTTCATCGACGAGATACGGGCTTCGATGTTCTGCTTCACCTTTTTCTCGTAGCCCGACTGGGTGTGGACCACGAACCATCGACCGGGCCGGTCAAACGCGCTTTGGGGTCGAGGGGCGGGGGTATCGTCAAATCCCTCGGCCAAGAGGGTGTCTTCGTCGATGACCTCGTCATGGCTGGAGATCTCGGCCACGACGTCGTCGTCCTCGGGACCATCAAGCGAGCCTGCATCGTCGGGGTCGGCCTCTATTTCGGCCTCGAGGGATGCATCCGTTGCCACGTCGACGTCGGTGGATGGATCGACGCCTTCGGGCACGGCGAGATCGATGGGGTCCACCACATCGGGATCGGGGTTGAGGTGCACGTCACCTTCGACGATCAGCTCGTCGACCGCGTCGTTCTCGGCGTCTTGTGCCTCCGCCGCATCGTCGGCCGCTTCGGCCTCGAGGTCGGCGATCGGGTCGGGGCTCGCATCTTCCGGCAGGGAATCGGAGAGATTGTCGTCAGGGCTGGTATCGGTGAGGTCGGTAGACACGTGGTTCTCTTGGTAGGTGGGGGCGTAGTGATGACGGGGCAGGCACCGTGTGTTGGCGCAGGTGATCAGGATTCGAACAGCTTCAGCACGGCCTTGCTGAACACCCAGTCGATGCCGAAAATGAGCAACGTGACGATCACCAAGGTGATGAGGACGACGAGCGAATAGTTCAGGGTCTCTTGACGGGTGGGCCATGCCACTTTTCGAAGCTCGGAACGCACCTCGCGAAAGCCTTGCCGGCTGAGCACCGGCGCGACCTTCTCGACCGCCTTGCCCGGCGGGCTAGGAGCGGCGCGGGACTTGCGCACGGGCTCGCCGTCTTCGGAGCTCGGCTCGCCTTCCTGTTGCATTTTTCGCTTCGATTCTCGGTTCATGGCCATTTCGAAAACACCTACGGGTGAGCGAGGCCACGGGGGCCGTACGCGGACACGAGCGAATACTTGTGTGGTGCAGGGCAGGAGGGACTCGAACCCCCAACCGCCGGTTTTGGAGACCGGAGCTCTACCAATTGAGCCACTGCCCTCGGAAGGGATTGCTGCACGGTGATGGACTGCACGGGGCAGGTTACCAAACGGTCCACACAGGGAGGCCAGTGGACACGCTCGCAGAGGGTAGGCAGCCGCGACCCCCACTCCCAATTCGGGGCGATCCCCGTCAGCTCGCGAGAAGGCGACGGCGGGTGCGAGATGCCACCACGATTGCGCTTCCGACCCCCGCCGCGGTCGCCGCCGCGGCAATGCCACCGATATACGCAACATTCTTGCCGGTGAGAATACTTCGGATCGCTGATCGTTCCCCCGCTTCCTCCAACGTAAGCAGGATGTCGCCGAGAAGCCCGGGGAGAGGGTCGATGACCTCGGTCCGCATGGCCCGCAAAGCCCGGAACAACTTTCGGTACTGTGCGAGTTCAGCTTGGCAGCGAAGGCAATGCTCAACATGGCGTTGAACAACCGGGTCGAATACGGCAGCGCCTGCGGCCACATCGGACAAAAGGGCAGCGACGTCGCCGCAGCGAAGCAGGGTTTCGGGCTTCAATGCGGATCTCCTCGTCGGGGGGCGATTTGTGAGGGCGTTAGGTCAGACTGCATGGGCCTGCTCATCGTCGGAGGCCAAGGGAAAGAGGTCTTCACGAAGCTTGCGTCGGGCACGGTGCAAACGAACCTTCGCTGCACTTTCGGAGATGCCGAGCTCCGCGGCGATTGACTCGTGGGGCAGGTCGTAGATATCTCGCAAGACAACAACTGATCGCAGCCGGGGCGGGAGTTGATCAAGCGCTTCTCGTAGCCGACCCCGCAGTGCACCCAGTTCCGCTTGGGCCTCGGGATCGGCGATCGGCCGCTCGTCATAGAGGCCCAGTTCGTCGTTGAGTTCCTCGTGCCGATGTTTCTGACGCTTACCCAGGTGAGTTGCCGCGCAGTTCGCCGTGATTCGATACATCCACGTGGAGAACTGGGCGTCGCCGCGAAAGCGCTTGAGCCCTCGATATGCTCGCAAGTAGGCCTCCTGAACGACATCTCTGGCATCTTCCTCATCGCCGGTAAGTCGGTAGGCGAGGGTGTACGCATCGGCGTAGGTGACTCGCACAAGCTCGTCGAACGCATTGCGATCGCCCTCCTTGGCCATAACGACCAGCTGGGTGACGTCTACCGGCATCACATTTCTGACCTCCCTGCCCCTGCGGGCGTTACGTGACAGTTGTGTGGAGACCAGTCGACGGCCAGGCAACAAACGTATGACGATCAGGCCATCGGGGTTCTCCCCCTCGCCAACCAGAATACAGAGCGCTAGCGCAGAAGTCGTGGTTGACCGGTTTGACCGGGACAGATCCGGATACTGGCACCGCGGGCGGCCAACCCTTGTTAGAGCGGAGGCAGGAAGGTTCAGCCGATTGGCGCGGCACCCAGGGGGCGGCCCCGGCGGGGATAACATCTCCACACGTCTGCCATTTCGATGCCAATCCGTCATTGCCGGACGAATCTCCGCGTGGAGCCAGTACTCTCCCTGCCTCCGCCACCCCCTCATGACCTTCTCCCCCAAACCCTTCGGACCCGTCATCGAGTCGCTCCCCGTTCCGAGTAGGGCATTCACCGTGGCGCTGACCGTGGACGGCATCGGTGTTTGCCCGTTCGATCAACTCCACCTCACGCCGCCAGAACCGGTTGGCCTGTGCACTCTGTCCGTTCTCCACGCCCTTGGGTTTCCTCGGAGCGAAACACCGGCGACGACGTTCGATGACCTGATCGCGGCGTTCATCACGGACCCCGAGACGGCCGATGCGACAAAACTGCAGTTGGAGCACTGGCTGGCTACCGGTGTATTGATGCCGCCGAGCGAACGCGCAGGTCAAGCTTCGAACGCACCGACCCCGATCGACGCGACCGACGCGACCGACGTGCCGATCGATCCCGAGAGTTCCGCCTATGACCACATTGCCGGCCTCCCGGGCGCGCTGACGGTTGAGGTGCCGATGCTCTTTCGGATGTGTGCCGGTGGCTTCGAGACACTCGACCATCATGGCCGGATCCGTGCCGTACTCACACCGGTCGAACTCATGGTGCTCGGCGAGTTACGTCGACCTGCCCGTCGCACCGAGTTGATCCAGCGGGCCCGCGCCAGCTTGGGCCGGGAGCACATCCGTGAGGCTGCGATCGACCGCCTGCTCGCACGGTTAATCGAGGTGGGAATCGTGGTGCATCGGGCTGAGGTCGATCCGTCCGCCACCCTCTCGGAGTTCCAAACCCAACTGGCCTTTCAGCTCCGAGCCGAAGCAGATCTTCGCTTCGCTATCGACCTCAACCTCGCCGAGAATCGCCGAGTCGACGACGACCGCGATCACGAACTCGGACGCATCCGCAGCCGTGTGATACCTGTTGCGTTCAACCTTCAGCCTCCGCTGTCGTTGGGGATGATGTTCACCTACGCCAAGGCGTTCGAGGGCGGAGCCCTGAACGACAGCTACGTGTTCCACCTCGATTGGCTGTTCGACGCCACCCGAATGGGGCACCTTCCCGAGGCCGCCCACATCTATTTCGTTTCCAACTATGTGTGGAGCCACGTGCGTTGCATCGACGTGGTGCGTGCCGTCAAGTCCGCTCACCCCGAGAGCATCATTGTGTGCGGTGGCCCCGATACCCCGAAGTACGAAGCCGATGTTGCGGCCTACCTCGAGGAGCACCCGGAAATCGACGTCGTCGTGCATGGCGAGGGGGAGGACACCGCCGCCCATCTCCTCGCTGCGCTGGCCCCCCAATCGGGGTCGAACACCATCGACCTCTCGCCCCTGACCGAGGTCGATGGCTTGACCGTTCGCCTCGGTAACACGCTCGTACGCACCGGCAGTCGAGACCGAATCGCCGACCTCGACACGATTCCGTCACCTTTTCTCACTGGGCTGTTCGATGCCTTCGCTGGACGCACGGTTCCCTCCGTCACCTTGGAGACCAACCGCGGTTGCCCCTACGGATGTACGTTCTGCGATTGGGGCTCGGCCACGTTGTCGCGCATGCGGAAGTTCTCCATGGAACGGGTGCTGGCCGAACTCGATTGGTGCGCAACAAACCGTGTGATGTCGATCGGTCTCGCCGATTCGAACTTCGGCATGTTCGAGCGTGATGTCGAGATTGCGGAACATGTTGCCCATCTCCGCACCACCACCACCTACCCGAAGGCGTTCGGCGTGTCGTTCGCCAAGAACACCACCAAGCACCTTGCCACGATCATTCGACGCATGATCGACGCCGATATCTGGTCGTTCGGCACGCTCTCGTTGCAGACGATCGATGACGACACCCTCCGCACCATCAAACGGTCGAACATCAAGGTGAGTCGTTACGACGAACTGGCCGCGGAGTTTCGTGAGGCAGAATTGCCCTTGTTCGTGGAGATGATGTTGGGCCTTCCCGGCGCCACTTTCACCTCGTTCCTCGGCGATCTGCAACAGTGCATCGATCGCGAGGTTTTCCTTCGGATGTGTGTCACCGAGGTGTTAGTGAACAGCCCGATGAACGATCCGGCGTATCGAGAACTCCACAAGATCGAGACCGACGCTCCCCCGGGCGCCGGTCGCAACGCGTTCGTGATGTCGACCGCCACGTTCACGCGCGAAGAGCGCGACCACATGGTGCACATGCGGAGCTTCTTCGTTCTGTGTGAGAACTTCGGTGCGCTCCGACCCCTCGCTCGATTCGTGCGGCAGGCCGTTGGCGTGCGCGAGATCGACTTCTACGAGGGGCTCCGGCGCGCATCCATCGATGCTCGCGAGACGTGGCCGGAAATCACGCGGTTCGCTCACGGCGTCACGCGCGTGATGGCCCCACCTGTGAGCTGGCAGTTGTTCCGAGATGAGCTTCATCGCTACCTGGTTACCGAGTTGAACCTTCCCGACGACTCCCCCCTTCGCACCGCCCTCGAAGTCCAGCACACGTTGTGGCCAAGCCGCGAGCGAACGTTCCCCACGTCGGTACCCCTCGAGCACGACTTCGGCGCGTGGTTCACCAGCATGCAGGTAGCCAAGGGGGCGGGTCATCGCACCGACTGGACCGACCACGTGGCGCCCTTGGGTTCTCACCCACCGGCGGAGTTTGCGATCGACGATCCCGACGGCTTGATCACGGGCACAATCGGCGCATCGTTGGAAACCCACGGGTTCGGCGGGAGCTGGGAGTTTGTGTCCCCCGTTGCCCGCCCGATCTTTCGTCCCCGCAACCTCGCCGGCGAAACCCTGCTCGCCAACTCCTGAGCGCATCACCAGATGCGTCGCGCGGCGCTGATCACCCGTACCAGCCGGCGACGTCGGCAATCACGTTGACCGACCCGGAGTTGTTGAACACCGAGATCGTGTCGCCGGCCCCCACCTTGGCCGTCACCGAGTTGGCGATCGTCGTCCCGGCCTTCCAGTTCAGCGATGACGCCGTCGGACGGGCCGCCCCGGTATTCCACACCGTTGCGAAGCTCTCCGCGGAGGTTGAGGTGACCGTGACGTTGGCCGAGACGGCTTTGGCGCCCGGCGGAACTGCGGCACCGGTGAGCACCGACACCATCCTCGACGTTCCCGCCGACCACGGTGTGCCGTAGGCGCCGACCTGCTCGGTACCGGGCCTCGAGTCCTGGAACCGAACCGGTGCCACCGGATGGAATGCATCACCCGACCCCACCCTGAAGTAGCCGACGACATCGATGATCACGTTCGCCGCACCCGAATTGTTGAACACCCGGATCTTGCCGCCCGTACCGACCTTCACCGTCACCGCGTTCGGGATCGTGACCCCGGCCTTCCAGTTCAACGACGACGCCGTCGGACGCGAAGCGCCGTTCGGGTACACCGTCAAGAACGACTCGGCGCTGGTGCCGGTCACGGTCACGTTCGCCACCACCGCGGTGGCGTTCACCGGCACACCGGTCGTACCACCGGTCACCGTGACCTCGCGATCCGTGGCCGCAGCCCACGGGGTGCCGTACGGGCCCACCTGCTCGGGGGGTGGACGGCTGTCGAGCACCCGAATGGGCGCCTGGCCGGCGAACCCGGCCCCGGTGCCCGACTCGTCGTAGTACCCGACGACGTCCACGATCACCGTGGCGTTCCCGGCCGCGTTGAACACGTTGACCTTTCCGCCCGCGCCTACCTTCACCGTCACGGCGTTCGGGATGGTCTGCCCAGCAACCCAGTTCAGATTCGACGCCGTCGGCTGCGACGCCCCCGCCGGCCAGAGCGTCAGGAATCCCGACGCCGTCGTACCGGTCACGGTGACGTTCAAGGTCACGGCCGTCGCATCGGCCGGTACGCCACCGACCCCGGCCACCGACACCTCTCGTGTGACGCCGGCTCCCCAGGGCGTGCCGTAGGGGTCCACCTGCTCAGGCGGCGGCCGCGAATCGAGGATTCGAGTGGGTGCCGTCAACGGGTGCGACAAGGTGCCCGCCGGGGTTACCGGCGTCGACGGCGCCGACGACCACGTGACGGCCTACCTCCAATGCCACTCCAGGCCGAGTGTCAGCGGCTCGGGTAAAGAGGCGCCTGTCGTTGGTCCATGAAGTCGACGGCGATCGCAGAATCATCAGCCATGGTGGATCCTCCTTCGATTTCGTACCAGGGTTATCCCTCGGGGGTTCTCCCGGGGTTGGGGATCGCCTCGTCGAAGCATCGGTCGAGCCTGGCGAGGGTGAGCTCGCCCAGATCGGCGAGTACTCGGATCTCTCCCAGCCCGAGGTGTCACCCCGCAGTGCGTGGCCGCGGAGCTGCTCGTATCGGTCAACGTCGTCGCGTCGTCCAACGCGTTCATCGATCGCCACCGGTTTGGGGCTCCTTTGCATGGGCCAGCGCCCACTCCACTGACCGAGGGTGGACGCTCATGCCGAACCGATCAAGGTGGTTCGAAACACTAGCCATATTCCCGATGGAGACGATGAGCGGGTGAAGCTGATTCGCCTCGTCATTGTCATGCTCGCCTCCGCGTCGTTCGTGGTCGCCGGTCCGTCCCCGACGGGGGCCGCGGTGACGGTCCCGCCCTATCCGGAGCTGCTCCCTCTCCACGCAATGAGGGGCTCCGATCCCGGTCTGTTCGACTCGGACGGCCGGCGGGTGGTGCTCCGTGGCGTGAACTACAACAAGCTCGGGGACTACGACCAGCCGAACCCGGCGTATCCCACCGTGGTACCCGAGCGGCCGGACGACTTCCCGGGGATGGCTCGGCTCGGCTTCAACGTCGTTCGCCTGCTGGTGCACTGGTCCGCCTTGGAGCCGACGGAGGGTGACCACGACGAGGCCTACCTCGACCGCATCTCGGTGGCGGTGGCCGCGGCAAAGGCCAACGGGCTCTACGTGGTGATCGACATGCACCAGGACGCATGGGGTCGGTACATCGGATCTCCTCCTGGCACCGCGTGTCCCGGCGGCTCGTTTCCGGCAGTCGGATGGGATGGCGCGCCAGCGTGGGCCACAATCTTCGATCCGGGCCCGGGCAACGTCAACACCTGCCGCACCGGTTCGCGTGAGAACACCGAGGCGGTCATGTCGTCGTGGGACAACTTCTACCTCGACACCGCTGGCATCCAGAGCCGGCTCGTCGCCACGTGGCGCGTGCTCGCCAACCGATTCGGCACGGAGCCGGCGGTGGCGGGCTTCGACCTCCTGAACGAGCCGAACAGCGGGCACCCGGCGAGCTCGGAGGCCAACAGGGTTTTACTCGGCCAGTTCTACGACCGGGCCATCGACGCAATCCGTGCCGGCGAGGCGGACGCCGCTACCGCGACCGCCGTCACCATCGAGCACCCGATCATCTTCGAGACGTTCATCAACTGGACGCCGGTGCCGTACGACTTCACCGACGACCAGAACCTGATCCTGTCGGGCCACAACTACGCCGGTTCTATGAGCGACACCCCCGTCGAGGAAGCGTCCAATTCCGTCGAGTTCGCGTTTGCCTACTTCAGCAACCAGGCCCGCCGGTACGGCACCACCCTGTGGATCGGTGAGTACGGCTTCTTCAGGGTTACCGCCACCAAGGCCGCCACGCTTCGTCACTACGGCATCATCGAGGACCAGTTGGCTTCCGACCGGCTCGTCGGTTCGGCGTGGTGGCAGTTTGAGCAGGCCTGCGGCGACCCTCATTCGATCGGGTTGCCCGGTGGCAACCCTCGCCCCGAGTTGGTCCACCTGAAGCGCTCTTCCTGCCCGGGGGATGCACAGGGGGAACCGATCCCGGAATGGACCACGATCATCTCCCGGGCGTACCCGCGTGTGGCCCCGGGGAAGATCACTGCGCTCACCTCCGACGGAGCGGCGCGCACGATGTCGTTGGCAGGTACGGCTGGGGCCTCCGACGTCGGCAAGCGCTTCGTGCTCTGGGCGCCGGGCCCCACTGCGCCAATCGTCAGTGGCACCGGAATAGAAGCGGTCACCGTCACTCCGGTCGACGGCGGCACCCTCGTGACCGGCACGGTCTCCGGGGACTACACCGTCGACCTCGCCGGAGCCGCTCCCGCGTCCGAACGCCTCGAAGCTCCCGTGGTCGCTCCGAGGTTTACCGGATGACCTCTCTCGAACGGATCTCCGCCCGCTTGGGATCGTGGTGCTACCCCCGCAACGCCAACGGGACTGGCGGCGCCTGATCCGGCACAGCTCCCGGCGAAGCCGAGCAGGGTGGCCGCCCAACCGAGGTTCCTCAAAATGGTCTACCGCGGTTGTCGGTGACGGCGAGGTCAGCAGCAATACCGCTATTTCAGCGTTGCCGCGGTGCAGGTTGTGGGTCTGCCTTCTTCTGGATGGAAGTAGCCCATCATCATCGCCGCCGTCGCATCGGTGTCGCCCTCCAACGCCTTCACCGTCGACACCTTCACCGTCGGCACACCATCACCGTCGGCACACCATCACCCGGGAACTCGTACTCGCTCGCCAACTCGCGAACCTCAAGCCTCCAGTAAATCCAATTGCTCTTCATCATCGACCGCAAGCCCACAACTGCCGACACGGAACGACACCTGTGGCTCAGCCGCTTTCGTTGCAGGCCCGAACCGAACAACTTCTTGTGACCGAGCCGACTGACACGCACGCCGATTCCAGGACTCCTGGTGTAGCGGTTGGGGGTTGTTGCATGGTTCAGGGGTGGGGGTGGGTGCTGTAGCGGAGGGTGAGGTTGGTGCCGGGGTAGAGGGTGTCGGTGGTGTTGAGGTCGTGGCAGAGCGTTTGGAGCGCGCGGGTTCGGCGGGGGGCGGAGAGGGGGTGGATGCGGACGTGGAGTTCGTTGCCGATGATTTGGAGGTCAGCGGCGGTGTGGGCGATCTCGCGGATGAGGCTGCGGGCTTCGTCGGCGCTGCGCCGGTAGTGGGGGGTGAGGGCTCGGGCGAGCGCGGATTCGGCGTTGTAGGTGGCGGTGCGGACGGCGTCGTGGATTCGTTTGCGTTCGGGGTCGAGTCGGGCGGCTTCGGGGCGGAGGTCACCGATACGGATCTTGGCGGGGATTTTCTTGGTGGCGGCAGCGAGCGTGTCGATGTCGGCTTGCGCGGTGATGTGCGCGGCGGCGAGTTCTTTGGCGGCGGCGCTGGTGCGGCCACCGTTGAACGCGGCTCGGCCTTGGGTTGCTTGCGCGGCGGTGAGGGCGGCGCGGGCAGCGGCGAGTTCCTTGTCGGCGTTCTTGCGGGCCGGGTTGGGTACGAGCCGGTCAGGGTTGTCGCCGACGGTGTCGTAAGCGTCGAGGGCGTCGAGTCCGTAGTGGGCGCGCATGTATCGAAAGAAGTTTTCTTGCCGCCACCGCGAGAACATGGCGTGCGCGATGGTGGCGGGGTCGGGGTCGGTGCGGCTGGTGACGATCTGGGTTTGGTGGCCGGTGGCGGGGTCGAGTCGGGTGATTTGACGGCACGCGAAGTAGCGGCGCTTCTTTGTCTTCTTGTCGGTCCAGCCGATCCGGACGTTGCGCTGCGCGAGGAGGTAGTGGTGTTCGATCCCGGCGGTGTCGGTGAAGGTGTGGGGTTGGAAACTTGACCGCGGTTCGGCGGGGCACTTGCCTTTGCGGTAGGTGAGGATGTCGAAGTGATGGTCGTCGTCTGTGAGGGTGGCGAACAGGGCCGGGGACCAGCCGCCCCGATCGAACGCGATTGTGGGGCGGGCGTCGGGACCGACCATGTGGCGCAGTTCGGTGACGGCGCGCAGCAGCGCCCCGACAAGGGAGTCGCCCGGGTCGGCCTGCCACACGAGGAGCCCGTCACCGTTGCTGTCGGCGACCCACACGTCTTCCTCCGCCGGCATAGCTATACGTATCCGGGCGACGTGATGCTTTGGAATGGTCGCAGTGCCGTGATACGCGCGGACGTGACCATCGACGTAGAAGATCCCGACCGTGTCGGGGTGCGCAGCGACATGGATACGGGCGAGGCCTTCGATCAGCTCGCCTGACAGGCCCTGCCTGGCGAGTTCAGCGATGCGGACCCGGAACGTCTTGACCTCCGGAGCGCGATCCAAGCCGATGAGCCGGCCGACATCGGTCGAGCCTGTCAAGTGTTTTGTGTAAGGAGAATCTGTTGGGTTGATGTTGGTCGGGTTGGTGGGGTGGTCAGGGGTGGGGTTTCGGCGGCCGGGGGGTTTGTGGGGTCCGGCCGCGGTGTGTGGCGGTTTCAGGTGTTGAGAAGCTCGTCAATGCCCACTGGTTCGAAGCAGTGGGGGCATTCGCCGCCCCATCCGACTCGACGCATGAAGGTTCCGCAGTCGTTGCAGAATTGTTCTCCGAGGGCGAGTTCTTGACAGTCGGGGCATTGGTAGATCGTGACGGCTTTGCGTTGCCGGGCGGGTGGGATGACCGTCGGTGGAGGTGCCGGTTGGTGTCGACGCCGGTAGGCGGCGACCCGGCAGGAGTCCGAGCAGTATTTGCGGCGCCCGGTCGGGGTGAACATGGCGGTGCACACCGGGCAGGTCATCGTTACATCATCGTTACGCGACGGGATGGCGGTGGTGGCGTTCATACGATCCCGAGCCGGCCGGGGAAGTGAATCTCGAACGCGTTGAGAGCCCGATGCCAGCCGGCGGTGCCGGTCCCGGATGTGCCACCGCGGGTGGTGGAGATATCCCGGGCGACGAGACGCATCAGTTTCAGGGCTGCGGCGTCGTCGGGGAAGTGCCCTCGGTTCTTGGACACTTTGCGGAGCTGGTAGTTCACGGACTCGATCGCGTTGGTGGTGTAGATGATCTTGCGGATCTCGGGCGGGTAGTCAAGGAACGGGGCGAACCTCTCCCAGTTGGACCGCCACAACTTGATGATGCCGGGGTAACGGTCACCCCACTCGAGTTCGAAGTCGTCGAGAGCGTCAGCGGCAGCGGCTTCGTTGAGAGCGGTGTAGATCGGCTTGAGGGCCTTGGCGATTGCCTTGCGGTCCTTGTACGAACAGAACTTGAACGCGTTGCGCAGCAGATGGACAACACAGGTCTGCACGATCGCTTGAGGCCACGTCGTTTCGATCGCCGCGGGGAGGCCTTTGAGGCCGTCGCAGCACACGAAGATCACGTCGGTGACACCGCGGGTGCGGAGCTCGGTGAGCACCACCAGCCAGAACTTGGCGCCTTCGTCGCCGTCGCCGAGCCACAACCCCAGGATCTGTTTGCGGCCCTCCACATCAACGCCGATAGCCAAGTAACAGGCCTTATTGATCACGGTGCCGTTCTGGCGGACCTTGATCACCAACGCGTCGATGTACACGATTGGGTACACAGCGTCGAGGGCCCGGCCCTGCCACTCGTTGAGCTCAGCAACGATCCCGTCGGTGACCCGGCTGATCAACTCCGCGGACACGTCCGTGCCGTACATTTTCTTGAGGTGCCGGGTGATGTCTCGTACGGTCATCCCGCCGGCGTACAACGCGATGATCTGATCGTTGAACCCTGCGAGACGTCGGGAGCCCTTCGGGATCAGTTTCGGTTCGAACGTCCCGTTCCGGTCCCGGGCCAGCTCCAAGTCGACCGGGCCGAGCTCGGTCTGGACGGTTTTGGCGGTGGTTCCGTTCCGGGAGTTCCCTGACCCGCGGCCGGTCTGGTCGCCGCGTTCGTACCCGAGATGGTCAGTGAGTTCCTCGTCGATCGCTCTTTCCATCAGCATCTTCGTCAGCTGCGCCAGGACCCCGTCAGGGCCCACCAGACGCAGCCCGTCAGCGTCAGCTTTGGCCATCAACATGTCGACCATGTCAGGCAGCACCCCAGCGCGCTCAAGGGTGTCTCCCGGCGCCAGCTTGCGTCGCCGACGTGAGGGTGACTCACCTCCTTCCAGTTCACCGCCCGAAGCGGTCGTCGTTGTCGTTTCATCGGTCATAGTCATTGTGGTTTCCTCCTTCGTTCACCAAGCCTCCAAGGCTCAGCAAGCTCACTGGTGGATCCCCCTTACACAAACCCTTTTACACCCCCCATCGGTCGGGTTCAACCGGGTGAACCCCTCCACCCTTGGTTCGCCCAGCAACGCCGCGAACGCCAACGCCAGGACCAGGGACCGGGCCGAGTAGAACGCGGCCCGGCCCCGCCCGTACACGGCGTCGAACGTGTCGAGCAGTCCAGTCACCGCCAACGCCGGCAGGATCACCAACGCCCCCGCCAACGGCAGACCGGCCCCTTGACAGATCACCGGTGCCGCCCCCGCTAGCTCACCACAGCGCGCCGCCCGACGCTCAGCGTCGCGCCGAACCGGGCGAGCCAAGGCAACCAACTCGTCTTCGTGCCGCCCCTCTTCGACGTGGCCCTCTTCGACGGGGCCCTCATCGTCGTGGCCCTCAGTCGGGTCGGCTCGGGGTGCGCCGCGGTCATCGTCGACCGCGGGGTCGACAGCGGGGTCGACAGCGGGGTCGACGGCGGCGGGGTTGCCTGACTTGGGTGTCGAGCCCGTCACCCGGAGAACCGACCGTTCTGACACCCCGACCGTCCGGGCGATCTCGGCGCCGTTGCGACCTTCGCTCGACATGTCCCTGATCGTTTCCTTCACATTCTCATCAATGAGCGACGGTCCTTTCGGACCCCGCTTGGCCGGAACCAACCCGGCTAGGCCGTAGGCCTTGTAACGCGCACGCCACCGGTACAGCGTCACCCCATCCACATCGAACGCCACCGCGACCGGTCCCGGTTTCGCCGAGCGTGTCTCCACCAACTGAACCGCTGCCAACCGGAACCCCACCACATCGTCGGGACCCCAGAACCAGACCGGCATCCCCCACACGAACACCCCGCCGCCGCCGCTCAACGAGCCCATCAGGTCGATCCCAGCCACCACAGGCGAAGACCCCACCGGCGGCAACAGCAACGGCAACGGGCAAGCCTTGCCCACCGCTGCGCCCCGCACCCCAACAACTGAGCCTCGTAATACCATGCGCTAATTATGCCTGATCTGAGGCGAAAGAGGGTGGATACCCAGCACAAAAACCCAACAAACCCGCCCCCTCAGTGCGCTATGTCAGGAGTCCTGGAATCTGGAGTGAGCCCGGCCGGTTCGGCCAGTACAGTGCCGCCATCGGCGAGCGTTTTTGCCTGGATCAGAGGGTTCGCGCTTCAACGAAGCCGTACCCGATGAGGGCGGTGCTGTCCTCGCAGAATGGCATCTCGCCGACTCGGTCGGCGATCGACGTCGGCAGTCCAACTCTCCGCCCGCCTTCCGGTTCTCGCACGTGGCACCCACGAGCGAGAGCCACTCCACCTCACCAACGGTCGTTGCTCCTGCCATATTTCCGAATCCCCGAAGTTGGTCGGGACGGTTCGCCCTGTGCAGGACCAGCCGGAGGGCCACCCCAACGGTGGTGGTTTACCGCGGCGGGTGGCCGACGGGATCGCAGACCGAGCCGTTCGCGGTCTGGTGTGTCCGCGATCGTTTGGACGGGGCCCACGCAGAGCCAGGCCACTGGGCGAACATGGGCGGGCAGGTGTTGAAGGAACGGTCCGCCGTAGAACGACACCGAGCCGACGCAGAGGTGCTCCACTGTCGCGGCCAGCCCCAGGTTCTCAATCGAAAGGCACACCGACTACACGCCGCTGTCGTCGATACTGGCCCGTCCGAGCACCAGGGGTCGGGTCGGGTCGGCTCGATCGGGTGTGGTAAGTCCGACAGGTCAAGGTCCGGCGCGACGCTCGAGCCATTGGGTGTGGGCATGGTCACGGGGATGCGATTCTTGAAGGGCACTCGCTGTGCCTTCATCGAAAAGGCTCGGCGAGGCCAACCTCCCGGGCCCGGCCGGTCCCAACAGGAGGCGTCGACGTGAACACATCGAATCACCGGCCGATCCCGCAGGGCACACGGTCGAGAGGTAAACACTGGCGACGGTCAGCATGGAATGGCTCGGCCTGGCCGATGTGGCCAGCCGGGTACATCGACAAATCGAGGGCGCCGGCCACGATCCGGGCCTACGCCAACGACTGCCTGTGCTTCGCCACCTGGTTCGACGGGCACAACCTACGGCCGCTCCCGGCCGCTCCAGCGACGGTCGCCGGTTTCTTCCCGATATGGCGCCGGCGTGACGACGGTGTCGACGTTGCACCAGCGTCTGGTGTCGATCGGTCATGCGCATCACGACGCCGGCATCGAACCACCAACCACGCCGACGGTGGTCCGCGCCACCTGGCGTGGCATCGCCAGACGTTCGGGTCGCGCAGGACGGAAAGGCACCGGGCCGCATTCAGGAGATTCGGACGATGATCGGGGCGATCGACTTTGAGCACCTCGGCGGCGTCCGCAGCGCATCCGTGGAGCGATGTTGATCGAACGGAACGCGTCGGTGGCCGACACTCACTATGGCTCGATGATCTGCAGCTCCACGATCTTCTTCTCGTTGAACGCCGGGTAGAACCGGCGTAGAGCGTCGAAGGTCTCGTCGAACTTCAGCTGTCCGGACACGGGCTTGCCTGATGACCATGCGTACGTGAGCCGAGAACCAAACGCCGGGAACTGAACTCGTGACAGGCTTCCGTGAGCGCCCATGGCAATCACGATCAGGCCCAGATGAGCGTGGTGAATCGTGAACTCAGCGAGTGTCGTCAAGTCGGCGAATGACTTCGCCATCGCCGACAACTTGACCAGATCGGCGCCCAGCGCCTTCGCCTCCGTCGCCATCGCGAGAAGTTCTAGCTCCGAGGGAGTGTGGTCGAAATTGTGGTTGGAGATGATGACGACCTTGTCGAGCGCCTTCGCTGCGTCTACGACCTCGGGAAGGATCGACGAGGAGGACAACTCGATGTCGATGCCGTCGACCTCAGCCATGACCGCCCGAAACAGCTCCAGTCGGTCTGCGTCAAGTCCTGTCCACTCACCACCCTCGGCCTCCGTCCGGATCGTCGCGATGGTGGGGAACGCTGCGAACCGGCGGACGTGCCCGACGACATGGTCCACCCCATGCGACCCGAACCGGTCGATGCGAAGCTCGGCCACGTCAAGCCCGTCGTCTTTGGCATCAACAAGGTCTGCGTCGCTCACAACATCGCTGAAACTCACTGCGATCGATGGGCAGTCGCTTTGTCGAAGGAGTACCTCGAGTGCGTTCACCTGTGAGATCGTCTGGCTCATGGTCCCGGGGTCGCCGTCCTCATCGTAGGGCTGAATGACAACCTTGTGATTCCCATCACAAGGGTTCGACACTGAACCTTTTGTAGTTCGTGTGCCTCTCGTCGGGCAAGTCCACGTGTTGCGTGAGAAACGACCGAGAGGGTGGCCACGGCATAGCGCCTCGAGGGCTGGCCACGGTCGAAAGTGTATCTCCTTGCGACAACGAGGGGTTGGCCGATACGTGACGACGGCGCAAACCAAGAGGGCCTTTCGCGGTGCCTTTGGGCGGCCGCTCGGAGGGTGCCGGGTTCGATGCGGTAGCCAGTGCCGCCACGATCGTCGACGACCAGTTCACGGCCGACGGTGTCACGGCCCGGGGCGGCCGGCCCTTGCCACGAACGATACGAGCGAAGCACCCTCGAACCAAAGAGCACCATCACCACCGCAACCTCACGAACACAGACGGCGAACACGAACACGGGAATGAACCAGTTGATCTCGATCTGGGTTTGGCGGCGGCGTAGGAGATTCCTGTGGATCCACGTACTCCTGCTGACCCCGAATTGCCGTTGCGGTGGACCACCAAGTCAACCCCCCAGCCAGGGCCTTTGCAAAGTCGGTTGATGTGGGTTGTGACCTGCGGTTTTGTGGGCGGACTGGCTTTGGGTGATGGTGGGGTGGTAGTTCTGTTGGGTGCGTGACCCGTGGTTTGCTGATCTGTCGGTGCGGTTGGTGACCAG
>JANOSD010000077.1:0-5401 GCA_031415655.1 Actinomycetes bacterium
CTGATGCGTCTCCCCTACCAAAACGCGAGGTCGGGGGTGGGGTTTGGTGGGGTTGGCCCGAATCGGTAAGGTTGCGGACCTATGTATGCCGTGATCCGCACCGGTGGGAAGCAGTATCGAGTCGAAGAAGGCCAACGTCTCAACGTTGAGCTGCTCGGCCTCGACGCTGCCGACGACGACGCAGCCGTCCAGTTCGAGCCCCTTTTGGTGGTGAACGGGCCCACCGTGCTGGCCAGTCCGGCCCAGCTCGCTGGCGCCTCGGTGTCGGCCAAGGTCGTCGGAGCTGCCAAGGGCCCGAAAATCACCGGATTCACCTACAAAGCCAAGGCCAACCAGCGCACCCGTTGGGGCCACCGCCAGAAGTACGATCTCATCGAGATCACCTCGATCGCCACCGCCTAGGAACTGTCATGTCAAAGACTAAAGGTGCAGGTTCAACCAAGAACGGCCGCGATTCGGAGAGCAAACGCCTCGGCGTGAAACGGTTCGACGGCCAAGAAGTGCTTCCCGGCACGATCATCGTGCGCCAACGCGGTACCCGGATTCACCCTGGCGAGAACGTGGGACGAGGTGGCGACGACACGTTGTTCGCCCTCGCTCCCGGCAAAGTGAAGTTCGGTTCCCGTAAGGGCCGCAAGCTCGTCGACGTGTTGCCGGCGTAATACGGATCGGCCAATTGCCGGCGTACTACGGCTCGGCCAACATCGCCCTTGTCCCACCCGTGTATCGGGGTGACTGGTCGGAAATTAGCGCGATACCCAGGCAGCCGTTGCGTCGGCGAGTGCCCAGGGGTGAAGTAGGCGAGTGTGCGTCCGTAAGGTGGTCCCCTCGGCTCACCATCAACGCACCATCGATCTGACAACCCGTCGAGCTGACATCCGACGCAAGCCCGGAGGCACGCCGCCGGTCGCGTTCGGCGTCGCAAGGCATTGACGTTGGCCAAGAATTTTCCTCCGTACGTACATTTCTTCCTCGAAAGTCTTGTACGTACGTACACGCTGTGGTACAACTAACTCGGCTCCTCGGTTTGCATCTGGATCGACCCCGAGGCGTTAGCGGAGGAGATCATCATGGAGAAGCAGCGTTCGGTGCCCCGGCACCGCATTCTCGGAGAGCGAGGCGCCACCTTGGTGGAGTATTCGCTCGTCTTCGTCTTTCTCGCCGTTGGGTCGTTGGGAGCGTCGCAGTACCTGCGCACCCAAGGAGCGAAACAGGTGGCCAACCAAGCTGATTGTGTTTCTCGGCGCCCGCCACCCGTGACCTGCCAAATCCCCGTGCTCACCACCTCGACCACGCTGACACCGCCGCCTCCGCCTCCTCCTCCTCCGCCTCCTCCTCCTCCTCCTCCGGTCCCGGCTTGGGGCACAGGCGCCAACGTTCCGGCGATCTCTTTCGTGCCGGTCGGAGCGTATGAGGACGTCACCTATTCGGTGTGGCTCAACCAAGGTGGAGTTCCGGTGGCGACCGGCACCACGATGACGATCACCGTGACGCAGTTTGCGCCCGGATTGCCTGTCGGCGGATATTCCAGCTCGCGTACCTGCACGACCGATGCCGCTGGCAAGTGCACGATCGTATTCCGTACGGGCTACACCGACGTCTCGAAAGTAACCATGCAGGTGGTCTCAACCGACACCACCCCGCCTCCAGCAAGTTTTGCCGTCACCTTGAAGCAGGTCGGACCCACACTCCCATGAGAACCTCCCCGACCGCCCCAACCCCCGCTCGTTCACGCTGTCGAGGCGATGCCGGTGCCGCGATAATGGAGACCGCAATCGTCGCTCCGTTCTTTATGTTCATCGTGCTCGGCATTATGGAATACGGATTGATCTTTCGCGACCTGCTGACGCTCGGAGATGCCATCGCCGACTCCGCCAAGTTTGGTGCGATTCAGGGTGGTGGAGTCACGAGTTCCGGCGATACCGCGGACTACACGATGATGAACCTTTTGCGTCAGAACCTCGCTGCGGTGCCCGCAGCTTGGGTATCCAAGGTTATTATCTACAAGGGAGCATCGGCTGACGCGGGTACTCCCATCAAGCAGGTGCCTCCAACATGTCGCGACAATTCTGTCTCGTCTACGGCAGCGAAGTGCAATGTTTACCCTCCAACCGACGCCTTTCGGGAAGTGCAGAACGCCAATAGCGCCTATTTCAAGTGTGTCGCTGGCGTCGGCAAGGCCTGCGGTTGGAACCCAGTTACTCGCAAGAATGGTCCGAAGAACGCCGACATCGAGTATGTGGGTGTCTACGTGAAGTTGGTTCGGCCAATGCCAACCAAGCTGTTTGGATCCACCTTCACCCTCGAGCAAGCCAACATCCAGAGGATTGAACCGGGGGAACTCAGTTGAACACTTCGAAGACCGTCCCTTCTTCCCATCCGCCACTGCGCCGCCTCCATGGGGACTCGGGAGGTGCTGTCGTTGAACTTGCGATCGCCCTTCCCATCCTCATCTTTCTCTTCGTGAGCGTCGTGGAGTACGGCTTGGCCTACTCGCAGGTGAACCAACTCGAATCGACCCTGCTTATCTCGGCTCGAACGATTGGTCAGCAGCAAAAAGCTCGC
Organism: Actinomycetes bacterium; assembly: GCA_031415655.1. Classification (GTDB taxonomy): domain Bacteria; phylum Actinomycetota; class Acidimicrobiia; order Acidimicrobiales; family Acidimicrobilacustridaceae; genus JAKOVR01. The sequence continues at coordinate 2,566 of JANOSD010000077.1, forward strand.
TTGGCCGACTACCAAGGCTTGCAGGCATTGTCTTCGGGCCTTTCTGGTATGCGCAACACCACGATTGAGCGAGCGGTGGTCTGGAACGCCAACACCTCAACGAGCGCCGTTCCTCCCGGTCCGTGTACGTCGGTAACTCCAGGCTATGCCAGCACCGCCGCGAATGGTGTTAGCGGCTCGTGCAACATTTACTCACGAGCCCAGGTAAACACCACGTCGCTGGTCGGATTCCCCGCTGGATCTTCGACGGCTACCACCTGCACGAGTTCATGGGACTCCAACTGGTGCCCGCTGGCCCGAAGCAACACCGATGGTGCCGGCGATTGGGTTGGCCTTTGGGTCGAAATCAAATTCACGTCGCTTACCAAGTTTGTACCAGGTGGCTCCCTCAAGATGTCCCGAGGGGCCGTCTACCGGCTCGAACCCTCCTACATTGGCGGTTGATATGACTCGCAAGCCCAATTCCTCCGACACGTCCAAAGGCGCACCCAGAACTTCTGATGGCGTGCGCTTGTATGCCGATCAAGGCGGTGAGCTTCACGGCGATCAAGGCTGGGTTCTCGCCGTCACCGCCTTGATGATCATCCCGCTTCTGGCGTTCACCTCGTTCTCGGTAGATCTCGGAGCGTGGTACTCGCAAGCACGAAAGCTGCAACGCGCCGCCGACTCGGCATCGCTTGCTGCTGCCCCGCTCCTACCCGACACAGGGAAGGCCAAACAAGCGGCGATACAGTCGTTGATCAAGAACGGTATCTGCACGTCCGCCAGCACCGTCACCATACCGGCATCGTGCACGCCGGCCACGAATATGGCCGTCGTAACCCAACCACAACTGGGGTCTACGACGAAGTACGAAGTTGACGTGCAAGATACGAAGGCCACGCAGTATTTCAGCAAGTTGTTCAAGCCGTCTGGCGTCGACATCATGCGACGGGGAACGGCCGAACGCATCAAGCCGGTCCCGATGGGAAGCCCCCGCAATTACCTTGGCACCCACACGATGTTCGGTACGGAGCCAGAAAATATCCACCTGGCAATCTCTGACTATTGTACGGGTATGGAGCGAGGTGATCGCATCGCAAGCCGCGCCGACAACGATGGCGCGGGCGCAACGCGTAGCTGTGTTCCTGGGAATCCGGCGTATGTCAGAGCCAATCCGGAGTACAGCCCGGATGGCTACTTCTACGCCGTAGAGTTTGCGGCGCCGATCACGGGAAATTACAAGGTGCAATTCCGGTTCGGCTGCTCGTCAAGCAGCGATTGGTATGGGACGCAACGCATCCGGTTCCGCGACAAGAACTCCAACGATCCACTCGTCGCTACGGTGCTCAATACCGTCGACCTCACGAATGCTACTCCCGGATGTTCGACCGACGGCACCGCCGGTAACTGGATCGATTTGGCGACGGTCACCAATCCGACGGCGGGTGCGGTGTACTACATCCAAGTCAATCCGCTCGTGCCCCCGGGAACCCCGCCCGGAACAGGTATTACCGCCGGCGGCCACATGCATTTCGCCCTGCGGGCCTCCCAACCCGCCGGATTCACTCGTTGCACCGCGGATGCGTCGGCAGCGACACCGGCCAATCCCTCCTCGGCCGCTTGTCCGAAGGTCTTTGCGCTCCGGCACATGGGCATTCGAGCCAACATTACTGGGTCGCCGACGTTCTTTCTGGCCAGCGTAGGCGCTGAACACGCCGGGAAGGTAATGACCGTGGAGCTATTCGACCCCGCGGAAGGTGCGAACACTATTGAACTAATCCCTCCAGTCGGAACGGTCGCGCAGACGGTTGAGGCCGAAATAGGGTGCAAGGACGCCACGTACCGTTCAGAAAGCGGATCATGCACAACGGGAGAAACAGCTCCAGCAGGAGGATACGGCCCATGGAACCTTTCTGTCGTCGATGTTTCCGGCACCGGCGCTAAGGCATTCGCCAATCTGAGCCAGGACGGCAAATACAGCGACCGTCACCTCCGCCTGAAATTCACACTTCCACTGAATTATGCCGCTCTGTACGGATCGCTGACCTGGTGGAAGATCCGCTACACGGTGGGTGTCGGTGGGGTTAGTTCCGACCGCACCACGTGGACAGTGGCCATCAAGGGTGATCCGGTTCGCCTTGTCCCGAACGCGTAGGTGTCGAAACCGACCAGATGTCTGCAGTCGAGCCCCGAGTGAAACACACCTTTCGCCCGAAGGCGGGTCACCGACCTGCGGCAATCTCGATAGCGTTGTGCATCTCGGTTGTCTCGGTTGCGGTGGGATGCAATCTGGAGCCGGGATACTCGGGAAGCGGAACAGAAAAGGTCGCAATCTTGGGCGACGAGGTTACCTCACAGTCGCTCGTTGAACTTCACGCTGCGCTCGACCCGGGTTATTCGGTGCGTATTGGTGATGTGAGCTGGTCGGCGGCAACACAAGTGCAACCTGTCGCCCAAGCGCTTGCTGACGCTTCTCCCGATACCGTGGTGATCAGTCTCGGCACGTTCGATGCGTTCGACGCTGCGCCAGCAGCCACCACGATTGCGGCGCTACAGACGATGACGGCCACGTTCAGTCCCACGACGTGTGTGGTATTCGTTGATGTGTACACCGGTGTTGGCAAGGCCGGATCTGACCCCGTCAAAGCGGCAGAGATCAACACCGGGATAGCGGCGTTCGGCAAGCCGATCGTTCCGTGGAACGCGTACGTGACTAGGAGCGTGTCCCAGTAAAGATTATTGGGTTCTCGATTCGCGATTTGTGTCTGGATATTAGAGAATAGGGAATGGACGATTTCGCTGGTGATGTTCGGTTGTTTGAGTCTGAGTTGGTTGAGCCTGACGGTGAACTTAT
>JANOSD010000078.1:0-18177 GCA_031415655.1 Actinomycetes bacterium
GTGTGCGCATGACCTTCCGACGTTTGAACCAGTCCGACGGCATACAGAACTACTTCTGGAAAGCCGTGCCGATCCGTTGAACCCGGCGGTCACCCACCATCGATCGGACGTGCCCGCAAGGTACTTCTCGATCTTCCGTCCGGTATTCCATCGGTGATGGTGTTCGTGGGCAAGACGTCCGTTTCCCCGAAGAAGTAGCGAGGCACAACACATGGCCAGTCATGGCATCAAGGACAAGGTGGCAATCGTGGGAATGGGCTGCACGCCGTTCCGCGAACACTGGGACAAGGGCGCTGACGACCTGCTGATCGATGCCTTCAACGACACGTTGGCCACCACCCCCCTCGCCAAGGCCGACATCGACGCATACTGGCTCGGAACGGCCCAAACGGGGATGAGCGGCATCACGGCATCCGCACCGTTGAAGCTCGACAACAAGCCCGTCACGCGCGTGGAGAACTACTGCGCCAGCGGGAGCGAAGCGCTGCGACAGGCGGCATACGCCGTGGCGTCGGGCGCCTACGACGTCGCCATGGCGATCGGTGTCGAGAAGGTAAAGGACTCGGGCTTTCAGGGTCTCAACGCCTTCCCCATTCCAAATGACGGCACCAACCGAACCCTTACCGCGGCAGCGATGTTCAGTCTCGTGGCGCCGGCCTACGCCCACCGCTACGGCGTCGACCCGGCAATCCTGAAGCGCACCCTGGCGCGGATCGCCTCAAAAAATCACGCCAACGGGGCCCGCAATCCTCGGGCGCAGTTCCGCAAAGAAATGGACATCGACACCATCTGCAAGGCAATGCCCGTGGCCGGCCAACTCGGCGTGTTCGACTGTGCCGGCGTGGCCGACGGTGCGGCGGCGGCGATTGTGGTGCGAGCCGAGGACGCCCACCGGTACACCGACTCACCGCTCTACATCAAGGCCCTGTCGTTCGTGGCGGGGAACGGAAGCGGTCTCAACGATCGGCACTACGACTACACCACCTTCCCCGAGGTGGCGGTATGCGCCGCCGGTGCCTATGCCCAGGCGGGAGTGACAGATCCTCGACGTGAGATCTTGATGGCCGAGGTGCACGACTGCTTCACCCCGACAGAATTGGTGCTGATGGAGGACCTTGGCTTTTCCGCCCGGGGGGAGGGCTGGCAAGACATCGAAGCGGGTGTGTTCGACCTCCACGGCGAGTTGCCGGTGAATCCCGATGGGGGCCTCAAGAGTTTTGGTCATCCTGTTGGCGCCAGCGGGTTGCGTATGCACTTCGAGAACTGGCTCCAACTGCGAGGCCAAGCAGGCGAGGACCGTCAGATTGCGCTCGATCCAACTCGGCCTTACGGGCTGGTGCACAACCTCGGGGGTTACCCGGGGGAGATGGTGAGTTTCGTGAGCATCTTGGGAACGGTGCTCGGTTGACGGGTTGCCTGCCGAGCCGGTGGGGGATCCCGAGCGAGTGGTGGTTCGCGTGGCATTCTGAACTTGCCCCGTAATTCGGGGGACAATTCTCGGGGAGAAACGTTATGGCTATGCGCCGAATCGCGTTGTTTGTGATTGCTCTGCCGGTGTTGGTGGTGCCGGCGTGCTCAAAAGCCGACGAGAAGCCGGTTGCCTCACCGGGGTCGGCTACGACCGCTGGTGCCGGCGTCGGTGTCTCCACGACGAAGCCGGCCGGGCCAGCCGCCGCTGGCAGCGAAGTCACTGCGGAGAAGAACGTCTTCACCCCGGACAAGGTGAAGGTGAAGGCCGGCGAGGGTGTGAAGTTCACCAATAAGGACACGGTGAAGCACGAGCCCACGGAAGGCACTCCCGAAAAGAGCGTCGATGGCGGTTTCGCCTTTACCGTGGCGGGCGGGGCCAACGGCACGTCTCCGGCGCTGAAGGTCGGCTCCCACCCGTTCTTCTGTGCGATCCACGAATCAATGAAGGGCGAGATCACCGTCGAGTGAAGCGGCCTGGGTCGAGTGAAACGGCCGGGGGCGGGCGGATTGCGGAGCGTGGCCTGACCGGGGGAATGCAAACAACCGAAGAGCGTCAGTCGGTCGGGCGCGCGACCACGTCGGCATGCAGGTGGGTGATGTCGTTGAACCGACGCAAACGCCACCGCTCGCCGTGGACCACAAGCACGGAGATGGATGCGTTGTCGGCGCCGAGCAGGGCAAACGGTTCGCTTCCCGTCGCGATCCGGAGTACCTCACCGATCGACGCGCCATGGGCAAACACTGCCACTCGACCATCAGGGTGTGCCGCCGCGATGCGGGTAATGCCGGCGGTGACCCGCTCGGCAAAAACCTCGGCCGGCTCGGCCCCCGGGATGAGCTCCCACCGCTGTTCGGCGAACACCGAGACTGCGACGGGATCCTGATCGGCCATCTTGGCCCGAACAAGCCCGCCTTCCCAGTCGCCAAGATGCACTTCGCGCAGCTCGCGTTCGACCACAGGCGTGAGCCCGAGACGTGTGGCCAATGGCGCCGCGGTTTCATGGGTCCGACGAAGCGAGGTGACGTAGATGGCGTCGATTCGTTCTCCCGCCAGACGTTCACCCACTTGCTCGGCCTGCATTTTTCCCACATCCGAGAGTGCGGGGTCACCGTGGCCGTCGGCCAAGGGGAACGTCATCCCTTCTACCGCCGGCTCCGATGCGCCGTGACGCACCAACAAAATCTCGGTGGCACCAGGCGGGACGGGATAGGGCTCCTGACGGAACACTCGGGGAGTCGACATGGCCAGATCCTAGGAGCCCACGTGGGTGAAACAGTGCGGCACGCCGGCATAACTGTCATACCCCCTGCGTAGTGTCGAACGGGGCGGAGTAATCGACCGAAAACTATTTTGGAGGACCGGCACCATGAGCGGAGCCAACAACGGGTGGACCCCCGACGGGAACGACGGTGTGTTGCGCATCGACTGTGACCGTTGCACCATGCAACACACGAACGCGTGCGACGACTGCATCGTCACGTTTCTTTGCAGCCCCCCACAAGCGGCGGGAGGCGGGGGAGTGGTGCTTGATGCCACCGAGGCACTTGTCATGCGCACCATGGTCGACGTCGGTCTCGTTCCCGCGTTGCGCCTGGAACGTCGCCCCGCCGGTTGACCCCGATCTCTGCATGGCGCTGAACACGGAGGTTCGAGCGCGGACGGTCGCTTGTGGACTCGCCGGACTCCTCGACGGCCCACCGAAAGGCAAGACAGATTGAGATTTTGAAACCGTCCCCTATCGGCCCTACGGGACCGCGGGTATACGGGTGATGGCCGTTGTTATGCCCGCCCGGCTAACCATGCAAGGGCTCGACATCGGTCGCGTGTGGGCTCGGCTCGCCCCGAGCTGCACGACCGACCGCCGCCGCTGCCTCCGCAACCGGCTGAACCTCGACCCATTCACGATGAGATTGTCGAAAGGGTCGCGTTCGACGCCGCGTTCGGCGCTTACGCACGGGGACATACAACACCGGCCCGTGCCACTCGTTGCCGAGGATGGTGTCCACGGGTCCAGTCCAGACGATGAAGCCGTCGACTTCGTACGCGTTTTCGTCGTATCGCACCGCATGGACTCTCACTGGGTACTTCGCGGTGAGCCTCTGTGTGACTTCCTTCATGGCGTCGGTCGTGAGATCCCGACGGCCTTCGCTCGAGTTGCACTCCAGACCCAGACCGATCACCGGGGTGTGTCAAGCAGCCAAGAGGGCACCCCGGAACGATGGTTTCCCCGCTCCCGCGCTGCGCGCGGCAGTTCGCCGGGATGGTCACCCCAGCGATGTTGTTGGTGGGCGTGGCTGCATCTCGACCGTGAGAGTGAAGACGGCATCGGGACCGCCAAAGTCCAGCAGCACCGTTTTCGGCAAGTCGTTCGAAGGTCACTGTTGGCGACTTGTCGGCGAGGTCGCTCATCATCAATGGGTCGAGAAGGTCCTTGATAATGGCGGCGGGCGTGAACTCCATCATCGGAGCCCTGCACGTCGGAGCGAGAGGAAGGGCGCCAGTTCGCGCGTCCCAGATCCGCGGCCTGCGGACGGGCTGAACGCCGGCAGCGTGATGCTCTCTGCGCACTCAACAAGCCCGGCGAGGCCTTCGGGGCAGCTGGTTTCCTGGGTCAGGCGACGTCGAGGAAGTCGCGTAGGGCGCGCCGGATGACCTCGCTGGTCGTCGTGTGTTCCTGGCGGGCTCGTGCTTCGACGGCGTCACGTAGTTCGGGGTCAAGACGGACCGGGACGACCTCGGCCGGCGCCGTGCCCATGGCCGGTCGGCCTCGTTGCCGGGTCTTGAGCGTTTCGGCGTCGTAGGTGGTGCTCTCGGCTTCGGTGGCGAGCGCGGCGATGTCGGCGTCGGTGAGCACCCGGCCGGTCTTGGTTCGGTAGGACTTGGGCTTGGTCATGGGCGGAGCTCCTCGTCGGGAAGTAGCGAGAAGAACATCGAGCGCAGCGGCATGGCGTGGATCACGAGGTCCCGATCGTCGTCGAGCTCAAGCCAGATGACCTCGAGCAGGTTCGCGGCGATGTCAGGTCCAATGCCCAGGACCTTCGGTGGATCGGCGTCCGGTTCGAGGTCGACCACCTCGACTGCGTGGGCGATTGCGTGAAGGATGTCGGCATCGCTGATGCCGTGCTTGCGGGCCGTGTCATAGATCTCCACACCCGATTATCGTAATACGAAATCCGGGTGAATGGAAGGGCCCGGACCGACGGCGGAGTTGAGCTACCAGAAATCGACGGAAATGCCCCAGATCTTCCGGACAGTATCCCACCTTGTCGGCGGCGATCCGCGTCCCGATCGCCGGCTACGCGCGTGCGTTGTCACCATGTCGCGGACAGGTGAGCCGGCGTCGCCGCCGACGGTTCGACTCATCGCCAGGCTGTCAGCGTGCCGGCCAACGAAGGTCCGCTCCCCTTCTATCTGATGGGTGTGCTGGGACTTGTCGGCATCGGCATTGTCTTCGTTGTTCCGTTCCTTCGAGGTCGCCACGTGAAAGTCGTGTGCCCTCGTTGCGAACTCAGCTACCGCGGCCCTGGTGCCCGTTGCCCTATTGCGAGGAAGGTCCATGTCCTGGGTGCGGGGCGATTCGCCTTCGAGAGGAAGATCTGCGTGATCTGTGGCTCGAGCCAGCTCATCGAACGGCTCTGGCCGCAACTCGACTGAGGCGATGGTGCTCAACGCGTCGGGGAAAATCGTCCGTTACGGGCAGTTCTACGGCCCGGGCACCTACTACCCAGACACGCCAACATCGCCGAGCATCCAAATCGACGGGGCAGCGGCGCGCAAACTGGAGGCGTTGACGACTGACATGTCGGTGCCGACCATCATCGAGGAGTGAGCCAATACGAGTGGTGAGTCGGTGTCCCCGAACCCCGAGCCGAGGTGTCACCGAACAACGCTCCGCAAGCGAGCAGTCCGCCGGTTGTAGCGAGCGGTCTTCTGCGGGCCGCTTTGGTTCGGGCGCACACGGACGATAACTGGGCGGCTCGCACCGTTGGGATACTCTCATCCTTTCATGGCGAGGATAAACGAGCTGTTCGAGCATGAACTCCATCGGAGAGGCATGAGCTTCGTCGTCGCCCAGGATGGGCGTTATCAGATCACCGACGGCGCCGGAACTAGGTGTATAAGCCTTTCGAACCTTGAGCGGAGGTTGGACGGCGGGGAGTCGGACTACGGCCGGGTTTCGTCGTTCATTGACCAGGCGATTCCTGTCCCCGAGTTGCCAACCTGGAACTCGGCCCGAACAACGATCTTCTGGTCGGCCGAACCCTCGGACAGCGAGTTCGGCGACACGATCCGCGCCGAGGTGACCGAAACAGTCACAAGCGTTCTGGTGGTGACCACTGCAGACCGGGGCCTCGTCACATGGATTACACCCCGCCATCTGAGCGAGTGGGGAGTCTCGATCGACGAGGTCCGACATACGGCGGGCGCCAATCTCGACCAAATGCTCGCCGTCGGCGGTCTCGAAGTCGGAGATATCGGCGAACTCAAGGTGGGGATGGTTCCGATTGACTCACCATTGAAGGCGTCAGTCATATTCGCTCCCTCGTTCCACGGCTACGTCCAGGAGATCGGGTGGCCTGTGCTGGCTCTGGTTCCGTGCCGAGATTTCATCTACATCTTGAGCGAGCGAGACGCTCAACACCTGGCCCGGTTTGGCGAAGTCGTTCAACGGGAGTATCGCCAATCTCCCTACCCGATCACGACCGAGGTACTGAGGGTCGGACCGTCGGGCATCGACGCCGTCGGACGATTTCCTGAATAGTCCCTCGGTCCCTTGAGGCACGGGCAGCGCCAACGCGCTGCCTGGCGAGCAGAACCAACGGTGCAAGTGAGCCTGTTCGCGGATCAGAGCGGGCCGAACGCGCGGCGAGGCCGTCCCCGAAACCCGGCCGGGAAGCGAGCCGATCGCAGCTCGGCAGCGACGATTGGGGCCGTCGCTCCGTTCTGTCAGGTGACTCGACAATCGCTGGGGAACCACGAGCCATGTAGGAAATCTGGCTTCATCGCTGTGCACACGTCGATCTGGCCGCTCACGTCGGAGCTTGATGTGACGGCCCGAATCGTTCTTGGCGCCGTCACTTCCCAACGCAGGGTCGCGGCCCCACCGCTCTCGATACCGGTTCCGTGTTTCGTCAGGTGCGCTCCTACCCGCACGGCTAAGAACGCCTCGTGGAAGCACGCATAGGCCTTGGCCTTGTCCGCGTCAGGAAGGGCCTGCACATCACCGCAGTCCAACGAAGTCGGCACCGTCACCGGCGGCAGGCTGGACAGACTTGTGGTGGCGCCCATCGACGTTGAAGACGAGGTCGGTTCCGACGGTGGCTGAGTTCCTGGTGCCGGCGTCGCCGGCGCGATACGGCCATCGGCTATCGGTGACGTGGCGACAACCGTCGCGGAGCGCAGAGGTGTCGTCGGAGTGCCAGCAGCGGTGCCCGGCGATGCCGAGGTGGTTACGCCACCGGACGCCGAGCAGCCCATGGCCCCACCGAGCGACGCGGCCCCGATCGTCAACGTTCGGAATCTCATGGAGAACTGCATGATCACCCTCCCGGGAGCCCGCACCTCGACGACATTGTGCCATGGACCCGCTGGCTCCGTGGGTCTCTCAGAACGGGCATATCAACGACCGAGCGCGTCCCCGAACCACGTTCCGCGAACGGGCAGAACGCCAGTTATGCGGGCGTTCTCGGGACGGCGCGTATCGAGTGCAGGTTTCGAAGCGAGCACGCCGAAGGCGGGTAGAAATCCGGTTCCTTGTCGCCCGACTGACGGGGAACGTTTGGCACGAGGCACGACGGCGACGTGGCGTTTCTGACAGCCGGGTGCCAAGTGGCCGGCTGCTGCGCGCTACCAGGTCTTGAGCGGTCGGCTTGTCCTGTGTGCCTAGCTGAGACCTCGTGCGGCGACCGCGAGGCCCGCGCCCCATCGGGGTGCTCGATCATTGGCCGGTGGACGGACTCACGATCATGTCGACGTGCCCCGCCCCGAGCGAGGACCCAGGCGACAACCGAGTTCGAGGTCCACATTTCGCCCGCGGGGAGCTCGTTACGGCCCCAAACGGGCGTCGGTATCGACGGCAACAGCTCAAGGAGTCGTCCGGCGACATCCACATCGTCGTTGACCCTGACCGGACCGCTGACGGCCTGATCGATGTCGGGAATCTCGCCCTCACGTCAACGCCGAACCTCGTAGTGGACGAGTCGGAATCGGCCGAGCCAACGCGTTCGGACTGGACCTACCGCCCCAACACCACGCGGGTCACCATCCAGATCAGGAACCGGCGCCTGCTCGATCACACAGTGACCTTCTGGCGCAGAGATGACGAGCACCGAATGGTAGAGATCACACCGCGGCCGACGCGCTAGGAGAGCCGACGCCGCTTCAAAGAACGTCCCGGTGATCCAAACGACATTGGCCCCAGCACCCAACGGAATCCACGACAGGTCGACAGCCGCCTTTCGCCCAACCGCAGGCTCCGCCTCGCCCCCGTTGAGGTGCCGATCAATCGTTCCTCGACGCCTCGTCGAGCGTCGGGTTGGGTGTCGTGACGCCGAGGGATATGCCACGATGCTCGCGATGTCGACGCCTACTTCTGCTGAGGCCGCGGAGCGCTCCGCGGAGCGCTGCATGGACGAGGCCGCGTTGACGTGGCTTGCCGATCGGGTTCGTTTGCTCGGCGAGCAGGCCGGGCTCGAAACCGTCGGGATCACCACGGCCGCCCCCTTTCTATCGACGCACGATGATTTGGTCACCCGAAAGCAGGCCGGTCTGCACGGCGGCATGGAGTTCACGTACCGGAATCCGGACCGTTCCACCGACCCGTCGGCCACCTTGCGCGGGGCCCGATCGTTGGTGGTCGGGGCGCTGCGTTACGCCGTTTCCGGCCCCACGGATGTCCAGGTGGGCGGTCCGGACACGTCGCACGCCCGAGGACCTACCGCTCGGGTGGCCCGCTACGCCACCGAAGATCATTACGCGCCGCTTCGCGCCGCCTTGGAATCGGTGGCTGGCGCGCTGCGCGACGAAGGTTGGAAGGCGATGGTGGTAGCCGACTCCAACGCGTTGGTGGACCGCGAGGCGGCGTATCGAGCGGGCATCGGCTGGTACGGCAAGAACGCCAACCTGTTGTTGCCGGGGCGAGGGAGTTGGTTTGTGCTCGGCACCGTGATTACTGACGCTCCGCTGGTGCTCGAGGCACCGCCAGTGGTGGCCGATGGCTGCGGTGCCTGCACGCGCTGCCTCACTGGTTGTCCCACCGGAGCCATCGTGGCGCCGGGCGTGGTCGACGCGCGCCGATGTCTGGCCTGGCTGGTGCAGCAACGAGGAGACTTCCCCCTGCCGTTTCGAGTCGCGCTCGGAGATCGCATCTACGGGTGCGACGATTGTCAGGAGGTGTGTCCCCCCAGCCGTCTTTCCGTGCGCCCGGCAACTGTCGGCCCTGAGAGCCCCATCGATCGTGAGGAATCCATTGCGGTGGAGAGTCCCAGTGAGGGCGGGGTCGATGTGATCGGGCTCCTCGGCGCAACGGACGAACAACTTCTGGCCGCCTATGGCCGGTGGTACATCCCCGATCGCGATCCCGACTACCTCCGCCGGAACGCGTTGGTGGTACTCGGCAATGTCGGGAACCCCGGGGATGACGAAGTCGTGGCGACGGTGGACCGATGGCGGCGAGACGGCTCCCCAATGGTTCGACGACATGCCGAGTGGGCGGCCGGCGAATTGGTCCGGCGCCGTGACGGCGGAACGAACCCGACGCCATGAGCCATCTGCTCGTCACCAACGACTTTCCCCCCAAGGTGGGCGGTATCCAGAGCTATCTGGGCGAGTTGTGGAGCCGTCTTCCGGCCGGAGAAGTCACGGTGCTCACGACCGCGTTCGAAGGCGCCGAAGCCTGGGATCAGGCCCAGCGGTTTCCCGTCTTGCGTTCGAAACGGGGATCGTTTCTTCCTGTCCCTGGGGTTTTTCGCGAGATCGTCGACGCCATCACCGCCGTCGACCCGCAACTGGTGTTGTACGACCCGGCGTGGCCGCTTGGCGCCATCGGACCCCTGGTCGAACGGCGCACGGGGGTCCCCTATGGGGTGGTGCTGCATGGCGCCGAAGTGACCGTTCCCGGCCGGGTCGGTCTGCTCCGCCCACCTCTCGCCTTCGCGCTCAACGGCGCCGCAGTCGTTATCGCCGCCGGCGGCTATCCCGCCGCCGAAGCAGAACGAGCGACCCGCACCCGGTTGCCCACCGTAATCGTGCCACCGGGAGTCGATACCGCCCGGTTCCGGACGGCGTTTGCCGATCCGGCCCTCAAGCTTGCGGCCCGTGAACGATTCGGAGTGGGAGCAACCGCCGAGGTGGTTGTCGGTGTCAGCCGGTTGGTCCCCCGTAAGGGGTTCGACCAGGTGGTGCGGGCGGCCGCGATGCTGGTCCCTCGCCGACCCGAGTTGCTTGTGCTCATCGGGGGGGAAGGTCGCGATCGTGATCGGCTCGAGTCGTTGGCGGGTAACCTGCATGCCCCTGTGCGGTTCCTCGGGCGGGTAGACGACGCCGACCTGCCCTCCCTGTATCAAGCGGCCGATGTGTTTGCCATGATCTGCCGGAACCGTTGGGGTGGTTTGGAGCAAGAAGGATTCGGCATTGTGTTCCTCGAAGCAGCGATCACCGGCGTTCCGCAAGTGGCGGGACGAAGTGGCGGTGCGCACGAAGCGGTCGATCATGAACGCACGGGTCTGGTCCTTGGCGATGCGAGGTCGGTGCCGCAGGCGGCGGCGGCGATCGATCGACTGCTTTCCGACGGCGATGCGCACGCTGCCTACAGTGCGGCCGGGAGTGCTCGAGCGTTGGCCGAGTTCGACTACGACACCCTGGCCGTGCGGTTGCTCGCGGGCCTGCGCGCCGCCGAGGATCGCACGTGATGTCGAACGTCCCTGTCCCTTCGTTGCCCGACGAGGTGCCCCCACCGATCACGGGTGGGGTGCTGTTGCAAGCGGCGTGGGCGGGTGTGGCACTGTTCGCGGCGACGGCCACGAGCGTATTGGTAGTTCCTGGGCTCGTCGTGCTGTCCGTTCCCGTGGCTCTACTGCTCTTCGTAGCGGGCACGGTGGCCTTCGCATCCGCCTACTGGCAAGGGGTGCAGCGCAGCCGCGACGATGCCATCAGCGTGGCGGACCTGTTTTTCCTCACCCACTGCGCCCCCCGATCGGTGCGGCGGAGCTTTCTCGGCGCGCTGCTGGCACAAGTTGTCGTGGCCATGGTGACCGCGGCGATGCGGCCCTACTCCGCGCTGGCCTTTGGGGTGATGGCGCCGATGTGGGCCCTTGGTCTGGCCGGTTTGTGGGGCGCTCGGTACGGCGCATTTCCTCCCCGAAATGATGGCCCCCAACGCCGGCCGGATGCCTCGGCCGCACAACGCCGCCCACCGCCCGGGTAACGTTTGGGCATGGCCGAATCCGCCCACGCCGAGATCGTTATCGAGGCCCCCGTCGATGTCGTGTTCGGGGTGCTCGTCGAGTTCGAGCGCTACCCCGAATGGGTGGCCGACCTCAAGCAGGCGGAGGTCGTGGGCCGGGACGATCTCGGGCGAGCCACCGAGGTGGAGTTCCGGGCGGCGGCGATGGGCCGTTCCACCACCTACCGGCTGGGGTATGACTATGCGGATGCGCCGGCTCGGCTCGGCTGGTTCCTCGTGGCCGGCGATCTTGAACGTGAGCTTGACGGTCACTATGCGCTGAAGGCCGGTACCGAGGGCGCCCACACGACGGAGGTGGGCTACGAGCTTTCGATCGACCTCATCGTGCCGATCCCCGGGTTCGTGAAACGGCGGGCGGAAACCCGCATCGTGAAAGCGGCGCTTGAGGATCTGAAGCTCCGCGTCGAGTCCGGCTCCTGAGCCGACCAACAATGGCGCCGCGTGGTGAAACGGCCACTGGCCGGTCCACGAGGGTGGTCCTGTTCACCGGCAAAGGGGGCGTCGGCAAGACCACCGTCGCGGCGGCGACGGCCATCCGCGCGGCGGCCGGTTCGCCCACCACCGGCGCCCGTCGCACGCTTGTCGTTTCCACCGATCCCGCCCATTCCCTCGCCGATTCGTTCGGCGTCCCGGTGGGGTCCGGCCCGACCGAGATCGGCACGGGGCTTTTCGCACAACAGGTCGATGCTCAGGACCGTATGGAAGCGGCGTGGGGTGATATCCAAAAATGGCTGGTGGAGGTGTTCGACTGGGCCGGCGTCGAGGGAGTGGAGGCGGAAGAACTCTCGTTGCTCCCGGGCCTCGAAGAGCTTTTTGCGCTGGTAGATATCGCCACCCACGCCCGCAGCGGTGCATGGGATGCGTTGATTGTCGACTGCGCCCCAACGGCGGAGACCATTCGGTTGCTTTCCCTTCCCGATGTGCTGTCTTGGTACATGGATCGACTGTTCCCGGTCACCCGCCGAGTGAACCGACTGCTCGGCCCGGTGCTCTCGAGGATGTCGCAGCTCCCGATGGCCGACGATGCCGTGTTCTCGGCCACCAAACGGCTCTACGCCCAACTCGATGGGGTGAAGGAGTTGCTGGCCGACCGCTCACGATCCAGCGTCCGCCTCGTGGTCAACCCGGAACGTATGGTCGTGGCAGAGGCGCGCCGCACCTTCACCTACCTCTCCTTGTTCGGCTATCGGGTCGATGCCGTCGTGGCGAATCGGCTGCTCCCCGATGAGATTGCCGATCCCTGGTTCGATCGGTGGCGAGCAGTGCACGCGGAACAGTTGGCCTCGATCGAGCAGGGTTTCGCACCGCTGCCGATTCTCCGGTCGTTCCTCGCCGATTCGGAGGTGGTCGGCGTGGAGCGCCTGTCGGCCCTCGCCGCCGCGTTGTACGGCGACACGGATCCTCTCGCCATGCTGCACGATGGTGAGCCGATGGCGATTGAGCGGGAGCCGAACGGTTGTCGTGTGCTGCGCATCGACCTTCCTTTCGTGGCATCCGATGAGGTGGAGGTGAGTCGAGTCGATGACGATCTGCACGTGCGCGTGGGCCCGTATCGGCGAGCCATCGTGCTGCCCGATTCGTTGCGACACCGCCGGGTGGAAGATGCGTCCGTGCGCGACGGTGCGCTGCGGGTAACCTTCTCCGTCGGCGGAGGCCCGCGGGCTGGTCGTGACGATTCGGCGTCGCGGAGGGACCACATCTGACCCGGCGTTTGCGCCCCACCGATCTTGAGGTCCACCGACCGTGGCCAACCCCCGAATTTCATCCCAGATGCCCTCGCCGGACGAGGACCCGTCGTCCGTTGGTGAGCGGGCCGAATCGGCGGCGTTTGCTTCGGCCGGCCCGGCGGCGCTCGCAGATCCTCGGCTCGACGCGGGGATCGGTCACCTGCAGACGGCTGCGCTGGAACTCATCGGCGCCGCTCGGGCTTTCCTCGACGTGGTGGAGGATCTCGTTTCCGACTCCGACAAGGTGCACGACATGACGGTGGCCTTTGGGGCGGTTGCCGAGCAGGCGGCCCGCGGCGTCGAGCGCTCGGGTCTTGATGTCGACTCCCTCCTCGCCGGTCTGGGAGATCTCGCCGGATTCGCCGCCAGGTTTGGGCTCGACGGCACTCGGCATTCTCCGGGCTCGGCCGGTGCGGGCTCGGCCGGTGCGGGCTCGGCCGACGGATCCTCAAAGGCGGACGGATCCTCAAAGGCGGACGGTAGCGATCATGGTGACAACACCGGTCGGGGACCCGACGGGCGAGTCGAAAGGATCGTGGTGCGCTGATATGAACCAACCCGCCGGTGAGTTGCCTACGATGGAGAGCCTGGATCCACACCAACCGGGCTGGCAGTTCGAGGAGCGAGGGTTACGCCGATGAGAGTTCTTCAAATCAACCCCAACGGATCTGAGGCGTCAGCCCTTGATCTTCACCCCACGATCAGCGTGGTCACCGGCCTTGGTGACGGCGGCCGAGCGTTGATCCGTCGGGCCTTCGAAGAGATGTCGAAGGGGCGCGATCCTGGCTGCGGTGGCCTGCTCGAAGCCCACGGCGTGTTGTTCGATCTTTCGCCTGATGCGATTTCGATGCTCGATCTCACGGCTCGAGTCAGCGTCGTGATCACCCCCGAAGACATCGCGGCGGTGGGAGCGTCGGCGCAAGGGAATGATGGTGCGCCCACGTTCGATCGGACCCAGATCGACCAGTTCATCGACGACGCGCCGAACGGCGAGTTTCCAGCGCTTGATTTGGCCCGAAACGCTCGCAACAACTCGCGAGATGCCTTGGAAATCTTGCGGGAAGCCGCGGCGAAGTCTCAGGCGAAATACGACGACAAGGAAGCCGCACTACGCCGTGCCGAGGCGGAGTTGGATGTCGCTCGCACCACCGGCCCGCGCCTTCGGCTTGTGACCGAGGGCGATGCTGATGCCGACGCCGAGGACACCGAAGTGGTGTCGATCGACGATCTGCGAGCACGTCACGGGGAGCTTGTGGCACACATAGACGCCTTGCACATCCGAGGTGAGCAGATCGAGCGGGGGCTGAAAGAGCTGTCGAGCATCGACGTCCGGCCGCTCACCGTGTTGCTCGACGCCATTCGGAGCCCTTCTCCGGTGGAGCTTGTGCCATCCGACCGGGCGCAGGAGTTAGCCGAGGACGTGAAGATCCTTGAGGCGAGAGTGGCCGACCTCGAACGTGAGCTCGACGATTCCGGGATGGGCACCGCCGGTGTGATGCAGCGGCTCGAAGAATGTCGTGCCGAGGTGGCCCAATCCGAACGTTCCATGAAGAAGCCCGAGCTGGGTCCGGCCGATGTCGAGGAGCTCGAAGCCGCCCACGAGCAAGTGTTCGAAGCCGAACAGAAAGCATCGAGCGGCTTGTTCAAAGGCGGGGCGCGAAAGGCGCTGGAAGAAGCGCTGGAGGCGCAGCAGCGAGTACTCGATCGGGTGGGCTTCCCCACCTGGACGGCGTATGTGATGGGGGCCAGCCTGCTCTCGATCGATCCCATAGCGGAACAGCGATTGGAGAAAGCTCGCCTTGATCTTGAGGGAGCGGAGGCCCATTGGGCCCGAATCACCGAGAGCATCGAAAGTAATCCCGAGCACCGCAGCCTGCTCAACAGGCTCGAGGAGGTCTACCTCGAGGCCTACGACCTGTTGGGTGGCAAAGAACCTGAAGACCTCGAGTACGCGCTGCGGAATTTGCAGGTCGCCAAACGTGAGGTCACCACGGAGGAGTTGGCCGATGCATTGGCGTACCAACTCGAGCTGCTCGGCCTGCCGCTCGGCGAGAGCCCGTCAGTAGACCTCGTGGTGATGGCGGCGGATGCGTTCGTCGAGGAGGCAGCGGCGATCACCGGCCGTATTGCCGAGCTTCGCGCCGAGCGGGCGCACCGCGAGGCCGAGCTTGCCGACGCCACTATGCGGCTCCATGAATTGCCAGTGCTTCCTCCCGTCGAGGTTGAACCTGAGGAACTATCGGGCCAAACGCTGGGGGGATTCGATGCGTTCGAGTCCCTCAGTTCCGACGATTCGATCGGCGGTGCACCCTCGGACAGCTTCGGTTCGTTCGCCGACTTCGGTGGCTCGGGTGTTGGTGACTCGGGTGCTGATAACTCGGGTGCTGGTGCCTCGGGTGCTGGTGACTCGGGTGACACGAGTGATGACGGCGGCTTTGGCGGATTCGTATCATTCGATAGCTTCCCGAGTCTGATTCCGGGTGACGACGATTCCGACGATTCCGATGGGTTCGAAGGTGCTGTCTTCGATGGGTTCGACGGTGCTGCCGAAGACGTCGGCAGCGACGGCGACCAAGCTTGGGCCAACCTCGGCCCGGCCGAACCCGAGGTTGATTCCGAGCCGCCGATCGGGTCCTCTTCGGCGGATACACAGGCGGCGGTCGATCGTTCGGCGGACGCGCTGGCCGGCCTCGAACAAGCACTCGAGCTCGCCATCGAGGAGGAAGCCGAATACCGCGAGTGGGTGGAATCTCGAGACGCCCTCGTGGATACGGCGCTCCAGATCGAGACGGTCGCTGCGACCAAGCTCAGCAAGATTGCGATCGAGATTCTGACGAACAACGCCTCGTGGATTCCTGGCGCCGCCGATGTCGTTGACGACGATGGCATCCCCGACGTCGCCGACGTCATAGCCTTTCTCCACGAGCGGCTCGGCGCGCTGCGCCAGGTGTCATTTGCCGGTTCGGTGCCCGTTGTTTTGGACGACGCCCTGCGGGCTATGCCCACGCCGGATATCCGTCAGGTGTTAAGCGAGATCGAGATCGATGCCGCCGCGGTGCAGATCCTCTACCTCTCAAACGATCCCGATCTGGTGGGCTGGGCGGATGAGGTGGGCTTCCAGCGGGCCGCCGTCGTCGACGCACCGCCGGCATTCGCCTAAGCGAGCGACTCTCTCCGGAACCATTTCGACTCGTTACGGGGACACACTCGTAGGCGTGCTCACTACCCCGATCCCTGCCGCGGCCACAATCGCGAGCGCGACCTGTTCCACCGGCGTAGTGTCGCGGTTACAACCGATGTGGCCGGACGGAGGTTTCGTTCGGCTACACCCCAACCCCCGTTGGAGGTGCCGTGGCCGTCATTACCGAGGACACCATTCGTGAGCTCGCTGCGTTTCGTGGAGGGGAGGTGCCGGTCACGAGTTGTTATCTCGATGTTGATGGCCGTCGGCTCACCAGTCATCACGACTACGAGCATGAACTCGAACAGCTCTTGCGACCAGCACGGTCTCGCGCCAAGAACGACCGATCGGTGGATCAGGATCTCAACCGCATCGAGCACTACGTCCGTTCCGGAATCGACCGCTCGCACATTCGTGGATTGGCCTTCTTTTCCTGCTCCGCGCTGGACTTCTGGGAGGTGATCGCGCTGCCGATGTCGGTCCACAGTCGCCTGGTGATCAACGATGCCCCCGCCGTGGGTCAGCTCGAGTCGTTGGTGCTGGACTACACCCGGATCGGCGTATTGCTCGCCGATCGTCAGCGGGCCCGGATGTTCGTTTTCGAGTTGGGTGAGCTCACCGACCATTCCGAGCTCTTTGAGGCGTTGCCGCGTGAGTACGACCATCGAGGTCATGGCGACCAGGGCTATGAGCGCCAGCATCACCACGTGGAGGAGTTGGCTCACCAGCACCTTCGCCACGCCGCGCAGGTCGCCTTTGACGTGTTCCAGCGGCGGGGGTTCGAGCACCTTGTGGTGGGTGGCCAAGACGCGATTATCCACGAAGTCGAGGAGCATCTGCACCCGTATCTACAGGACCGCCTAGTCGGTCGGATCGGCGTCCCTGTTATGGCGGCAATCGAGCAGATCCGATCGGCTGCGCTCGACATGGAAGCCGAGGTTGATCGCAAATGCGAGGACCGAGTCGTGCAGTCGTTGCGGGATGTCGTGGGGGCAGGCGGAAAGGGTGTCGTTGGCCTCGAGCCGGTGCTCCGTACGCTCAGCGCTCGCCGAGTCGACCATTTTGTTGTTTCGGTGGGCTTTGAACAGTCGGGATGGCTTTGCCCGGGCTGCGCGGCGTTGTCGACAATCGGGCCAGGCTGTCCGGATTGCGGTACCAGCATGGGGCGAATCGACGATGTCGTCGAAGAGTCGATCGAGTACGCGCTGGCGCAGAGTCTGAAGGTCACGATGTGTCGCGAGAACGCTGATCTCGACGTGCTCGGCCGGATCGGGGCATTGCTTCGGTACTAACAGGTCTGGCGACCGGCCTTGTGTGTTGACCGGCCTTGTGTGTTGACCGGTATGCGAGGCTGGAGCATGGTCTTTCCCTCACTGGTAGCCGGCATTGATCTCGGCGGCACCAAGATCCTCAGTCGCCTCGTTGATCCCGCTGATCCCACCCGACCGCTCTTTGAGCAACGGGTCGATACTCCTCGTGGTGCCGATAAAATCACCGACGCCATCGAGGCGGTCGCGGTCGCCCTGCAGGACTGGTCCGTCGATCATCCTCGGTCGGCGGACGCCGGTACCGAGCCTGGCGTCGGTGCGGTGGGTATCGGGGCGGCGGGGCTCGTCGACCGGCGTGGGGTGTTGCGGTTCGCTCCGAACCTGCCCACGGTGGTGGATCTTGATCTTCGTGTCGAACTGGAACGACGGCTCGGTTTACCCGTGGTCGTCGACAACGACGCCAACTGCGCAACCTGGGCCGAAGTGCAGTTTGGAGCAGCGCAAGGTGCCAACGACGCCGTCGTGGTCACCCTGGGCACGGGCATCGGTGGCGGTTTCGTGGTGGGAGGCGCGTTGCAACGGGGTGCCTTCGGGTTCGCCGGTGAACCAGGCCACATGCTCGTCGATCCGAACGGTCCGCCGTGCCCATGTGGTCGTCGAGGGTGCTGGGAGCGTTTCGCCTCGGGCAGCGGCCTCGGGCGGTTGGCCCGAGATGCCGCCGGCGCCGGTCGTGCCGAACGTGTAGTCGAGCTGGCGGGCGGCGACCCCGAGGCCGTTCGTGGGGAGCATGTCACGACCGCCGCCGCCGAAGGTGACGCCGACGCGATCATCATCGTGGAGGAGTTCGCGTGGTGGGTTGCCGTCGGCGTGGCGAACCTCGTGAACTTGCTCGACCCTGAGGTCGTGGTGATCGGTGGCGGATTGGTCGATGCCGGAGATCTTCTGATGGGACCCGTGTGCGAGGCCTACAACGGATTAGTACTCGCCGTTAATCACCGTCCCCGGGCGCGTATCGAAGCGGCCCGGCTGGGCTCGGAGGCTGGCGCCATCGGTGCCGCGCTGCTCGC
>JANOSD010000079.1:0-10854 GCA_031415655.1 Actinomycetes bacterium
CCATCACCAGCCTCCACTGACGCTCATTCAAGTGCGGCCACAACGCGCCGAGCTTCGCAGCGATCACTTCTTCGTCCGGCGTCACACGACCAGACTATCAACCCACCTTAAATGGAAACGTTATTTCGGAACGATTCCTTAGGGCCCGTGCAGTTGATCGTCGCCGTTCCTGCGGTACCGATCACCATCCCCTCCCCCGGCCTCGTCCTGCCGTCAGATCCACCCTTGGAAGCTCGATCGCGCATCCCGACCGTCACGATCGCTGTGGTGCCTGGCGAGGGGTGGCTCGCACGGATGTGGGTGCCGATCTCATGGACCTACAACGAAGAAGACCTGGTGCGGGTCCGACGATTCGCCGAGGGTTCCAGGTTGATCGGCTGCATCGCGATGCTCGTCACTCCCGGAGAGGTCGGTTCGCCCACCGCTGGGCTACCCCCGTTCGGAACCTTCATTCTTCAGGCGGATGACGGGTCGCTGGTAGCCGATGACCCCGCGCTCGACCCGCTACTCCACGGCCTTTCGTGGACCGACGTTCTCCAAGCCTCCGGTGGCCGACTCGACGACGGTGCACTCACCGCCTACTCCGACCAATCCCCATCCACCGTCCCAACCGCGGACGGCTCCACCCCCAAGTAGCCCCAAATTCGCGTTTTGGTAGGGGAGACGCTTCAGAACTGATGCGTCTCCCCTACCAAAAACCTCAAGGGCTGCGGGGTTCGGGGGGGAGGCCGAGGGCGCGTTCGCCGATGATGTTGCGCTGGATCTGGTTGGCGCCGCCGTAGATCGTGTCGGACCGGGTGAACAGGAACAGCCGCTGGGCCAGCGTGAGGTTGTAGTTGGCGACGACGGCGTGAGCATCGGAACCGTCGTCGCATAGCTGACCGGCCGGCCCGAGCACGTCGACGAACGCCTCACCGAGGTCACGATGCAACCGTGCCCAGTAGAGCTTGGCGATGTAGCCCTCACGGCTCAGTTCGGGCTCGCCCGCTTTGGTGAGCATGCGCATGGTGTTCCACCGCATGATCTCCAACCGCGAGTGGAGCGACGCCAATCGCTGCCGCCACACCGGATCGGTGGCCCGGCCATTGTCGACCGCCACTGCTACGAGGTCGTCGAACTCCCGCCGGAACCCGAACTGCTGCGCCAACGTGGACGCCCCCCGCTCGAAGGCGAGCAGCCCCATCGCCACCCGCCAGCCGTTGTCGACGCCCCCCACCGTGAGCGCGGCAGGGGTGCGGGCATCAGAGAAGAACACCTCGTTGAACTCCGACGTGCCGGTCACCTGCACGATGGGTCGGATCTCCAACCCGGGCGTGTCCATTCGAATCAGCAGAAAGGAGATGCCCTTGTGTTTCGGTGCATCGCGATTCGTGCGGGCCAGCACGAAACACCAATCGCTCCACTGCGCCAGCGACGTCCACACCTTCTGCCCGTTGAGCACCCAGTCGCCGGTTTCGAGATCGCCATCGAGGTCGGCCTTCATGGCGACGTTGGCGAGATCCGAACCGGCATTGGGTTCGCTGTAGCCCTGGCACCACAACTCCTCACCCAGCCGGATCTTGGGCAGGAATCGGGCCTGCTGCTCCGGCGAACCGAAATGGATGATCGTGGGCCCGATCAGCCCCTCACCGATATGACCAACCCTCCCGGGTCCTCCGGCTCGGGCGTACTCCTCGTACCAGATCACCTGCAGGTGAATCGGGAGATCACGGCCGCCGTGTTCGGCGGGCCAGCCCACACAGGTCCAGCCGTCGGCCCCCAACCGCCGCTCCCAGGCCAGACGTTCGTCGAAGAAGGAATGTTCGTCGCCGCTGCTACCCCTCCCGCAAATCTCTGCGAAGTCCCCGTGGAGCAGATTGTCGAGATAATCACGGGCTTCGGTGCGGAACGTGTCCTCCTCGGCCGTGAAACGCAGGTCCATACGGAGAGCCTACGGGTTTCCTGACGACTCGTCAGATCCGCGGGCGAGTGGTATCCCTCCGTCCGCACACAAATCCCTGCGACCGGCGTGTCAAGATCCGACAACCATCCGCCGGTCGACACGAATTGTCCGTACGATCAAGGCATGCAGACCGCGGCACCGAGGTACACAATTCTCGACGGCTCCGTCCGGCAACTCGACCGTCGGGCTCGAATCGATTTCATGGCCGACAGCGCCGTCGTTCTCCTTGTCGTCACCATCCTTTTCGTAGGACTTTCGTTCCTCGCCAGAATGCCAACGCTGGCGGCCGTTGCGGCACTCGTCGGTGGGGTGCTCCTCGGTTGCAGTGTGCTGATGGCCAGTCTCCGCTGGAAACGTTTCACCTGGCAGGCCGGCCCCGAGTCGCTTGACCTTCACCACGGCGTGATCACCCGCCGATCGTCGTCGGTGCCGTATCACCGCATCCAGCAGATCGACCTCCGCCAGCGTCCGGTGCAACGACTACTCGGGCTCTCCACCCTCATTCTGCGAACGGCCGCTGCTTCCACCGATGCGGAACTTCCGGGAGTCGCTACCGCCGACGCCGATGCCCTCCGCCAAGAGTTCCTGCACCGAGCCGGACTCGACGACCTCGATGACGCTGTCTGACCGCCCCGATCCCGCCGCGGGAGATCCGCCGGCGGAGATCCATACCCCAACCGAGCCCCATCGCCCATCGCCCACGGGGACCCAACCCGGTCCGTCCTCGGCGACCGCTCCCCCCCGGCCGGTCTACGGAAGCAGCGCCTGGCCGATCGGCCCCAATCCGCTCGGTGGTCCCCGCTCGCCGGCCCCGCAATCGGACCCCGAGCCATTGCCCTCCCAAGAAGCCACACCAATGTGGTTCGGACCGCCCCCGCCTGCACCCCCGCAGGGCCCGGGATTCACCGTTCCACCTGGACCGAGCTACGGCGTTCCGCCTGGCCCGACCTACGGCGGCCCGGCTCAGCCCGCACCGCTCTACGGCACGTGGCGACCGATCGACATCCCCGAGACGTTCCCGAAGGCCGACCCGAACCGGCCATTCGTTCCGGGAGCACCGGTAACCCCGGACCTCGACGATGTTGCTCGCCGCACCTCGAAACGCAGCATCCTCGCCAACCTCAGCGGGACCATTCTCGTATCGCTCTACCTCGCTTTCCGATTCGAGGTCGAAGGCAATCGGCCCTCCCGCACCGGAGCGACCCTCGTCCCCCAATGGGTGGTTATCGCTGCTGTATTGCCGGTCGCATCCGTGCTGTTCGGCATTGCATTCCTGCGCTGGCGCGCATTCACGTTCCGGGTCAACGAACACCGAATCGTGGTCGACAAAGGGGTGCTCACCCGCCATCACCAGGTGATCCCGTTCGACCGTGTGCAGCAGGTCGATATCAACCGCAAGCTCACCGCCCTCGTGCTCGGACTCTCCGAGGTGCGCATCGACACGGCCGGCTCCGGGAACGAGACCTCGGTCAAGCTCCGGTACCTCGCCCCCCAAGAAGCCGACGCGCTGCGAAGCTTCATTCTCTATCACCGTGACCTTCGTCGAAGTCACGCCCAAGCGGCGGGAGTCGGCGCCGCGACGGCAGCGGCCACCGGCGCGTCGGCCTACCCAGGCGCTCCGATCCCAGCGACTGGACCCACCCACCTCCCGTTGCCACCGGAGCACACGCTGGTCACCCTCAGTCCGAAACAACTCATCGTGGGCGCGCTCACGCACAACAGCGTTGTTGCGCTCGTGCCGATCGCCGTGCTGGTCGCCGTGTGGACCGGCTCGTTCATGGCCCTCGCATCGAACCGCCCGGCCACGTCAGCGGCCTGGGTGGGCGGCGGGCTCCTCACGCTGGTGATTCTGCTGTTCCTGGTGGCCCAGACGCTGGTCAGCACCGTGGTTCGCCATTGGGGTTTCTCGCTCAGCCACCAGGGTGACGACCTCCATTTGCGTTTCGGGCTTACGGATCAACGTCACCTCACCGTGCCCCGACGGCGGATCCAACACGTGGAGGTCATGGACAATCCTCTTCGTCGGGCCTTCGGCCTTGTCGACGTGCACCTGCATTCCGCCGCGGCCACGGGCGGCGGCGGCGAAGGCAAGGCCGCCACTAAGTTCGAGATCCCGGTCCTGCGCAAAGCCGACTTGGCGGTGGTGCTTCCGTTGCTCCTCGGCGACCCGCACTGGCACATCCCCACCCTGGCGCCCCGTCCCATCGCCGCGAAAAACCGGGCGATTCGACGACGGGTGCTCGTACTCCTGCTGGCGGCGAGCCTTCCGGCCATCACCTTCCGTCCGATGGGTCTGGCGCTTTTCCTCCTCGCCTTCGCCGGCATTCCGTGGGGCCTCGCCGCCCACCGTCGGGCCGGTTCGGCCATCACGCCATCTGTCGCCGTCCTCAGCCACGGCGTCATCCACCACCGCACCGCACTCGTGCCGCGCCCGAAGATTCAGAGTGCCCGCACCACCGCCAGCCCGTTCCAACGCATGGCCCGGCTACAGACGTTGCACCTCGACGTGGCCCGTTCGGCGCTCGCTCCCCACCTTTTCGATATCGACTGCAATCTCGCCGACGACCTTCGACACCAGGTCATGACCGCTCCGACCAAACGTCCGGCCCCCGTGCGAACCGGATCGCCCACGGTGCCCGTCTAACCCCACTACCTCGCCTGGCCGGTTTGGCGACGACGACGTTCGGCCGGCGGGAGCGACCGGGCTCACGTTAGGAAACGGCTGAGGCTCTCGATCACACAGGCCGGTTTCGTCTGACCGTCGATCTCGATGGTGATGGTCATGGTGGTCTGCACGCCACCGCTTACCTCATCCACCGCAGTGAGTTCCACCCCCGCCCGCACTCGTGAACCGACCGGCACCGGGGCCGGAAACCGCACCTTGTTCACGCCGTAGTTCACCCCCATGGAAACCCCGCGCACCTCCACCACCTGGGGCAGGAAAGAGTTCGACAACGACATCGTGAGATACCCGTGGGCGATGGTTGCCCCGAACGGCCCGGCCGCCGCCCGCTCGGGGTCGACGTGGATCCATTGGTGATCGCCCGTCGCCGCCGCGAACTGGTCGATCCGGTCTTGATCGATCTCGAGCCATTCGGAGTACCCCAGATGGGAGCCGACAGCAGCGCGCACGGCGTCGATGCCTTCGAAGACGGTCTGCGGTTCGGAAGCCATGGCCGGCGACCCTACAACTCGTCGCTCGCCGTCGGAATGCTGTGTCGCTCGCCGTCAGAATCCTGTGTCGCTCAGAATGCTGTGCTGACGAACCTGTGTCGCTCCCCCCGACCATACGCGGCTCACCGACACCGGTTCGTCCGCGCACCAAACGGGCAGCTTCCGCAAACCTGACATGAGTGTCATAGTGAGAGCCGCATGACGAAGCCTCGCCGCGTGGCCATCGTCGGCGCCGCCCTTTCGGACACCGGTCGCGTTGATCACCACCCCAGGTACTACCTCCACGCTCAGGCCGTGCGACGCGCGGTGGCCGATGGTGGCCTCACCAAGGCCGACGTCGACGGGCTCGGATCCAATGGGGCGGCACCCTGCAACCCATCGAGGTGGCCGAGTATCTCGGGCTCGAGCCCACGTGGGTGAACTCCACGCAGGTCGGTGGCGGCCCGTGGAGGTGAGGGCCTGCCACGCGGCCGACGCCATCGCCATGGGTCACGCAGACGTGATTGCGGTGGTCTACGGCTCAACCACACGCGCCGACCTCAAACGAGGGGTTCGGCGAGCCAACCTCAGCTACGACAACCAGGTTCCGATCCCGTTCGAAGCTCCGTACGGCCACACCCTGATTGCCAAGTACGCCATGAGCACGCGTCGGCACATGTACGAGTAGGGCACCGCCACGGAGCAGCTCGCTGAAGTTGCGGTGAGTGCCCGGTACAACGCGCAGTTCAATCCCGACGCCTACTGCCAAGAACCCATCACTATCGACGGCGTGCTGAGCGGGCGCATGATCGCCGATCCCTTCACCAAGCTGCAGTGCTGCATCCGGAGCGACGGCGGTTGCGCGATCGCGATCGCGATCGCGCTCGCGCTCGCCGCCGAGCCTGGGTGCCCGACTGCATCAGCAAGCCGTTACGGGTGCTCGGTCATGGCCACCACGTGAGCCACACCACGATGAGCGAGTGGGCCGACTTCACCACGGGGCCGGCCGCCACGAGCGGGAAGCTGGCATTCGAAAGGGCGGGCATCCGACCCGACGAGATCGATCTGGCCTGCATCTATGACGCTTTCACCTTCATGGAGACGGGCACCATCGAACACCTCGGGTTTTGCGCCAAGGGCGAGGGCGGCGACTTTGTGGCCGACGGGCGAATTCGGTTCGGCGGCGACCTTCCCGTGAACCCCGACGGCGGCGGACTCTCGGCCTGTCACCCCGGCATGCGCGGCTTGTTCCTGCCGGTGGAAGCCACACGCCAACTCCGCGGCGACTACGCCGATGGCAAGGCCAGCACTTACGACGGCGTGCCGATCCCGCTGAACGCCAAGTACCCGACGCCAAACTTGCCGCCGTCGGCGGAACCGGCGGTTGGTTCTGCTCCAACGCCACCCTGGTACTCGGCTCGTAGGAGCGCGTCCCTGCGGCGAACCCGCAAACTGGTTCGGTTCGCCAAGCCCGGACCTCGGCGGCGGACCGCCCGCGTTCGGATAGCCACCGTCCGACCGCGGGTGCCGAAGGTTGCGCCCTACAGTTTCGGGATGCGATCCGATCTCCCCAACGTTGCACCGCCGATTGTCGCGTGGCGTGGCGGCGTCGTCCTGCGATCCCGCTCATTGGTGAACAAGGCCGTGGTGAGCAATGCAGTGGTGAACAATGCAGTGGTGAGCAATGTCATCGGCGGAGCCCTGCTGGTTGCCGTCTTCATCGGCGGGGCGGTGGGTTGCGGCAAGACCAACAACGTTTCGGCGGGCTCCGATGCCACCACCATCGGAGCAGGCGGAGCAGGCGCGGCGTCGCCAGAGCTGACGGCCCAGAACGAACGGGTGATCGGTGCGCTCAACGAGCAGGAGAAGGCTTGCGTGCAGGCCGAACCCGACGTCGCGAAGGCCGCCGACAACTGCGTCGCCGATGCCACCCTCGGCCAGTCGATCGCCGAGATCATGGGAAACAGCAGAACGTTTGACTCGATGACGGATGACGATCGCAAGCTGCTGAACGCTTGCGTTCCGGAGGCACTCGCCGCGCTTCCTGCCGGCTCCCTCGGCAAACTCGCCACCGAAGACAAGGTCACCATGGACGCCTTTGGCAAGGCGCTCGAAGAGTGCGGGAGCCGATCCCGGGGTGGCGCCGCTCCAAGTACGACCGGTCCCACGATCGCCCAGCCACCCGGGACGAAGGGGCCTCGGGTCACGGCCCAAACGCTCCGGCCAAACACATCGCCCAGCACGGTGGTCGGCAACACACCGAACAACGGGGTCACCTCCACCTCGATCGGAGGGCTCGCCGTGCCCGGCGCCACGGCGCCCGCCGGCTGAGGGAAACGCGCTCTCACGCTCCTCGGCCCGATCCGACCGGTAAGTTCGGGGAATGAACACGGTGCGGGGGAAGCGGCTGGAAATCTTGGTGGGCCCCGACCGAGCGGCCAAGGCCATCGACGTACTCGAGATCGCCGAAGAGTTTCGTGCCACCGATCACTCGACCGACACTCCCGACGGTCCACCGACAGTCGGATCCGGTCCCGATGACACCACACTGCGGCGGGCCCTGATCGCACTGGCGGACCCGCCGGTGTTCGTGGCGTGCTGCACCGAGTTGCTCGACGACGGCCACGTTGTCGGGGTCCCACAGTCGCCGTCGCTTGAGTCCGCCGTCGAGGTCGGGCCGAACACGACCGGCTCCATCCACTCGCCGACCAGCACTGCCCCAGCAGAACGCACGGTGCGGTTCGCCAACGTGTTGATCCTCGCCGCGAATCGCCCACGAGACGCCGCACCCGCCCGGCTGCTCGCTGCCCTCGCCCTTGGAAGGCTTGGCGATTCCGTCGGCGCGGCCGCCGAAGTTGATCTCGGCCTCGCCGCCCTTCCCACCTTCCCACCACTCATCGATGTCGCCGCCCACAACGCCTTCGACCGCGGCGACCCCACCCTCGCCGCCCGCCTCTGGCGACTGCTCGATCCACCTCACCACAACACCGAGTTCGCCGAATCGGTGCACGCCGCGGTGACCCCCAAACTCGGACGTAACGACCCCTGTTGGTGCGGGAGCGGACGAAAGTTCAAGGCCTGCCATTTGGGACAGGCGATGCCTCTCGCCGCTCGGATCCAGATCGAATGGCTCGAACGCAAGCTGCTTGGATGGTTCCTCATGCGGGGCCCGAGCGCCAAAGCCGCCCTCAGCGCCCTCGCCGCCCAGGCCGCTATCGGCGATCCCGCGTCAGCCGAGTTCGCCCCGCTGCGGGATCCCACCGGTAGTGGCGGATCGGGAAGCACCGATGAGACGAGCGATCCCCGCGAGCCAAGCGTTCACGACGAGCCAAACGTTCACGACGAGCCCAGTCCCGCTGATGAACCATCGGCGCCGAGCGACGACCTGCTCCACGATCCGTTTTTCCTGGGGCTCCTCATGTACGAACGAAAATGGCTCGAGACGTTCCTCCACGAACGCAGAGGCTTACTCTCCGCCCACGAGGCTTCCTTGCTCGACGAGTGGTCCTTGTCCGAGCGAACGGTCTACGAGGTGGCGACCGAAAACGGGGTGACGGGGCACGATGCGACGGGGCATGGGGCGACGGGGAACGACCGGAACACGATCGACTCGAACACCGCGGAAGTCGACGACCGGCATCGCAATCTCGTTCGATCCTCCGCGGCCTCCGCGGCCTCCTCAGGGCCATCCGGGCCACCTACCTCCTCAGGGCCATCGCTGACACTGCGGCTATGGACGGGGGATGGCCGGTCTCTCGGTTCCCTCACCGACGTCCAGACCACCGCGGTGCACGGCTCGGAATTCGTTGTCGTGGGGCCGTCGCCCACGCTGTTTTCTCTGCTCGACGGCGGCCAACTTTCGAAGGGAACGCTGCTGTGTGGGCGAGTGGCTCGCAACGGTGCCGGCGGCCATGCGCTGGTCGGCGGTGCGTTCATCGTGGCCGTCGTCGATGTCAGCAACGAGCCCGCAGGCAGCAAACCGGGCTCCACCAACCCCAGCGGGCCGACGGTTGCCGACGTTCAGCGGGCGTGCCAGGACCGTGATGCCGATGCCCTTGCCCAGTACCGGCGCACGAGTATCACCTCGAAGATCGGCAAGTAGACTGCGCGCAGCGGCCGAAACTGACCGGCAGGGAGATCGTGTGGCACGAAAGCGAAGAGCGGAGGGGGCGGCGCCACCCGACCTGTCGGGTTTCCACGATGTCGTTGTCATCCACAGCGGCTCGAATTCCACCGTCTACTCGGCGATCGAAACCAGTTCGAGCCGGCCCGTGGCGCTTCGCCACATCGAACTGGGCCACCTGAACCCCACTCGACAGGCTGCGTTTTGGCAGCACGCCGCACGGCTTGGCGGGATCACCTCGCACCCGCACGCCGTCACGGTGCACCGAACGACCGCCCTCACCGACGGCGCCGTTCTCCAGGTAGTGGAACTCTGTCCCCAGTCGGTCGCGTTGGCCTTGGTGAACGCCGAACCGCTGCCGATCGAAGCCGCGTTGCCCATCGTGATCAAGATCGCCGGTGCGGTGGAGACCGCTCATCGGTTCGGTGTGCTCCACCTCGGACTCTGCCCCGAACACGTGCGCTTTACACCGTTTGGCGAGCCTGCCGTCGCCGACTTCGCGCTCGCCTCCCTGGAGCCTCTCGGGCGTGTTCGAGAAGAGCCCAGTGGCTTCGCGGCACTGCACGCTGCCCCCGAGTTGCTCGATGAGAGCACCGAACCCACACCGGCGGCCGACGTGTACTCCCTCGCCTCCATCCTCTATGAGCTCCTCGCCGGCCGCCCCGCATTCGGCGCCCAACCCGGGGAGGGCTCCGCCGTTGCCGTCCTTCGCGCCATGCGTGATCCGGTGCCCCCCTTCAGCCAACCCAACGTGCCAATCGCCCTGTTCGACTTCCTCGTGCGGGCCATGAACAAGGATCCGAAAGGTCGGCCGCAGTCCGCCTCGGCGTTCGCCGAACGCGTGCGGGAAATCCAAATCGCTAAGGGTTGGCCCGCCACCGACTTCGCCGTCTTCGGCGATCTGGCCTCCCCCTGGGACACCGCGACAAAACCGGGGGACTCGTCCAATCCGCCCGCAAACGCGCCGGGAGCGCCCGCGACGTCAAACCCAACCGCCGACGCTCCGGCCGGCGGGTTTGCCGCCGCGGCCCAGGCGTTTGTGGCCGCGTCGATCGAGCAGAATTGGGACGGCAGCCCCGCCGACGCGTCGGAACAGGTACCCGCGGCGTCAACTATCGACCTCACCGACCTCGCCGATGTCGCAGGAGTGTTCGAGACCGAGGACAGTCCGCAACACCCGCTCGTCGCTGCTCGAGAAGCCGGGCTCACACTCCGGCCCGTGCGTCGATCCGACCTCTTCAACGACGCGTCACAAAACAACGCCGAAGCTGTCGTGAAAATGCAGCGCACGACAGCCGAGGTGGGCCCTCCGCCCCCGATCGTCACCGGCGCGGCGCATGGCGCGGCATCCGCAACGGCCGTGCTGCCGATCCCCGAGCCTGCGCCGCCTCCGCCTCCGCCTCCAACTTTCGCTCCGCCGCCTCCTCCGCCTCCTCCGCCGCCACCACCTCCGCCACCACCACCACCGCCTCCACCACCACCGCCACCAACTTTCGCCGCGCCGCTACCGCCCGCACCACCACCGGTCTCCGCAACTTTCGCCGCCGCGCCGCCACCACCGCCGCCACCGCCACCACCCCCCCCCCCACCCCCCCCCACCCCACCGGCCCCCCAGCCCGGGTCCAACCACGAGTAC
>JANOSD010000080.1:0-12825 GCA_031415655.1 Actinomycetes bacterium
TATGTTTTCGATGCCATTTCTTAATTGTCGAACATACGCGCGACCATGTGGTGGATGACTTCCCGGACACCCACTAAGGACAACGCATGACGAACGGCCTCGACATAGGCATCACCATCTCCGACAGCACCTCGATCGACGGGGTGGTACAGAGTGTGAGGGCTGCCGCCGAACGTGGATTCCGATCGGCGTGGATGGCCCAGATCTTCGGCATCGACACCCTCACAGCGCTGGCCATCGCCGGTCGTGAGGTACCCGACATCACCATTGGCTCGGCCGTGATCCCGACCTACCCGCGTCACCCCATGATGCTCGCGGCCCAAGCCCGAACCGTGCAGCAAGCGAGCGGCGGCCGGTTCGTGCTCGGCATCGGCCTGTCCCATCAGATCGTGATCGAAGGAATGCTCGGCATCCCGTGGAAGCAGCACACCACCCACGTGCGCGACTATCTCGCCATCCTCGGTCCGCTGTGCGCCGGCGAACCGGTGAGCCATGAAGGTCCCACGCTCACCGCCAAGGTCACCCTCGACATCCCGCTCGCCTCGTCGCCCCCCGTACCTGTGCTGGTCGCTGCCCTCGGGCCCAACCTTCTCGGCCTCGCGGGTTCGATGGCCGATGGCACGGTCACTTGGATGACCGGCCCCGACACGATTCGCAACCACGTTGTGCCGCTCATCACGGCGGCGGCAGCGGAGGCCGAACGCCCGGCCCCGCAGGTCGTCGTGTCGCTCCCCATAGCCGTCACCGACGACGCCGCCGAGGCCAGGGAGCGGGCGGCGAAGCTGTTTTCGATCTACGGATTCTTGCCGTCGTATCGCGCCATGCTCGATAGGGAAGGCGCAGGCGGGCCGGGCGATGTTGCCATCGTGGGCACCGAGGACGAGGTACGGGCCCAGATCGAAGCGGTCTTCGATGCCGGAGCCACCACCTTCACCGCTGCCGTGTTCGGCAACGCCGACCGCACCCAGGATCTGCTCGCCTCGCTCCTCTAACCGGCACCCTCCTCTAACCGGCACCCTTCTCTGACCGGCAGGCTCCTTTGACCGGCACGCTCCTTTGACCGGCACGCTCCTTTGACCGGCACCCTCCTTTGACCGGCACCCTCCTTTGACCGGCACCAGAACTGCCAGACTGCACACGATGGACCTCGGTACGGCAGCGGCGAGCGCATGGTCGGCGGGAATCAGCCTCTATGGCGTCATCGCTGCCGTCGGCATCGCCGGGCGGCTGAACTGGATCGAGGCCAACCCGTTTTTCGAGCGACCCGAGGTGATCGGCATCGCGTTGTTGCTGTTCATGGTCGAGCTCGTCGTCGACAAGATCGCATTCCTCGACTCGTTCTGGGACCTCCTCCACACGTTCCTTCGACCGCTCGGCGGCGCACTGTTCGGTGCCCTCGCCCCCCACCAAACACTCCCGATGCCGGTGGCGATCACCTTGGGAGCAGCACTCAGTCTCAGCGCCCATGCCGCCAAGTCCACCACTCGCATGGTGGTGAATACGTCGCCCGAACCAGCCTCAAACGTCGTCGTGAGTGCGCTCGAGGACGGGTTCGTCGCGGTGTTCATGGCGTTGGCGTTCGCCTACCCAAAGGTGGCGGGCGTGCTGGCGCTCATCCTGGGCGCGATGAGCGTGGTGTTCTCCATCGTCATGTTCCGCACGGCTCGGCGAGCGTGGCGATCGGTGCAGGCCCGTTGGCGCCGCCGGCGAAGACGACGAGACCAGCCAGACCAGCCAGACCAGCCAGACCAGCCAAAACGGCCTCCCCCCGACTCCGTCGGTGGTGCGTGGCCGACGGTGCCAAGCTGACGGTATGGAGCTCTTCGACGCCCTCACCACCACACGCGCCATCCGGCGGTATGCCAACGAACCGATCCCTGAGGTCGATCTCAATCGCATCCTGTTCGCCGCCACCCGCGCACCTTCGGGCAGCAATCGCCAGCCATGCCGATTTGTGGTGCTCCGATCGGAGTCCACTGCGCCATCTGCGGTCGGGGCTCGCCGAATCTTGGGCGAATCGTTCCGATTGATGTGGGCAGACAAAGAGGCTGGCGATGGTTACCGGACCGGGACCGGCGCAGATCCGGCATCCCCGAAGAGTCGCATGGCGACCACCATGCGCCATTTTGTGGATCACATCGAGACCGCTCCGGTGATTGTGTTCCCTTGTTATCGGCGATGGCGCACCCCGGACCCCAGCGAGGGTGCGTCGATCTACCCCGCGTGCCAAAACCTGCTGCTGGCCGCCCGCGGGCTTGGCTATGGAGGGGTAATGACGGTGTGGCATCGGCCGGTAGAGAACGAGCTTCGATCCGCTCTCGCGATGCCGGACGACGTGGTGATCGCCGCCACGATTCCTCTTGGTCGCCCCCTCGGTCACCATGGGACGGTTCGTCGTCGCCCCCTGCACGACGTCGTCTACGAAGACCGCTGGGACCAGGCGGCTGACTGGGCCGCCGATCCGCCCGGAACCAGGGTCACGGGCGGCCCGTCAACCTGACCTTTTTTCCCTGCCCGCGTCGCTCCCAGAGGAGGCTCACCAGGATCACGGCGCGCCGTTGTCTACCGGCTACCGTGCTCCCATCCGGGTTCGCCGGAACCCCCAGCCGCCGACCCGCAGGTATCAGCCAGCGCATGAACCCCGTCCTTGCCATCATCCTTATCGGCGTCATTGCCGCGGGCATGGTGATCATGCTCGGCGCCGTGCAAACGGCCCGTTTGCGTGCCACCACCCGCAAGCGACTCGCAGAAGCCATCCCGGCCACATCCGCCAGCCAGGCGTTGGGCACGGTCACTCACCAGGCGGGCGCCGACCGCGTCCGTCGCGCCACCGAAGAACTTGATGTCGGCGAGTTACGCAAAGCCGACGACGATGCCCGCGCAATGGAAGAGCGCTAAGAGCAGATTCGGGCGTTCACACGCCGTTAAGTTGCTGACGGTTCACGATATCGGCGATGCGGGATGGCAGGAGCCGGTGGGCCACAAGACCGGCCCATGCCTCGAAACCAACGGGGACGACCGGGCGATTCCGGCGTACGGCATCGAGGATGGCGTCGGCCACCTTGGCTGGCGGGTGACCGCGGGTAAAGAGCTTTTTGGTGCGATCGACGGCGGCGACCGCATTCCTATCCCCGGTAAAGCGTGTGCCGTCGATGATGGGCGTGGCGATCACACCCGGACAGATTGCCGACACCCCAACTCCGTGCGTAGCCCAATCGGCACGGAGGCACCTCGACAATGCCAACACCGCAGCCTTGGTCGTCGAGTAGTGGGGTTCTGTGGCTCGGAACATGGTCGCGAGCGCCGACGAGGTGTTCACCACATGGCCACGACCTCGAGCCACCATTGGGCCGCCGAGGTACTGACAGCCGTGCACGACCCCGAGCAGGTTGATTCCGAGAATCCAGTCCCAGTCGTCGAGGTCACCGTCGAGGAAGTACCCGGACATGCCCACGCCCGCGTTGTTCACGAGCACATCGAGCGCTCCCCCTTCCTCGTGAACCTCGGTCGCCAGGTCACGCATCGCCGCCCGATCACTGACGTCTACCCCGAACGCCTTTGCGGACCACGCCCCCGCCACCTCACACCTTTTCACGGCCAACATTGCGGCCTCGTGATTGATATCAACGCAATAGACCGAAGCGCCGGCGGAGGCAAACGCCAACGCGGTTGCTTCGCCGATGCCGCTTCCGGCGCCAGTCACCAGTACCCGCCGCTCACCGAACTGGTCGGCTAACGCCGTGTTGTCCTTGCGTTTGTCGGGCATTCGTTCCCCTTCACGACCCCGACCCCCGGAGCCTACTCTTGGTAGCCTACGCAAAGTAGGTCGGGGCGGCGAGCGGGTATGTGTCACACCAGGTTCGCCGTCCGCGTTCGCCGTCAACGTTTGCCGTCAACTCGCGGCAACGTCTCGCTTTTACATGTTTGGCCGTTGCCTTGTTTGCGTCGGTTGCGGTCGCGATGCCGCTCCCGGGGCCACGAGTACCTCCGCCATTCCCAAGCCGGATCCCAAGCCGGATCCCAAGCCGGACTCCTGGCGCTTCCCCACCGGTGGTGCAGGACGGCGTGTTGGCGCAACAAGTGGCGCAGAAGGACCATCCGCTCGACCGTGTCGCGCCCGTCGCACGGGGGACCAAGTGGTGGTCGGCGGCCGCGATCACAAGGTGGCCGACAAGGGCCAGATCGACCGCAGCGTGCCGGCAAGCTGCGTGGCCACCTTCGTTGCCGAGCCGGCGGGAATCTTGGAAGGGGTGACCGGGGTGACCGGGGGCGAATGGGGGCGAATGGGGGCGATCAGCGGGTGAACGATCCGCCGGCCCCCGCGCCGGCGGTGTCGGAAACCTCGTCGAGTTCGTCCAAACCTTTTGGGGTTTCGAGGTTCTTGCCGTCGGAAGACTCTTCGGCGCTGGCGCCGCTTCCTGCGCCGTCGGCATCGAACAGTTCCCGGGCCGCGGCCTCGTCACCCTCTTTGAGCGACGACATCGCTTTCACGGCGGCCGAAGTCCAGTCGGACTGAGTTGTCTTCTTCTGGTCTGACGGGGCCGACCGGCCACCGAACAACGACGACCCTCCCGCTCCGGGTGGCGCGTCGGGAAGCGACGAGGCCAAGCTCGCCATGACGGACTGCGGCTCGGCGTCGTCTTCCGCGTCCTGCGTGTGGGTGAAGTACATGTGGGCGATGCGCTTGATCATGTCGGCATCGAGAACGAGTGGCACCTCGTCGAATGCGCAGATCGACTGCAAGATGGTGCACACCGCACCTGGAAGGTAGGGGCGAAGGTCGCCGTCACCGAGCTCCCGACTCATCCAACGCAGAAACGTAGGTGCGTCGGGAGTGAGTTCGATTCCCTTGGCCGCCGCGACCCGTTTCAGTACCTCCTCAAACTGCCTATCGGTGATGGTGGGAATCAGGATCTTGCTTTGAATTCTGCGGAAGAACGCCTCATCACCCAAAGACTCCGGTGCCAGGTTGGTCGAAAACACGATCTTGGCGTCGAACGGAACCTCGAACTTCACCCCGTACTCCAGCGTGAGATAGTCGACCTGACGATCGAGTGGGACGATCCATCGGTTGAGCAGTTCGTCGGGTCGGAGCGTTTGCCGGCCGAAGTCGTCGATGACGAGGATGCCGTTGTTGGCCTGGGTCTGGAGCGGCGCGAGGTACATGCCGCTGCCCTGTTGGTAGGCGAGGTCGAGCATGCTCATCTTGAGCTCACCGCCCACGATGATGAAGGGTCGTTTGCACAGGATCCATCGGGCATCGATGCCCTCCGGTTGCACCTCGATCGGCCGGTGGACCACGGGGTCGAACACCGAAATGATCTGACTGTCGACTTCGATTGCGTACGGCACCAGCACGTCGTCGCCGTACACCCGGAGGAGCCGCTCCGCAATGGAGGACTTTCCCGTTCCCGGCGGGCCGTAGAGGAACATGGCGCCCTTGGCGCACGATGCCGGACCGATCTCCTTGAGCAGCTCATCGGAGATCACGAGGTCGGAGTACGCGTCTCGCAGTTCCGACAGATTGGTGACAGGGTGCGCCGTTTGGGCGCGGATCACGGCGGAATATTGCGCCAAGCTCACTGGTGCGGCACCGATGTAGCGGCAAAGGCTCATTCGGTCGAGAGCTTGTTTTCGACCGAGGTCTGAGGGGGCGAGGAGGTAATCGCGACCGTCGACGCCCTGCACTTCAAGGAACCGCAGATCACGTAGCTCCTCCACGATGCCCGTCATCACCGTGGGGCTGATGCAGAGCTTGTCACTCAAACGGAGGGTGGAGGTACGACCATCGTTAAGTGCGACCTTGAGCACAAGATCGTGCACCATCCCGATGGGAATGCCGAGGCCGTCGATACTGCGGGGAATGGATAAATCGACGCCATCAGGCGACTTGAAGCTGGACACGGGCAGTACTCCTGTCGGGGGCGGCGGCGCGTGGTGACAAAGGTTTTGCGGAGGTTGAGGCTAGTGGGGTGCGAACCTCGCTGCCCCCGAGACCCGCAGAATGATCTATCGGCTCGCCAACGCCTCGAATTGAGTGAGTCGCGGCCCGGGGCCTGATGGCATTCCGCCGTTCACCGTCGATGACCTGGTCGAAAGCAAGCGCTTGTTTGTCCTACGACCGTTGCTCACCGCGTGCGAACGGCCGCTTCCCGCGCCCACAAACAATGGGAAACCTCGACGGGTCGACGATGCGCTCACCCCTTGTGTTCGGCCCGGCACTAGCTCTGGCCGTGGTTTCGGCTGAAAGCGTGTCCCAGTAACCATTCGGCGTCCTCCGGCCAGCTTTTCTTTTCTCGCGGCGTCCTCCTTCTCACCGCCCAAAACAGGGGGCTTTCGACGTCGCGTCCTTGCGAGAGTTCGAACCGTGGCTCGGAATCCGCTTCTCGAAGCGTTACTGGGACGCGCGCCTGGAACTTGCTCCAAGGCCGCCAACCCGGCCACCAGCACCTCAAGCTCGTCGTCTAGCGCGACAACTCCGGGTTCCCCGGTCGGCCCCCGCACCGACCACACTGCCACCACCTTCGGTACGAAGTCACCGGGCACGTCCACCAGGACGAAGCGGTCGGACACCAGCACAACCTCCCGCCCTGCCCCGTCGTCCGGCAACGCGGATTTCATCGCCGATGCCGACGCCATTTGCGCGCCGTTCGACACCAGTATCAACGCGCTGCTGGAGAGGTCCAACGCACCGGACATCACCGCCTCAGCCATCGTCACCGACTCCGAACTCAAGGCGAACTCTCTGCTCGCAACGCAGATAGGCCTGACCTTCGGGCTCACCGCCTGCGAAAAGCCCAAGAAGTCCTGAGCCCGATATTGTCCGGCCGATGACCGCTGCGTCCCACACCGAAGTCACCTCCCAACGGACACCGAACCAGAGCAACGAAGGTCCGCTTGCGCTCGGCATCGATCTGGGCACGAGCGGCGCCAAGGTCGGTGTGTTCACCATCGACGGTGCCTTGCTCGGTAGTGGATACCGCCCTGTTTCCACGATTCGGTCCGGCGGCGGGAGCGCCGAACAGGATCCGCAGCTGGTTTGGCAGGCAATCATCGACGCCACCGCCGACGCAATCACCGATGCCGGTGGGTCAGCGGCGGCCCATCGCATCGCCGTAGTTGGCGTGGACAGCCAGTACAGCTCCATCGTTCCCATTGCGGCCGACGGAACACCTACCGGCCCGATGATCACGTGGATGGATTCGCGAGGCGCGACTCACAACAAGGCCATCTACGAGCGCGAGCCGGAAGCCTTCATGACCTGG
Source organism: Actinomycetes bacterium (assembly GCA_031415655.1). Taxonomy (GTDB): domain Bacteria; phylum Actinomycetota; class Acidimicrobiia; order Acidimicrobiales; family Acidimicrobilacustridaceae; genus JAKOVR01. Next base: position 7,266 of record JANOSD010000080.1, read on the forward strand.
CTCGACGTGCACGGGATCATCCCGCTCCCGTCCGGCGCAGATTCGCTGGCCCACATCCTCCATCTGCAGCACGATCGCCCCGAGATCCACCAACGAACGACGGCCTATGTCGAACCGATGGACTACGTGACCGCCCGCCTCACCGGCCGGGTAACCGCCACGGTGTGCTCGTCGTTCATGTTTCTGCTCACCGACAACCGAATGCTCACCACCTTGGGCTGGCACCCCGATCTGGTGCGGATGTCGGGCATCGACGCGTCACGCCTACCCACGATCATCTCGATCAACGAGCCGGTCGGCACCATCGCTCCCGGCGTCGCGGAAACACTCGGCCTACCACGCACGGCAGTGGTGTACCCGGGGGTCAACGACACCCAGGTGGGAGGCGTCGCCACTGGATCTCTGGCGGTCGGCGCCCGGCACGCCGGCATCAGTATTGGTACCACGAGCGTGTTGATCGCTGGTCTCGGCCGCAAGGACCTCGACGTCGATCATCAACTCGTGTCGATGCCGGACCCCTTCGGTGACCACATGTTGATGGCCGAAAACGGCAACGGCGGCAAGGCTCTCGACTACGTGGTCAACCAATTACTGCTCGCCGACGACTCGCTTGGCAACCACCGTGACCCAAACGTGTATGACCGACTGGACGCAACGATCCTGTCGACTACTCCCGGAGCGAACGGGGTGCTGTTCCTTCCGTGGCTCGGCGGTGCCATGGCACCGGTCGACGATCCACTGATGCGCGGCGGTTTCCTCGGCGTCTCCCTAGCGGCCACCCGAGCCGACCTTGTGCGCGCCACGGTCGAAGGGATTGCCCACAACTTGCGCTGGCTTCTCGGCCCGGCCGAGACGTTTTGCCGACGAGTGTTCGATCATGTGGTGGTCGGTGGGGGCGGGGCACGTTCGGCTCCGTGGTGCCAAATCCTTGCCGACGTGATGGATCGCCCGGTCCACCAACTTGCGGATCCGGCTCATGCCAACGGTCGGGCGGCGGCGCTGTTCGCCCTGGCCCGTCACGACCTGATCGACGTTGCCGACATCGATTCGTGCATGACCATCGCCGCCGAGTTCCATCCGGCTGAGGACGTGCGGAGCCGCTACCACGACATGCACGCGCAGTTCGTCGCGTCTTATACCGCCACGCAGCCGATTGCCCACGCCCTTCGGGCCTCAGGCCGCGAGCGGCTCAAAGGTTAGAGAGCATCGCCTGATAGGTGGGCAGTGGCCACAGATCGTCGGCTACGACCCGCTCGAGGGCGTCAGCGGCATTGCGCACCGCGACCATCGCCGGCAGGAGACGGCTGCATGCGTACGCAGCTTCGTCTTCCGAGGCAACGTCGTGGGCTGCGGCCAACACCTCCGCCACGCCGGCAATGCCCGACTGGCGCGCCCTATTCGATCCGCACACCGAGTCGAGAGTTGCGGCGTCGCAGTCGTCCCCGATCGCGACCATGCTGGCGGAGTTGGTAGCCAACTCGGGTTGGTAACGCGTCGAGGCCGGAAGGATGGCGGTCATTGCGATCACCAAAGTGGATCGAGCCTCCACGGCGACACTCAGCACGTACTGCTCCACGGCAATCTCGTAACGACTGTGCATCTCCCGCTCGCTGAATACCCGGTAGTGCTCGAAGAGCTCGATCACCTCGGCCTCGACTTGCCAGTCCTCGGAGTACCCCTCGCCGTTGAACAGGCGGCGGCCATGGTCCGAGATCACTTTTTCGGGCACCTTCTGCACGGCGTCGTCAAACGTCGCACCGGCGGCGAGGCTCACCTCGATGGAGGTGAGAGGTAGTCGAGGGCCTCAGCCAAGCTCGTGTTGATGGTCACCACCGGACCGGCGATCGATTGCAGCGAGCCAGGCGCCCAGAACTCGAAACGGTTTCCGTTAAAGGCAACGAGCCTGGTGCGGTTGCGGTCCCGCGGGTCGGTCGGCAATTCCGGAAGTGTGTCGGCACCGATGATGAGCGTGCCCTTCTCCTTCGAGCTTGTGGCCCCGCTCTTCGCAACCCGGTCGGCCACATCGGTGAGCTAGTCGCCGAAAAGACGGAGATGATCGCCGGCGGGGCCTCGTTGGCACAAAGGCGATGGTCGTTGGTGGCGGGCGCGCCCTGCGTTCGGGTCCCTCCTCTCCGAATGTCGAAGCCGATCGGGAAACCTCTAACCTGCAGTGAGCCACGGTGGTACCGGCGACAAACGCCGGCGGTCAGCAACGACCGGGGAACAGATTCGAGCCGAGGGGGCATCGATGCGAGTACGAGTCGATAGCGAGAAGTGCCAGGGCCATAACCGGTGTTACTCGCTTGCACCCGAGTTGTTCGACGTCGACGACTACGGCGACGCCCACGAACTCAACGACGGGATCGTTCCGCCAGAACTCGAGGCGAAAGCTCGATTGGCTATTGCCAACTGTCCCGAATTCGCCATCAGCATCGTGGATGACGCGTGACCGGCCATCACCCACCGGTCGCGGACTGGGCCACCGACTTCGACCACGCCGACCCGGTCTGGGCCGCCGACCCCTTTCCCATTTGGGATGAGATCCGCGCCTCGGAGTGTCCGGTCGCCCACTCCACCCGCTACGGCGGCGTCTGGCTTCCCACCTCCCATGAAGACGTGTCGGCCATTGCCTACGACACCGACAATTTCACGTCGCGGTCTGTCGTGGTCACCGAAGGCCGGCCGATTGCTGAAGCGCCGCAGGGCATTGCACCTCCGATTTCCTCCGACCCACCCTTCCACCACGGTGCCCGCCGGCTGTTACTGCCTGCCTTTTCACCGAAGGCGGTCGACCTGCTCGAACCGTTCACCCGGGCGTTTTGCCATGAACTTCTCGATTCGGTCGCCGGTAAGCCGGTAGTCGACGGGGCAGTCGACTACGCCCAGCACATTCCGGTGCAGGTAATCGCCAAGATGCTGGGCCTTCCCCTGGAAGACGGCGACCTGTTTCGGAGGTTTGTGCACAACATCCTTGAGTCCGTCGATGCGCCGCTCGAACAGCGTTTCGAATACTTCATCGAGCTCGATACCTACCTCACGGCCCGCGTGGAAGAACACCTCGACACCCCGAAAGACGATCTCATCACATTCCTCGTGAACGCCGAAATGGACGGCGAACCGCTCAACCCCGAACACATCGGTGGCACGATCGTCCTCCTGCTCGTCGCCGGCATCGATACCACCTGGAGTGCCATTGGTGCATCGTTGTTCCATCTCGCCAGCAACGAAGCCGACCGTCAACGCCTCGTTGCCGAGCCTGAGCTGCTACCCATGGCGATCGAGGAATTCCTGCGGGCCTACGCGCCAGTCACCATGGCCCGACTGGTCAAGGACGACTTCGAGTTCAACGGCTGCCCCATGAAGAAGAACGAATGGGTGCTGTTGCCGTTCCCCTCGGCGAACCGCGACCCTGCGTTCTTCGAGCAGGCCGACGAAGTGGTGATCGACCGAGAGATCAATCGCCACTCCGCGTTCGGACTCGGCATTCACCGGTGCGTGGGTTCCAACCTTGCTCGCATGGAGATGCGCGTCGCCCTCGAAGTGTGGCTGGAGCGGTATTCCGAGTTCACGCTCGACGATCCGTCGGCCGTCACGTGGTCGGGTGGACAGGTACGCGGACCACGTCGGCTCCCACTCCGTGTTAGCTGACAGCTGACCTCAACGGCGTTTCTGCATAGCCGCCGCAGCCCTGTGGCCGACCACCAGACCGGCCCGGGGTTCAGGCAGGCCCGGGGTTCAGGCAGGCCCGGGGTTCTGGCAGGCCCGGGGTTCAGGCAGGCCCGGGGTTCAGGCAGGCCCGGGGTTCTGGCAGGCCCGGGGTTCTGGTGGTGTTGGGTGGTGCGGGGCCGTGGGGGTGGGCGGTGACGTCGGGGTTGAGGGTGTGGAGTTCCCGATCGGGGACGTCAGTCCAGATACGGGTGGCACCGATGGTGACCAACCGGAACCCGTGATGCGTTTTTTGAGCGTGATGGGCACAACACAACGGTCGCGTACCGTTCACGGTGGTGGTGGCGTTCTTGGACCACTCGTTGATGTGATCCCATTCGATGCGTTCACGGTTCGGGCATCCCGGCACCGCACAGCTCCGACCGAAAAGCCATTCGATTGCTGTCTGTTGCGACGACGACCGACGTTGACAATCGTGGTGATATCGGTGCCTTTGGTGAGGATCAACGAGATCACCGCGTCGGGTAACAGGTCACGTAACGCGTCTTCGGTGACATACCCGTACCCCGGGATCTCCACCACCGCCCGCCCGTCGACCCCCAACGATCGTGACTCTGATTTGCTGTCGGGCGGGTTGTCGGGTGCGGGTACGGGGGTGAGGTGTTGGGATAGGTCGAGTTTGGCGAGGATCTTGGGACGCGCCCCGGAATGCACCAGCCGTTCGGCGGTGGTGTCATGCGCGCATACCGGACACGGGCCCAGCACCGGATGCGCGTTGGGGGGCACCGGACCGGTGCGACGCAACCGGTTCCACGGTTCCGGCAGATCCGGATCAACAATCGTGCCGTCCTCGGTGGGATGCAACATCAACTCCGGGTGATACGGCGACCAACGCTCGAACCCACCATCGGGGAACACCTTCACATGACTGCCGTCATCATCAACGAACCGATGCACCCCAAACCGGTTGGGTGGCCCACCACCCCACGAACCAACACCCGCACCCGAACCCGACCCCGAACCCGGACCCGACCCCGAACCCGGACCCGGACCCGGACCCGGACCCCGGTCAGGTGGACACCATCCGCCACCACCCCGAACCCCCTCGCTCCCGGCAGGGGCATTCCCGGCAGGGGCATTCCCGGCACTCGTCGGGGGGCTCGCGCCTGCGGTAGTCGAAACGTTTTTGTTGGTACCAGTGCTGCTCGACCCACCGTGTTGGCGCGATGCGGCGCTGGCGCCTGGCTCGTCGCCGCCCGCTTCGCCGTCTGCGTTCGGTGCGCCGCTGGGCGACGGAGGTTCGCGGCCCGACTCGGCGGCGTTGCGAGGCGAACCGGCACGGCCCGATTCACCACGGCCCGATTCACCACGGCCCGATTCACCACGGCCCGATTCACCACGGCCCGACTCACCACGGCCCGACTCACCACGGCCCGACTCACCACGGCCCGGTTCGTCGCGATCAGCCGGTTCGTCGGCGAGCTGATCGTTGGCGTGCCGTTCGTTGGCGGCACTGGCCGGCTCGGCGCCGGAATCATGCCCAAAGCCAGGACCGTGTCCAGAGCCAGGAACGTGTCCAGAGCCAGGAACGTGTCCAGAGCCGGGAACGTGTCCAACGTCCGGCTCGTCAGCAACTCGATCGTCGCCCATCGGCCCGTCACCTATCGGCCCGTCACCTATCGGCCCGTCACCTATCGGCCCGTCACCCATCGGCCCGTCACCCATCGGCCTGTCACCTATCGGCCTGTCACCTATCGGGCCGTCGGCACTGCGATCCGTGCCGGGCTGATCCGTGCCGGGCTGATCCGTGCCGGGCTGATCCGTTTCGGGGTCGGTCTGGTTCGGTGGAGCGCAACCCGTTGCATGGGAGCGGCGAAGACCGCCACGGTTGAGG
>JANOSD010000081.1:0-46103 GCA_031415655.1 Actinomycetes bacterium
TTGATGCGTCTCCCCTACCAAAAACCACTGTGGGGTGTCACAGACTGCTGGCTTGTGGTGTCCTTAGGGACAAGGACCAACTGTGACTGCTCGTACCGAACCTCCGCCCGCAGGGACCGCGCCTTCGTCGCCGCCGCCCCACCGGCGCAGGGCGTGGCTCGTCGCCGAGTCCTCCCCCGACGAGGAGCAAAAACACGTCGACGACGCCATGGACGAAGCGCTTTTTCGCGTGATCTACCCCGGACTTCGTCGTTTCGCCGCCATCTGGGCACCGGCCAGCGTGGAGCCCGACGATCTCGTACAGCACGCCGCAGCAAACGCCCTCGCACGCGGACCCCTCCACCGCCTCGACGATCCCGCCGCCTACCTCCGCTCCACGATCGCCAACCTTGCCCGAAATCTCTACCGGCGTAGAAACCCCCTCCCGCTCGACACCGCCGACTTGTCGCTCGCAGTCGAGGCTGCCGCCGACAGCTACCCGTCCGACCTCGCCGAACTCGACGTGCTGCGGCCCCACGAACGGGTCGCGCTGTACTTGGTGGACATCGAACGGTTCACCCACGCCGAGGCCGCCGCCATCTTGGGCGGATCGGCCGCCGCCATGCGGGCCAGAACGGTGCGGGCACGAGCGCGGCTGCGAACCTCAATCCGCGACGAGGAAGGCCGATGACCGACCTTCTCGATCCAATCGAGCCCCTCGATCCCCTCGATCCGCTCGTGCTCGACTCCCTCCGCCGATGTGCCCAACGAGGTGAACCGCGTGGGGCCGACGCCGTGTTGCACGCCGCCCGCCAGGCACGCGACCTCGATCGCCGCTACGCCACCGGCCTCGATTTGCTCGACTCACTGCCGGGCAAACACATCACGGTGCCCCCCCGCCGAATCGCACACCCACGTACCTTGCTTCAGAGGGCGAACGGTGCGTTCATTGCGGGCGTGTCCGTTGTGGTCGTCGGCCTGTTCATCGCCTCCATCGTCGTGCTCCTTCGGACCATCGAAACACCCCGCCCGTTGTACGTGTCGAGAGCAGCGAGCCTCGTGCAAGACGCGGTGAATGAACAACAGAACCGTGAAAGACAAGCCATGACCACCACGTACGGCGACTGGATCCGACTTGATCCCACGAACGGCCGCAACGCCGGCCCGCCCGGACACCTCAATGATCCCGCCAATCTGTGGGCAAAGGCGGTGCCTTCACCCGAGTGGGCCGCGTTCACCGTCCCCATGGCCATGTATTCCGGTTTCACGGTGTACCCGGTTCCCGATCCCGCCCCCCACGTGCAACCGGTGGGACGGGTGTACTGGGACGTCGGCTACTTGCCGTCCAGCGTGGTCGATACACCCGGCTTCGACATCCTTCCCTACTACGAAGTCGCGTTCGGATGTGCGCCGTCGAGCCCCATCACGCTTCCACCCGAGTCGTCGATTGCTGACACCCCCGCTGATACCGACCCAGGAATGTGCGAGCTCTACCGCACTGAGTTCCGCCGTCAGCAGGCGACGTTCGCCACCCAAGGCATCACCGGCTGAGACCAACCGGACCGGACCCAATCTGACCGGACCGGACCTCCATGTGCCCCCACTGACGCGTTTTGGTAGGGGAGACGCATCAGTTCTGATGCGTCTCCCCTACCAAAACGCGTTGGGGTTGTTCAGGGGGGGGTGGTGGTTGTGGAGGTGACGTTGGCGGGGGGGGTGATCGTGCGCTGGTCCTTCTTCTTCTTGCCGCCGCCGCAGGACAGCACACCGCCTTCGGGATCGCACACCGAGCCCACAAACGGCGCGAACTTCGTCGCGGTGGTCGGGAAGAACCCGGGTTCGTACACCATCGAGGAGACGGCCACCACCTTGCCCTCGACGTTGATGATCGGCCCGCCTTGGCGATCCATGTCGATCGGCGCGGTGTGGCGAATCCCGGCGCCGCTCACATCGAACACGAGGCCGGGCACAAGAGAAGCACCGTTGCCGCCAAGACCCCCTACGGCAAACACCCGGGCCCCCAACAGACGTTGTTGGGTGTCGTCGCCGGCCCACTCCATCACCGGGATATCGCCGCGTTCCACCCGAAGCAGGGCGAGATCGTGGGCGGGATCGGTGGCCCACAGGGTGGCGGGAAACACATCGTCACCCTTCTTGAGGCTGATTCCCGGTGCCGGCTCAATGGCGCTGCCGCGCACGGTGTTGAGCGACGTCACCATCATCGTCTCGTTCTTGTCGGACGCGACGGCGAAGGCGGTACCCACCATGCGTTCGCCGCGGTCATCGAGGGTCTCGACGAAGTACACCTTCGTCTCGAAGTTCTTGGCGAGCTGCACGATCAACGCCTCGGACAGGAAACCGGCGAGCGGTTTATTGGCCTCACGGATCTGGGTGAGAGCAGCGTTGCGCTCGGAGTCGATGGCCTGCTGGGCGTTGAGGGCCTGCTCCTGGAAATCGCGGGTGTCCTCTCGGAGTTTCGTCACTTCGGTGTTGAACTGCGCCCACCAGTACGCGCCCGACGCACCGAAGGTGAGACCGGCCACGGCGAAGATGATCATCCACAACACGATTGATCGGGTGAAGATCGGGAAACGCACGGAGCGGCGAGCGGCGTAACGACGGGCCCGTTCGGTCTGACGCCACTCGGTGCGTTTGCGGCCTCGGGTGTCGCGAACCGGTCGACGGCTCGCTGCCAGATCCGCCTCGATCTGCGCCGCCGCCCCGGCACGCGCCGCGGCTGCATCGGCCACCGGATCAACCCAACCGGTGGGGATCGGCTCGGCCGGCGCATCGTCGTCGCGATCGCCCGCCGGACCGGCGTCGGGCTCGTCGACGGCGAGGGCAGCGATACCTTGGGCGAACGCGCCATCAACGTCATCATCCCCGGCACTGCCGACAATGGGGTCGTTCTCGTCGGCCGAGGCGGGGGATTCGTCGAGCTGGCTCATGGGGCGCAACGCTCCGGAGGACGGGCCGCGAAGAGGGCCGGATGGATTGGCGGAAGTACGGGCGGAAGTACAGGCGAACGGACGGAAAAACCGATAGACGGGTGGCGCGATTCGAGGTTCATCCGCCGCGCCGGGGTCGGGTGGTGGAGGTAGTGGCGTCGAGTGGGTCGATGGTGGTCGGCGGAACCGTGGATTGCGTGGTGGTGGGATCCGGTTCGCCGTCCCCATCATCATCCCTCGGCGGCGGTGGCGGAGTAGTGAGCACGGGGAGGTCGATGCACGATCCGCCACAGTCCTTCACGATTTCCGGCACGTATTCGCGTGGTGCCTTGCGGAGCCCAGTCGTGGGGGCCGGCAGTACGCCCGGTACGGCGAACTCCACCACGGGCAAACCTTCCATGGCCCGGCTCATGTATCGGCTGAACGTGATGGCGGGAACGGTGCCGCCCATGATGGGTCCGCCGAACCCGCCGAAGTCGTAAAGCGAACGGGTGGACCGGTTCATGTCGCCCACCCAAATGGCGGTGGCAAGTTGCGGGGTGTAGCCCACGAACCACGCCGCCGTGTAGTTCTCGGCCGAGCCGGTCTTGCCGACGACCGGCCGACCATCGGCCAGAGCGGCGCGCCGGCCGGTGCCGTCGCCCTGGGTAACCCCGGCCAACATCTTGGTGGTCCAATCTGCCACCGGCGCCGACAGCACCCGCACCCCACGAGGGCCGGTGTTGTCCTCCAGCGTCTGGCCGTCGTTTTTCACCACTTTGGTGACCGGAGTGGCATCGGCCTTCACGCCGTGGTTGGCCAGAACCGCATTCGATGCCGCCATGTCGAGCGGGCTCACCTCGTAGGCACCGAGTGTGAGGGCCAACCCATAGTCGGCGTTGGGATTGATGCGGGTGACGCCGAGCCGGTAGGCCAACTCGGCCACTCGGTTCGGTTTAAGGTCGCGCACCAACTGCACGAAATAGGTGTTGGTGGAACCGGCGGTGGCTTGGGCCAGATCGATGGCACCGCCGGCGCCGCCCTTGAATCGGAACCCGCCGAGGGTGATCGTGGCCGGGGCGTCGTAGACCGTGTCGGGGCCGTAGCCGTCTTCGAAGGCTTTGGCCACGGTGAACGTCTTGAACGCCGAACCCGGCTGCATGCCGTAGGTGCCGCCGAGCGCAAGGTTCACCTGACTTCGGTTGAAGTCGCTCCCACCCACAAACGCCTTCACGTAGCCGGTACTGGGTTCCACCGACACCAACGACATCTCGATCGGCCAGGCACTTCCGGCCAACCCACGGGTGCGCTCCTCCTCCGCCGCTTGCTGCAACTTCGGGTCGATGGTGGTCTCGATGCGAAGGCCCTGCCGGTAGATGACGTCGGGGCCGTACCGTTCGAGAAGGTATTGCCGCACGTAGTCGACGAAATACGGGAACTGGGCGGCCGCGGTGTCGGGCAGGGGCCAGAAGATCGTGGCCGGCCGAGGTGGGAAACCGAAGTCGGAGTACCACAGATGTTGCGCCGCCGCTTCGTCGTGCTGGGCCTGGGTGATGCGCTCCTGGTCGAGCATCAGCCGCAGAGTGAGGAGCCGGCGGGCGTTGGCGATGTTGGGCTTTTCTCGAGGCCCCGTGCTGGTGGGCGACGGAATGATGCCAGCCAGCAACGCCGCTTCGGAGAGGGTGAGATCGGTCACCGACTTGCGGAAATAGGTTTGCGCGGCGGCGCCGGCGCCGTAGGCCCCGCCGCCGAAGTACGTGCCGTCGAGGTAGCGGAAAAGGATTTCCTCTTTGGCCTTGCGTACGTCGCCTTTGTACTCGTCGATCAGGTCTCGTTCGAGGCGTGTGGCCAGAATGATCTCGTTGAATTTCCGCTCGTTGCTCTTCTCCGACGTGAGGTACTTCCGCCGCACGTATTGCTGCGTGATCGTGGAACCACCCTGCACGGCGTTGCCCTGCTGGTTACTCACGAAGGCGCGAGCGAGGCCCTCAGGGTCCAGGCCCTTGTGGTCGTAGAAGTTCTGGTCCTCCGACGCGATCACTGCATCCTTGAGCACCTGGGGGATCTGCTCTTTCAGCATCGGAACGGTGAGGTCGAACTGACGGAACTCGGCGATCTGATTGCCGGCAGCGTCGAACACCCTCGACGGGATGGCCTGCACCGGGGGGTTCTCCTCGGGCACCGTGCCCGGGAGGCCGCCGAACAGCAACACATAGGCGCCCGCACCGCCGGCGGTCACCACGAACATCGGCACGCAGATCACCACCGCCATGGTGAGCCGAGACGACGTGCGGGCGAACCGGCGCCAGGTGGGTCGACGCCGCAGCCCGCGGCGTTGGTCGGCGGCGAGCCGGCGGGCTTCTCGGCGGCTGGGCGAGGCGGATGCGGGTTGTGTCATAGGGTTAGCGCGTTCTGGTGAATCGGCATCCGGGCAGGTTCTGGATCGCCCGGAAGTTGCGCATGGGGAAGGGCGACGAGATCACTTGGCCGGTGACCTGGCCGGCAAACCACCGGTCGTTGGCGAAGAGTTCATAGCTCGTGGCACACGTGGCGTCGGTGGAACGGTAGGTGCCCGCCGGCACCGGGCCCGCGAACGGCACTTCGAACCGGCCGCCGATGGGGAACACGGCCTGATCGGGACGAGTGGTGGTAGTGGTGTCTTCGGGGTTGTCGGGGTTGTCAGGATCATCAGGATTCTCTGGATCCACGGTGTCGGGGGTCGACGAGGTGGACGATCCGGGCTCGAGTGGCAGGCATTCGGGCATGACGACGTCGATGCTGATTTCGGGGGTGGAAACGACCATGGGCCAAATGCCCACTTCCTGACACACCAGCGTGAAACGGGCGTAACCGTCGTCGTCGGTGATTACCGTGCGCTCGAGGATGTCCCATTGCAGGTTCTCTTTGGGAACGACGGCGACCTCAACATCCTTGATCCCTTCACCCTTGACGATGCCTTCGTCCTCGTCGATTTCCTCGTTCACCAGCAGCGCCTCGAGGATGACGAACTCACCGACATGGGGATCGCCACGGTTGAGTGCGGCTTGGAGAAGGTTCGCATCCCGTTTCAGCACGCGGAGCTCAATAGTGCGATCAACCTCGGCCGGAACGAACGTGGTCTGGGGCTCGAAGGTGGTGAGGTCGGGCGCCAACCACGCCCGGATGCGGAAATGCCCGCCGTAAACGTTGAATGCGCTGTAGTTGCCGTCCTTGTTGGTGGTGACTTCGGCGAAGCCGCCCCGTCCACCAACGAATCGTTCAATCCGTACGGTCGCTCCCTCCACCGGCCCATCGGGCCCCAAGACCGAGCCCGTGATGTTGGCCTTGCCACCGAACACCGGGATCGGAGGACGAACCCCTTGAGTGGTGGGGCTCACCGGGAGTTGCTCGGCCCGGGTGTCGGCGACCACAAAGCCAGGCGGAAGGGTGAGGATCGATGGGCCGTTGCCATCCTGCTCCAGTGCGGCGAGAGGGGCGATCGTGCCGCTCCCGGGCGTTGCCACGGGCCGCGAATCAGTGGCCTCGGAGCAGCCAACGACAAAAGCGAGAACGGCCACCGGGGCCGCCACGGCCGTGAGAAAACGCGACGTTCTCCGGGCGCTGCAAGAGGCGGGCGAGGCGGGTATGGCGGCAATCGACATCAGCAGGAACCGAGCACGACGAGGGCACCAGCCGAACGGCCACCAACCCCCGAGCGGGACATAAGAAGAGTACAACCATGCCACCCCCGGCCCGTAGATCACGGTCACCCCGATCGGACCCAACTATGGCAGGCAGCGGTTCAATCGATCTGGCGAAGCTCGTCGTCGGTGTGGTCGAACACCATCGTGGGCACACTCGCCGCTTCAAGATCCGCTTGCACCCGATCCCAATCGAGTCGGGCGGCCTCGAACTCGCGGCGAGCCAATTGGAGGTGCGTGTCCTGGGTGGGCACGGCGGTGCGGGCGGCGATGTAGGCCTTGAACGAAGCATGACCGAGCCGTTGCAGGATCGCCTTCTCCCGCGCCGTCGCTCGACGCAGTTCCTCTTCGGTCTTCTTGCCGCGAATCGCCGCCAGCGATCGAGCCTTTGCCCACATCACATCGGCGTGTGCCTCTTCGATCTCGTCGATTCGCGCCGTAGCGGTGGACGTGGAATTGGCCACCGACTCTTCCGCGGTCAGGAGTTGGGCTTGCGCGCTCGCCATGCGCTGCAAGGCGGCGAGCACGAGCTGATCCGAGGGAGCAGTGGTAAACCCATCGACTTCGCCGAGCGAGTAGATCACTTCGCCACCGGCGGCCGGGGGATCGTCGTCGGACGGCGGATCGGGAAAGTCGGTGACGCTCATGAACGAGGAACCCCGGTTCCGCAACGGCGACCTGCACGCACGGCAATGCCCGTGAGGACGGCGGGGAGGGTGATGAACACAACCCGGACCCTACCGTCATCGGGCCGCTGCGGTCTACGGTGCGTTGCGTGACCTATGTCGTGAAAGAGGTGTTCGCCACCTTGCAGGGCGAGGGGGCCAACGCTGGCCGTGTCGCCGTTTTCTGTCGGTTCACCGGCTGCAATCTTTGGACGGGCCGCGAGGAACACCGGGCCACCGCAATCTGCCGGTTCTGTGACACCGACTTTGTGGGAACCAATGGTCCCGGTGGTGGGCTCTTCGTTTCTGCGACACACCTCGCAAACCACGTGGCCTCCATGTGGCCGGCCGGCCCGATCTCCCGCGCCGATCATGAAGCGGGACGATCTCGACCGCTAGTGGTATGCACCGGAGGTGAGCCGTTACTCCAACTCGATGCTCCGCTCATTGATGCACTCCACCTCCAGGGTTTCGAGATCGCCATCGAAACCAACGGCACCTTGCCGGTCCCTCCGGGCATCGACTGGGTGTGCATGAGCCCGAAGGCCGATGCCGACGTGGTGGTGCACACCGGCGACGAACTCAAGTTGATCTATCCGCAGGAACGGGGCGAACCGACTCGTTATCAACATCTTGCCTTCACCCACCATCTCCTTCAACCAATGGACGGGCCGGATCGACAGGCCAACACCGACGCCGCCATCGCCTACTGCCTCGTCCATCCCCAGTGGCGCCTCAGCCTGCAAACCCACAAGCTGCTCGGTATTCCGTAAGCCTCTGGTCGCCGTCGATTCGAATGCTGGAGTGGGGCCACCGTGGATGGTCGGGATAGGTTCGGCGGCGATGGAGGTCTTCAAAGAGTTCGGATTCGAAGCGGCGCACCGGCTTCCTCACGTGCCGCCGGAGCACAAATGCGCACGCCTGCATGGCCACTCCTTTCGGGTATCGGTCCACGTCGACGGTCCGGTCGGGAAAACGTCCGGTTGGGTGTGCGACTTCGCCGACATCTCGGCGGCCGTGGCGGGTGCGCGCCAGCAGCTTGATCACCATTACCTCAACGACATCGACGGCCTCGAAAACCCCACGTCCGAACGGATTGCCGAATGGATCTGGCAACGGATCGTGGGGTCGCTGCCCGGACTCTCGCGCGTCGTGGTGCGCGAGACCTGCACCTCCGGTTGCGACTACCGCGGCCCGACCTGACCGCTCGGTCCTCCAGCCGCTCAGGCCTCCAAATACTGGCCGAGCGCAATCATTCCCGAACTCGCCTCGCTCCCGTCCCTATCGAGGCCTCCTATCGACAATCGATGGGTCGGGTGCCTTTGCGTGCAATTTCAACGCCCGCGTCCGAATGCGGACGGGTACCTCGACGGTGATGGCGGAGGTTCGCCGCAGCCTCGATGACGCGCTCCTCGCCTCAATGACGCGCTCCTCACCACCATGCCCACGATGGCCAACGAACCGATTCGACCCTCAGCATGTTGACGTGCCCACCTCCAGCGCGTCTGCACCGCTACTCCGCTTTCACGGATGATCACGGTCGCACCGCAGCACCGACTTTCGCCGAAACGGATGGGCCCGCGGCGAGCGCGGCCAGCATGACAAGGGTGCGAGCTGATGACGTGAATCCCGATCGGCCGAATCCGATCGGGTCGACCAACACCACGACCCCGCCCACAATGACCAGCCAGCGGCGTGCAAACGACCAGGTGGGAACCCGCAACACCCAGAGCAACGGAAAACAAAGAAACACCAGATGGTGGGTCCACGAAATCGGCGAGGCCAGCGCTCCGGCAAGTCCCACCACCACCGCCACTTCCACGATTCTTCCGTCGTCGAGGCATCGGCGCAACGAAGTCCGGCAACGCCAAAGCAGGCCGGAGACCACCGCCACGGCAATCACCAATGACGCCGTCCGGCCAATCCCCAAACGAGCCATCAGTCCGGCCAAGGAGTTGTTTTCGCGAGCGGTAAGCGATCCAACTCGGTCGGATTGAAACACCAGCGTCGAAAAATACCGCCATGAGTCGGACGGCGAAAGCGCGGCAACCGCAGCCGTAACCACACCAGCGACCACCGCCGCCCGCAGTGCGACCCGTCGCCGCCCAGCCAACGCCCACGCAACGATCGCAATTGCCGGGACTAGCTTCAAGGCCGTGGCCAGTCCGGTCCTCCACCCAACCCATCGACCCGGGGAATCGGATCCATCCGCTGGGCCCGCCCCTGCTCGAGCGTGGGAAAACAGGTCGCCGGTCACGAGAAACCAAAGCAACACGTTCACCTGACCTTGGTTCAGCGTGTTCCAAACCGGGGCGGTGGAGAGCGACAGGAGCCACACGACCAAGAGCCCCAACACCCGCACCGGCGGACCGAATCGTGTGGTCGCTCCATCGGTCGTCGAGAGCGAAGGTGCATGCGACCGAACGGTACGGATCACGTGGTAGTCCAACCGTTCCAGGGTGAGCAACCACAGCAAGAGATTTGTCACCGTCCACCCCAGTTCAACGATTCCAACGGGTGCCCACCCGACGGCGGTCACGATCACCGTCCACAGCGGCGGATAGGTGGAGCCGAGGCCGTAGGTCGGATCGGAAAATTCGTAGAGGGAGTGACCTGATCGCCAACTTTCCGACGCACCGAGGTAGATGCGCAGGTCGAGCAGACCCGTGACGGAGCCGGTTTGAGCTACGACGATACCGATGCCCACGGCGAGACCGACCACGAGCACCCCGACCGATGCCAGCTGGTAGCGATGGTCGGCACGACCGTTACGGGCAGGACCGTTGCCGGCAGGACCGTTTCCGGCAGGACCGATGCTGGCGGACCCGAACGGTAAGGACATACCGCCGATCAGGCCGGCGAATCGCCAGGGGAGGTCGCTGCCGGCGACGTCGCGACGGGCGCTGAGAGCGGATCGGTCACCGAAACAGCGCTCGACGGGGCGCCGAGTCGGTCGAGTCGGGCGGCGAGATCGGTGAGGTCGGCGTCGAGCAAACCAAGCGGGTCCGGGGCGGTGTTCGGGGCGGTTGAGGTGTTCGGGGCGGTTGAGGCGGTCGATTCCGCAACCGCCGGGTCGGCTGGCCGCTTCGAACGCCCAGCTCGCGCCGGACGGGCGGGACGGACGGGACGGGCGCTTCTGCTGGAAGGCGATTCGCCATCCGGACCGCCGCCCGCAGCAACAGCCGTCGTGGTTCCTGTCCCCAATCCGGCCAACGAGGCTTCGGCTTTGGCGATGGTCCGAGCGTGAAGGTCTTCCAGGGTGACGATCGCGGCGGGGCCGGAATCGGGGCCGGCGTCAGGAACTCCGGCGAGGGCGGGACCGCCGTCACCGTCGGGACTCACGGGAGCACTCGGGGTAACGCCGGGCCGGGGGGCGGCGGCGAGGTGGGTGAATTGCGGGGGAACTCGCATCGCCGGTTCCTCACCGGTAAGCACCACTACCGTTTGCTGCCCCGTGACCGGTGCGAACGGGTGCTCTGCCACCCAGCCCGCCGAAGGGCTGCCATCGGTTGATGGCACCGCTCCGACGGCGGGGATGCTGCCCGTCACGGCGGCAATCTGCCCGGTGCGGCGGAGCTGGTCCATATCCTCCGCCATGTCTTGGAGGAGGTCGGCAGCGTCGGTGTTCTTGCGTTTTCGGCGACGCGCTTCGTCTTTCGCCCTCGCTTCGGCGGCCCGCTCGGGATCAAGGGCCACGGCACCGGCAGCAGCGGGTCGTGGCACCGACACGAGGCGGCGGCGTCGGACCATCACAATCACCGACAGCAACAACATGATGCCGGCGGCGGCGCCCGCGATGACGGCAAAATTGCGTTGTTGTCCCGAGGTGGACCCTCCCTCACCGATCGTGAGTGGTCCCTGGGGGGTGGTGACCGCCGGTGTATCGGCGGTGTTCGCCGACGCCAGCGCCCCCCGGTCGAACCAACTGCGGGTGGCGAGGTAGCCCGATGCCACCACGGTAGAGCCGTCGTCGAGCGTGAACTCCCGACGCAGTCCGAGGGCCGAGCTGTCCCCGAGGTCGGATTCCACTCCGTCGGCGGCGGCCCGCAGGTCGAACGTCAGGGTGACGGGAGCACCGGGATCTCCCTGCTTGAGCCCCCCGACGAGCCAGCCCTCGGCATCGGATTTATCGACCGGAGGCTGACTGCGACGCTGCAGCAGACTCACCTTTCCTTCGGTGCGATCGATCCGAATCTCGTCGGCGAGAGCACTGGCGCCGTTAAAATCAGGCGCAAGTTGCACAATGTCGACGGCATTGGTGACTTTGTGGCCGGCCAGTTCGGTAGGGGCCGCGGCGGTGGTGATCAAGGATGCGCCGCTGTTGATGGCGGTGAGCGACCCGCCGGGCTCAAGCAGGACCAACTCCGGGCTCACCGAACCATCCGCTTTCACCAAACGGCCGTACGAAGATGCGTGAAGCGTGCCATTGGTGACGCGCCCGAAAAGGGGGTCTTGGGAAAAAAGCGGCGTGCGAGTGACCTCGCCGCCGGTGCCCACTTCCACCTCCACCCACACCGCCCCGGCGGGAGCCGTTTCAATGGGCACGCCAATGGCGGCCAGACCGCTGCGGTCGAACGACACCTCCGCGGTGCTCGACCACTGAAAAGTGGTGCCGTCCCAGCGCTCAATTTTTCCTTCTGGCTTGGGCCCGCCGTTGGTGGTAAGCGAGCTGCGCACACGGAAGCCGTTGGGGTCGCCCATGAGCACCGAGATCCGGTATTGGGAGCGGGGCAGATCGAACGGGTCGCGGAAACGCACCACCACCTGCGACGAGTTCCTCGTTGCCCCGGCCGTGACGTACAAGCCGCTGATCGCCCGTGCCGGTTCCCTCGTGGGGATCACCACCGGAGCCACGACATCGGCAGGAAACGCAAGCGAACCGGCGCCGGCGGGGGGAGGAACGATCGACCCGTTCGGTTCGCCCACGGAGGCTGAGGTAGGGGCGACCGACGGCGGAACGACTACCGGAGCAGGCTGCGTGACGGAAGACGGAGCGACGGTGGACGGTGCTACCGACGACGTGGGCCGATTGGTGGTGCTGGTGGGTCGCGCCGTGGTGGAGGTTGGCTTCGAGGAGGGCGGAACCGTGCTCGAGACACCTTGTGCCGCCGCCACGTCACCGCCGCCGCCGCGTACGCCGCCAAACAGGGGGACGGCAACCACGCCGAGGGCCATGAAACCGACGGCAGCGTTTCGGAGGACACCCGTTCGAAAATGCCGCGGCCCAACGGGTGCGGGGGCGGCCCGCAGTTCTCGTTCCCTGGTCGGCATGACTTCTCCTCGGGCGAAACGCTGCGATCTTCTCGACCACAACGTTTCACGGTTAGACGGCAACTCCCGCCGATCCCGTCCCGTCGAGGTCCGCCCACGAACACGGCATAGCCCGACAAGGATGCCCGCTGGGTCGGCGCCGCACAAGGACCCCCCTTCGGCGACGTGGCCTGAGCGCTACCTCAGGACCGCAGGTCGATGATCTCGCCGATGGCGTAGCCGGCCGCGAGCACTACCAAGAAGATGCCGAATGCCTTACGGACCAACACCTCAGATGCGCCGATCGCCAATTTGGCGCCGACGCGAGCACCCGGCACCACGCCGGCGATGAGGAGTAGTGCGAAACGCCAATCGATATGACCAAGCACGGCATGGGTGATCAGCGCCGGGAGCGAAAAGATCGCCACGGCCACGAGGCTCGACGCCACCGCCTTCTTCATCGGGACCTTCAAGACGTTGGTGAAGACCGGCATCATCACCACACCACCGCCCACACCGAGAAGGCCGGCCACGAGCCCGGACCCGGCGCCGACCAGCGCGAGGACGCTTGCAGAAACCGGCGTTCCGACGGGACCGACGGGTGCCCCGGCCGGAACGGTGTCGAGTCCGACGGGGTCGACGGAAGGTATTCCAAGCGCAGCAGCAGGCCCGCCGGCAGCCAAACCGAGGCGGCGATTGGTGGTCGGCTCGTGGACGGTACGAGCGATCTCGATCCCGGAAGCCGAACGGGGATGGCGTCCGTCGCTACGGGTCGCAACAGGTTCCGCCGCGGCTGCCTTCCCTGATCGGAACACGGAGATACCGCTCCATGCACCAAGTAGGGCGGTGGCGAGCATGAGCACATGACCGTCGATCCCATCGGCCAGCCATGCTCCGGCCACGGCGAACGCCGACCCGGCCGATCCGCAGATGAGCCCCATGCGCCAGTCGATCAATCCCGCTTTGTGATAGCGGATCGAACCAGAGATGGCTCCGGGCAGGATTGCCGGCACCGTGGAACCCACGGCGAGGATCGGGCTGGCGCCGAGCAGACGGATACCGGGCGTGGTGAGGACGGCACCGCCAATACCAAAAAGGCCCGACAACACGCCCGACACGAAACCGAGCAAAACGATGAGCAGCGATGTGCCGGAGATCCAAGTGTCCACTGTCCCAGGATGACCGGTCCGTTTCCATAGAGTCAAAGACCGGTTTTGACCTTGTTCCATACCAAACGATCATGGAACAAACTACGGTTGCCGGATGGATCGTTCGGACCTCGACCTCGTCGTCAGTATCGCCCGCACCGGCTCCGTCACGGCTGCCGCCGAAGCCCTCTCGGTTGCGCAACCGGCAGCCAGTCGACGGCTCCGTCAACTCGAACGATCCGTAGGCACGGTGTTGTTCACCCGCGGTCGCCACGGCGCGCGGATGACCCCCGCCGGCGCGCTGCTCGCCGAGCGCGCCTCCCGAATCCTCGATTCCTGGATCGACCTCGAACGCGACCTCGCTGGAGCCGCCGCCGGCCAACTGGGAACGGTGCGAATCGGCACGTTGCCCACACTTGGCTCCGATGTGTTGCCAACCGCGCTCGCCACGCTCCGCCGGGACCATCCCGAAGTGCTCCTCGCCCTCCACACCAGCGGCGATCCTGCCCAACTGCTCGACGACGTGGCCAATGGCCACGCCGACGTCGCAGTCGTTGCGCTCCCCGGTAGGTTGCCAAGGGAGCTCCGGGTGGCCCACGAAGGTCGACAGCATTTCGTTGTGGTGCTTCCGGCCGACCACCGGCTCGCAGCGCGAGCGACCATCTCTCGAAAGGCGCTCATCGGCGAACCTGCCGTATCGGTGCCGTCCCCCGAGGGCCTCCGCCAAGTGCTCGACGACCTCTTCGTCGGGCTGACCGGCCCACTCAACGGCCCCATCAACGGCCCCGTCGCCCGTCCCACCATCGCCATCGAAACACCAGAACGTGAACTCTTGCTTCCCCTGGTCATCGCTGGTCTTGGGTACGCGCTGGTACCGGCGGTGTTCGCCGCCCAGCGGGCCGGCACCGGCGTGGTGGTTCGTCCGATACGACCGCAGGTCAGCCGGCCGGTGGGCGTCGTGGTGCGACGGGGCAGCACTGGTGCGCTGATCGACGCCGCGCTCAACGCCATGGCCGATCTCCAGTGGTGACGCCGGGGCCAACCGGGTTGGGTGCAGGTTCGCACCGTTTCGGTGCGCAACTGCACCCAAGGAATGGCTATCGCAGGAACATCTGACTGTCTTTTGACATGTTCCATGTATTTTCATATCTTTTTCAGGTGAACAACACCCTTGATCGACGCATCGAAGCCGTTGCCCGGAGGCAGCACGGGGCGTTCAACCGCCAACAGGTCTTGGCCCGAGGCGGCTCCGACCGCATGGTCGCCTCTCGATTGTCCAGCGGTCGTTGGATCCTGCTCGACCGTGGGGTGTACGCCCTGTCCAGCAGTCCTGCGAGTTGGCACAGAAGGGCTTCCGCCTCAACCATTGGGCATCCAACGGCGGTGCTCTCCGGCGAAGCGGCGGCGGTGCTCCGCGGTTTCCGGGGCTACGCCAAACGGCGCCACCAACCTCTGGAGGTGGAGGTTCCGCACGACTGCCGCTACCGCAGTGGGATGGCCACGGTGCACCGAACCCGGCATCTCAGCCTCTCGCAACACGATGGCATTGTGTGCACCAGCGCCGCGCAGACGTTTCTGTCAGTTGCGCCAAAGTTGTCGTTCGACGAGGCCTGCCTGTTGTTCGAGGATGCGCACCACAAGAACCTTCTTACCGTCGACCGGATCGGGAGTCGGCTCGCCGACCTCGGGCGGTCGCCAGTTCGCGGCCGGCAGTTGATCCTGGCCGTTCTCGATCGCTACGGCGACGGTGGGCAGGCCATCCCCGCTTCCGTGCTGGAGCATCACGTGCACACGTTGCTGCGACGTTGCCCCGAACTCGTTTGGCTCGCCGAGGTAGCGGCACCATGGCGATCAGCCAAGACCGAGCGAGTCGACATCCTCGTGCCTGGCGCTCGGCTCATCATCGAAGCGGACGGGCGCCGTTGGCACACACGTGTGGCCGACGTCGCCAACGATCAACGCCGTGATCACGACGCCGCGCGGCACGGGTACCGCACCCTCCGACTCGGCTGGGAGGCGATCGTGGGCGATCCCGACGGCACGTTGCGTCTGATCCTTATCGCTGCCGGCCTCGAGTGTCCGCTTGAAACGGCGATTGCGGGCATCAACCCTGACACCGCCCATCAAAACCCGTAGAGCCCCGGGCTTGGGTGCAGTTACGCACCGTTTCGGTGCGCAGACGCACCCAACGCGGCACCCAAGCCGCGAAGGCCGGTTGAGTGGACCGAAACCGCGCCACTCTGCGCCGGGACATAGGACGTTCGGCTTATTGGGAACCGGGCGGCGCCATTTGGCGTCGAAGGTGGCGTACCATGCCGGGCGACCGCGCCGGCGGAATGGGCCGGCGAATCGGCACGTGCGGAAACCTCACCGTACGCACCCGATCCGACGGCGGTCAGGAGGACCAATGACCCCACAACTGCACGATCCGGGCCAACCCGCCCCCACGAGTCCTCCGCGTTCGTCGAGGCACGAGGCGAACTCGCTCTCCACCCGAACCCGCGCCCGCGTTGGCGCCGCCGCGCTGGTTGCCGCCGGGCTCGCCGTTTCTGCGTGCGCCGCCACCACTACCCAGTCCACGGCCAGTGGCAGTGTCACCACCCGAGCCAAGGGCCCGATTGAGCTGGCGATCAACGCTGACGTGGCCGCCCTCGGCAAGGTCGTGGGCGACTTCGCCCCCGAGCAGACCACCACCACCAAACCCGCTGGTCCCGGTGAGCCGGGCGGAACCGAATCCACGATTCCAGGCGATACCGTCCCCACCACGCCCCCCACCGTCGCGCCAACACTTCCGCCGGTCACCCCCGCGCCCACCCGGCCGCCGCCCGTCGTCACCACCCAAACCTTCAACTCCAACCCCAACAACAACTCGTCACGCCCCCAGCCGTCGCCATTTAACGGCGATATGAGCGCCAATGAGAACAAGGTGTACCAGTTCTTTCAAGCGCAACGAGGGCCCATAACACTCGACGCCGGACTCATGCAGGGTGCTCGCGCAATCACCAGGGCCGACATTGAATCGGTACCGCCAAAGACCGCCAATCCCGCAAACGCCCCCGGCACGTTCACCTATTGGGTTGGGGCGAACACGTACGGAAACGGCACCCTAGAAGGGGTGTTCAACGACGGGATCACTCAGGGAAGGTTCCCAACAGATGGCGCTTTCACTCACGCTGGGATCAGCGCATTTGCCGATGGCACTAATTTCTACGTTGTGATTCTGGTTGCGCGCCAATAGAAGTCCTTACTCGGACTTGGGTCGGCGTAGACCGGTCGGCGTAACGTCGGCGGGGTGAACAAGCGCACCGTTGCCGCCGCTACTGCGGGGGCTGTTGTGGCCGCCGCGCTCCTCCGTCAGCAGCAACAGCAACGAAGGGCCGACCATCCGAGCTTCGGCACCGGCGAAACCGGCCACTCGGTCGCCGGTCACTCGGGAACTGGGCACTCGGTCACTGGGCACTCGGTCACTGGTCACTCGGTCACTGGTCACTCGGTAACTGGGCAGCCGATCACTGGCGGCACGGCGTTGGAACGGCGGGCGCGGTTCATCAAGAACTCGTCGGCGGCGAGCCGCAACGCCAAGCTGGCGTCGGTGGCCGGTCGGGCCGGAGGCAACTTCGCCGTAACCCGAGCCAAAAAAGTATTTGCGTCGGCGGAACGGCGGGAGGAACTCGATCTCCAGTTCGAGTTGAAGACGGCCGAGCAGGTGGCGGAAACGCTGGGCCAAATGAAGGGCGCATTGATGAAGCTCGGTCAGATGGCCAGCTACCTCGATCAGGGTTTGCCGGAACACGTGCGTGGCGCCCTCGCCGAATTGCAGCAAGACGCCCCTCCGATGAGCCCCGAGCTCGCCGCCGGCATGGTGGAGACCGAGCTCGGCCAACGGCCCGAACTGCTCTTCGCCGAGTGGGATCCCATTCCGATCGCGTCGGCCAGCATCGGGCAGGTGCATCGGGCCATCACCAAGGAAGGCACTGCGGTCGCCGTAAAGGTGCAGTATCCAGGTGTCGGTGAAGCCATGGAAAGCGACCTCTCGAACGTGCACCTCCTCTTTGCCGGCATGGGGCAGCTCTTCCCCGGATTCGACCACAAACCGTTTGTCGAGGAGGTCAAGGAACGGCTTATCGAGGAACTCGACTACCACAACGAAGCCCGCAACCAGACGCTCTTCGCCGACCACTACAACGGCCACCCCACGATCCACATCCCCCGCGTTGTGGAGCAGTACTCCACCGGTCGGGTGCTGTGTACCGAACTCGCCGAAGGTGTCCACTGGAACGAGGTCGTGGGATGGTCGGAGGAAGAACGAAACCTCGCCGCCGAGACGCTCTATCGCTTCGTATTCGGTTCCCTCTACCAACTGAGCGCGTTCAACGGAGATCCGCACCCGGGCAACTACCTCTTCCGTCCCGGCGGCCAGATCACCTTCCTCGACTTCGGGCTGGTGAAACACTTCACCGCTCCTGAACTCGGCCATTTCGAGGCAATGATCCGGCCCATGGTGCTCAACCCCGACCCCGCCATGTTTCGCGAAGCGATTGAAACCATTGGTCTGCTCAACCCGGGAGCACCGTTCACCGACGCCGAGGTCACCGCTTACTTCGGCCACTTCTACGAGTTCATGATCGACGACGCGCCGTTCACCATGACGCCCGAGTATGCGTCGGAGACGGTCCGCCGCTATTTCGATCAGCGCGGTCCGTACGGCGAAATCATGAAGACCGCGAACCTGCCGCCGTCGTTCGTGATCATCCAGCGGATCAATCTCGGGCTCTATGCACTCTTTGGGGAGCTGCACGCCACCCTGAACTTCCGTCGACTCGCAGAAGAGACCTGGCCGTGGGTGACGGCGGGGCCGTCCACGCCCATGGGCGGCCGCATCGACGCGTGGGCGCAAACGCTCGGCACCCCGGCGACCTGACCCCGGCGACCTGACCCCGAACTGACCTGACCCCGAACTGGCGACCGACCATGCTGCAACCAGACCCCTACAAGGGGGTCCGTAGAAACATGGTTTGCCAAACGGACGGCCAAACGGACGGGCAGCCCAGCGGCGACCCGAACGTATCGGGTGACCCCGTTGGCACAGACCGCCAAGAAGTACCCTTGGGCCGATGACCGATCGCCGTCACGACCCCTGGGTCGCCCGCGACACTGCCCGTGTCTGGCATGGATTCACCCAGATGTCGGCGTTCGCCCACAACTCCCCGATTGTGGTGGAGCGGGCCGAAGGTCGGGAACTGATCGACGTCGACGGCAACCGTTACCTCGACGCCATCTCGTCGTTGTGGGTCACCACCCTCGGGCACCACATCCCTGAACTTGACGCCGCCATCGTGGAACAGCTCGGCAAGGTGGCCCACTCCACCATGCTCGGTCACGGCAACACCACCACGGTGGAACTGGCCGAGGCGCTCGCTGCTGTGGTGCCCGTCGCCGACCCCCATTTTCTCTTTGCATCGGACGGCGCGGCGGCAGTGGAACAAGCGTTGCGGATCGCCTTTCAATACTGGGCCAATGAGGGTGTCCCGGAACGCACCCGTTACCTCGCCCTTGGCGGTGCATACCACGGCGACACGATCGGGGCGCTCTCGGTGGGCGCCGGCGGTTTCGGTACCGACCTGCTCAACCCGCTCCGTTTTCCCGTAGTCCGTGCGCCGGGTTACGCCGACCCCGAATGGGCCGACGCCACCATCGAACTTCTCCATGCCCACGCCCCCACGCTCGCAGCGTTGGTGATCGAGCCGCTCGTACAAGGCGCCGCTGGCATGGAGATCGCCGAACCCTCCCACGTGCGGCGCGTTGTCGAAGCTGCACACGCGGCCAACGTGCTCGTGATTGCCGATGAGGTGGCCGTCGGCTTCGGTCGCACCGGCACCCTGTTCGCCTCCGAGCAGTGCGGCATCTCCCCGGACCTCTTGGTGATTGGCAAGGGCATCACTGGCGGCTACCTCCCCCTCGCTGCCACCGTGGCAAGCCGCCGGATATACGACGCGTTCCTCGGCGCCGACCTCTCCGAACGAACGCTGTACCACGGCCATTCCTACAGTGGAAACGCGCTGGCCTGTGCCGTCGCCCTCCGTCATCTCACCCTCATCGATGAGTGGAAGGTGCTCGCCAACGTGCACGCTCGGGCGGCGGAACTCCGCCAACTGCTCGCCGCCCAGGTCGCCAAACACCCCGCCGTCGCCCAGGTGCGCCAACACGGCCTCATGGTTGGCGTGGCGCTCGCACCCCCGGCGGAAGGGCTTCGATGGGGACGACGAGTGTGCGCGGCGGCCGTGCGACGGGGCGTGCTGCTACGTCCGCTGGGCGACATCGTCGTGCTCATGCCGATGCTCACATCCACCGACGACGAGATCGAACGAATCGTCGCCACCCTCGCCGACAGCGTCGATGAAGTGTCCAATGATCGCGACCAACCGTGAGCGGCTCGCCGCGTGCGGCTCCGGTGCGAGTGGTGGGAGCCATCCTGCTCCTGCTCGTGGCGGTTACCGGTGCTTCACTGGTCGACCCCCCGGCCAGCGCCCAAGCGCCCGCGCCGGAACCGGCTCCTGCACCGCTTACGCCCAGCGCACCCGCGGTGCCCACCACATTGCCAGCACCGGGGCCTCCAACGATCACGTCGGAAGGCGTGAAAATCACCCGCAATGTTGTGACCTCGCAACTGCCCAACCTGGGTGGGACGGCACCCATGACGCTCACCGCCGACATCTACCAGCCATCCGACACCACCCCCGCCCCAATCGGCGGCCGGCCGGCCATGGTGCTCGTGCACGGCGGCAGTTGGTTTCAGGGCGAGCCCGCCAACCTCGACCGCTTCGGCGAACTGTTCGCACAACAAGGCTGGGTGAGCTTCTCCGTCGGATATCGCCTCGCTGCGCCCGACCGACCCAGCTACCCCGACGCCGTGGGCGATGTGCAGCGGGGCATCCGTTGGGCCGGCGCCAACGCCCGTGTCTACGGTGCCGAGCCCAGTCGGATCGGGGTGATCGGCGTCTCAGCGGGAGGGCATCTCGCCGCCATGGTGGCCTCCCTGGGCACCGATCCGATCCTGACCGGGCCTCTCAGCTCCCCCTTCGGCGCCCCCGCCGTTCCCGACCAGAATCCACCGGTACAGGTGAAAGTGGTGGCCACCCTCTCCGCCCCGTTCGTGCTCAATGAACTCGCCCCGACCCAGGGCCGGGCACCGTTCGCCTGCGGAGCGAACGAGTACTGCCAAAAGTTCTGGACCATTCCGATCATCACAAATCTCGTGGGCTGCGAGCTAAAGGATTGCAAGCAGGTATACGACGACGCCTCGCCGACGAACCGGGTAAACGACCGCACCGCGCCCATGTGGATGGCCAACGCCGATGACGAGATCGTGCCCATGGGCCAGATGCAGCTCATGGGCGATGCGCTCCGAGCCTCGCGGATAGAGCACGACATCTTCGTGGTGGAGGGGCGTACCCACGCCGACGAGTACACCGACCGCGCCTGGAACGTGATGGTGCCATACGTTGCCGATCGTCTCGGAGTCCCCCGACCACAGCCCGTTGCCTTCCCGGTGAAAGGTGATGGCCCAGGCGGCGGTTTCACCTTTGTGCTCAGCCTCGTGGGCGTCCTCACGTTGCTCGCCACCGTGGGCATGGCCCTGCTCAGCCAGCGCGACGGCGGCTCGGACGGCCGACCTTCAGCACCAAGGCCGGTGGTGGCCGGATCCGGCCGCCAGTCCGGCGGCGGTACATCGACGGACGATCTTGTGCGTGCCCGCGGGCCTTCCGCTGGCGCCCGAACCACACCATGAGACCATCGGCTTCTTGGGCTTCGTGGATCTCGGGCGAATGCGCGCAGATAGCCACCGACGGGCAATGGAGAGCGATACGGCCGTTCGACGCCGCCGGCCCCGCCGGAGTCCTCTATCCGGCCCCCGACGCCGATCCCGTGCCGGTCGTGTCCTACGCCGGAAACGACTACCTCGGCCTGAGCCAACACCCGGACGTGGCCGCCGCCGCCGTCGATGCCATCGATCGTTGGGGAACAGGGTCGGGGGCAAGCCGACTCGTGGTGGGATCCCGACCCGTTCACCACCAGCTGGAAGTGGCCCTCGCCGATTGGAAAGGGTCGGAGCGAGCACTGCTTTTCCCCACCGGGTTCGCCGCCAACCTCGGCCTCCTGAGCACCTTTGGACACCGCGGGGCCCACATTCATTCCGACGTGTTAAACCACGCGTCGATCATCGACGGTTGCCGCCTCGCCCGAGCCCAAACCTCGGTGTTCCCCCATACCGACCTCGACCATCTCGCCAACGCGCTCGCCCTCGACCACGCCAACCACCTGACATCAATCGTGGTCACCGACGCAGTTTTCTCGATGGACGGCGATACCGCACCGCTCCATGCGCTCGGTGAGCTGTGCGCCGAAACGGGGGCGTTACTGATCGTCGACGAAGCCCACGATGTGTTTCACCACGCCGAGGTACTCACCCGTATCGATGACCTCGAGCTACTTCGTATGGGGACCCTGTCGAAAACGCTCGGCTCGGTCGGCGGTTTTGTGACCGGATCCGGCGCGGCCATCGACCTTCTGATCAACCGCGCCCGATCCTTCATCTTCACCACGGCGCTCCCCCCTTCGGATGCTGCCGCGGCACTCGCCGCCCTTGGGGTGGAACGCAGTACGGAAGGTGCCGACCTTCGGTCTCACCTTCGATCCTTAATCGATGTGCTCCGGTCGGGTCACCCCACGCCAATCCTTCCTGTCATCCTGGGATCCGAGGAGGCAGCGGTCGACGCTGCCGCCACGCTCCTCGCGGCGGGTGCCCTCGTGCCTGCGATACGACCGCCCACCGTTCCCCCGGGAACAAGCCGCCTGCGCATCGCGCTGTCCGCCGCCCACACCACCGAACAGGTCGCCTACCTCGCCGGGCTCCTCGCGCCTTGGACCGCAAGTCCTCCGGTTCCCAATCCTGCGGTCCCAGCGTTGGCGGTTGCCGATTCGATCGTCACCGCAAGAGCCGAACAATCCGGACAATCCGGACAATCCGAATGATCCGACCGGAACGGGTGGTCGTGGTGGTTGGGACGGGCACCGACATCGGCAAAACCTGGGTCACCTGTCGAATCATCGAACACCTCCTCAACATTGGCTACTCCGTCGGTGCCCGAAAGCCGGCCCAAAGCTTCGATCCTGCGATGAACGAGCCCACGGATGCCCACCTTCTTGCCTTGGCCGTCGGTGTGGAACCAACCGAGGTATGCCCGGCTCATCGCTGGTACACGGTGCCGATGGCTCCACCGATGGCGGCTGAAGCGATCGGGCTTGCGCCTCCAACTCTTGCCCAACTGGTGCAGGAACTCGGCTTCGATCCCGTGCCCACCGCCACAAGCACCATCAACAAGGCGCCGACCGAGGGCACCGCCGTCGAGTCTCGGATCGATGTTCTGTTCGTGGAGACGGCGGGCGGTGTGCGCTCCCCTCACGCTGCCAACCCGCCGGCCGATGCCATCGATCTGCTCGACGCGATCCACCCCGACCACGTGCTCTTGGTGGCCGACGCGGGGCTCGGCACCATCAACAGCATCCGACTCACGCTTGCCGCCCTTCTTCCTTGGGACGTCGTGGTCGTGCTCAACCGATTCGACGCCGAGAACCCCTTGCACTGCGCAAACCTCTCGGTGCTGAAGACTGACGCACAATCCGCTATCGGGAGGAGAACGCCCATCCTCACCGATCTCCGCGACGTCGCCAGCACCCTGCTCGGCCGCCCGCCACCTCCGAGCGTGGTCCCCTGACAGTTCGCTCGCGGATTCCGAGCCACCCTCACGCCCCCTGGACCCGAGCTCCCGCCGACGTGGTTGTGCGTGTGCTTTGAGATAGCCCCAGCGTCCGCACCTCCCAAGGTTCAGTTTCGTGGCAAACTTGACGGGTGCCAGGTCGGTGCTCCCCTTGCGGCTATGACAATCCCACCGGCAATCGCTTCTGCGGCCGGTGCGGCACTGATCTGCTCGCAACGCCGGGAGCGTTCATACCAACAGCGAGCGGTCCCGCCCATGGTGGCGACCCGCCATTCGTCTATGGCATGCCCCCGTCGCCACCGTTCGGCGCCCCGCCAGGATTCGGTCCGCCAGGATTCGGTCCGCCCGGATTCGGTCCGCCAGGCAACGCCGGCCCTCCCTTCGATCCTCAGCCGGTCAGCCTCGGCCCATCACTGGCCCCTTTCCGCACCACGGCCAACGCCACGCCCACACCCCGGGCTCCATTGAGCACTGCCGCGCTCATCTTCATCGGGCTCGGAATCGTGTTCGTCTTCGCGTTCGCTGGCGTTCTCCTCGGGCAGGTATCGAGTGGCCTCTAACTCCCCTCGATTCGTGCGGCATGCTCACCAGAGCGCGACATCCGGAGCTGACCGCACACCACCGAATGCGGGCCATCCCGGGCTCCGCCAGGGTCCTTGCCACCTGCTTTCGCTCGCCGGATCTTCCGCCGCCCCTTTTCGTCTACATTCCACCCTTAATGCGGTACCCCGAACGGCCGATCAGTACTGTGCGAAGCCACGGAGGTCAATGCCACCGTGGAGGGAATCAGCGAGCAACGAGGGGGACGCGGTCCCAGTGTTGTCCGAGTCGAGCGGCAAAGAACCTATGACACGACCGATACAACGTGACGCATCGAAACCCCCCCTCAACCGCGGGAGGTCGCGATGAGCGACACCTCACAAGGCGAAGGCTGGTGGCAAGCGTCCGACGGCAAGTGGTATCCGGCCACGGCCGGATCACCAGGCGAGGGCTGGTGGATCGCCGCCGACGGCAAGTGGTATCCGCCGGCGAATGCCGCACCTGGCGAAGGTTGGTGGCTCGCCGCCGACGGCAAGTGGTATCCGCCAAATGGAACCGGCACAACTCCCGCCGCCGGATCAGCCCCGCCCGCGCCTGCCCGACCCGTCGCCACCAGAGCGGTCCCACCCAAAGCGGTCCCACGAACGGCGGTACCGGCCAAAGCGGTGCCGATGCCGAGGACGGCGCCGGCGGCGCAAACGCCTGCTGGCGTCAGCCGGAATGCTCGGGGCCAGACTGCGGGAAGCCAGACTGCGGGAAGCCAGGGTGCAGGGGGCCAGACTGCGGGAAGCCAGGGTGCTCCTCCCAAACAACCGCACCAAAAGGCACCACGCACGATCGCGGCAGCCTCGGCCGAGAGTGCGCCCGTCACGGCCGACCTCAATCCGATCGGTACCCGGAACCAGCAGTCACAGGCCGACGCCAAGATGCTGGCGGCCAAACGCATGGCCGCCGCCACTCGGGCGCTGGCGTCG
The DNA here is from genome assembly GCA_031415655.1 of Actinomycetes bacterium. GTDB lineage: Bacteria > Actinomycetota > Acidimicrobiia > Acidimicrobiales > Acidimicrobilacustridaceae > JAKOVR01. Next base: position 24,943 of record JANOSD010000081.1, read on the forward strand.
CTCGGAAGCCTCGATCCCGACCTTGCGCCACCTCGGGAGATGCGTGAAACCCGAGCTGTTCGAACGGCAACGAAGGCCCCCGTCGCCCCGGCGGCTCAGGTCGTTAGCGCATCACCGCCGGCCGCCCCGGCCAAGGCTGCTCCCGCCCCTAGCACCACCAAGGCAAAAACTGCGCCCGCCGCCAGCCCCGCACCAGCGGTCAAGGTCGGCCGACCCGCACAAGGCCCGCCGCCGGTCCCACTGGCCCAGGCCAACGAACGGGGCGTGGCCCTGGCCCGCTTGGTCACCACTCCCGTTCCCGATCGTCCGTCCGTCGACCGCCCGCCACCCGCACATGCCCCCCCGATCACCGAGCCGTCAGTCATCGCTCCGGCCACCCGGCGTGATCCTGCGGTAGCAGCGGCGAGCGCAGCGTTAGCCGTCGCCGACGCGGCGCCGCTCCTTGAAGTCAAGCCAAAGTCCCTTAACCAGGACGTCGACCGTATCGGTGATCGCCTGGTGGTGTTCAAGGACCGGGTGGAGCTGCACGACCGCGCGGGCACGGTCCGCCAATCGATTCGTGGCGATCAGATCACCGACGTCGTCGTCCAGAAAAAGTTCACCGGTAGCGCAGTCACGGTGGAGAGCATCGACGGCACGATGATCGTGGCCAAAGGTCTCCGACCCGAGCAGGCCGAAGAAGTGCGGGATCTCATTCTTCGCCGCACTCGTCGGGGCGACGGACCAAACCGCGCCCGCCAAACCGATGCCGCCAGACCTGCTTCCGCCGCGCCCAGCTTGACGACCCCCACCGCCGCGCCTACCACCCAATCTCCGACGCCAGCGACACCTTCGTCGGCAGATCAGGTCAGTGGTCGCGCCAAGACGGAGCGTCCGGCGATCGATGCGAACGCACTCCTGGCCAAACTCGACGATCTCCATGAAGCCGGTGTGCTCACCACCAATGAACTTGATGAAAAACGGGCACTGGTCGCGCGCCTTGCCAGCGGCAACCCCTACGTGTCAACACCCTCGTAGCGTTACACCTGCTCCGTAAGTGCGCACCCCTACTTGGGCAGGTAGGTGGCCACCACTACCAACACGCCGAGCAGGAGAATCAGCACGGTGACGAGCCAGATCCACCGCCGACCGATGTCGGTGTCGACAGGGTCGATCGACGCGATCGACCGCCGAGCCTGTGCGAGCTGGTCGCGCAACATTGAGGCCTCGCCTTGCAACCCGGCGAGGCTTCGTTCGGCATCGATCAGTTTGGTGCGCACCTGCGTGGTGTCGTCGATTCCCTCAAGTAGGTCTGGCGAGGCACCCGATGCTTCTCGGTCGTTGGCAGCGAGGTCGAACTTCTCCCGGAGGTGCTGATACTCGTCGCGTAGGCCTGCAACGGCGGCGTATTGCGTTTGGAGTTCAGCAAGCTGTCGGGCCACCGCTCGGGTACGCCCGGTCGCCGAGCGAGCTACCTCACGCTCAGCTTCGAGCCGCCGTTGCATGTCCTCGTAGCGGTCTTGCAACTCCGCCATCTGCTGCATCATGGCATCAGACTCCGAGAGCCCATCTTCTTCGGCCCGGTCCCGAACCCCGTCCCACCGAAGATTCTCGGCCAGCGCCGCCATCTGATCCGCAAGGGGCGAATCGATCGCCCGCAATAGCTCCTCGGCACTGCCATGCACACGGGTGGCGTACTCGATATCGAAAGGATGGTCTTCGTCGGGATGTGCCCACCGGTTCCGCGCCGTACGAAGATCGGTGATCACTTGGCGGACATCCGCGCCAACAGCAGTGGAAAATGCGGGGCCCCACCATCGGTTGAGCACCTCGAGCTGAAAGTGGGGATCGGTGAGGGACACGAGCACATCGCGCCGTTTCCCGAGCTTGGTGGCGGCCATCAGTACCCAATCATCATCGGGAAAACAGGCGGCCATACGCGAATCCACGAACGGCGCCACCCCTTCCGAGAGCAACTCGAAGGCCGTTGCGACCTGGGCTCGGTAACTCGTTCCCATGATGAACCCAGAAATCTATCGGAAAGGCTTGCTGCGAATCCGGTCATGCCCGACCGTGCACCTGGTTCCGCCGTTCGGCGATGGCGCCTCACCCCGCTGTTCCCGAATCTCGATGACCCGTCGTCCGGTCGATCGATGGGCGCGGCGTTTGCCGGACTGGACCGACTCGACGCCTTACACGTCTCACCGTGTTGGCATCGCTCACCGCCCGTTGGGAGGCGCGGGTACGAAGCGCCGGAGCCGAACACCTCGTGGTCGCGGGAACCGCCACCGAGGATCATCGGTTCGCGCTGCACCGATCCGTTCGGTCGGCCGTCCCTCGCATGAGCGAGTCCGAGGAAAAACTTGCGGCCGCGCTCCGACCTTCGGGCCGCGTGGCGTGGGCCAACCTCCATCGCGACATCTACAACGTTGACCGTTTCCGTCCCGGAGCGGCCGGATAGGCGGAGCGGGTCAGGCCGCGTGGGCGGAACAACGGCGGCGATTCCGATGAGCGCCGCATGCGGCGCTGTTCGCCAACTACGTCGACCGGCTCACCCTCGATGCCATGCACGCTGCCGTCGACGATGCCCTCCCCGAACTTCGTCGCTACCTCCGAGCAAAGGCGTCGCTGCACTGCGATACCGAAGGGCTTCACTGGAGCGACCTCTCCGCCCCCGGTGCCTGCCGATTCCGGAGCCGAGATCAATGGGAACATCGCCATCGAGCGCGTGCTCGCCGCCTTTGCTACCTAAAGTCCGTCTTCGTCGCCCTCGCCCATACCGCGGTGCGTGACGCATGGATCGACGCCGAGTCGCGGCCCGCCAAGGAGCGCGGGCCTATTGCCTTCCGCTCGGTGATGGGACGCCCCGGGTGCTTTTGAAACGTCGACGGCTCTCCCACGAGCATCCAGACCTTGGCCCACGGATTGGGCCATGCCTTTCACAACCACCACCTCGCCAACGGCATACCGCTGCAGCGCTCAACCCCGTGGCCTTGGCAGAGACCGCCAGCATCTTTTGCGAGACCCTCATGCCGGCGGGTGTCCTTTCCGATCCGGCGTTGGCCAATCCCGCCGACCGGGCCGCGACCCGATGCCTCCTAAGTCTGCTCGATACCGACTTGCAGGGCGTGTGCCAGGTCGTGGTCGACATTCGCAGTCGATTTCTCTTCGAGCAACAGCTGTGCCACCGCCGGGCTGCCCGGTCCCTCTCCCCCCAAGAGCATTGCGAGCTGATGACCCAATGGCAGGAAGGTCCTACTGCGATGCACTCCTTCCCGGCGGTGGACACCCCTACACGTTTGGGCTGTTGTTCGGCCTTGGCCTGTTCCAACGGTTCCGTGCCGAACCCGACGGCTTCCGGTGTCAGTATCACGACCTCCTGTCACGGACCGGCATGGCCGATGCCGTCACCCTCACTCGCGAAATGCAGATCGATCTTCACGATGACCGGTTCTGGGAAGCGAGCACCCAGGCGCTCAAGACACGGATTGTTACCTACGTGGACGCCGTGGCGTCACTCAACGGAACGTGAGCCGAAACCGGCCGTGGCCTTGGTCGTGTACCCATACCATGCTCCTATGACCACGCCGTTCGCCGACAACGCTGACATGTCACCCTTCCGCCAGCCCGACATTCTTGTGGCCGACCTCGACCTTCTCTGGGAGGTGGAAGTGACCAATGCCGCCGGCGCGTCGTCGACTGCGATCACCGCCGAACAGCTCGGTGCAGTCGGAGCCGCCTTCGACCGCTTGAACCCTGATCACCCCACCGTCCTCGTGGTCGGGCCAACCTCTCTGGCCGACTTCGCCAGCGCCGGACCCGATAGCGGCGACCCTCTCGCCGATCCCGAAAAACTCACGGCCAAACTCCAAGCCAACCCACACCTCGGCCTCATTCTCATGATGCCCCTGGAAGCCGGCAGCTCCTCGGCGCGTCTGCGCTCGCTTGCCGCCGACACCCCCATCGCTGAGGTGGTCGAAACCGCCGTCGCCCTGCTGGCCAACCTACGCGAACAGCACACGCCGCCCGCCAGCTTCGGGCGGGCCACAAACGACGAGGCGCGCATCGTGGTGGTCACCGGGGCGAAAGGGGGCGAAGGCGCCACCACTGTGGCGCTCAACCTCGCAACGGCGCTGGCTACCAACAGCCCCGCACATCGTGTCGCGCTGGTCGAAGCCGATCACAACTTCGGCGATGTGGCCCTCGCCCTTGGCATCGAACCCGGCCCACTCCACCCCGACGAAGCCACACTCGCAGTCCCGATCACCCGGCTCGCTGCGCTTCGACGGCGGCATGAGCCATCAGGACTCATCGTGTTCGTGCCGCCACGAACCGATGATCCCTTCTCGGTACTCCCCGCCAGCACCCTTCTCGGGATCTGCACTCAACTTCGCCACGAAGTCGACGTCATCGTGATCGACCTCCCCGCGGTCACGCTCACCACCACCGCGCTTCGTACGGCTGCCGATCTGGTGCTCCTCGTCACTCGCCCATCTGTGTCCTCGGCAAAAAGCGCCGCCATCCTCAGCGATCACCTCCGCTCGGTCGACAATCTTCGGGTGGTACTCAACGAGGTCAGTACATCTCGTGTCCTGCGGCGCCAGCAGGGTGCCGCCGCCGAGCAAATACAAACAACGCTTGGACGCAAGGTCATCGCCCAAATCCCCGACGCCGAGGAGCTCGACGACCGCATCGAGCTCAGTCGGCTGGCAGTGATCGAACATGCAAAGTCCGACGCGGCGGAGGCCTTCGGTCGCCTCGCCGACGACGTGATTCGACTCGCCCAACTCGGCGACCCGACGACAGTCACCGTGTAGCCAGCGACCCTGGCACCAACCCGGCGCGGCAATTCCGGGAGCGGCGACTCGGCGACGTGATCGCAATCGGTAGAGAACCGCGCCATCAGGCCGCCTCATAAGGAAGAATACGGTATGTCGTATCTGCTGGCTGGCCGGCGAGCCAAAGATGTTGCACTCGCCGCGAACAAGGCCAAGTTCGCCTACTCCCCGCACGACACGGTCGGGGTACATCACCTTCCCTTCACCCTGTTTGCACAATCCACCGGGCAACGGGCGGCCAACCTCGTGACGGCCAAAATCAATGGCCACACCGTGCGGGGGTTCGACTTCCCCTACGCCTTTGAGAAGTTGAGCCCGCGTGATGGCCTGCCCGAGGGCGTGCCCGTCATGCGTCATGAGGACGGGCATGCCTACGGATGCGTGCTCGTCTACCTCGATGCCGACCTTCCCTTTCTCCACGTGTCTCCCCGCGGCAAGAAGAACCTGTTCGACGAAGATGCCGAACTTGAGGTGGAGAACGAGGAGTTCGACAATCTCTTTCAGGCGTTCACCACCAGCCGATCATTCGCCCTTTCGGTTTTGCGACCAGCGGTGTACGACTTCTTCCTCGGCACGCGTGGCGAATACGGATTTCAATTCCATCACGACAGGCTTCTGTGCTTCGGCCGGAACGTATTGCCGGCCGACTTCCCCCCGCTCATGGCGCTCTGCGTGTCGTTGTGCACCACGATTCCACAGGCGTTGTGGTTGTCGTATCCCGCTGGTGCGCCACGTGTCGAAGACGACCGTCGGTTCGGCTCGCTCCCGCCGCCCACGCCACCGCCCGTAGTCGGGGTCGGCTTTGCCCCCACGCCACCCATCACCGGTCCACCTGAACGCCTCACCCCACCAAACGCCCAGCCTCCACCCCTGCCGCCACCGCCGCCACCACCGCCGCCACCTCCACCACCACCGCCACCACCGCCACCTCCGGTTTGACCGGTTTGACCGGTTTGACCGGTTTGACCGGTTTGACCGGTTTGACCGGTTTGACCGGTTTGACCGGTTTGACCGGTTTGACCGGTTTGACCGGGTTGACCGGGTTGAACATTCGTTACGGTTGCCGGTCGTTCACGGCGATTCGCGGTCGAACCGGCGGGCCCGGTCTCCCGGTTCATTGGGCACATAGGTCTGGCCGTGCCACGCTCGCTCGAGAAACTTGGCCAACTCCCGCCGGGCGAAAGCAACCGGGTCGGTCTCGTGGGGATTGATGTCGATCCGTAAGATCTGCCCGGCGTCCGGCCCACGCACTTCCGTCCCCCGCACCACGACTGGCCCACGCACCACGACTGGCCTGCGGATGACTACTGACGGATCCGCGGCGTCGCCCAGATCCGTCTCGAGGGCGGCGATCACACGGTCGACCAGGGATGCCGGCCCGTATACCTCCACGTAACGCGTGAAGTACGCCTGCACCGCCGGTTCGAGAAAGTCCCAGGTTCCACCCGGGTCGGCGCGCACGACCGTGCCGGACACCGGAATCGTCACACGACCGGGATCCACAGGCTCATGACGACACCCCATGCGGGCGGCCAACTCCTCACCGTACGGTTCCGACGAAAACAGAACATCCGGGCGTCGACCGGCCTGACCGGTCTCACTACGGACGATCCTCGCCGATTGCCACCCCTCCACGAACCGGTCGGCCCAGTACTGCCAGGTATCGGCATCATCGAAGTTCACCGGGTGGTCATCGACGAAGCCCACAACGGCGACTTCGGGATGTCGGTCCTCGATCCACGCCACCCGCAACGTCATCGGGATGGGCTCCACCGAACGGGCCGACACCACCACCGTGAGGTGCTCGCAGCGGGAGCGCGCCTCGTCGATCAGCAGGTGATGCCCACGATGGGGCGGAAGAAACTTCCCGACCACCACACCGTGGACTCGCAACGACCCGGTCAACGAGGTTTCCGGCCTGGGCCTTCACCCAGAACGGCAATCGTGGCCGCCCAACGTTGCCGAAACTGGTCCGGGTCGACCGTTTCCGGGAGACGGTCCTCCATATGACGAAATGCTGCGAGTGCGGTGCGGCCCACCACCCGACGATCGGCCTCGGCCATTGATCGACCAGCCGTTGACAACAGTCGGGTGGCGACGGTGATCACACTGGGCCCGACGCTGAGGCCCAGTACCAACCGGATCGCCTCCTTTTCGCGTCGTTGGGCGCGCCGATTGTCGCCCCCCATCCGATGGGCTTCGGCCAGTAGAGCCACATCGGCCGTGAGCTCGACGCGGGCGTCGACCCTCCGATGGGTTGTTTCGGCCCGAGTTAGCCCGTCGAGCGCAAGATCGACGGCGCCAGACCGCAGCGCGACGTCTGCCTGGACACCGACTGCATCAGCCAAACCCACCACGTCCCCGACACTGGTGGCCACGTCCAGAGCCCGCCGGAGATGACCACGAACGGCAAGGAGATCAATCGGCGCAACCGGTTCCCCTTCGCTGTACCCGGCACCCTCAAGCATCACCACGGCTCGCATTCTCGCAATGTGGCCGATCAACATGCGGTAGCCCACTTGATCGGCCAGCTCTGATGCCAAGTCCAGCCAGTGCAACGCCAGGAGCGGATCGCCGACGAGTGATGCCATCTGCGCTCGGGTGACGAACACATGCGCCCCTCCGTGTCGTGCACCAAGCTCCCGTGAAAACACGTCGGCGAGCTGTAGTTGGTTCTCCGCCTCGCGCAGGTCGCCCTGTTGAATGGCCAGCACCGAGGTGCCGTGGGCCACATTGCTGAGGCCAAGGTCGTAGTCGGCCTCAGCGGCGAGGGTCTGTGCACTCTGCAACAGGCGCTCGCAGGAGTCGAGGTCGTCACGCATCCGAGCGAGCCCGGCCAACGAGATCCGGGCATTTACGCCGCCGCGGGGATCGCCGTGCACCGTGGCCAATGTGGCCGCCTGCTCCAACAGTTCCCGGGCGACGGTGGTGTGACCGCCCACCCGCTTCACCGATGCCAGCCCAATACCCGCCCGCACCTGCACCTCCACGTTGGCGTCTTGCACAGCGATGTCGAGCGCAGCAGAGAAGGCCACCTCGGATTCTCGGTAGTGGCTGGTGAGTCGAGCGAGATCACCCCGACTGCAAAGGGTGTGGGCTTGGAGCGTGGTGTCGCCGCAGGCAACGGCTTCGTCGAGGGCCTGATCGAGCAGCGCCGCAGCATCATCGCGATGACCGGTGACGCGAGCCAACTCACCGAGTCGGCTGAGGGTGCGGGCGGCAAGAGCAGCGTTGCCGAGCTCCAACCAAAGGGCGCGCGCATTGCGCAACCGCTCCTCCGCCACCTCGTAGTCATGGACGGTGAACGCCAGCAGCCCAAGCTCCAGCTCCACCGATGCCGCCAGCCGCGCCGGCCCCCGGTCGAGCAAGGACGGGCGGGCCAGCTCGAAGTGGGCCCGGGCCAGCTGTGTGGCGCCGCACCGGCGTTCCAATCGGCCGAGCTCAAAGTGCACACGAGCTTGTTGGTGCTCATCGTCATGTCGGTCGCTCACTTCCAAGGCGTACACGAGCCGTGCTCGCGCCGCGTCGAGATCGCCGATATCAACGTCGAGGGAACTCCGAAGCAGCAGCAAATCGGGAACGGCGCGGTTCGCGCCGAGCTGTTCGCACACCACGATGGCCATCTCGAGATGATGGGCCTGGACACTGACCTCTGCCTGCAGGCGGGCGACCCGGGCTCGGCCGACGTGAGCGTGGTACCCAAGGCTGAGTGCCACCCCTTCCTGCGCAATGTCGATAGCCACGTCGTAAAGCGCAGCCGCCTCATCGAGCTGACGACGTTCACGAACGAGCAAATCGGCGAGCAGGACCTGAGCTTGCGCCCGCGCATCGCCGTCGGGGGCGAGCTCCACCTCATGACGCAGCAGTTGCTCCTCGTCGTTGGCCTCGTCGTTGGCCTCGTCGCCGTCGTTGGCCTCGTCGCCGTCGCTGGCGTCATCGCCGGCATCGGCAGAGGGTGGATGATCCATCGGCGAAACGGTAGAGCATGCGACCGCTTGGGTACTGCGGCTCGTGGGGTGGTGCGATCAGAGGGATCGAGTCACGTACGCTACAGGCTCCGTCCGGGTGATATCTGGGCTGGGAGAACGCTCCCGCCACCAAACCCTCCCTCCTATCTGATAGCACGCGCATGTCTCCTGACTCCCCCATTCCCGGCTCGTCCACCTCCGAATCGGAGGAGGAGATCCACTACGTCTACCTCGATGAGGATGGCAACGAGATCCCCGAGCCATCGACCGCCGAGATCGATGCCGCGGTACTGCATCCCGACGAGCCGGGCGACGCACCGTTTGTCGATGCCCGTTCGGAAGCCCCCGCAGTTCACCGCGAGGTTCATCCCGGGGGTACCACCGATTCGACGGCACCCGGCGGACGGCCCCGGAAGGCCACCAAACCAGACAAGGCGACCCGCAGGGCCATGCCCAAGCGGGAACGCACCGTCGCGTTCTGTCGACGCCATCGAATCATCACCGGCATCACGATTGTATTGCTCCCCTTCATGCTCTTCCTCTCGTTCACCTTCGTGCGCGCGCTCACCAAGCCGGGGCAGGAGAGTCGAGAAGCTCGGGTCGTACAGTGGGCTCGCGACAACGGCATGGGCTTCATGATCGACAAGGTCGAGGACAAGTACTACGAGGGCAATCAGCCCGTCTCTGGCGGTAAACCCGTCCAGGGCATCGGTCCGGCGATCGGCGGCGGCGGTCCGATCACCACCTCCCCGTCCGTCACCCAGCCCGGAGCGAGCCCCACCACCGCCAAGGCCGTGCGCCCGCACACGACACTGCCGCAGAAGATGGCCACCCCCGCCAAGGATCCCCTTCCCCAGGAGGGTGAATGGTTCCCGGCCGGCCCCGACCTCGGCGACGGACTCCGTGGCGTCTATACCACCAAGGTCCGTCCCAACGCAGAGAAGACCTCGCTGCTGGTATTCGTTGCATGGGTCGATCCCAAGCTCACCGACGTCAAGCTTTACCCCGGCGCCGAGCTTCCGGGGGGGCAGTGGTCGGTCCCGAACTTCGTCACGCCCGAGCTTTGCCCCAACCTGATCATGGCCGGCAACGGCGGCTTCCGGTTCGAGATTCCGAACACCGGTTACTACAGCGAAGGGCGCGAAGCCATCAAGCTGAAAGACGGCGCAGCGTCGCTCGTCCTGAAAAACGACGGCACGGTCGATGTCGTCAAGTGGGGGCGCGAACTTGGCGCCGCCGACCTCGGTCAGATCACCTCCGTGCGCCAGAACCTCCAGATTCTGGTGGACGACGGCAAACCCGCCGACAACATCGACACCGCCGATTGGGGCGCACTCCTGAAGAACTCCTACTTCGTGTGGCGTTCGGCATGGGGCGTTACCAAAGACGGGGCCTTGGTTTACGCCGGCGGCCCCGGCCTCACTCCCCGAAACCTCGCCGACACCATGGTCAACGCCGGTGCGGTGCGTGCGCTTGAGTTCGACATCAACCCCGAGTGGGTCACCGGCAACCTCTACACCACCGGACCTGACGGAAAGTGTGTCGGCACCAAGGGGCTCGAGGGCGGCATCGACATCGGGGGCATGTCAAAGAGTGCGGACCGTTATCTCAGCCTCGACACCCGCGATTTCGTGGCCGTGTTCGCCAAAAAGCCGTGACATCAATCCGGCGATCCGGTGCCCAGATACACCGCGCACCACGCCCCACCACTTCGGCGCGAACCGGCCGCACCCGGCGCGGCGGGGCGTTCTCCGTAGCCGCCGTGTCGGCGCTCGTCATGGTGGCCTGCGCCGGTCAACAGAGTCCCGGTGAGTTGGCCAACCCACCGGTTGGATCCCGGGTCAACGACAGCAGCGCCGACTCGTCTACGGCCACGAGTCCCGACACCAACGATCCCGGGACCACGATCGGAACCACGCCGGGCACCGACGTTCCCACCACGCCACTGCCCCCCGTTGTCACCGCAGCACCCAGTACGTTTCCCCCCGCTACCGCCACCACCAAAGTCCCCGAAGTTCCTCGGGGTCCAGGGGAGATCCCCTTTCCTGGCAACGGCTCCAGTGCCCCCAAACTCGGCGCCGGCGTACCCGCTCGGTTGCAGCCTCCCGGTCCGATTGACCTCGGCAGTGCCCCCGCTTTCGCCGGCGAGGGGCAATGGTCACCCATCGGGCCGTTGGTCAACGGTGCGGCGGCGATGTACGTCACCAACCTCCGGTCGAGTGGGGGCTCTACCAACCCCATCGCCGTGGCGTGGCTCGACCCGGGAGCACTTCGTGCCCGCCTTCATCCCGGTTACGGCGACCCCGCCAGTGGCGGGTTCATCACGCCGCCGGTAGTACCCGCCTCGGATTTCCCTCAACTTGCGGCAGCGATGAACGGCGGCTTCAAGACGTCCGAGTACCCATTCGGTTTTTACCTTGACGACAAAGAAGCACTCCCGATGCAGTTCGGGAAAGCCACCTTCGCCATCGACTCCGACGGCGTGCCCACGATCGGTGAATGGGGGCGCGACATCTCGGTGTTTGATGGCGTGAAGGCGGCTCGGCAGAACCTCACCCTCCTGGTAGACGGAGGCCGACCGGTGGGCGGGCTCAACCCCAACGACACCTCCGTGTGGGGCGCCACCCTCAACCGTGTGGTCTGGACACCCCGCTCCGGCGTGGGCGTGCGTTCCGATGGATCACTGGTGTGGGCGGGGGGTCCGCTCAACATCACCGCCCTCGCCAACATCCTCACTCAAGCCGGAGCCGTGCGGGCAATGGAACTCGACATCAACCCGCAGTGGGTGGCGTTCAACTGGTTCACCTTCAACGGCGGCACATTGCAGTCCTACAAACTGGCGCCCAACGCCAGCCGCGACCCCAACCGTTTTGTGGTCAACGAAGAGCGAGACTTCTTCTCCTTCCTCACCCGCTGATCCACCGACGCGGCGACGGCCCCACTTTTGTCGCACCTTTCCACACCCTGCCAACGTCCTTGAGGGCCCGATGATTCATTGGATCGACGACACCAACGCCGTCATCGACGACACGCTCTTCGTTTTCGCCGCCGACCCACCGGACTGGTTCGCACCGGCACGAGCAGCCGCCGGCAAGGAGCACATCTTCGTCTTCAAGACGAAGATGATGCTCACGCCCTACCTCGAACTCTTCGAATCCTTCCCCAGCGCCAACGTGGTGGAGCTGGGGATCTTCGGCGGAGGAAGCGTGGCGTTCAATGCTCTTGTCGGAAAGCCCAGCAAACTCGTGGCCATCGACATCATCGACGGCCCGGTGGAGGCGCTGTCCACCGTGATCACGTCCCACGGTCTCGGCGCCGTGGTCTTCCCTCACTACGGCGTAGACCAGGCCGACCGGATTGCCGTCGCCGCGGCGGTGTCATCCGAGTTCGGTGATGCCCCGCTCGACCTCATCCTCGACGACGCGTCGCACCTCTATGGGCCGACCCTCGCCTCGTTCGAGGTGTTGTTCCCCCGACTCCGGCCCGGCGGTCGGTACGTAATCGAAGACTGGGCCAGCGAGCACTACGACGCCAATCTGATGTTCAGCGCCATCGTCGGTACGCACGACGGTCTGGCCGAGGCCCTCGCCGAGAAGGTTGTGGCCGCACTCACCAGCGATGATCCAACGAGTCGTCGGAGGATTGAGGACCTTTGGTCGATGGCCATGGCCCGACCCGGCTCCCGCATGCATTCGGCGATGTGGGAGTGGTTCGAGACCGTCACCAATAACCCCGCCTCCGCCACAGCGCAGGTGCTGGTCGACCAACTGCTCCCGCTTCGTGATCGCGCGATCCAGAATGCCCCGACGTCGGCCGTGACCAACGCGGAACCTCCGATGATGCGCCTCGCTATCGAGCTCGTCTTTGCATCGACATGGGCTCCCGGCGCGATCGCCGACGTGACGTTCACTGATCAGTGGATCCACATCACGAGGGGCCCGGCCGAACTGGATCCCGGAGACTTCCGGCTCGATGGCATGTACACCGATTACTTCGGTGTGGTGGGCGACTGGCCAACGGAACCCGCGCAGATCGATCCCACCCTGCGCCCCCCCGTCGGCCACTAACACCCCTTTTTTTGGCGAACTGGGCACGGATCTGGCCGAACTGGGCACACATTTTGTCGTCTGGGCGACGCAATGTGTGCCCAGTTCGCCAAAAAGGGCTTGTTAGACGGGTAGAACGGGGGTGAGGGGGGCGTGGCCGGTGAGGACGGCGGCGATGTTGGCGCATGCCAACTCCACCATCCGGGCGCGGGTATCGGTGGTGGCGCTCCCGATATGGGGCAGCAGCACCACGTTGGCCAGGTCCGCCAGGCCCGGGTGCAACGCCGGTTCCCGCTCGAAAACATCGAGCCCGGCGGCGGCGATCGACCCGTTGCGCAGTGCAATGACCAGGGCCGCTTCGTCGACGACCGCGCCCCGGCTCGTGTTCACCAACACGGCCGACGGCTTGAGCAACGCCAATCGGCGGGCATCGATCAGGTGATGGGTCTCAGGCCCGTAGGGAACGTGCAGGCTCACCACGTCGGCCACGGCGAGCAACTCATCGAGGTCAACTCGACGAATCCCCTCCGGTGTCAGCCGACCGCGAAGGTCGATCTCCGCTTCCGGTTTCGCCGACCGGCTGGTGTAGACGACGGGCATCTCGAATCCGGCGGCCCGACGAGCCACGGCGAATCCGATGGCACCAAGTCCCACCACACCAAGGGTTCGTCCGTGCCCGCCCACAGCTTGGCCGACAAGTTGCGTGGGTGACCACCCCTGCCACGCCCCGGATCGCAGTAACCGTTCGCCCTCCCCCACTCGACGGGCGGCGGCCAAGATCAGCGCCCAGGCCAGGTCGGCGGTGGCATCGGTGAGTACGTCAGGGGTGTTCGTCACCACGACCCCCCGGGCCGCCGCCGCCGTTTTGTCGATGTTGTCGTGACCCACGGCGAGGTTGGCCACGATGCGTAGACGCGGCGCGGCATCGAGAAACCCTGCGTCAACTCGCTCGGTGAGTAGGCACAGCAAACCATCGGCGTGGCCGGCAAGTTCGGCGAGCTGACCGGCGGTGGGCGGACGGTCACTTTCGTGCTGCACCACGTCGAAACCCGACGCAATCAGAGGAGCGGTGCCTGGTGCGGGCAACACCCGGGTGACGGCAACCCGAAACGGGCGAGATGGCCGGGGCGAATCGTCGAAACGGTCGGCGGGCATGGCGATGTGTCAGGCGCCCAGCAGGATCTTGCGGGCCTGGGTGAGATCGGCGATTCGGCGGGCGGCATCGTCGGATTCGCCCCCATGATCCGGGTGGGCATCGCGCAATGCCTCACGAAACCGACGCTGCACCTCCTTCTTCGACGGATGCCCGTCGTCCCCCACCACATGCCCCAGCACCCGCAACGCCCATCCGACCGGATCGGCGAGAGCCATGCCCGAGAGATCGAAACCTTGCCCCGTGCCAAACCCCGCCAAGGTGGCGATGAGATCTGGGCCGATTGGGCCGGTCCAGCCGACTGATCGGCGGATCGCCGCCATCACCGGCTTACGCGAGGACGGGGCGAGCCGAGCGGCGGCGTAGACGGCCCCCAACAACTGCTGGTTCGGCTCGCCATTGTCGTCGTCGAACTCGAACCACACCTCCTCGCCCTCGCCATGAAGCCGGTGGTAACTGAGCTGCAAGCCCACCTTGTCCTCCTGCAAGCGATAGCGCAGTCGGGGCTGGCTCACCCGAGCCCCCCGTTCGACTTGCGAAATGAGGGTGAGGAGATCTTCGAGAAGCTCCTCCTCCAGGTCGACGACGTTGCGGGCCACGATTCCGCCGAGCAGCACCCCGCCAAAACCGGGAGGAGGGTCCAGCGGCAGTACGGCGCGCCCGAGGGCAACTCGACGAGTGGGGGCGATGGGACGGGAGTGGTACACCTCCAGTTCCGCCAGAATCATGCGGCGAACTTAGCCAACACCGTTCGTTGCGCCACCGTCCAGGTCCCCTGCAACGCCGCCGCGCCCGGCCCGGTGGGCCGCCGTTCAGTCTGACCCCAACCGAATGTAGGCATCAGGAGCCAAGGTTTCTGGGAACGGAGACCAACTCCCAGGCGCCGCCGGAGGATGCCTTCACGTTGTAGAGCGCCGCGTCGGGGCGTCGAGTACCGCGTCGACAAGAGCAGATGCCCCCGCTCGCCACGGTCGCGCCGATGCTCACGCCTACCTGCACCACCGAATCAGCGATCGCCACCGGATCGCGATCGCCACGTCACGCGGGCGGCAGCGAGGGCCCGATCGACCACGAGCGCGTTTCACCGGCCCGTCACACGTACTGGCGCAACACCTCGCGCAGCGTGGTGGCAGCCTCCACGATCTGCTCGTCCTCGCTCTCGTCATCCTCGAGCAGATCGCACACGCTGTTGACGAGCATGAGGATGTCGGCCCATACAACTGTTTCGAAGCCGTACGGCAACGCCGCCGAGCGAGCCAGCGCTGCACCGTCCACCATCCCGAGCACCCCCTCGTGATCAGCCGCCTTACGGGCCAACCGGTCGGCGGCCACAAAGAGGTCAGACAACAACTGCCCGGCATCGATCTCCACGCCTACCGCGTCGTCGCTCTCGTCATCGTCTTCGTGGTCGCCGTCGTTCTCCACCTGGTCGGCGTCGCCATCGTCGTGATTGGTACCAGTTTCACCGGCAGTCATCGTGTTGGCGGCTTCGGCCATGGCGTCAATCACCGCTTCCACGCGAGGATCGTCGGTGGCTTCCACCACGAGGTCACCGTCGGTATCGAACTCGAAGGCGATTCGCTCGGTGTCGAGAATGGCGCATAGCTCGTCGATCTGCTCGTTGCTCCACCCGTCGAGTTCATAGGCCACCTTGTCGGCATCGGGGTCGAGGGTGGGGAGTGTGGTGGCCTCGACTTGGTCGAGCACGAGATCGGTGCGGGCCTCGACCGCCGCTGGCACCATCAAGGTGGTGCCTTGCCAAGCGTGGGGAATGTCTTCCGCCCGCATCAACTGCTGCACCATCACCCGACTCTCGGTGGCCCACTCGGCAAGGTCATACTCCAACTTGCCCGTGCGTGGCTCGTCGTCATCGACAAACTCCTCGATGGTTCCCGCCACCAGTTCAGCGCCGCAGTCCGGGCACGTGTCGAGGCCGACGACGAATTCGCCGCCGCAATCGAGGCACCACTGCGTTTCGGGCTCGTCGTTGTCCGGGGCGACGGAAGGGGCGAGATCATCGGAATCGTTCATGTCAGGCACCTGCGCATCCTTGCACGGGCCGCCCTATCAGTTGGTCGACAACCCCTAGAGACCGCTATAGAACACTTGGTAGAATATGTGTAATAGTGGTCAGAACGTCAGGAGACCGGAATGGCCTCGTCCTCCGCGGCAACGGAATCGGCAACCGCCGAACCGCTGGTTTTCAACCCCAACGACCCTGGATACCGTCGCAATCCGTTCCCTACGTACGCGCGGCTCCGCGAGGAAGCACCCGCCTTTCGGGTCGATCGGCCGCCCTACGTGGTGCTCTCACGGTTCGCCGATGTATTCGAGGCGGCCCGCGATACGGAAACGTTCTCGTCGGCCCAAGGGCTCTCGTTCGAGGGCGACGAGATCACGAAACTGGGCCTCGCTCCCACGATCGTGATGATGGACGCGCCCGACCACACCACGTTTCGCCGTCTGGTCAATCGGGGGTTCACGCCTCGGCGGGTGGCGGAGATTGAGCCGGCGGTCCGGGCATTTGTTGGTCGGCGTATCGACACCATGATCGAACAGGGATCGGGCGACTTCATCGCCGACCTCGCCGGTCCCCTTCCTACCTTTGTGGTGGCCAGCTATCTCGGCGTGCCCGAGGCTGATCGTCATCGTTTCGACGGGTGGACGTCGGCCATCGTGGCGGCGAGTGCGGTAGGCGACGTGCTCGGCCAAGCCCAATCGGCGGTCATCGACCTCTACGGCTACTTCACCGAACTGGTGGAACGCCGCCGCCGTGAGCCCGACGACGACATGATCACCGACCTTCTCGCCGCCGACATCGACGGTTCCGAGCTCACCGTGGAGCAGGTTCTCGGTTTCTGCTTCGTGATGGTGGCCGGCGGCAACGACACCACCACGGGGCTGCTCGGCGGCGCCGCGGTCCTGCTCACCGACCACCTCGATCAACGCCAAATGTTGATCGAGGATCCATCCTTGGTGCCAGGTGCCGTCGACGAGTTGCTCCGCCTCACCTCGCCGGTGCAGGGCTTGGCTCGCACCACCACCACCGACGTTGAACGCCATGGGCTCTCGATCCCGGCGGGGAGCAAGGTCCACCTCCTCTATGCGTCGGCGAACCGCGATCCGAGGGAGTTCGGCCCCACCGCCGAAGAACTCGATGTGCGCCGACAAGTGCCCCGGATGATGACCTTCTCGTCGGGTCCGCACTTCTGTCTTGGCGCCGCCGCCGCACGACTCCAAGCCCGGGTCGTGATCGAGGAACTGCTTGCCCGCCTGCCGCATTTCACGGTCGATGAGACTGCCAGCATGTACGCGCCCGGGGCGATCGTTCGTCGTCACGAATCTCTGCCGTATTCCGTGGCCGGCGCAGGGATTGTGTGACCGCCACCACTCACCCGTGGGGCCGAATCGACGACCCGATGACGGCACGTCTCGGCATACTCGCCGCGGCCGCCAAGGCATTCGCCGAGCTGGGTTTGGGGCGCACCGGCATGGACGACGTCGCCCGGTTCGCCGGATGCACTCGCGGCACGGTCTACCGCTACTTCCCCACTCGGGCGGCGTTACGCGATGCCTACGTGGAGAACGAAGCGGCGAGGATTGCCGCCATCGTCGAACGCCGACTCCGGCGGATCCGCCGCGCCGATCGGTTGCTGGTGGTGGGAATCTGCACGGCGCTGGGCCAAGTGCGGGCGAGCCCCGCGCTCATGGCCTGGTTCACCCCTGATGCCTCGGGCGTCGCCACCGCGACCGCCGCTAGATCCGACGCGGTGTTCGCGGCCACATCGGGGTTCGTCAACCACTTGTTGCGCGCCGTTGCCTTGCCGGGAGGCACCGCGATGACCGACCCGACCGCACCCGCTGCCCCGCCCCTCCGGCTCCGGTTGCCCGCGATCGAGGCCGAGGAATGGGTCGTGCGCGTGATGCTATCTCTGCTCACGTTCGACGGACCGGTGCCACGCACCGCCGTCGAGGAGGAGGCCTTCCTCTACCGGTTCCTCGTCCCTGCGCTGCTCGACCGCGCCTGAAGACCCGAATCCTGCTTGCGAACTGGGCACACCTGTGGGAGCGCGCTTGCGAACTGGGCACACCTGTGGTCGTCCTGACGACAAAGGGTGTGCCCAGTTCGGAAATCGATCGCGGTAGGGACAGCCCTTTCGGACAGCCCTTTCGGGCTGCCCCCCGCACAGATCCCAGCGTGCGCTGCTAACGCACTGGGCTCCTGCCTCGGGTACGAGCGTCGAAGCGTACGTTCGGGAACGGATGTTTCACACGGGCGGGAGGTAACCATTTGTTGGCGAAGCGGGCCATCCTCACCCAGTTGAGCCGGTTGCGTTGGCTGCGACGCCGAAGCGCTTTGAACCACGACCGGGTCACCTGCGTACGCCAACGCCGCCACAGCATCGGTGTTGCCCGGCACGGCGTAGTACGCGATATGTCCACGTACGACCGCTCCAAGCCACTTGCCTTGCTCAGGGATAGGGAGGTGCATGCGCCGTTTGAGTTCAACGTTGATCTCACGCAACTTCGCTCGCATCCTCTTCGAGATCGTGTGACGCTTCACCCAGAACTGCCCGTACTTGGTTTTCCCGCAGATGTGCGTGAAACCCAAGAAGTCAAACGTTTCCGGTTTCCGTTCACCACGCGACTTTCGGTTTCGGGCGGCGTGCCGTCCGAACTCGATGAGCCGCGTCTTGTCCGGATGAAGTTCCAAACCAAACTTCGAGAACCGTTCCCGAAGGTCGACGAGGAACCGTTCCGCGTCTTCTTGATGCTCGAACCCGGCTACGAAGTCGTCAGCGAACGCCAACGATGATCACATCACCATGAGCGTGCCGTCGTCTCCACTGCCGGACCCACCGGTCGAACACGTAATGCAGGTACACGTTGGCGAGCAAAGGCGAAACCGAAGCTCCCTGCGGTGCACCCACCTCAGTGGCCGACCAGACCCCGTCCTCGATGACTCCAGCGTTGAGCCACTTGCGGACCAACGCCAGAACCCTCCTGACCGCTTTTCCTGTGCCCGAGAAACTTCTCCAGCCAGCCATGATCAAGACTGGTGACCAAGTCGCGGATGTCCGCGTCGAGCACCCAGTTCACCTTTCTCCGTTGGATCCCAACCAACAGTGCGTCGAGCGCACCGTGCGGGCCTCGCCCCGGCCGGAACCCATAAGAAAACCCGAGAAAGTCCACCTCGTAGACAGCGTTGAGCACCTCGACGACAGCCCGCTGGACAATCTTGTCCTCCAACGTGGCAATACCGAGCGGTCGTTGCCGCCCGTCCGCCTTCGGGATGTACACCCTCCGAGATGGGCTCGCCCGGTAAGCGCCGCTGTGCACCCGTACGCACAGATCCCCGAGGTTGCCCTCAAGGCCCTGCCCGTACGAGTGCCACACAACCCCGTCCACACCCGGAGCGGCCTGCGGGCGGATCGCCCAATAGGCCTCCCGGAGGCGGCTGACGTCAACGTGGTGCAACAACGCCGTGAACTGCACATCTTTATCCTTACGTGCCGCTTCGCGCACACGATCCAGTCCGTTTGACACGCCAACCCCGGCTCTGTGTCCGGAACGTGTTGAACTGTTCGTGTTCCCCTCGGCCAGCCCCCTTTCCTCCACCACCTCCGCCACCCCACCCGCAGGCAAGGTGTTGTTCGGCAGCTTCGCAGGTACTACGGGGCTGTCAGACTTCCCATGATCGTTCATCTCAGGCTTACCGCCTTAGCGTTCCCTAAGCGGCCCGCCCCGTGATCAACACGACGGGCAACCATGGGATCTCCCGGTTCTCGCGCATGAGAATTCCGTACATGTGTTGTAGGCATCACTGATTGCTGACGGTGGGCAGCGTTTCGGCAGGGGTGGTCGAGGACGTCGTCACGGGAATAGCCCACAACGCGATAGACATCCGCCGTGTCGATGTCGTTCACGTGCCGAGAAACGGTGAACCAGTACGCCGCCGCGGGCCGAACTCCTGCGGCCCCGCGTCCGCAGTGCCGCACCTGTGGCCGCGTAATGGCGTTCGACGGCACGTACCCGAGGAAAGTCCGCGAGGCCGGCGTCGTCCACACTGTGTTCATCCGCCGCGCTCAATGCGTGCCCTGTGACCTCACCGAGTCGATGCTCCCCCAGTTTGTCCTACGACGACGCCTCGACACCGCTGCCGCCGTGGGCGCCGCCGTGCTTACCCGCCTCGGAGCCGAGATCCCCGACGGCACCGACACCCTCTTCGACCTGGTGCCCGAGCGTACGCAGCGCGGCTGGCGAAAACGGTTCGCTGACCGAGCATCGGACCTGGCTTTGCACTTCGATTCGCTGATCCTGAGCTGGGGAGCCCCGGTGCGGTTCCGGCCTTCAGACGACACCGCGCCGGTCATCGACGCGATCGGGCGGCTCTGGCGTGGGGTGCGGTGTCGCACCATCGGAGAGCTCCCAACGGCATGGGTTTTGGCGAACGTCATCGTCGGCGGGGAGCTGTTGTCGACCCGCGCAGATCAGCCGTGGCCGGTCCAACCCGGCACGACCCGACGACCCCGAGGGCCCTGACCAGCCGTCCCGTGCACTTCGGCCGAACTTCACACGGCCGTTCACTCCGGGCTCGGGCCGCGAGCCCGCACACCAACCACCGCCGTCAACGACCACCCGCAGTGACGCGCGCCCTCCCGACGGGTCAATACCGCCACCCAGAGCGGTGATCCTCACCCAAACCAGCCAAACCGGCACCGCTCAAGTCTGCCAACTCATCCGCAAATAGACCTGCCGGCAACAACATGCACAGGTTCTCCGACCGCGCAGGGTCCCCCCGACAGCTTGCGCTTGACGCTGCCAGCGATGTGGCCTTCCCCGTTGGTTAACCGGGTCGGCACCCTGATCTTCCTGATTTCGCGGCTCAATAGCCCGGCCCGCACGTACCCCTGTCAACGCTTCGCCCCCGCGCTCACGGACGACGACGCATGACTCGGGGACACCGTGGTGCGCTACTCCTTCGATGTGGGACTCTTCCATTCCTTTCCTCATGCCGGTTTATCCCGGCGCTCTACATGTTGGTCTTCGCCGCGCAGACCGGCCTGCGGGTGTCCGAACTCGTCGCCGTCCAACGCAACCACGTCGAGCTCGGCGACCGATCTCACGTCCGTTGCACCGGCAAAGGCCGAAAGAACAGGATCACACCCCTGCGACC
>JANOSD010000082.1:0-75491 GCA_031415655.1 Actinomycetes bacterium
GCCGGTTGCGGCGGCGAACTCGAGCACCCAGCCGCCGTCCGGACAAAGCTCGACGACTGCGGTACCTGCCGGAACGACTCCCTTTCCCTCCAACCTTCCCGACTGCGAGAGCACGCCCGCGGAGCAGCCCCAGGAGTGCCAAGCTCCTGGCTTCGACGTCGACCCGCACATCGCCGAAGCAAGTCGCGCGGTATGGATCCGCGGCGACGGATGCAAAGGCTCCGATGTCGTGATCTTCGTCGATCTACGCGAGGTACTCCGCGTGTCGCCGACAGAGGACGGAACCTATTTCCTTGCCTACGAATTGCCGGGGGAGGTGGAGCGCGGGTTCCACACGTTGAGCGCCGCTTGCGGTCGAACGGTCAAGGCTCGCCTGTTGTTGGTGGACGTGACGGGGGTCGACTACGTCACCACCACGACGGTCTGCTCGGCAGTGGGGAGGAACGTCGCAATATGCGGGGAGCCAGGCTTCGCGATGTTCCCCCCGATCGCCAAGGTCGGGTCGCAGATCTTCATCAGGGGCGAAGGATGCGACAGCCAGCCAAGCGTCATTTTCACACTAAACGGCGCAGAGATCGCACGGGCCGTCCCCGACACGCGCGGGTTCTTCACCGGCGGCACCGATCTGCCAGTCTCGCTTGGACCTGGTACCTACACGGTCCTCGGAAATTGTGGCGAGATCACGTTGTCTAACGTCCTGACGATTGAGAGCGGCGGCGAAACGGTGGGCTGAGCCGATTCGCACTCCGATGCCACGTGGCCCGGTCAGCCCACGATTCGGGCGATCAAGTCGTTGGTCCACGCCACCGCCACGTCGACATCGTCAAGGACGTCGAGACCGTCGGCTGCTTCGGCGTAGATCGAGGCCCATCGCTCGTGGGCTACGACGGTCGGCGGCCACGGCTGAGCACGTCGAGCGGCGAAGAGCCTTTGGGCGGTCACCTTGATGGCGGCGAGGTCGATCAACTCCTCCTGTTCGAGGATCTGCAGATCGACAAGATCGTGCGCTCGGTCGTTGCCACCCGTCCTCACGCCAACCGAGGTGCAGGCATGGAGCTTCTGCGCGATCTGGTGATCGAGTGCCAGCAGTGGGATCGGCGCCGGTTCGTCCAGTCCGATGGTCGCGAACAGCTCCACAATGTCATCGGCGACGCGAAGCTCAGCATGACGTGTGCTGCCCACCTCGTCGTGGCCAAGTTCGAACGGGACACTCAGCCAATGCCGTCCCGTGTAGGCGAGCCGGATCGAGAACGGCTGCATCACATACTCCTCGGGCACACCTTCCGGTTGGGGAGGCTCATGCTCCTCGACGGTCCCTGTGAACCCAGACCAACCGGCGGCGAGTCGCTCAGCAAGTTGGTCGAGGTAGTCGTCAAGGGTGAGATCGGCGGACCGAGCAGCGTCGAAGTCCGGGGTGAATCGGCTTCCCGCCTCGCCGACCCGCAACTTCATCGCCGTCCCGCCTTTGACGACGCTTGGCGGCACCATCTGACCGACAACAGTGTTGGCCACGACTCGCTGCACGCGTCGCACGGGTCGGTCCTGTGCTCTGGCGATGTTGCTGATGCGAGTCTCGAGTGATCGGAGGTTGGACGGCAGTCCGTTCCGGTTGGTGCTCATGCGTCCGCTCCGAGGTCGGCGAGCACGCGCGCCCCTTCGCGCTTGCGCAATAGACCTCGACGTGCCGCCTCGCGGGCGGCGTCGATGAGTCGATCGGCCATCACGAGTCCCTTGCAGTCGACGAGCGCTCGGGCCACCGTGGTCGTGGGGATCCCTTCGTGCACGGTGAGCTCGTCGGGTTCGAGCCGGCGCTGGATCACCTCGATGCGCCGTGGGAGCTGTGTTCGGACCCGCTTCGGCGTTCCGACGCGGATCCGCCGCGGGTTGACCAACCCGAGGCCGTGGAGTGCGAGCACTGCGTCGTGTGTGAGGAACGCATCCGGGCCCACACGCAAGACGGCCTCCATGAATTCGTCGCGGCCCGTGCGCGGGACGTCTTCGAATCGATAGAGCCCGTAACCGACGTGCTCGAGTCCGCCCCGCTGGGCGAGCTTGCGCAGCTCCACAGCAGGTACCTCGAGATCAGCCGCGTCATCCGTGGTCACGTAGCCGTAGTGGTCGGTGGCATGCTCACGCATCTGTCGTCTGTATGTCTTGGCGAGAGTCATTGGAACCTCCGATGTCAAAACCGTACCGGAAACAGTACGCTTATGGCACGGCAATACCGTACCGAAATAGGTACGGTATTGCACTCTCAGGCTCAAACGCTCGATCCGCCAGCAAAGATGGTTGCGCTCGGCACTACGGGATCAGACCGCAGTATCCGTCCCCAGACTGCGTTGTCACGCGCAGCGTCTGCGGGTCGATCCAGAACACCCGAGCCCGGCGGTCGTCCTCGAAATCGCTCTGACATTCGACGTGGACCGCGAGGTCCTCTTGCACCGTCACGCGCTCGAGGCAGGGCCGACCCTCGAGCGCGAGCTCATGTCAGGCAATCCCCTCGCCCTTCGACAACAGCGCGAATTCGAACGAGCAGAACCGTCGGCCTTGCGACGACGCCAGCTCGCCAATCGTGATGCCGTGGACTTCTTGGGTGCTCCGGACCACCGCATCATCCGGGATGTCGACACGCGAGGTCGGCACCGCCACTCCGCAAGCCTTGACAATGAGCGCAGAGACAGCGATCGACGATGTCGCGACCAACGCTCGGCCTCGGCAGTGGAGGAGATCCATCCCGAGGCCCCAAAGGACTGCCAGGGTGACACCGGGCGAAAGCAGGAATCCGAGCACCGAATCGCGCGACGAGGTCGCGAGCACCGCTGCGACAGCCGCCAACGCGATGAGTCCGCGACGCCAATCGAGCGACCCGCCAGACCGGCTTGATCCGCCGATCCAGATCCGGCGCAGCACGACACCCCCAGGAAGGACGATCCATAGGTAGCGATGGTCGAACAGGATCTGCATCGTGACGAGATTCGATGGGTTCCAGGCACCAACGGATGCGAGCGCCCCGAAATCCGCAATGGGTGCGATGACCATGTTGCTGGTCTCGTCCGCCACCAGTGCAAGGCCGGCCAACAACGCGAACCCGTAGAACGCTGTACACCAGCTGACCGGAGGCAGCCCGGCAGACAGATCGCGGCAGGCGATGAAGCCTGCCCCGACAGCGAGAACACCCGGCACCAACAGCACCCAGCGCGGCGTTCGCTCCACAGCCCCAGGGTAGGACGCATCCAACGATCCTTCGGTGCAAGGCAGGTAAGCGCTCGCGCCAAGCGGAACCGGCTTCGTGGGGAAGGGCGCGACCATCCGCTCGGCGATCAATCGCTCGGCTTTGAGATGGATCGGGGTTACGCCGTCGTCGGCGACCCGCGATGCGACATCGACAACGAGGAGCCTGAGAACCTCGATTCGTTCGAAGCACAAGTCGGCTGGCGCAAGAACGCCGAGATCGTTCTCATCGCCGGTCCGAACCTCCCCGAGTGCCATTCCGAGCTTGCGGCAGCCGCGATCGCTGTTGTCCGTCTGCTCGGCGGCGTCATCGATCTCGGCGGGACCCTCGACGGGACCGGAGGCCTCCGTGGTCATCGTTGGAGCATTCCCTACCGCTTCGATGCCGGCGAGCTCCTTGAGTACTGGGTCGTCGGCGTCGAGTGGCTCGAGGGCTGGCTGCTGCGGCCCGAGTTCCGCATGGTGAAGTGAAGTGGCCTCGGCTGAACTCGCCAGAACGACGCAAAGGAAGGACCACCCCGCCGTTCAGAATCGCTGCCAGTGGGGCATTCTTGGAGCATGTGGCAACCGAACTGGTGGGCACGGGCGATCGGACCAACACTCGACCTCATGTTGGGCGCCGCACAGCTGGTTTGGGGACCCCGCTCGCTTGGAGCCGCCACCGTTGTGCTCGCAGTCGTGGTGGCAGTCGAAGCCAACTCGCGCCAGCTCGAAATCAACATTGCCGGGGTCCACGTCCGGCGGATCGTTATGTCGCTCGACCTCGTGTGGGCAGATGTGGCAGGCGCGCTGGTGTCGGGCCCGGTTATCGCCGTCTGCGATGCAGCCAAGTTGTCCTGCACTCTCGCGGACGTCAACACGCCCGAGTGGTCCCTGGTCGGCATCGCACCCTCGTCCGCCCTCAGCTAACCGCAGCCAACCGGCGCTCCGCGGGAGGAGCGCACCGGCCCGGCCTTTCGTGTCGACTTCGCGCTCGCGCTCGGCCCGCGGAACTCGCTTCTCCGCCGTGCGTCGGCGGTCAACCTCGCTTCTCGTTGTCCACAGGACCGCTCCTCTCGCCGTCCGCGTTCCGCTCCCGCCTCGCCGCCGACGGGACACTGCACGGCCCGACCCTCACCACCGGAGCCAAGCCTTCCAGGCCGGCAACGAGGTCATCGCCCGAGAGCAGGACCGTGCCCTCCGACCCGACGACGCCGACAAGAACAACTACGTCCGCAGCGGAACCTGCGCGATTGTCACCGCAGTCCAGCTCGAACCCGGACGGGAAGGCCTGCTCATCGACTTCGACAAGC
The DNA here is from genome assembly GCA_031415655.1 of Actinomycetes bacterium. GTDB lineage: Bacteria > Actinomycetota > Acidimicrobiia > Acidimicrobiales > Acidimicrobilacustridaceae > JAKOVR01. The sequence goes on from JANOSD010000082.1 coordinate 4,524, forward strand.
ACGGCACGATCTACGTCCCCCAGAGCTTCCTCGAGGTCGAAGTACGGGCGGGTGTGACCGGCGGGGTCACCCGCGCCTGCGCGCGCACATCGCATGCCGCGCAAGGCGAGACCTACAGCGCCGGCCGCCACCTCGCGCCACCGACCGGTCCAGCCAAGCCGGCGTCTACGTGGGACTCAGCCGAGGGAGCGACGACGTCCGCCTCTACGCCGTCCGCCACGACCCACTCGAACCACGCACGAACGACGACCCCGGCCTGCCGCGTCTGGGGAACGAAACCCGGGAGGCACGCGACGCCGTGCGCGACCGGCTCATCGCGGATGGCGAAGCCCGACCAGCCATCGCCCACGATGACACCGCACTGGAAACCGTGCGGCTCCGAATCCGGCACACGCTCGCCCGGTTGCGCGCCCTCGCCGTAGAACACGGCCCCGACTCTCTCGCCCATCGAGCGCGGACCGTCGAACGAACCGCCACCACCAAAGCCGCAACCGTGACCCCGAGCCCAGAAGCAATCGAGCTGCTCGGCCCACAGCCCGAGCGAGGCGCCCGGCGGCTCGTGTGGGACCGCACCATCGGCGACCTCGCCGTCTACCGCGCCACCCACCCGGACCACACGACCGGCGACGCAGGCGCCGCTCGTCGATACGATCAACCGAGCACGCAGCTAGCGCAACACCGAAGCCAGGATCGGCGTCCGATCCCCCACCGCTGAGATCGGCGTCGCCCGGGAACTGGTGCCAACGCCCGAACCTCCGCCAGTCGCCGCGACCCTCCCGGCGTTCGCACTCGAGAGATGACCTATGCGGTCATCCCCTTCGCCGTGGCCTCAGGAGCACGACGCGGGTGGTGCGATCACGGCGCCGCCCCGCCGCGCTCCGCGAGTGAGACGGTGACCAACATCACCGTTGACGCCGAACCGACGAGCAGCGAAGCTCACGGTCCCTCCGGCGACGCCAACGTGGCTGTGAACAGGAGGCACTCTCGAGGCAGCACGGCCACTCGTCACCTCCGTCAAGGCCGGTTCGCACGCCCCAATCCTTCACCGGCCTCGCCGGCCCGCGACTCAACTTCTCGAAAGGTCATTGCGATGGCACACGTTCAGAACCGACGAAACGCAGGACGCGGATGTGTCGCTCGTTGGAAAGACCCGGCCGGGAAGTCCCAGACCAAGAGCTCCCCAAGCAGATCGACGCGAAACGTTTCCTGACGACGATCGAAGGCGCCAAACTCACGGGCGACTACGTCAATCCCGTCGCCGGCAAAGCCCTGTTCGGCGAACGGTTGGTGACCTGGTTGGACGCCACCGTGAACATGCGACCCGCGACCCGAGCACGCGATGAGCGCTACGGCCGATCGCTGATCCTCCCCCACTTCGAGAATTGCCCACTCGCGTCGATCGACCACGACGCCATCCAAGATTGGGCCGCCGAGCTGGTGTCCGCCGGAAAGGCCCCCACAACAGTGGCCGAGGCCCACCAGATCATGAGCAAGGTCATCACCTCTGCAGTGAAGGCGTGGCTGATCACCCACAACCCTTGCGCCGACACCGAGCCGCCAAAGGTCGAGCGCGACGAGCCGCGGTTCCTCGTCCCCGCCGAAGTCGCGAAGCTGACCAACACGATCGACCCCGCAGCGCGAGTGCTCGGGTTGACCGCCGCCTACTCCGGTCTGCGCATCGGCGAACTGTTCGGCCTACGAGTCGGGCGCGTCGACAACATGCGAGCGACGGTCGAGGCCGCGGAGATCCGCCTCGAAGTCAAGGGAGCGATGCGCTGCGGCCCACCCACGACACGTGCCGGATGCCGGGTCGCCCCGATCCCCCGCTCGGCTCAACGAGTTTGCCCAACACGTCGCCGGCCTCGAACCCGGAGCGCTCGTATTCACCGACACCGACGGCAAGCCGATGCGGGCCACGAACTACCGGCGCCGGGTGTGGGCACACGCCGTCGAGGTCGCAGAGCTGGAGCCATTGAGACCGCATGATCTTCGCCACACGGCTGTTGCATTCTGGATCGCAGCTGGGGCGAGTCCGCTGGAGATCGCCCGACCGGCGGGCCACTCGTCAGTGGTGACGGTGCTCGACCGATACGGCCACCTCCTGCCGAAGGATGAAGACACCGTCACCGACGCGCTCGATGCCATGGCCCGCGCCGGCGCCGCCGAGGCCGCCAAGAATGCCAAGGAAGCAACAGTGACCAAGCTGCGTCCCGCCTGGCCGGGGTGAGGTGAAGGCCGCAAGCCGGCTCGAACGGCGACTGCTCGGACACGTTCTTGGCGGCAATACCACTCCGACAACGGGCCAGAACTTTACCGAATGTGGGAAAGTCTCGGCCGGGGCGGTGAGCCAGTGTCCGTGTATGTAACCAGCACATCCTTACGTTGAGCATAAGTTTGTGCAGTCATACGACATCCGGGTTACGAGGCCTCTCGGTGTGGACCTGCAAGCGCAGCTGGGAACCAGCCTCGAGATCTCAAAGCTGCCCGATGCGCTCCTTGCATCGGGCGTCCACACGTTCACCACCGCAGACGCCGCCGCTGTGGCGGGCATCAAGGAGTCGAGCGCGTGGCCTGCGTTAGCAAGGCTCGTGCACAACAACGCGGCATTCAGTCCGGCGCGAGGTTTGTATGTGCCGATCCCGCCCGAGTACCGGTCCTGGGGGTCGGTGCCCGCGCCGTGGTTCATTGATGCGTTGATGGCGCACGTCGGCCGCAGCTACTACGTGGGCTACCTGTCCGCGGCCGAGATCCACCAAGCGGCCCAGCAACGGCCGCAGGTGTTCCAGGTGGTCGTCGATCGCGATGTGCGCCCCCGCGACTTCGGTAGGGTTCGCCTGCACTTCACGACCAACCGATCTGCCTGCGAGCTGCCAACCCAGCGGTGGAACACCCCGACAGGAACGATGGCGGTGGCGGCGCCGGAGTTGACCGCGGTCTACCTGGCCAACCGACCTGACCTGGGCGGCGCCCTCCACAACGTCGCGACCGTGCTGATCGATCTCGCGGCGGACGGCAGGCTCGATGAGCACGCCCTCGTGGCGCTCGCCGGCACGTTCCCGATCGCCGCGAGCCGCCGGGTGGGGTGGATCGTCGAGAGTTTCACCGACGTCCGATTCGACGATCTCGCATCCACGGTTGCCAGCGCAGACGGCGAGCCGTCGAACCTCGATCAGCATGGCCCGCGGCGGGGATCGGTCGACCCCCGGTGGAGCCTGCGAGTGAACGCGACCGTGGAGCCCGACCAATGATCCCCGAGGCCAACATCACCCAATGGTCGAGGCACGCGCCGTGGCCGTCGCGCGACCAGATCGAACAAGACCTCGTCCTCAGCAGACTCATCTGTGAGATCGCGAATCATCCGGGCCTCGGTCATGAACTGGTGTTCCGGGGCGGGACCTGCCTCCACAAGGTCTACCTCGGACGCCCGCTGCGCTATAGCGAAGTCCTCGACTACGTGCGCGTGACCACGGCCCGATCGGGCCGGTACTCGACGCGCTCCGCGACGTTGCGGCAAGCGTAGGGATGGACGCCGTCACCGACGTTGGCAAGTACCCCAAAGCGGTGTTCCGATCGGCCTTCGAATCCGGCAGCGGCCGGCTGCGCGTGAAAGTCGACCTCAACACCTACGAGACGTCACCCGCCCGACCCCACGTGCGCCTCGCCCACGAAATCGATTCACCATGGTGGACCGGCCGAGCCGAAGTGCTCACCTTCGAACCGGTCGAGCTCATCGCCACGAAGCTGCGTGCGCTCTACCAACGTCGCAAGGGACGGGACCTGTTCGACCTGTGGCTCGCCCTCACCGAGATGAGCCTCGACCCCTCAGAGATCCTCTTTTGCTTCGAGCCGTACCGCCCCGACGCCTGCACCTCGGCGGCCGCAATCGCCAACCTGGAGGAACATCTCGGCGACCGCGGCTTCCGTGAAGATCTGCTGGCGCTCACGAGCGGCGACATCACCTACGACATCCACGCGGCCGCTGCCCTGGTCCGCCAGGAACTGCTCGAGCACGTCGGACAAGCCAGAGCTTGACGCACCGCCGCTGCGCGCCGGATTGTCGACGAGGACTGCCCGTCAAGCCGCCGGCCATGGAGCGGGTTGAGTTGCACGCGGCAATCAACCTGAGGCCCAACGCGTCCCCCGTAGATCCTGCGTCGCTCCTGAGAGGGGACCGATAAGGGACGCCCGGCCGCGGGCGCGAAGCAGGGGCCACCGAAGTAGCCCCTGACCTGCTCTTTTACGGTGGGCGATACGGGACTCGAACCCATGACCTCTGCCGTGTGAAGGCAGCGCTCTAGCCGACTGAGCTAATCGCCCGTTGTGGGGAACTCGCACCTTAGCGAACCACCGTTACCCCACGGAAGCCGGTAGAACCGCTCTCCCGGCACGGGGTACCCGCCGACACTTCCACCGAAGGCGCCCAGGCTAATCTCACGGCACAAAGACTCATCCGGGAGAGCGACCGCTCCGAATAGCGAGCGTGGGAAGGATTCGATGGAAGATCGTGCGACCCTGTCGCTGGCGGAACGGCACCTCATGAGTCGCCTCTGCGCCGGTGACGAGTACGCGCTCGGGGAGCTCTACGACCTCCATGCTGGTTTCGTCTACGGCCTCGCCCTTCGTGTCATCGGTGACAAGGTCGGCGCCGAGGACGTGACCCAGGAAGTGTTCGTCACCTTCTGGCAACAACCCGAACGATTCGATCACGAGCGGGGGTCCGTTCGGGCGTTTCTCGGAACCCTCGCCCACCGTCGGTCGGTCGATCACATCCGCCGCGAAGAGGCCCGTCGTCGCCGTGAGACCAAGACCAGTTATGAGCCGATGCCCGTGCCGTCGGTCGACGAATCCGTGCTCGACTCGGTCGCCCACGCTCGGGTTCGAGCAGCGGTGGCCAACCTTCCCGAGGCCCAACGTCAAGCCGTGGAACTCGCCTACTTCCACGGCCACACCTACCGTCAGGTCGCCGAGCTGCTCGGTATCCCCGAAGGCACAGCCAAGTCCCGGCTCCGCCTTGCGTTGCAACGCGTGGCCGAAGCTCTCCATCCCGAAGTGAGCGAATCATGGGCGTGAATCATCCCGACGCCGACCCGCCCGGGCTGAGCACCGAAGAGGTCAATCTGCTCGCCGCCTACGCCGTGGGTGCCGAGCTTCCCGTCAAGGTGCTCACGGCCGAGAGCCCTCTCGCCGCCAGCGAGTTCGCGTCCAATGCCGAGCAGGCCCTTCGTGTCGCCGACGCAACCTACGCCGACACGCTGCCCATGGCGGACGAACCCCCTGCCGCGCTGCGCTCACGGCTCCTCGGTGCTGCCTTTTCTGCCCGGATCGGCCACCCGTCGAAACCGGCCTCGGCGCCGACCACATTTCGGCTCGAATCCGAGCGGTTGATCGCCACCCTCCACCAGATGCCCGCCCATCTTTGGAGGCACCGGGTCGAGCCGCCGGAATTTTCGGGCTGGACCGTGCACGATCTCGTGGCCCACCTCACGTCGAGCCAGTCGCTCTTTGCGCAACTGCTGGGTGTGGCCGATCCCCTCGTTCCCGAGACCGACAACAGCAATGACGCCCGAACCGCCGCGGTGATCGAGCGGCATCGTCACCTCACGCCGGCCGAATCGATGGCCGAGTACGAACGGGCCACCGTCGCCATCGTCGATGCGGTTACCGAACGATCCTTCCTTGAGCTTGAGGACGAAATCAGCTGGTGGGGCGCGTCGATGCGGATCTCCACCGTGTTGCTCCATCGTTCGTTCGAAACCTGGATCCACCACGATGATCTCATTCGTGCCACGGGCTCCACGGCCGCACCGGTGTCGGCCTCAGCTCTTGCTGCCATGAGCACCCGTGCCACGGAATGGATCGGGCTGTTCCTCGCCACCGCCGATCGCCATGTCGACGGAGTGACCGCCGTGATCAACCTCACCGGCGCCGGGGGCGGCCGCCACGCGGTATCGATCGGTCTCGAACCGATCGTCCTCCCGGCGTCACCCAACGACGACCACGGGCCACGTTTCACGCTCACCATGGATGCCACTCACTTCTGCCAGGCCATCGGCCGGCGCTCACCGCAGGGCGGTTACCCATTCAAAGCCACCGGCGACACTGAACTGGCCGCCGAGCTGGTCGGCTGCCTCCCCGCCCTCGCCGGCCTCTGAGGGAGCCATCGTTGTGCTGAGGCAGGCACGGTCGAGGCCGTTTTCGCCAGACTGGATGGGACTTCGCCCGCACGCGGGCGGAGTCCCATCCAGTCTGGGCAGACCTTGGCCGAGCCGCAGACCTTGGCCAAGCCGCAGACCTCTGCGCCGCCCAGCTCCGGAGCGCCTACCGGCGGATGATGCAGACGGTTTGGTTGTCGGCGGCGAACACCACGGCGGCGGCCTCGCCCGGACAGGGCAACGGTATCGCCACCTTGGCAGTCACCTTTCCGCTTACGGCAGCCGCGGTACACGCCACTTCCTCCACGTCGACATCGTTACCGGCGGCTGAGGCCGGCATTGCGGCACCGGCCGAACCGGACGCCCCGCCAGAACCCATCGAACCACGAGGCGACACGAGCACGCAGGTTCCCGGCGCAAAACGTTCTCGAGTTCGCACCTCCACCGTTGCCGGATCACCCGACGAGAAGATCGCCACCGCGATTCCGATCACGAACACCGCCGCCACGAATACCACCGACAGCACGAGGAACGTGCCACAGCCGCCCGCCGTCTCACCATCGTCCGCCGCTGGTCGCGACGTCATCGGTGCCGGGACGGAAAGCCCTTCGTCCACTACCAGCGGAGCCGGCCGGCGTAGCCCAACTCCCCCCGCGGGAGAAACAGCTCGCGAACCCAACTCGTCGTCGTAAGCAGCCCGCAATGCCGGGCTCCGCAACATCGACCACGCCTCGTTGATCTCCTCCATCCGCCAAGCCGAAGAGGCCAGGGCTTCCGGAGGCACCGACTCCCCGTCCGCCACCGCAAGGCGATCGGGATGAAACCTCCACGCGAGGTCGGCGTATGCCCGCTTTATCTCATCGTGCGAGGCGACCGGCGTGACACCGAGAATGTCGTAGAAGGAGGTCGTGGGTTCTCACCCGACACACTAGGAGTGCGAGGGCTCCGGCTCGCGGCGACGCCGGGACACGGCAAGGGCGAGCCCACCGACGAGGACCAACGCAATGCCAGCACGGGCAAGGGGCTCAGTGAGACCAGAACCGGTGACCGGCGTGGTGCCGGTATTGCCAGACCCGGCGTTTCCGCCACCGGTGACCGTGATGGTGTTCGACATCGTGATGTTTCCACAGGTGCCGATGATGGTGTAGGTGCCGGGCGTGATGTTCGACGGAAGCGTGATCGTCACGGTGAAGTTGCCGTTCGCATCCGTGACGGTGGTACCGATTACTTGGCCGTTGATGGAGAACTCCACGGTCTGGTTCGCAGCACAACCTTGACCCGAGATGGTGACCTGGCCTCCCTGACTGACCGTGGGAGGCGTGAGGATGAACCCAGGGTTTCCACAGGAGTAGATGTCGCCTTGGTTCGCTGAGCACGACGTCGTGGTGTTTTGCGCTACCGCGGGGTGAGCGAAGCCAAAGGTGGCCGATAGAGCAATGATCAAGAACAGAATTCGTCGGAGCACGACGGGTTCCCTTTCCTCAGCAGCCCTCGCCGGGGATGCTGCCAGTTGTTGCGGAGAAGATAGCACGCGAGCACGGCACGTTGAGCACTTCTCTGGTTTCGGCGGGAAAATCCCCTGGTGAACGGAACCTCGCGTTCCGGGCCAATGGTTCTGCATAGGCCACGTCAGCGTTTCTGGAAGTTCACGACGACGTCCGTGCGTTCCTTGGGCGACGCCGTCAAGAGGGCTCGGACACCGCCAATATCGGCACTGAAGAGCAACTTGGTGTTGGACTGCGTTTTGGATGCCATCCACAGTGGCGCCGGCGTGACCTCCAGCGAAAGCTGGTCGGGATTGACGGTGGGTTGCGGCAGGTAATCGAGCGAGTACGCCGTACCGGCTGGGAGCTGCCCGGTGAGGTCGAATTCGAGAACCGCTTCGCCCCCTGCCGGCATCACCACTCGGGTGGAGTACACGTTCTGCCCGAGTTCGCGCTGGAACTCCACCCCGCGAGCCGTGTTGTCGACGCGTGCTTCGCGCAACGAATGAGGCGTGTAGAACGAGAAGTACACGGCGTTGGTGCCATCGGGAAAACCCTTGTCATTGTCGCCGATGATGGCCTCGGGGAGCCCCGATGCCGGTGCACCGTTCTTGAGTTTCACCTTTGCCTTGGCTCCCAACTTCCCGGTCGCCGGGTCGTAGGTTGCGGTGTACTCGATCTCGCGTTTGAAGTACACGTCAATCTTGTTGTTGCCGCTGTTCTGGGTGGTGATGGCGAGGAAGTCGTGGCCTTTCGGCGCTCCGAACGCTCCGCTGACGCCGATTTTTGTGAGGAACTCCTGCTCTTTGGGCTGGTAGGTCCAAAACATCAGGCGACGCTCCTTCGAAGCTTCACCGAGCACCTTGCCCAACACCTGCGGGGACGGCAAGCTCATATCGGTGAGCTTTTCGAACGGCTTGCGCAAAGCGGTCTCCAGGAACTGCTCCCGCAACTCCCGATCGTCGAAGTCGAGGTACTGCTTGGTGAGCAGCACCTCAGCCACGTTGTCTTTCGTGAGAGGATCCTTGTATCCATCGACGGTCACGGGGCCGGTGAGTTCCAAGAGCGCCGCCAAGCCGTAGGGGTCGACGACGATGGCCCCATCGAGTTTGATACCGCCGGCTTGCGGATAGAGCTCTCCCATGACCGAGGCGACAGTTGGAAAGTCCGGCGACACCGTGATGTCTTGCAACCGCTGTTCCACATGCCAGCGCTGGTACCGCAGAAGGAAGTCCTCCGGACCGGTGGGTTCCTTGATCTCCCGCGATGCGTCACGATTTAGGTCGCGCACCCGGCCACTCTCCCCCAGTTCGAGCTTGCCATTGTCGGCGGTGAGAATCGCCCAGTTACCCATGAAGCCGCCCAACCCTCGCATTTCCGACGGCGTGGTGAACATCACCATGTAGTTCCTCACGCCGTTTCCACCCAACAATGCCGGCGCTACGTCGACCGCCATCGACGCCGTGAGCGCATTATCCTTCGCGTCCCGAACCTCGGCGAGGAGCTTGTCGAGTTCATTGCCCACCGGGCCAACGAGGAGATCACTGTTAGCTGCGTTCAGCTCACGTTCCGCTTCGTCAAAGGCCTCCGAGGTTCGTCGAAGCGGCTCCTGAACCGCCCGGATCTTGGCCAGATCGGTGCGACCCTTGGTGTACCGCAGGTCGTCGTAGTCGACTACCTGGGCAGTGGTGGCGCCCAACTCTGCCAGCTTCGCCCCTTGGGCCGTGCCCACGTCGAGAGCATTCGCCTGTTGCGCCAAACCGGGAATCGCCAGCGCCGGCTTCGCCCACGGGCCGCTCACCAAGTCGTTCGCTCGTTGTAGCTCGGCGGCCGCCTCCCCCAAAAGTGATGCGCCACGGTCTGTCTTGCCTTCACGTGTTTCACTCAGCCCCTCTTTCGCCAAGGAACCTCCTTTGCTCGCGGCGGGTAGTGCGAGCGCCGCGCCTGCCCCCCATGCCACACCGGCGAGGATCACGAACGCACCAGCGCCGGCAACCGCAAGGTGAATGCGTTTGCGGACGCGCCGCGGCGACGCCCGATAGCCGGAGAACAGGACCGGCAACACGGCCGCGACCGCCACCAAGGGGGCGACCTGGCCAACGTCGGAAACCGTGGCGTGTAGGAGCGCCTGCATTCCCAGCCCGCAAGAAACCGCTCCGTAGGCACGGCGACGCGGGAGCAGGACCGACGCGAATGCCACCAATAGTCCAAGGACCCCAACCCCAAGCCAGACGCCGGACTCGGCGAGAAGCGCACCGCTGCCACACAGCACCAACCAGGTCCAGCGGCGGGCCCGAGATGCAACCACGGTGACACCGCCAACGACGAGTGCTCGCCACAATGCATTGGCGACACTGTTCTGGGCCGGCGCGGTGCTGGCCAGGAATATGGCGCACGTCGCCGCTGCAACGCCCGATGCGTAGACGATGACTCGTTCGTTCTTTGAGGTCCGCCGTGTGCGTTGTCGACGCATCTCGCCGGCGTGACGCTCCCCTGGGCGCGAAGCCAACCCGCTAGGACGTGGGCCGTCGGAGCCAGCCGAGCTTCGAGTTGTGCGGGTTGACGGGGGCACGCGGGCGAGTCCTCAAGATGAACGCCAGCCGACGACTTGGTCACGCTGCGATGACTGGCAGTTGCGATAACGGCAAATTGCCGGCGAAATGGACGTCCCGCGGGCGATGGCACAGTAGTGCCCCACCGAGATCGGTTACTGTTGCCCATCGGAATCGGCGTTACGGGATGCCGATCCGTCCGAAGGATCACCATGGCTGGACCCGAACTTCGTAATGTCACCGACGAAGGACCGTCGACGATCGGTCGTGCCGGCGCTTTTTTGGAGGAACACCGCCTCGCGTTCCAGTCCATTGTCGACCTTGTCGCTTGGGTGGTCGGTCTCTACAGCGCGATGGTCTTCCGCTACGACTTCAACCTCGGGCCACCGGAGTGGGGAACCTTCACGTGGGGTTCGTTTGCGGTGGCCACGCTCGTAGCCGCCAGCATTCATCTCGTTACCGCCCTGGTCGGGGGCCTCTATCTTGGCCGCTACCGATATGGCAGCTTCGATGAGATGGCCCACTTGGTTCGCTCCGTGGTGGTGGCAGCGGTGTTACTCGGCGTCGCCAACCGATTACTACGCCAGCAACTCGTACCGGCCAGCGTGGTATTCATCGGTGGTGTAGTCGCGCTCTTTCTCATGACTGGCTCCCGATACATGTGGCGCCTACTCCTCGACCGCAGTCTTCGACCGAATGAACACAACGCCGCCCGTGTGCTCGTGTTCGGCGCGGGAGAAGGCGGCGTTCAGGTGATCATGGCCATGCTGCGCAACCCGTCGAGCCCCTACCTACCGGTGGGCCTGCTCGACGACGACAACGGAAAACGCAACCTCACCGTGATGGGCGTGCCCGTGGTCGGCGGACGCAACGCGTTGGCAGCCGAAGCACGACGCTTGGACGCATCAATGGTGGTCATCGCCATTCCGAGTGCCTCCGCCCACCTCTTGCGCGACCTCAGTGACGTCGCCCTTGCAGCCAAACTCGAAGTGCGCGCCGTACCACCGCTCAGCGAACTCTTTGGATCGAGCATCAGCGTGGGCGCGATTCGGCCCATCACCGAAGCCGACTTGCTCGGCCGCCACGAGATCGACACGGATGTCGATGCCATTGCGGGCTACCTCACTGGCAAACGTGTACTGGTCACGGGCGCCGGGGGGTCTATCGGCTCCGAACTTTGTCGTCAGGTCGCCCGATTCGCTCCCGCCGAATTGGTGATGCTCGACCGCGACGAGAGCGCGCTTCACGGAGTGCAGATGCTGATCGAGGGCCGTGCCCTGCTCGACTCCCGCAACCTCGTGGTCGCCGACATCCGTGATGCCGACCGTATCATGGAGGTCTTTTCCGAGCATCGACCCGAGGTCGTGTTCCATGCTGCCGCGCTCAAACATCTTCCCCTCCTGGAGATGCACCCTGGTGAAGCGCTCAAGACCAATGTGATCGGCACGCAGAACGTGCTTTCCGCCGCCACCGCCCACCAGGTCGGGCGTTTTGTGAACATCTCCACCGACAAAGCGGCCGCACCCAGCTCGGTCCTCGGATTCTCCAAACGTCTCGCTGAACGACTTACCTCCAACGTGGCTCGAAACGATCCCGGCACCTACCTTTCGGTTCGATTCGGCAACGTGCTCGGCACCCGTGGTTCTGTGCTCACCGCCTTCACGGCTCAGGTGGAAGCGGGTGGCCCGATCACCGTTACCGACCCCGATGTCACCCGGTTCTTCATGACCGTAGAGGAAGCCGTGCAGTTGGTTATTCAAGCGGGGGCTGTTGGATCTGCCGGTGAGGCCCTCGTGCTCGATATGGGCGAACCGGTTCGCATCGCCGATGTGGCCAAACGGTTGGCCGCTCGTTCTCACCGTCCGATCGAGATCGTCTACACCGGTCTGCGTCGGGGCGAAAAACTCCACGAGGTTCTGCTCGGTGAGGGTGAGATCGACGTGCGGCCATCACACCCGCTCATCTCCCATGTCCCCGTGCCACCAATTGGGTGTGCCGAAGTGACGGTGGCAACCCACAATCTCGACGGCGACAATCTTGTGATCGAACTGCGGGCGTTGTGTCTCCGGGGCACCAACGTTCCTGGGCTCCAGGTCGACGCCAACGACGACACCTCGTCGCACGCCCGCGACAACTGATCCTCCCGTGGCCGTTCTGGCGGCGTGGTCTGGCGTGGATCCTTCTGCGGTTTTCGGGGCAACAATCACGGGCGTACTTCTCGGCTTGTGGGTAACAAGGGGCCTTGCACGGGGCGTCGCAAAGGGCAGGGTGTGGCGACCATTGGGGCACGGCCGGTGGCTTCCCACCGTCACCAGCACGGTCGCGGTCGGCGCTGCGCTTCGCGCCGCGTTTGCTCACCTGCAGTCGAACCCACTGCTCGGCGTCGCGCTGTTCGGTCTGGTGCTCGTCGCCTTGGCTATCCTGTCGGTCGCCTGGTTGCCATCCCCCGGGCTGCCATCCCCCGGGTTGCCATCCCCCGGGCGGGAACCGATGGTTGAGACGGCGGGCATCGAGTCGGGGGTCACCCCGCGTTCGTCACCGGCATTGGCGGCACTATCCGACCATAGGTCCGTTGTATTTGTGGTCGCCCCGTTCGTCGTGGCGAGCGCGGCGGCCTACCTGTGCCTTCCCGATACCGAGATATCGATCGCTGTCGCCGCGGCGTTTGTCTCCTTCGTCGTTTCGGTGTGGTGCAACCAACGGTGGTCGACGGTGCGTCGGGACGGTGCTTCACCCGATGCCTCAATCGATTGCGCCGTCTTGCGCCTCACGCCACTCGCCGTCGCTGCGCTCGCCGTCAATGCCTTTGCGGCATCGGGGCCAAAGCCAGAAAGCGCCATCGCCGCCATCGCTTGCGTCGTCATGGCATCGATCGTGACCACTTCAACGACGCGACTTTCGGCCGGCGTGGTCACCATCCTCACGGCCGAACTGTTCGTGATCAGCGTGGCGGTGGCCCGGGTTGGCGGGGTCCGCGCCGACGTTCAGCGGGCGGGCATCGTGTCGCTGTGCGGCATCGTCGTCACTGCCATCACCGCGTTGGCCGCCGTTGGCCTCCGTCGCCCCGCTCGAGGGCCGGCCAAACCGTGATCCTCCGGTCACCCGGCAGACCCCTGGGTCTGCGTATCGTCCTACCATGACATCCGCCGTCTCGGAGCCGCCACGTACCCACCGAGAGACGCCGTTGGTGATCGTGGGGGCCGGCGGTCACGGGCGGGAGACCGCCGACATCGTCCGAGCCATCAACGCCGCTCGACCCGATCGGCAGACTCGGCAGACCTGGAACCTGCTCGGGTTCGTCGCCGACCATGCCGACTCCGCGCTCCTCAACCGGGTGTCCATCGACCACCTCGGAACCTTGCGGGAGGCACTCGAAACGTATGCCGACGTTTCCTTCGTGATCGGTATCGGGAGCGGTGCCGCACGCGAACAGCTCGATCAAAAGATCCGGGCGAGCAACGCCAGGTGGACGGCCGCCGTCCTCGTCCATCCGCTCGCCAGCATCGGCGCCGACGTGGAACTCGCGCCTGGTGTGGTGCTTGCCGCCGGTGCCCGAATCACAACCAACGTCCGTCTTGGCCGCCATACGCAGCTCAACGTGAACGCGGTCGTATCGCACGATTGTCGCCTCGGCGACTACGTAACGTGCAGCCCCGGATCCCTGGTGAACGGCAACAACACCCTCGACCATCACGTGTTTCTCGGCACGGGAGCAGTGGTCACCCCCGGTCGACATCTCGGCCCCCGTGCGGTAGTAGGCGCCGGCGCCGTCGTGGTGACCGACGTGCCCGCCGACGTCACGGTAAAGGGTGTGCCCGCGCGCTGACCACCTCAACGCCAACGGGTCGGTGGCAATTCGCTCGGCGGCAGGTCACTCAGTCGGCGGGGACGGCGAGCGGATCGTCGGTGGGGTGACCTTCGGATCCATTGCCGGTAATCAACGGCATGACGGTGAGGAAGATCACGCGAATGTCGAGCTGCACCGACTGCGTCTGCACGTATTCCACGTCGTGTTCGATGCGCTCGGCCCACGTGAGGGCGTTGCGACCGCGGACCTGCGCCAAGCCGGTGAGCCCGGGCTTCACGCAAAGGCGCACCCGTTGCCGATCGGTGTATCGCTCAACCTGATAGGGAAGGGTGGGCCGTGGCCCCACGACACTCATCTCACCGCGCCACACGTTGATGAGTTGCGGCATCTCATCAAGCGACAGTCGGCGCAGCCAACGACCAGCACTGGTGATTCGTGTGGCGTCGGGGAAGATCGGATTGTCGCCGGCAACCATGGTGCGGAACTTGACCACCTCGAACAGCTCGCCGTCGATCCCCACCCGGGTTTGTCGAAAAAAGATCGGGCCCTTCGAGGTGAATCGAACTGCCACCGCACAAGCCAGGCCCACGATCAGTACGGGGATCGACGCTCCGGCAAGAATCACGAGGTCGAACGCCCGCTTGCCTCGATAGGGAGGAAACGCCACCGCAGCATCGCCGGCGCGGGAAGAGCGAGCCATCAGAATGCCGCACCCTCGGATCGAAACCAGTCGATCGTGGCGCGAAGGCCATCGTCGAAGTCCACTGCTTCCACGTCGGGGAAGAGCCCGTGGAGTCGGGTTGAATCGGCTTGGGAGTGGGGAACGTCGCCGGCGCGGATGGGCTGATGCGCTCGAACCAGTGGGTGCCCCAGCACGGACTCGATCCGATCGATGACGTCGAGCAGCGAAATTCGACTACCGAACGCCAGATTGACTGGCTCCGGGTAGGACACGTTGGCGATTGCGGTGTGCGCCAACACCGCTGCCACGGTGCCGACATACGTGAAATCTCGGCTCTGAGAGCCGTCGCCGTGGACGGGGACCGGGCGGTCATTCGCGGCAGCGTCGAGAAATGCGGGAATCACCGCCGCGTAGGCATGGCCGGCGGCCTGGAGCGGACCGAACACATTAAAAAACCGAAAGGCCAACACCGGCATGCCGAAGCTGTGATGATGTGCGAGGGCATAACTTTCGGTCGCCAACTTCGACACCGCGTAAGGGCTGCGCGGCATCGGTTGCAACGTCTCCACCTTTGGAAGCGTGGGATTGGCGCCGTACACCGAAGAAGACGAAGCCACTGCGACGTGCACGTTCCCGGCGCGCCGGGCGGCCTCGAGCACGGTAAGCGTGCCGGTGGCGTTGGCTGTGTGGCTCGCCATTGGATCGGCAATGGACCGAGGCACCGATGGTCGGGCGGCAAGGTGAATCACCGATCGAGCGCCGGCCACCACCTGGTCGAGCACATCAGCATCAAGAATGGTGCCGACCACCAGTTGCACCGCCGTTCCTTCAAGATTTCGTTCGCTCCCGCTCGACAGATCATCGAGCGCGATCACCTCGCTGACTTCAGGTCGGGTGAGGAGTTCACGACACACATTGGCACCGATGAAGCCGGCTCCGCCGGTAACCACGATTCGCACGGTTCAGGACGATACCGTGCCGCCCCATGCCTCCTGTACCTGCCGCGAGCGATCGCATCTACTTGTCGCCTCCGCATATGGGGCCCCGCGAGCGGGAACTGCTCCTCGATGCCTTCGACAGCAACTGGGTAGCCCCCCTCGGCCCCCATGTCGACGCGTTCGAATCGGAGTTCGCCACCTTCACGGGCGTACCCCATGCCGCGGCGCTTTCGAGCGGCACCGGCGGGCTTCACCTCGCGCTGGAGCTGTGCGGCGTGCGGCCCGGCGATGAGGTGTTCGTCCCTACCTTCACGTTTGTCGCCACCGCCAATGCTGTTGGCTACCGGGGAGCAATACCGGTGTTGATCGACGCCAGCCCCGATAGCTGGAATCTCGATACCGATCTCGTTGCCGCCGAGCTCGATCGGCGAGCAGCGACGGGAACGCTGCCCAAAGCCGTGATCTCGGTCGACCTCTACGGCCAGTGCGCCGACTACGACCCGCTCCTCGCCGCCTGTGAACGGCATGGAGTTCCCCTGATTGAAGACGCAGCCGAGGCCCTCGGTGCCACCTACAAAGGTGTGCATAGCGGCGGTTTCGGACGGCTCGGTGTGTTCAGTTTCAACGGCAACAAGATCATGACCACCTCGGGTGGCGGCATGCTCGTAAGTCACGACGGCGACCTCGTGGATCGCTCCCGTTTTCTTGCCACCCAGGCTCGGGAGACCGCCCCGCACTACCAACATGAGGTCGCAGGAAACAACTATCGGATGTCGAACCTGCTCGCCGCAGTCGGTCGGGGTCAGCTCGAAGCCTTGCCTCCCAAAGTCGAACGCCGCCGCGCCATCAACCGCGCCTACCGAGCCTCCCTCGCCGACATTCCCGGCTTGGGGTTCCTGCCGGATGCCCCTACCGGCTCCCCCACCAACTGGCTCACGGTGATCACGCTCGATCCAACCCTCGCCCCCACGGACCCCACCAGCCTTCGTGTGCATCTCGAAACGCACAACATCGAAGCTCGGCCGGCGTGGAAACCCATGCATCTCCAGCCCCTCTACGCCCACGTACCGGCAGTAGGGGGCGAGGTCGCGGCCGGGCTTTTCGCCACGGGGCTTTGCCTCCCGAGCGGATCAAGTCTCACCGACGCCGACCAGGATCGCGTGGTATCGGCGATGCGTGAAGTGCTTCACCCGTGACCGACAACCGCCCCAACACCCGTGCCCGAAACGCCCGCGCCCTGAAGGTCCTATGGCTCATCAAAGGTCTTGGCCCCGGCGGAGCGGAACAACTTCTGGTGAATCAGGCGGCCGCAACGGACCCCCTTGTGGCCACGATCCACGTGGCGTATTTGGTCCCTTGGAAGAACCACCACGTGGCGGTGCTCGAATCGTTGGGGGTTACCGTCCATGCGCTCAACGCTCCTCGTGATCTCGACCCACGTTGGGTTCTCCGACTCCGGTCGCTTCTGGCCCGGGAGCACTTCGACGTGGTCCACACCCACTCGCCTCTCGTGGCCGCCGCCGTTCGAGTGGCCGCACGCACCGTGCGTCCGCGTCCGGCGCTGGTGTATACCGAACACAACCGATGGCCTCGCCATGCCCGTTCCACGAGGGCGGTCAACCGCCTCACGTTCGGGCTCGACGACGCCCAGCTCGCCGTGAGCGACGACGTTCGCTCCACCATTGCTCCGGGCCACCGGGATCGGGTCGAGACGCTGATCCACGGCACCGACCTCGATGCCGTACGGTCAGCGATCACTTCGCGTTCGGCGGTTCGGGCGGAGCTCGGACTGACTCCCGATTGTGTGCTGGTGGGGATCGTGGCCAACTTCCGGCGGGAAAAAGCGTATGAAGTGTTTCTCGACGCCGCCGCGAAAGCGATCCGCCGGAACCCGTCACTTCATTTTGTGTCGGTGGGCCAAGGGCCGCTCGAAGGCGAGATGCGGCAACGACTCAATCGCATGGTTGGCGATGAGCCTGCCCTCGCCGGTCGGATCCAACTCCTCGGCTACCGCGACGACGCCATCCGGGTGATGAGCGGCTTCGACATCTTCACCCTGACCAGCGACCATGAGGGGCTTCCTGTCTCCTTGATGGACGCGCTCGCCCTTGGCCTCCCCACCGTGGCCACCGCCGTCGGAGGTATTCCGCAGGCGATCACCAACGACAACCACGGCCTGCTCGTACCCGCCCGCGATGTGGCCGGATTGGCCGATGCCTACGTCCGACTCGCCGAAGACGCCAACCTTCGTCAGCGTTTCGCTGCTGCTGCCGCCGAACGAGCAGCGATATTCGACATCACCCAGGCCACCCGGCGCCTCGAAACGATTTATGCCGACGTGAGCTCCATCCCGACAGGCAGAAGCCGCCGGTAACACTGCAGGGTGATCTCGATCACCTGCTCTTGATCGAAACTTCGGCGAGCTTTCGCCACGCCGGCCGCCCCCATCGACGCCCGGCGTTGCGGATCATCGGCCAGTTCGGCCACCGCCGCCGCGAGCACCGTTGGCGATCTCCGGGCGACGAGCAGGCCATTGACACCGTGGTCTACTACTTGCCGGCAGCCTCGGATATCGGTGGCAACAATCGGGAGCCCCGACGCCGCCGCTTCCATGGCGGAACGAGGAAAACCTTCCCGCCACGACGCCAGAAGGTACATATCAAAGGCTCCATACAGCGTTTCCACATCGTCACGTCGTCCGAGGAAAATCACGCCGTTGGCTTCGGCCCCGGCACGCTCAGCGGCGGTAATCCCGTCAGCCTTCGCCGGATCCTCGGGGCCAACAACCACGAACCGCACGTTCTCTTTGGTGGCGAGTGCGGCGGCGGCGGCGAATACCTCTCGGTACCCCTTCTCGGCGACGAGTCGACCCACCAAGCCGACCACCACAACGTCGTCCTCTACGCCCCAGCTCGCCCGTAGTTCGGCCCGTCGGACGGGATCGGCGGTGGCATCGAACCGGTGGAGGTCGATGCCATTCCCCAACACCCGGAGCTTGCGCGCCCGCACACCGAGTCGGCGCAGCGTGGGCACGTCTTCGGGATTTTGGAGTAGCTCGGCATCGCTACAGAACGCAGCGATGCGCTCCAATCCATACACGACCATCCTCTTCGGGAGGGGGTCGTCGGGAAGGGCGTAGAGGCCGTGAACGGTGTTGACGATCACCGGCACGCCCGCAGCCTTCGCGGCGAGGCGGCCGTAGAGTCCCGGCTTTGGATTATGCGTGTGCACCACCGTGGGCCGCTCATGCCGAAACACCGCAACGAGCTCTCGAAGGGCGAGAAGGTCCCGGTGGGGTGCCATGGAGCGAGTGGCGTGGTGAAGCGGGATGTGGCGGATGCCCGCAGCCTCGATCGCCGCCACATGCGCACCTGATGCCGACGCCCCCAGCACCTCGAAACCGGCCCGGTGAAAGGCTTGAAGCTGTGGGCCGAGCAGCCAGTCGAGACTCATATCGGTGGTGGTGACGTGGATCAGCTTCGGGCGGGTCAATGGGTAGCGCCCCGATAGCGATAGCGGTCAAGGTGTTCGCGCACTTGCCCTTCCAGCCGGAGCCCGCCACGCGCCTTGTAGGTAAACCACCGCAATCCGTCGCCGACAAGAATCGGTTGGCGAGCAAGGCGATAGGGATCGGCGATTCCGGGGACGTTGGTGCCACCACCAGCGACCGCGGCCGAGCGAAAACGGGCTCGGACGGCGAGGTCGGCCTGTACGCCGTCACCGAGCGCCTTTGGGTAGGCAAAGTGTTCGGCCTGCACGCCAAGACGTTCCCCGATGAGGTCGATCGACCGATCGAGCTCATCGTTGATCACCGACGACGACACCCGATCGAGAAGCACGTGCGAATGTGTGTGCGAGCCAACGTCGATCAGTTCGGTACTCACCGCCTCGGCCAAGGCCGCCCACGACAACACCGTTCCGTCGTTCCAGAACGATCGTTGTTCCTCCACGAACGCGGTGGCGAGGTAGAGCGTGGCCGGCAGGTTGTAATCCACCAACAGGGGCACGGCCCGATCCACAAAATCGGCGGTGCCGTCGTCGAAGGTGATCACCGCCAACGGGCGATCGCTCTCCTCTTCCGGCGGGTTCTCGAGCACATCGATCGCTGCGGAGAGACTCAGGACGGTGGTGTTACAGGCCAACCAATCGAGCTGTTCGGCAAACATGCCGGCTTTCAGGTTCACCGCACCAGGAACGGGCCCGGCGACTTGGTGGTAGCCAAGCACGGTGATGCCCGGTTGTTCCGCAAGGTGGCGGTCGGCGCTCATAGCGGCGAGCCGCATACCGAAACGCAAGCTCCGCTTGATGATTCGTGGCCCCGGAGCTCGTCCAGGGCCAGGCGTGTTGGCCATGGTGCGTGGTTCGGGAAGCGCCCCACCCGCCGCTCCGCCCTGACCGGTTGCGTGAGGCTTCTGATCCAGTGGTGGCGTCGACGAGTTTGGGACGGAACGCGTGACCATCGACGGGGACGGATCAACCGACATCGGGGATTGGGGATCAATCATGACAATGACTTCCGGAGAACACGCTCCCAGAGATCGGCCACGACGGCGATCTCGAAGCGTTCGAGACAGTGCACTTTCGACGCCTGACCGAGCCGGTCCCGACGGTTGGGGTCGTTCGCAAGCTGCTGCAATGCCTCCGCAACCATACCGGCATCGGCTTCCGGCACCACCACACCGGTGACTCCATGACACACGATGTCGGTGATGGCACCGATCGGCGTGGACACCGCCACGGTGCCGCAGAAACCCGCTTCGATCAACGATGCCGGCATGCTGTCGCCCCCACGACTCGGGAGGACCATCGCATCGGACGCATGCAGGTAGGGAGCGACATCATCGACCGCCCCCAGAAATGCCACGCGGCCGGGGAGGGCCTGCCTTCCCTGGTGTTCCAGCGCTTCACGTTCGGGGCCGTCGCCGAGCACGAGCAGTTGCGCGTCAGGAATCCGCGCGACCGCCTCGATCGCCACGTCGGCACCCTTCTCCACCACGAGCGCCGCAACATAGAGCACGGTGAACAGGGTGGGATCAAGCCCGACCCCCTCAAGCACCTCAGCTCGAGGGGGAGGTTCGACGCCCACGAAGGCTGCGCTGGGAACGCCGTTGGGAACGATCGCAATTCTCGATGACGCGATGTGGAGATAGTCGATCAGCACCCCACGGGACTGATCGGCGAGCGCAACGATTCGTGATGCTCGCGACATGAACACCCGCGCCCGCGCCCGACGGGCCGCAGAGCTTGCCCAGAATCGGTTGTCGCTGATTTGGCGGTAGACAAACGGGGTGTCGACGCCCGTGAGGGCAATGGCACACGCGGGCAATGTGCTCGACCCGTGCGCGATCACCACATCGACCTTCGCAGCCTGTTTGCGCAACGACCGTAAGGTACTGATCGCCAATCGCTGGGGGCCGAGTACAGGAAGCGGGAGCACACTGTCGTATTGACCGGGGGCCAGCGCAACGGTCTGCACGGCATGTCCACGATCGGTAAGGGCAACGCCGAGATTCATGGCGAATACCTGCGCTCCGCGCCGGTCGGCGTCGGTGATGACCTGCAAAATTCGCAGGGGCGAACCACTCATGGCGCCACCGCAGCGCCCACGGGATCCTCACGTCCACGCCGCGCTACCACGGGTGTTCGGCCGCCCGACAACAAGGTGGTGGTGGCGAGTGTGGTCATCGTTCGGTCAGGGCGCTCGGCAGCAACCGCCGGCGGGGACCATCGTAGGTCGGACTGGGTGGAGCCTGGTCCACCCTCGTTTCCGTCAGCGCCGTGAGCGCCTCTTCATACGGCGTGGCGAGGCCGGAACCCACTCCCTAAAAGGCCGCGCGTGCCCGCCGCGCCCCGCCTGATCTCTAGGAACAGTCCCATCGGAGCAGTCTTTACCTGGATGCCATACGAACTTCCCATGCCCCCGTATGCTCCAAGCAATGCCTGATCCCGCACCAGTAATCGATGCCGATCACCTGCCTCAGGGAGAGGCGAAGGTAGTAGCCGTCCGGTCGATGTTCGATACCATCGCCCCACGCTACGACCTCGTAAATCGTGTGATGACGTTCCGAATGGACGTCGGCTGGCGACGCAAGACCGTCCGACAACTTCGACTCGGCCCGGGTGAAACCGTGCTGGATCTGGCCTGCGGGACAGGAGACTTCTGCCGAGAACTGCAGCGGCAACACCTCAAACCGATCGGCGCCGACATCTCGTTCGGGATGCTCGCCGCCGCTCGCACCACTGCCCCGCTCGTTCACACCGACGCCCTGGCGTTGCCGGTGCCCGACGGTTCCGTTGATGGCGTCACCTGCGGTTTTGCCCTGCGAAACTTCGTTGATCTGCAACGTTTCCTCGGCGAGCTCGGACGAGTCGTTCGCCCTGGCGGTCGAATCGCACTCCTCGAAGTGGCGGAGCCTCCAAACCCGATCCTGCGGTGGGGGCACGGGGTGTACTTCGGTCATGTCGTTCCCTTTGTCGGCGGCCTCCTGAGCGACAAGTCGGCCTACCGTTACCTCCCCAAATCCGTTGCATACCTTCCCCCACCGGCCGAGTTGCTCCACCTCGTGGAACAGGCGGGGTTCTGTGGCGTGGAGCGCACCCTCCTCAGCACCGGCATCTCGCAGCTCATCACCGCCACGCGGACTCGCCCGGAATGGAACTGACGTCGAACCCTTCGTTGGTGTTTCACACTCGCCGGCTGACTCCTTCCGGGCCGGGCACGGAACACACTGTTGGCCTGGATCTCGATCTCGCTCGATTCGCCGGATCGGATGGGGTCCTGTTCGACCACCAGGGCACCGGGTTTGCGGGACGCGGGATCGCCGCCAAGATCCCAATCACCGATCGGGGCCCGCGGACGATCGCCGACGCCGTGGCCACCGCGCTGCGGCGTATCGAGCCGTTCCCGATCGTCTCCGGCCCCAAAGAGACTGACCTCGGCATCCCGGACCCACGGGCATGGCCCGGTCCGGTGGCTTTCGGCGCCTTGCCGTTCGCCCGGGATGAACCGGCGGAGTTGATCGTCCCACGAGAAATCGTCCGGCGTGATGCCACCGGCGAGCTCTGGCTCACCACCATCGGGACCGAAGCCGACCTTGCATCGATCGATCTCAACGGCTCGCCCACAGCCGACGCAATGCTCCTGAAGTTCTCGTATCCCGACTCGCCGCCCGACGACCACGGGGACCTCGTTGTCGAACCGACAAGGTCCGACGAGGCATGGATAGAAACGGTACGGGCCGTACGAGACGAGCTTCGGCGGAGCGCCACTCGAAAGGCGGTCATCGCCCGGGAGTTGCTCCTTACCTCGTCGACTTCCATTGATGTCCAACACGTGCTCGATCGGCTGCGCGTCGCGTACCCGCAGTGCTACCGCTACTCCCTGCCGATCGGCCACGGACGATTCGTTGGGGCAACACCGGAATTGCTGGTCCAACGCGACGGTGATGCCGTGCACGCGCAACCTATGGCGGGCACCACGCGGCGGCGAACCGGCGATCCGGTGATCGACGCCGCGCTCGCTCAAGAGCTCCTTGGTTCGCTGAAGGATCAGATCGAGCACCGCATCACCATCGACATGGTCCACGAAACCTTGCTGCCATGGTGTTCCTACCTCGACGAGGAGGCCGAGCCTTCAATCGTGGCGATGGCCAACGTAGGCCATCTCGCCACCCGGCTCGAAGGCCGGCTCTCCCACCCGCCCGCATCCGTGCTGGAGTTGGCGAGCGCCCTCCACCCCACCCCGGCCGTGGGCGGCTACCCCCGGGCCGACGCCCTCCGGTTGATCGCCGACCACGAACACCTCGATCGGGGGTGGTACGCCGGCCCGGTGGGATGGGTAGACGCCGAAGGAAACGGCACCTGGGCGGTGGCACTGCGCTGCGCCGAGATCAGCGCCGACGGCAGGACCGCTCGGCTGTTCGCCGGAGTTGGCGTCGTACCGGATTCCGACCCCGACGCCGAGTTTGCGGAGACCGACGCCAAGTTCGCTGCCATGCTCGGCGCGTTTGGTCTCACCTAGTTCCGCGTCGGACATGGTCCTTCGTTCGGCCCACCGGCGGTTAACCGGCGCGGAAAAGGGCCTGTGCCACGTTGTCGTTCAGCTCAGCATGCACGCGCACATTGGCTTGACGGTCGGTGCGCACGTGGACCACATGCAACCCCCCACTCGACGAGCATCGGCGCACGACATCGCTCACCTCAACGGCGGCCGATACTTCATGGACCGTGGCACGGTGGACGACGGCTAACGCGCCGATGTCGACGCCGTGGGGCGTCCCAAAGAGTTGTTCGAACGTGGGCCGCGGCACCTGTCCAGCCTGAGGAAGGAACTCGAAGATGCCACCGCCGTCGTTGTCGACCACCACCACGGTGAGCGCCAACCCGTCACGGGTGGCGGCGCCGAGCAAGCCGTTGCTGTCGTGAAGGAAGGCGACGTCGCCGATGAGCAGGACGGTTGGCCGTGCAGTGGCCAACCCGACGCCGACAGCCGTGGAAACCACGCCATCGATCCCATTCGCACCGCGGTTGGCGTACATCGCCACATCGGGCCGGGGCACACCAAACCACTCGAGATCGCGCACCGGCATCGACGAGGACACCATGATCGATCCTCCGGAGGGAACCGAGGCCAGCACATCGCGGGCGATCTGCGGCTCCGTAGGTTCCGTGTGCGACGTCAGTGTGGCGGCAATCGACTCGGCCGCCACGGCATCTGCGTCTACCCATCGTCGAAGCCAACGAGCGTTCGGATGGGTGCTGTCGTAGGCCGATCCCGGCGGCACCGCGTTGGCCATCGCCCTCGCCAGCGGTCCCGGTTCGGCGTGCACCACCGATGCGAGCCGATGGTGCGGGTCGTACACCGAGCCGTGGGCGTCGATCCCTACCTGCCATGCGTCGAGAGACCCGAGCCACTCGCCGAGCACCTTGGAAGCCGGGAGGGCACCGAGCCGAAGCACCACTTGCGGACGGGTGGTCTCCACGAATGGTTGGTGGCGAAGGATCGGATCGAAATGCACAATGGTGTGGTCGCCAAGGTTCCGGCACCCGCTCCGACCATCGGCGAGTACCGGCCAGGCCAAGGTCTGCGCCAGCAGTTCCACACCGTCGTGGTCCTCGATTCTCCCCCCCACCACGATGACGCCCTGTTTGCCGGCACAGCCGGCGGCCAACGCCTCCGCCGTGGTGAGATCGGGCTGATCCGCACGATGGGCAGCGATGTGGCGGCGCCACGCTTGTTCGCCCACGTGCCGCGCCTCGGGCAACTTGCCGACGGTCCCGGCCAGCGGTTCACGAAACGCCAGATTGAGCTGCACCGGACCGGGCGGCGAGCCCATCGCTTCTTCGTGCGCCCGCGCGGCGAGGCTGCGCCACGACCCTCGATCGGAACCATCGGGGGGGCCGGGCTGGGCAAACCAACGCAGCACGTTGCGGTAAAGCTGGGTTTGGTCGATCGTCTGCGGCGCGCCCACGTCTTGGAGCTCCGGGGGACGGTCGGCGGTAAGGGCGATGAGCGGGACGTGGGCGTGGTGGGCCTCCACCAACGCCGGATGGAGCTCCACCGCGGCGGTGCCGCTGGTGGTGACGATCAGTGTGGGACGGCCCGATGCGAGGGCCAGCCCGAGGGCGAGAAAGGCACCGGATCGTTCGTCGTGGTGGACGTGAATTCGCAGACCCTGGGCGCCGGCCGCCGCGAGGGCCAGCGGCGTGGACCGCGACCCGGGGCACACCACGATGTCGGTCACGCCAAGCCGAACGAACTCGTCCATCAGCGTCGCACTAAACGTTGCGTTCGCCGTTCCCACCACATGCGGATCCATACCGTGAGGCTACAGAAGCTTCACGCCATCGTTCTACGGCGCGTTCCCGACAAGCATCCCGCTGGGGTCAAGATCGGGCGATTACCCGGCACGCGGGACCCGTGATCAGTACGGTTCGCCTATGGCCGATCGGGTGGCACTGGAGATTGCGGGCGTGAGTATGCGGTACGCGTCTACGCAGGCGCTCAATTCCGTGTCGATCACGGTGCCGGCAGGGACGCTCTTTGCCTTGTGCGGGCCGAACGGGGCCGGAAAGTCCACCTTGCTCCGTCATTGCACGGGGCTGCTGCGTCCCGACGCGGGCCGGATCCTCGTCGACGGAATCGACGTGTGGGCCGACGGTGCCGGCGCCAAACGACGGTTCGGTTACGTGCCCGACGACCCCACACTTTTCCCGTATCTCACCGGCCGCCAGATGCTCGAGTACATCGGCCTGCTCCACGAACTCGATGCGCAAACGGTTCGGAAACGCTCTGGCGAACTCATCGATGTGCTGGGCCTGGCCGATCATGCCGACCAACTCCAGCGAACGCACAGCTTGGGAACGATCAAACGAGTGGCGCTGGCGTGCTCGCTGATCCACAGTCCTTCGGTGCTGTTTGTGGATGAGCTGTTCGGCGCTATTGATCCCATCTCCACCAACGCCATCGAGGTGATGCTGCGAGCCTTCGTGGGCCGGGGCGGCACCGTGGTCTTCGCCAGCCATGTGATGGACGTGGTGGAGCGGCTCTGCGACTCGATCGCGATTCTCCACGAAGGTCGGGTGGCGTTCGTCGGCTCGTTGGGCGACGCCATGCAAGGCCGCCCACTACGCGATGCCTTCGTGGACATCGTGGGAGGACGGCGAGCGGACACGCAACAGGAGTTGTCGTGGTTGGCACCCTCATCCGACTGAACTGGCGCCAAGCCCGAAACGCCATCACGCTCTACCGCCAAGAGCGCGGTCTCCCGAGTCATATGTTTCTGGTCGTCGCGCTGATCTTGACGCTCGTCAATGCGCTTTTTGCGGCGGTCGGGGTCGCGACGTGGGATCCCGCCTTGCGTACCACTGCGGTGACGCTCGGGTTTGTCGGGGTCACCGTGGTGGTCAGCCTTGTCGCGTTGAACCCCGGGCCTGGCCGACACGACCGTGATTCCTGGCTGCGACTACTTCCCGCATCGGACCGCCGCCGAGCGGTCGCAACCGTCCTGGCATTGGCGCTGCATCCAGCGGTCGTTGTGACCACATTGGCCGTAGCGGTCCTGCTCATGGTTGCCGTTGCGCCCTCATCACCGATCGCCGTCATCACGATTTTGGTCGTTCCAATACAAGCGTGTTTTCTTGTCGTCACCGCCTACTGTGCACAAATTTTGGGCGACGGCCTTGCACGCCAATCGTTCGCGGAGTTGCGCAAGGTCTTTGCAGGTCTCACGGTGCTCATCGCAATCGGTGGGGCGACGATGGCATTCATCATCTGGGGCACGCCCACCATGCTGCTTCTTCCGCCCCTCGCGCTCGCCGAAGCAACGGCGGCGGCCAACCAAGGCGAACTGGCGCAGGCTGTCGGCCTCCTTGTAGTGGCGACCGTCTTCACCGGCATCGCCCTCGAAGCGGGCGTTCGGCTCGATCGTCGAGCGCAGGGCCATCACCGCTCCCGGCGATCGACCCCTGTTCATGCCCCGCACCTGCGTGCGACCCTGCACCTGCGTGCGAACCCGCCCTCGAACCCGCCCAGCTCCCAGGTCCTGTCGTTGTTCCCGTCCCGACTCCGTGGGGTGGGGGCGGACTCCGTCGGCGCCCACTTGGCCCTCCGATGGCATCAGTTCGGTCCGTGGCGAGCGGCGGGAGCGGTCGCTGCTTGCCTGGTTGTCGGCGTTTGGGGCGGGCTCGTCGTCCGAAATCGTTTGCCGGGCAGCGCCGACATGACGTGGTTTGCGCTGACGACTCCGTTCCTCGCTGGCTCCTCCACAGCGCAGTGGTGGCCCACGAACACTGTCCGTTGGCCGCTGGATGTTGTGCCCACGCCGGCGAGTACCGCACTGTGGGCCACAGTGCGTTTCGATGCCATGGCGATGATTATCGGGATGCTCATTACCGTGGTGACGGCCGGTGGCGTCTCCGGCCAGCCGGTTGCGTTCCTTTGGACACTCGCCGTGGCACCCGCCGTCTACACAACTCTTGTGGCGGGGTCCTGCTGGGTGGGCCGTCTGCCAAGAATCTCAAATGCGTACAGCAGGCCGCTCGCCGAAACCCTCGAGCTCCTTGCTCTGGTGGCCGTGGGCACGGTGGTCCCGTTGGCGATCGGCGCGCTACCGATCTTCGCCATGCCGCACTTCACTGGCGTGGCGTTGGCAGTGTTGTGTGTGGGCACCGGCGTCGTCGGCACCACGCTCGGGTTGGCCGAGATTCGCCGGGTGGGGCGCCGGATCGATGCCCGCCCGTACGAGTTTGCCGGCCTTGATGTGCCCGATCATCTGCGGGCCCGCTGGGCGCGCCAGCAGGCATAGGCCGGGCCGGCCGCTCGCCCACTCAGCGGCTCGAGGCGCCGAACGAATCGAACGTCGAATGACGGCCACAGGTCGTAGCGTTCTGAAGATGGAGGACCACCACGAGCGACCGCTCCCGTCAGCGAACGCAACGAGCGGTTCGGCGGCAACGCTGCGGATCGTGCTCGTGCACGGGTTTGCTCAGAACCGCGAATGTTGGGGGCCGTTTAGTCAGGGTCTGGTCGCCCCGCTGCACGCCCCATTTCCCGACACCAACGAACCCGACCACCCCTCCGCTACAGGCAACCACTCGAAGGCCAATGATCACCTCGTGGGCCACGCCCTCCCCAACGTGGTGATACCGCTCGACGTTGCGGGGCACGGATCGGAACCGGCCGATGTCGGGCCGTTTGCCGACGAGGCAGAACGCATCGGTAGCGAGGGCGGGCCAGCGGTGTACATCGGCTATTCGATGGGGGCGCGGCTTTGCCTCCAACTCGCCCTCCTTCGACCGGACCTCGTCCATGCGCTCGTGCTCATCGGTGGCTCTCCGGGCGTGGCCGATCCGGACGAACGAGCCCAGCGCGCAATCGCCGACTGCAGGCTTGCCGACCGAATCGAGACCATCGGCCTCGGCGCGTTCCTCGACGAGTGGCTCGCCCTGCCGCTCTTCGCCGGGCTCGACGAATCGATGCAGTGCCGCATCGAACGTTTGCAGAACGCCGCCGCCGGCCTGGCCGCCTCGCTTCGCCTCAACGGCACCGGAGCGCAACCAAACCTGTGGCCCTCACTTCCTGCACTTCACGTGCCCACCCTGCTGCTCACGGGGGCGTTCGATGCCAAGTTCACCGTGATCGCCTCTGCAATGGTTGCCCACATGCTCACCGGCATCGCCCACCACGTGGTGATTCCCGGAGCCGGCCACTCCGTTCACCTCGAACAGCCACTGCTCGCCCTCGACGCCACCCGAACGTTTCTGGAATCCGTTTTCGGGTGGTAAGTGGTGTGCGCTCGAACCTGTGTCGCTCAGCACGACAGTGCGCGGCTCAGCGACACAGGTTCGCTCACGCACAAATTGGAGAGGCGTCGGATTGGGGGCCCGCTGACCAGTGTCAGAGATACATACCGGTGTCGGTGCCGGCCCAGCCCCGTGCGGCGGCGAGTGCGCTCAAGGCTTCGGTCGTAATCGTTGGCTCTTTGTCCTGCAGAGCTTCGAGCACCGCCACCCGCACGAGATGCTGAAGGTCGGCACCGGTCGCGCCATCAGTGACCCGGGCGATGGCCTCGGCGTCGGCCGGTACGGCGATCGTCCACCCCTCCGTCTCCTCGGCCACGGCGGAAAGCAGCAGGGTCAGCATGTCGCGACGCATGCTGTGGTCGGGGATTGGCAAGTGGATTGTGAGCCCCACGCGGCTGCTCTGCCGGAACGTACCGTCGATGGCCGTGGGCTCGGTGGTGGTGAGCAACGACACGATCGGGGCGTTTGCTGCTTGAGCGATGTCGAACGCGGCCGCGAACTGCACCAACGTGAGGGGCATGTCAGTGCCCCGTGTGGGAGCCGCCGCTTCGGCGTGTTCGATTACCACGAGCGC
The DNA here is from genome assembly GCA_031415655.1 of Actinomycetes bacterium. Taxonomy (GTDB): domain Bacteria; phylum Actinomycetota; class Acidimicrobiia; order Acidimicrobiales; family Acidimicrobilacustridaceae; genus JAKOVR01. Next base: position 34,016 of record JANOSD010000082.1, read on the forward strand.
CGGAGCGAGGTCCTGCACGGCGGCATACACCTCGATCAGCGCTTCCCGACTTGTTGCCGGTTCGACGTAGACGACAGTGCATTCCCCCGCCAGTTCGGCGGCTATCACCCGGCACAGGGTGGTTTTGCCCGTCCCGGGGGCACCGTCTACCAGCACGGCGGAGTGTGAACCCAGCACAGCGCGAGCGCGTGTGGACGGGGTGAGCCGCAACGGCCCGAGCACATAACGGTCGATCAGATCCCAGGTGCCCGCTGGCAGCACCACTGCGGAGCGGTCGACCGGTGGGCGGTCGGCCACCCGAAAGCTCAACGACCCCAGGCCGCCGCCGACCCGAAGCAAGTTGTGTCGGAGCGGGTTTCGGGCCTTGCGCCGTTCGTTGAACTGGGCAAGTACGCCGGACGCAACGAGAAGATCGCCGGGAGGAGCGACCACCTCGAGCGTGGGGCCGAGTTGACCGAGGAACACACGAAGCGCGACCGCCGGCTGATCGGCCGCGATCGTGCCCGCGGGAATACCGAACCAGCCGATGAGGGGCACAATTGTGCTGGGATCGCGAGAGTCGAACGGAAACCAGCGGGCCGCCCCGAAGCCTTCGAGGCCACCGCCCACGATCTCTTCAAGCTCGTCGAGCAGATCGCGGATCGCCGCGCCGGTGGCGAACAGGGTGCGGTCGTCGAGCACCTCGGTGACCACGGCCAGGTTGTCGGGCTCGCCTACACCAAGCCACGCGGCTATCAAGCTCATCGAGTCCAACGGCGGGGCGAAACCCATCGCCATTCCGCCAAGATCGTGATCGTGCCCTTCAAGCCCCTCCGACGGGTCGGATCCCCCATCAGGTTCAGCACTATCGGCGCTTGGCGCCAGTGAATCCTGTGCCGCCTCACCTTCGTTGGCCCGTGCGGCTCCGCCTCCGACCGGCACCTCCGGGTCGCTCGGCGGTTGGTCGTCCGAGCCCGCGGGGGCCGCCAACGTCTCCCAGTGTTTCATCCAAACTCCCCTGCTCACGGCAAGCGGGGCGCTGGTCAAACCATCGGGAACCTCGCCGAGGAGGTCGATCGGCCAACCCAGCCAATAGGCCACATCCAACGCCTGATTGCGCGGAATCGACCGACTAAGCATGTGATGTTGAAACTGCTGGAGCACCTCATCCGTGGGTTTCACACAGTTCGCCTTGCGCCAGAGCCCGATCGGTGAAGCGGCACCGCCCTTTTTTCCCTCCTGATATCGCCGCACCAGTTCCTTTTGGGTGTCGGCCGCAAGAGGCTGGCCCTCGACAGCCACCGGAGGCGGCACATATCCCTTCGGCCGGCGTCCCGGATGGGGCGGGAACGACGGGTCGGTGGGATCCGGTTTGGCAGCAGGCATAGCCGAGCGAGGCTACCGGGCCGCCAAGGATGCGACTGTTACCGATCCGACCGAACCCGTGATCTAACCACTCCCTGAGGGCGTCACCCCACGCCGATCCCTGAGGGCGTCACCCCACGCCGAACGGGACCTGCGGGGCCCCCACAAAGAACCCGACCGACAACAACACGCCGTACAGCAACTGCACCTGTCCCGTAGACCCGAGCACCGGGATTAGCGCTGCCCCTTTCGCCCCCTGCAACACGGGCAACAGCGGCTTGCGGGCAAGGAGCACCGCCACCAGCGAGAGCGAAGCCGCCGGACGGCGGGAAATCCCGGCAATCAGCGGTGTCACTACAAAGGGGAGCACCAAAAGCACGGCGTAAAGAACCCGTGTGCGCTGATCACCGAGCTTCACGGCCAGCGTGCGTTTGCCCGACACGGTGTCGCTCGGGATGTCTCGCAGGTTGTTGATCACCAGCAGTGCGGTGGCCAGACACCCCACGGGGACCGACGACGCCAGGGCGAGCCACGGCATGCGCTCCATCTGCACGAAGGCGCTGCCGGTGGTTGCAACCACACCAAAGAACACGAACACGAAGACCTCGCCGAGACCGGCATAGCCGTAGGGCTTGGGACCGCCCGTGTAGAACCACCCGGCCGCGAAACACACCAGCCCCAGAGGAATCAGCCACCAACTGACCGCCGCCGCCAGTGCCAGCCCGGCCGCTCCGGCGACGGCGAAGGAAATGAGGATCGCCCGTTTCACCTGCCCCGGTGTCGCCAGGCCAGAGCCCACGAGCCGCACCGGACCCACCCGTTTGCCGGGATCGTCGGTGCCCCGCTTCCCGTCGGAGTAGTCGTTGGCGTAGTTCGTGGCCACCTGAATGGCGAGTGCCACCACCATCGCAGCGACGACCCGCCAAAGAATGATCCCCCTTGTCACCCCGCCGCCCAGCAGCACGGGGTCCGGATTCCCCCCCGCAACGACGTGACGCACCGTGGAAAACGCCTCGCCGATTGACCCGTGCCACTCCCCCGCCGCAACAGTGGTGCCGACCAGTACGGGCACGATCGCCGCAGGGAGTGTGCGCGGCCGCGCCCCCGCCCACCACAGTCGCCAGCCTGATAGCGCCGGCGCCCCCCCGTCAGCCATCGCGTCAGCCATCGCGGCGCTTCCCGCAATCGGCCGTCGTGCCATCGCCCCCGCCCGCGCCAACGTGCGAACTGGGCACACCTCTTGTCGCTGGAACGACACTTGGTGTGCCCAGTTCGAGATCCACTGTGAGACAAGGGCCGAACTGGGCACACATTTTGTCGTGGGAGCGACACTTGGTGTGCCCAGTTCGGAGAGGGGGGCGGTCGCGGTGGGGGGTCAGTAGTGCCATGGGTAGGGCGTCCAATCGGGATCGCGCTTGTCGACGAACGACGACCGGCCCTCCTCGGCTTCGTCGGTCATATAGGCCAGGCGAGTGGCCTCGCCCGCAAACACCTGCTGCCCAACGAGGCCATCGTCGATCAGGTTAAACGCGAACTTCAGCATGCGCTGAGCGGTGGGGCTCTTGCTGTTGATCTTGCCTGCCCACTCCAAGGCCACCGATTCCAGGTCAGCGTGGGGAACCAAGGCGTTCACCATCCCCATACGGTGGGCGTCGGCGGCCGAGTACTCGTCGCCGAGAAAGAAGATCTCGCGGGCGAACTTCTGGCCCACCTGGCGGGCCAGATAGGCCGAGCCGAAACCACCGTCGAAGCTGGCAACGTCGGCGTCGGTCTGCTTGAACCGGGCATGCTCGGCGGACGCGATGGTGAGATCGCACACCACATGGAGCGAGTGGCCCCCGCCGGCCGCCCAGCCGGGGACCACGCAGATCACCACCTTGCCCATCATGCGAATCAGTCGCTGCACCTCAAGAATATGGAGGCGGCCCGACCGGCCTGGTTCGATCGTCTCCCGACCCTCACCGTCGGCGTATTTGTACCCGTCACGACCGCGGATCCGCTGATCGCCGCCGGAACAGAACGCCCATCCTCCGTCCTTCGGTGAAGGTCCGTTCCCCGTGAGCAGCACGCATCCGACCGAGGTGGTCTGACGGGCATGGTCGAGCGCCCGATACAGCTCGTCGACGGTGTGCGGACGAAAGGCATTGCGAATCTCCGGGCGATCAAAAGCCACCCGGACCGTGCCAAGGTCCTGTCCGGATACCGGGTCGATCGCCCGGTGGTAGGTGATATCGGTGAAATCGGGCCCGTCGACCGATCGCCATCGGTTGGGGTCGAAGGTTTCGCTCACGAATCGTTCGCTCATGGTCTGGCGAGCGTACCGACCACCCCGCATCCAACACGACCGTGGGTCGGTAGCCTCGCCGATGTGACCGAGCTGATCGCCCTCGAAGCCACCGGCACCCAAGCCACCATCGACCGAATCGAACGTATCTGGAACGCCGGCGATGCGGTACTCCCGATCGATCCTCGGCTTCCGATCATGGCCGCCGAAGCCCTGCTCGATGCCATGGCGCCGGCCGCGTTTATCGACCGCTCCGGCGAGCGGCACAACCGCCCTTCCCGGCTCGCCGTGCCGCTGCTCGACGGGGATGCCCTCGTCGTCGCAACCTCCGGCTCCACCGGCGTCCCCAAAGGCGTAATCCATACCCACTCGTCGATCGCCGCATCGGCCGAGGCCACGAACACCGGCATCGGCACCCAGCCCGACAGTGACATCTGGTTGTGTTCCCTTCCCCTCTCCCACGTCGCCGGGCTCTCCGTGGTGTTCCGGGCGCGAGCGGCAGGCGTACCGCTGTTGATGCTCGACGGATTCGATGCCGCCGACTGCACCGCCGCCGCCCTCCACGACGGCGCCACTCTCACCACCCTCGTCCCCACCGCGCTCGCCCGCATCGACCCGTCCATCTTTCGTCGCATCGTTGTGGGCGGCACCCACCCTCCCGATCCGCTCCCCCCAAACTGCGTCGTGAGCTACGGACTCACCGAAACCGGGAGTGCAATCACCTACGACGGATACCCCCTCCTCGGCGCTGAAGTCGCAGTAGTCGACGGCATCATCCGGTTGGCCGGTCCGATGTTGTTGCGGGCGTACCGCACCAACAGTCCAGAAGGCATGGATCCCCGTGCTGCCGACGGTTCATTCGACACCGCCGATGCGGGAACGATCAACCCCGATGGCCAACTCGTTGTGCACGGACGTACCGGCGACATGATCATCACGGGAGGTGAGAACGTGTGGCCAACCGTCGTAGAGCAGGTTGTCGCCCGATTCACCGGCGTCGCAGAGGTGGCCGTCGTCGGCCGGCCAGACGATCAGTGGGGACAGGTCGTAACCGCCGTCGTCGTCCCCGCCGACGGAGTCGAATTCGACGCCAACCGGGACCTACCGAGTTTGCGGTCCTTCGCCAAGCAGTACCTACCCGCCTATGCCGTGCCCCAGCGGCTCGAGGTACGAGATTCCCTGCCGGGCACGGCGCTGGGAAAAATCATACGGGCAGCGTTGTAGAGAGGTACCAAAGGGTCGTCCTCGCACCGTGGTCTCGCACCAGGTAAACGGGGTACCGTTGCCCTGATTTGAGCCGGATGACCTATAGGGCTACCTGCGGGTCAAAGCCGATACTCACCTCGGTACCTATCCACAAGAGCGGCACTTTCCTGCAACGGTCGGCGTCGCACTATTTCCTCAAGGGGCAATTATGATCAGCATCGAATTCGTAAGCGCGTGGCTTCAGTCGCGTCTCGCCAATAGCGATCGGGGCGCGTCGCTCGTCGAGTACGCGCTCCTCGTCGCACTCATCGCCGTCGTCTGCATCCTCGCCGTGACCTTCCTCGGCCGCAACGCGTCCAGCAAGTTCAGTGCCGTTGGTAGCGCCATCCGCTGACGTCGTCGCCATACGATTTTCGTGGAACGGCTTTCGAGCCGTCCCACGTTCGCGTCTGGGCCAAGGTCCTCGACGCGTGCGCCGCGTCGAGTCGCAGTATCCGAATCGCAACCATTCCCACACCAGCCGGCACGAGTCGTGTCGATGTGCCATCCTCGGCGGGCGAGGGGGGATCCTTCCAACCTTTGCCGTCGGGTTGGACGGCTCGAGAGCTGCTGGCGACGGCGGCTTTCCTCGTCGTGATCGTCGCTGCGATCGGTACGGCCGTGAGCCAATGTGCCGCCGCAACTGAACAGGCCCGGCTACGTTTCGATCAGAGTGCCCAACAAACCTCGGCGGCCATGGAGCCGGAAGTCGGCACCTGTCTCGAGAACTTGCGTGCCATCGGTGCATTCATGGCATCGGCACCGAACCCCACCTCATCGCAGTCGCTCAGTTTGCAAACGACACCAAGCTCTTTGCGCAACACGCGGCCGTCGTGGGTGCCTTCTATCTGGTGCGCACGCCCGCGTTGGAGTTCCCCGCTTTCAAAAAGGGCATCCTCGATCTCGAGACCGATGCGTTCGCAATCGACCTCACCAAATTTGGTACTCCTGTAGCCGCGATGCTCCGCCCTACACGCTCACGCACTATCAAGCGGGCGCCGTCGATTTTCGGCTACCTCCGTACACCGACGTGACGTGGATCTCGTCACTCACCGAGATCATCGAGATCATCGAGATCATCGAGGCAGCCGGGGAACGGGGTGAGGGGCGGCCGGCTCCTTCCAGAACGATCCGCAGACAAAATGGGTGGCCGAACTCAGTGACTTCCCCCTCATTGAAGGCCTCACGAGTGTCGAGTTCTATCTCGGCTTGCCGGTCTTGGCCCCGCGTTTCGACGACGGTTCACGCCTGCGAGAGCCCATCGGTCGGATTGGGGCTCCGGTCGACAACTTCGACAGCGTTGTCACCGCCGCCGCCGAGCATCTGCCTACCGGCGTCGGGCTGCAGCTCACAAACGATCTCACCGAGGTCCGGGTGTCGACCGAAAGAATCTCGCCCGCGTCGCCGAACAACGCGGAGCGGCTGGGCGAGACTGCCACCTTCACCCGCAACGGCGAATTCACCCTCGAGGGAATAGGTTTGCGGCTTCGTATCTGGAGTCCACCCGACGCCGACCCCCTCCCGGCAACGGTCCCCTTGGTCCTCACCGGCGGACTCTTTGCCTCCACCTCGGTCGCAGCGCTGCTGTATCTGCGGCTTCGAGCCCGAGATCAGGAACGATCACACGCGGCGGAGATCGCCGAACGGGAGGAGTTTCAGGGCGAGATCCTTGATTCGGTTTCCATGCCCATGGTGTTGCTCGACTCAAGCGGCACGGTCCTCCGCACGAACCCTGGGTGGGAATCATTGGTCGGAGCGGTCGACACCACCGACGAATACCTCAGCGTCACGCGCCGGTTCATTCGTCCGACCGGCGATGCCGACCGGGACCTCGCCGACGTGCTGTGGCAGGTACTGCGCGGCGAGCAGACCTCGATTAAGACCGACGTGGCATCGAGGACACCGTGCGCCCCCACTTGTTCACGGTCTGTGCCACCCGACTACAAGGTCGACGAGGCGGGACCGTCGTGATACACACCGTCAGCACTGAAAGAAGACGTTCGCATCAGGACCTCGAGATGAAGGCCCCTCGGGATGACCTCACCGAACTACATCGTTCGGCCTTCGACACCGAACTCGATTTTGCCATGCGGGCTACACCCGAGCAGCAGTCCTACGTGGCTGCCGTCTTCATTGACCTTGACGGCTTATCGCCAGTCAACGACATCTACGGACACTCGGCGGGCGATCACGTCTTTCACGAGGTCGCACGCTGAATCTCGTCCGCGGTGCGAACCTCGGCCCGAGTTGCCCGCCTGGGAGGCGACGAGTTCGTCGTGCTCGTGGGTCGTCTGGCCGACTCCAACGTTGCCACCACGACCGCCGACCGAATTTTGGCCGCGCTCGACCGGCCGATCACGCTCGACGACGGAACGGTCACACGATCGGTGCTGGCATCGATAGGCGTCCCCGTGAGCCATAACCCGCTCGGAGCGAGCGCCGAAGATCTGCTCGATCGAGCCGATCAAGCCATGCGACAGTCAAAGCAGTCCGGTGGTGCCCAAATGACCGTGTAACGGTAACCCAGATTCGAAGAATCAACGCAGGAGCATGCCGTCGTCGCCGACAAGCGTCGTCCCCGTGATCCACGACGCGACGTCAGAGCAGAGGAACACCGCCCCCGTTGCGATGTCGTGCGGAACGCCCATTCGAAGCATCGTCACGTGTTTGCCCATCGATTCCTCACCGCGTTCCCACAGGTCCCGGGCCATGTCTTTCTTCGCCCTGGCAGCACTGCGTCTACACGCACTCCGGGCGACAGCTCCACCGCCAACTGTTTGGTGAGATGGATGAGGGCAGCTTTGGGTTGCCCTTCGCGAACGCATTGAACTTTACGTCACGAAATCGCTTCGACGTCGACCACGCCATCGAGGCCGGCAAAGTCGCCAGGATTGCGCGTGTAGACCGGCAACTGGTTAGCGGCCGCGACGGCGGCAATCAGTAGATCGATCGCGCGTGCGCCGCGGGCCTTGCGACCGGCGGAGAGGACTGCCGCGTAGACCTGCCCATAGCTTCGTGCTGCGGCGTCGTCGAACGGCAGCGGATCGAATGTCACCTCGGTACGTTGCAGTCGATCCTGGCGGCGCGCCCGTTCCGCTGGATCACCTGTCGCGTGAGGCCCTGCAGCCAGTTCCGCCATCGTGATTGCCGACACGGCCAGTTCGAGCGGCAGCTTCGAAGCATCGATCTTGTCGAGATCGATGATCACCGATGTGTCGAGCAATCCGCGTGGTCGACGTTTAGGCACGCGGCGTCGCGTCCTGATCGACCGCCCGGTCGAGATCGTCGCGGAACAACTCGCCGTCGATGGGCGGTGCCCCTCGGAACATCGCGAGCGCCGTATCGGCGTTGACGTACTGACTGCGCCGAATCGGCCGCAGCTCGCCAACCAGGACACCATTTCGAGTCACAAGAAAGGATTCACCTCGGTCGAGGCCGCGCATGATCTCGCCACTCTCGTTCCGAAGCTCACGTTGACCTATTTTTCGGGACATCTTCCGAGTGTAGCACGGGTGCTACACCCGCGCGACGACGGAGATCCTCGCCAATTGCGCTGCGTTGCGGTCAAACAACCGTTCTCGCCACGCATCTTCGCCCCATCAGGCATATCCCGGGTGGCGTCGGCGTGACCGGCGTGATGCGCCGTCTCTTCCAAGATATGAAACACGACCCATCGCAGGTCAACTGGTGTGTCGAACCCGAGCAATGCGTGCGCGGGCCCGCGTCCCCCCTCGTCCCCGAGACACGTCACCTCAAGATTCGGCGCGGCTCGCACGATGTGTTCCGTGCGTTGGCCGAGGAGCGTGTCCCAGTAACGCTTCGAAAAGCGGATTCCGAGCCACGGTTCGAAGCCTCGCAAGGACGCGACGTCGAAAGCCCCCTTGTTCTGGGCGGTGAGACGGAGGACGCCGCGAGATTCGAAGCTGGCCGGAAGACGCCGAATGGTTGCTGGGACACGCTCCTAGCTGCGAGTAGGCGGCGATGACCTCCGCCGCAGTCACATCACTGGGAACGGCCAACTCCTCGGTCCGGCGTGGAAACACAGTCCCGAAGCAACAACCTTCGACCGACCGTCGCTCCAGGTGCCGACGGTGGTTGACCACGCCAATGATCGGGAGAAGGCGCCCGTTCGGCGTTCAACAAAGGTCGGCTTCCGTCAGACATCAGCGGTGGCGACTACGTGTTCACGCTGCCACCAGATGAACCCGAGCAGGAGCTCGCGCTTGTCGCTCGTCGGAGCTGGTGCATGCGAAACATCAAATCCCATCCCAGTGTTATGCACGCAACAACATGCCACCGTCGACGACCAGAGTGGTGCCGGTGATCCAACTGGCGGCGTCGCTGCAGAGGAACACGGCGGCGGCGGCAATATCGTCGGGTACGCCGAGCCGTTTCATCGGCACGTGCGCCGCCGCAGCCTCTTCGCCGCGCTCCCACAACGCCCGGGCCATGTCGGTCTTTACCAACCCAGGCAGCACCGCGTTTACCCGCACTCCGGGCGAAAGCTCCAGCGCCAACTGTTTCGTGAGATGGATGAGTGCAGCCTTTGTCCCGTTATAGATGCCAATCGTCGGCTCGACCGACTGTCCGCCAATTGACGAAACGTTGAGCACCACTCCTCCGTTGTGCTCCATGGATTGCCGCCACGCTTCCTGGGTCCAGACCAAAGGGCCTCGCCAGTTCACTTGCACGGTCTTGTCGAACCGGGCGATATCGATACCTATCGATGGGCCGGCGTACGGATTCGTGGCCGCGTTGTTGACCAAAATGTCGAGCGCGCCAAATCGCTTCAACGTGGCCCGCACACCATCCGCCGCATCTTCGGGAGAACCGGCGTTCGCCACGTGCCACGCGAGGTGGTCACCGCCCTCGGCGCCCGTTTGCTCCGCGATTGTGGAAACGGCATCAGCAAGAGCATCGGCCTTTCGAGATGTGAGCATCACCTTGGCGCCGCTGGCCGCAAGCTCCGCTGCGATTGCTCGGCCGATACCTCGAGACGCTCCCGTAACCAACGCCACTTTTCCATCGAGTCGAATATCCATCCGTGGAGTCTGGCGCGCGGGTTCGCGAGCGGCCCAGTATCCGTCGCCGCCACCCCCGTCCCGGGAGGCGTGCTAGGAGCGTGCCCCAGCAACCATTCGGCGACCTCCGGCCCGCTTTTCTTTTCTCGCGGCGTCCTCCGTCTCACCGCCCAGAACAAGGGGGCTTTCGACGTCGCGTCCTTGCGAGGCTTCGAACCATGGCTCGAAATCCGCTTCTCGAAGCATTGCTGGGCCACGCTCCTAGTTGCCGACCTTCCATGAACGTGCGAACCTGACGCGGTGTCAGAGAACGACCCTGCGACTACTCCGCTCGAACCACCCCCGGTGCCCGAACTTTCCATAGAGGAACTGACCGGATTTGGGATACGCCTCGGTGACGACCATCACCACCCCTACGATCCCGCCGATATCAGTTGGAACGAGTCGTGGTTCTGGGACTGGTTCGCGCCCGACGGAACCTTCGCCGGACACTGCCGAATCGGACACATGCCCAACCAAGAACGAGTGTGGCTGTGGCTGTACCTCTTCGATACCGCCGTCGTTCCCGGCGGGGAGTGGGTGTGCATCGAACAGCCGTGGCTGGATCACAACTGGCTCCAGGTTCCGACGCTCGCCTACGACCGCCTGGGATTGCAGTTTCGTCACGAACCGCTCCATCCCATGGCGAGCGGTCGGCTCACCCTCCACGGTCCGGCGAGGATCGTGACCGGGCCACGGGCCAGCACGGTGACAACTATCGATGTTGAGGTGGCGTGGGCCGCCACCGGCGGCCCACACAGCCCCGGCCAGGGCGACGTGCGCGGCCATGCGAGCGATGGCTTCGACGCGTCCCGGATGGAACAGCCCTTCGACGCGACCGTCCGCCATGCGATCGGCTCCCATGAGGTCACGTATGCCGCCCGCGGCGAGCGTGACCATAGCTGGGGACCGCGGTTCTGGAACATGGACTGGACCTTCCTCGCGCTGTCGAGCAGCACCCGTCGGACCCAGTTCGTGGAGGTGGGCATCAAGGGACTCGACCCCATACTGCTCGGCTATCTGTCGACGGGTAGCGCGACGAGCGCGCTCGGAGCGGTCGAGATCGACCTCACCGACCACGACGATCTGGCCATGCCTTTCTCTGGTCGTGTGGCGGTCCACGCCACCGGCTCCCACAGCGTTGAAGGAAACCGTATCGGCCACTCCATCGCCGGGTCGATAGAGGTGCTTACCTGGTGTGGCCTGGACGTCAGCCACGTCCTGACACCTCCGCGCTCGTCGGACTATCGACGGTCGTTGATTCGGCTCACGCCCGATGATGGCGGCGAGCCGCTCATGGGGTGGCTGGAGACGAATCGTTTGCTCGACGGCGACCCCGACAAGCCCGAATCACCTTTGAGGAGTGCAATGCCCGACGAAGACGGAGCGGCGGCGACTGCCGCCATGGGCGATGCCCCGCCCGTTCCCCGCAACGAAGACGCGAGCGACACCGACCTTCGTGCCCTCAGCGCGTGGCTGTCCACGCAGTTCGGCGCCCCAGTCACGATTGCCGAAGCTTCGCGACCCGAAGGCGCCGGTCACTCCAACGAGACCTGGCTCGTCACCGCGCACGTCGACAACAGCCACGACCGTCATCTGGTCGTCCGACTCCAACCGACGGGCGTCGGCGTGTTCCCCGAGTACCGCCTCGACCACCAGGTGCGCTGCATGCAGGCGCTCGGCACCACCACCATCCCTGCTCCGATCGTCACCGGTTTCGAGCCCGACATTGGCCCCCTCGGCCGACCGTTCTATGTCATGGAGCGGATCGACGGCGTCGTCCCACCGGACTATCCCCCCTACACCCTTGCCGGATGGTTCTTGGAAGCTGCCGAAGCCGACCAAGCGGCCGTCTACGCCAGTTCGCTCGCCACACTGGCCGCGCTGCACGCGTTCGATCCTTTCGAGCACGGGTTTGGTTTCCTGGTTCCCGACGGCCTCCGCACCGAACAGGATTGCCTCGACCATCAGTTGGGCTATTGGCGCCTCTACCTGGACCATTTCCTTGCCGATCTGGCGCCGCTCCCGGTGCTCACCCCCGGGCTGGATTGGCTCGCGGCGAACCGCCCCGTCAGCGAGCGCCCGGCGCGTCTGAACTGGGGGGATGCCCGCATCTCCAACATGATCTTCCGGGACAACACGCCCGCCGCCGTAATCGACTGGGAAATGGCGTCGCTCGGCGCCCCTGAGGTCGATCTGGCCTGGTACACGTGGCTGGAGCACTTCTTTGCCGAAGGCATCGGCTTTCCCTATTTGCCGGGGTATCCAGGCGAGGCGGCAGCGATCGCCTTGTACGAGGCCGCAGCGGGCCGAACGGTAGAGGCATTCGACTGGCACACGGTGTTTGCCGGGGTGAGGTACGCCGCGGTCCTGGCCCGCATCGCGGCCATGCGCATCGCCACCGGAGAACTCTCACCGGAAGATGGTCAACGGGCCGCCCGCAACAACCCCAACACCCGTCGACTGGCCGGACTGCTCGACCTTCCGAGCCCTGGCGAACCGGGCGGCCCGTTCGGTTAAGCAGGGTCGATAGCCCTCCGCCAGTCCCTCCTTCGCCTCTCCACCGCGTTGCCAGCTCCCTGCCGAACAAGTGCAGGGGCCCGATGGCTCTACGATACGCAGCACTCGGCGTCGGGCCGGGACCCGAAGGAGCACGATGCGCAGCACACCGTTTCATTTCCGCCGCCACTCTGGCACCCCTGGCGCGATCACGACGGCATTGTTCTCCGCGGTGATCCTCCTCCCGACCTTCGGTTGCGCGGCGAAGGCCACCGAAGTAACCGCCACTGCCGAGCTCAGCTCATCGCCCGGGGGCGGTCCCGTCACACCGGGTAGCACGCCCGCCGTCGGGGGCAGCTCATCCACGACCAAACCACCGTCGTCGTCGTCCACGTCCACTACCGAACGGAAGGCAACCACCACCACCTCCCGTCGGTCCTCTACCAGCACGACGGCGAGCAAAGCCGACGATCGCAAGGTGCTCGAAGACGCCCTTCTCGACAGCGTCGACTTCGCCTCGTTGAACCCCGCTATCGAAGGGACCGTGGAGGACTCCGCCACCGGCCTCGGGTTCACCGAATGTCCAGACGTAACCGAAACCCGTTCAATCCCCGACGCCACGGCTGCGATCAGTGGACGCCAATTCAAGATGGACGATGGGACCAATCAGGAGTTCTTCAGTCAGACCCTGTTCGCCGCCCGGTCGGAGAAGGACGCGGCCGACTACGCCGCCTCCTACGCCCAACCCGACGTGCAGAAGTGCCTCGCCAAGGGCATCACCGCCAAGCAGAGCAATATTCCCTACAGCCTGACGCCTTTCGATCGACCCACCTCGGCCGACGACACCGTCGGCTTCATCATCTCCCAGTCCGGCCCTGCACAAAACGTGGAGCTTTCACTGGTGCTCATTCGGCACGGCCGATTCATGTCGGTCGTGATCGTCAGCACCACCATTGTCGGCAGCCACGTATTGGCCGACTCCACCCTGAGCGTGGCATCAAAGAAGCTGCTCATCGCCAAGGAAGCAGCCGAGTAACGCCGGTCCGTACAACCCGCCGGTAGCCTCGCCGAATGGCCAATCGCCTCGTCCACGAGAACAGCCCGTATCTCCGGCAGCACGCCGACAACCCGGTCGACTGGTTCCCCTGGGGTGAGGAGGCATTCGGCGAAGCTCGTCGCCGCGATCGCCCGATTCTGCTGTCGGTTGGCTACTCGGCGTGTCACTGGTGCCACGTCATGGCCCACGAATCGTTCGAGGACCACGACATCGCGACGGTCATGAACGATCTGTACGTAAACGTGAAGGTCGACCGGGAGGAACGTCCCGATGTCGATGCCATCTACATGGAAGCCGTGCAAGCCATGAGTGGCCACGGCGGCTGGCCAATGACCGTGTTCCTCACTCCCGAGGGCAAGCCATTCTTCGGTGGCACCTATTTCCCGAACCGCCCCGGTCGAGGCATGATGAGCTTTCCGGAACTGCTGGCACGAATCGACGAGGTGTGGCGAACCCGACGCGACGACCTTGAACAGCAGGCAACCGAGCTCACCGCCTCGATCGGTCGATCCAACGATCTCGAAGCGGCTGAGCACCTGCCATCGGCGGCCGTGTTCGACGAGAGCGTGTTGGCGTTTCACCGTGCCTTCGACCCTCGGTGGGGTGGTTTCGGATCGGCCCCCAAGTTCCCACAAGCGATGGGTATCGATGCATTGTTCCGCCAACTGGCCCGAACTGCGGGGTCTGCCAAGCCGGCATCATCAGAGACCGATAGTGCGGTCGAAACGATGGCCGATGTGAGCCTTCGGGCTATGGCTTCGGGTGGTATCTACGACCATCTCGCCGGGGGTTTTGCCCGCTACTCCACCGACGAAGAGTGGCTGGCCCCCCACTTCGAGAAGATGCTGTACGACAACGCCCTCCTTGTTCGCGCCTACACCCATGCGTGGCAACAACAAGGCGACGCCGACTACCGGCAGGTAGTAGACGAAACGATTGCCTACGTACTTAACGATCTCACCCATCCCGATGGTGGCTTTTTCTCGGCCGAGGATGCCGACTCCGAAGGCGTCGAAGGGAAGTTCTACGTCTGGGATCTTGTCGAGGTCACACAGGTCCTCCAAAACGCCGGGTTCACCCCCACCGAAATCAATGAAGTGGCGGCTTGGTACGACATCACCACGGAGGGCAACTGGGAGCATCACAACATCCTGCGCCGGCTCCCTGTCGTGGCCGACACTCCCGCGATCGATCGCACGCAGCTGTGGCCGGCGCTCCAACGCCCCGCCGTCGTTGAACGGGGGCGGTTGGCGCTCCTGGCCGTGCGGAACCGGCGTATCCGGCCGGGCCTCGACAACAAGGTGCTGCTCGAGTGGAACGCCCTCATGCTCGCCGCCCTAGCCGAAGCAGCGGCGGCCACCGGGGACGCTTCGTGGCGGGCGGCGGCGGTTCGCAACGGCGAGTTCCTGTGCCGTCACCTCCGCACCGACGCAGGCCGTTGGCTGCGATCCTGGCAAGGTCCGCACGAAGAAGGACTGGTCGCCGGGAACGGGCGCGCGCAACACCTCGCTTACGCCGCCGACCACGCCGCCCTCGTGGAGGCCTTCACCCGGCTGGCCGAACTCACGGGTGAGGCGCGTTGGATCGACGAGGCCCGCCACACCGCCGATGCGTTGCTCGACCTCTTCTGGGACCACGACCAGGGCGGCGTGTTCACCACCGGATCCGATGCGGAAGCCCTCGTGACGCGACCCAAAGACATCATGGACAATGCTACGCCGTCGGCCAACAGCCTCGCCGCGTTCTCTCTACTTCGTCTCGGTGCCCTCACCGGCGATGCCCGATACACCGACCATGCCCACACCATCTTGCGGTTGCTCGGCCCCCTGGCCGGACGTCACGCGTTGGCCTTCGGGCACCTGCTCGGTGCGTTGGACCTCGCCCTCACCGGTATCACCGAAGTGGTGATTACCGGGAACCGGCCCGACCTCGTTGAGCAGGTCCAGCAGTCCTATCGTCCCAACGTGGTGCTGGCCTGGGGAGAGCGCTACCCATCCCCGCTCTGGACCGGTCGAGACGAGCAGGGCGACCATGGCCGGGCCTACGTGTGTCACGACTTCGTATGCGACCTCCCGGCCGACACCCCTGTGGCCCTCACCGGTCGCCTCGCTCGCTCTTCGTCGGTGTCCGATCGCTCGTAGAGCGTGTCCAGCCAGACCCGTCACCACTCGCCGTGGTGCACGACATCGCGTAGCGGCGGTCGGCGCCGCTCCGATGATCGGCCGACTCCATCAGCCTCGGGGTCGGGGTGGCCGATCGCCACCGCCCCCAGGATTCGACGCCCGGCGGGAATGCCGAATCGTTCGCACACCGCCGTCTCGTGCTGGAAGAGCCCGAAAAAGCACGCCCCGAGGCCAGCCTCCACTACTCCCAACAGCAGGTTTTGCACGACCATGCCCCCGTCGACCCACCAGTAAGGCACCGGCCAGGCCACGACGCCGGCACCTAGCCCGGTGTGGGACTTGTCGGGTTCGGTGTAACGCTCGAGATATCGATCAGGGTCGATTACCGGCAGCACCAGCACGGGAGCGCGGAGCAGGCCCTGCCACCGAAATCGCTCACGGTCAGGCCCGGGGGGAAGCGTGACATCCCAATACCGCCCCACCTCGTGGGGCCCCGTAAGCACCACCCAATTGACTCCCTGGCTGTTCCCAGCCGAAGGCGCTCGCCGAGCCAGATCGATCAGCGCGTCTACCGCTTCGAGGCCAATTGGCTCGGTGGTGAAGGCGCGTACCATTCGCCGGACCCGCACGACACGGGCGTGGTCCATATTCTGCCCGATTCAGTTGCCGAGCTTGGCGAGGTCTTCGGCCATGGCCCAGCCGAACGCGATGAGCGAGTCTCCTCGCTTGGCATTGATTTTCCCGAAAAGCTCGGCCACCTCCGCGTCGACCTTCTCCGGCTTGAGCGGGTCGTGATCCAGGCAAAGGGGATAGCTATTGTCGCCGGCGGCAATAAAGGAACGGTCGTCGTAGGACGACGATTCGATGCCAAAACGTTTGGCGAGGCGACGGCCCCAAGCTCGTTCTTCGCCGGTCTCCCGATGACCTGGACGCGGCACGATTTCTTGGAGGGACTTGTAGGCCTCGTAGCCGGCTGCCGTCACGAATCGGGTGCCGACCACGACGTCTTCGTCGGGGAACGCCATCACCGATCGGCGGAACTGATCGGTCATGATTGCCTTGAGAACGGTGTCTCGCTTGGAGTTTCGCTGCACGGTGGCGCAGCCAATCAGGATGCACGGCGTGCCCCCGATCCGCTCCAGGGTGCAGAACGAGAACCCCCGCAGCTTGTTGCCTTCTCGGGCCACAGATACGAGTACCCATGCCTCGGCCTGTTTCGACAGCACGCCGATCTCGTATTTCGCGGGACCTTCCGCGCTGAGGTCGGCCATCTCAGCCAGCTCGGCATCGCCTAGCTGGGTGCAGTCCTTGGTTTCGACGGTGATCGCCATATGCTCCCTCGGCCCCCCTTTGCTCGCGGAATCGTCCCGATAGTTCACTCGGTCTGTCGGCTTCGTGCAACTTGAGCGCTCAGCGGGCAGTTTCAACCGACGGGAACGGGGGGCCTTTCGACGGATCCGCCGAGGCGGATGGGCCCGCGCCGGTCCTGCTACTTCGTGTCACCAAGCGCCGCACGACGTCGCCGTTTGCTCCATGATGTCGGCGAGGGCCGCGGTGCCGGCGTCGGTTAGGTGGATGCCATCGGTAGTTCGGAACCAGTCCGGGTGCCCCGCCGACCATGCCCCCCAATCGAGCCACGTGGCATTGGGGTACGTCTGCACCAGCCCGACCAGCATGGCGTTGTGGAGGTTGGCCTCGTCGTTGAAGCCCGGGGTGATGCCGTGATTCGTGGCCGTGACAAACACCACACAGGGCACGTTTGCGAGTGCATCGAGCGCAGTGGTGAGCGCTGCGTGCACGTTCGCTCGTAGGGCGGGCTTCGAAACTGTCGCTCCAAACAGCACGCCGTTCACATCGGCGGTGGCGTGGTTCAAAATTACCACCTCCGATTGCATCCCTGGCGCCTGGATTATCGAGCTCATGTGGCTTCCCGTTGACGCGGCGATCACTGCTTCGGTGGAGATCTGCCAGTTCCGACCATGAAACGTGGTCGCCAGAGCGCCGGAAAAGCCCGCCTCGAAGACGATCGAATCGCCAAGGATGACTGCCTTTCGTCCGCTGGACGGGCCCTCGTACGGCGGAAGGCAGGCCGTGGCCAGCAGGGCCACGGAGGCAAGCGTGAGCAGGACGGCGAGGCGGGAACGGCGCATGGAGATGGTGTAGCCGATCACACGCCCTCCACGAGTTCCAATCGGTTACCGAAGGGATCATCCGTGTGGAATCGACGAACCTGAGGCAGTTCGTGATTCCAAC
Source organism: Actinomycetes bacterium (assembly GCA_031415655.1). Taxonomy (GTDB): domain Bacteria; phylum Actinomycetota; class Acidimicrobiia; order Acidimicrobiales; family Acidimicrobilacustridaceae; genus JAKOVR01. The sequence continues at coordinate 51,881 of JANOSD010000082.1, forward strand.
GAACCTCGCCACCTGCGGCTTCGACGGCGACGGCCAAGCCGTCGATGTCGTCGACGATCAAGGCCGGATGAGCCTTGCGCGCCGCATGGAACGGATCCTCCACGCCGAGATGCAAAGCCACGCCGTCATTGCCGAACCAACACCCGCCCCGCGCGGCGAGGGCCTCGGGTTTGGGGAGGCGAACCAGACCAAGCACCCCGCTGTAGAACGCTGCCGCTCGGTGTTCCGCCAATTCCCCGGCGGGCATGGCGAGTTGTACGTGATCGAGGCGAAGGAGTTTCACTGGATTATCGCGTTGGCGCCGAGCAGCACGCGCAGTTCGGCGACCAGGCCGTTGGTGACGTCGACGGCGAAATGGCCGGGGAGCCGCAGGATCTGCTGGTCCCCGATGTGCAGGAATACCTGCGACTCGCCGAGGTGCTCCGACAACAGGGTTTTGAGGTCGCCGAGGAGCTTTTCGGTGGCCCGGTTCGGGTGGACCGCGATTCGCAGCGGCGGCGCACCGTCGGTGATGAGATCCGTGACAACCTCGATCTCCTGGGCCATGAACTTCACCTGATCCTCACGACCATCCACCCTGCCCTTCACGATCACCACGGTGTCGTCTTCGAGCAGGTGACCCACTTTGGCCATCGTCTTTGGGAAGACCATGCATTCGATCGTGGATTGCAGGTCTTCAAGCTCGAACACCGCCATGAGATCGCCTTTGCGTGTCCACTTGCGGTTGAGGTTGGTGATCAACCCGCCGATCGAGCGGAGAGCGCCATCTTCGACCCCATCGAGCTCGAGAATCGTGCAGTCGCTTCGTCGTTTGAGGATGCCTTCGGCCCCTTGCAACGGGTGGGAGCTCACGTACAAACCGAGCATTTCCTTCTCGAATGCGAGGCGAACCTTTTTATCGAAATCCGTGTCGGGAATCTCGAGTCGGGCGTCGTCGAACGGATCTTTCGCGACGCCGGGCACAGTGGGTTCCATCATCGAAAAGAGGTCGAACTGACCTTCCGCTTCTTTGCGTCGTTTGGCGATCATCCGGTCGATGATCTGCTCATAGACAAGGAGCAAACCCTTGCGAGGATGCCCAAAGCTGTCGAACCCGCCCGCCTTGATCAGCGACTCAATCGTGCGTTTATTGAGGACGTTGATGTCGACCCGTTCACAGAAGTCGTAGAAATCGGCGAAGGCACCGTTGGCATCGCGCTCGACGATGATCGCCCCGACGAGGCCTTCGCCTACGTTGCGCACCGCCGACAAACCAAAGGTGATCGAACCCTTACGAGCGTTGGTGCCCATTTCTTCGGGACGCAGCACAGCGGCGAAATCCATCTCCGAAACGTTCACGTCGGGAACGAGTACCGGGATGCCCATTACCTTGCACTCGGCCAGATACACCGCCGCCTTGTCGAGGTTGCTCTTTACGGAGGTGAGCAGGCAGGCAAGGTATTCCGTGGGGTAGTTGGCCTTCAGGTAGGCCGTTTGATACGAGATGAGGCCGTAGCCGTAGCTATGGCTCTTGTTGAAGGCGTAGTCGGCGAAGTTCTCGATCACGTCGAACAACTCGGTACCAAGGGCGGAGCCATACCCCGATGATTCGCAACCGTCCACGAACTTGGTGCGCTCCTTGGCCATGAGGGCGCGAACCTTCTTGCCACATGCCTTGCGGAGATTGTCGGCATCGGCCAGGGAAAATCCGGCGAATTTCTGCGACACCCGCATTACCGACTCTTGGTAGATCATGAGGCCGTAGGTGTCGCCGAGCAGGGCTTCCGCTTCCGGGTGGAAGTAGTCGATGGGTTTGCGGCCGTTCTTGCGATCGGCATAGTCGTTGTGCATGTTCACGCCCATCGGCCCCGGCCGATAGAGCGCCACGAGCGCGGCGATGTCTTCGAAGCCGGTAGGTGCCAACGATCGCATCAGCGCCCGCATCGGCCCGCCCTCAAGCTGGAACACGCCGATCGAGTCTCCCCGGCGGAGCAACTCGAACGTGGGTTGATCGTCGAGGGCGACGTTGTCGATGTCGACCTCAATGCCCTGCGTGCGCGTGATCATCGCCAATGCATCGGAGATCACATCAAGGTTGCGCAGACCCAGGAAGTCCATCTTCAAGAGGCCGAGGCTCTCCACGCCGCCCATTTCGTATTGCGTGACGACCGGCGAATCCTCGGGGTTTGATCCCGCCAGGGGTTTGCGCTGAATCGGCAGGTACTCGGTGAGGGGTTCTTTGGTGATCACCACCGCGGCGGCGTGGATGCCGTCTTGACGGCGAAGGCCTTCGAGGCCCTTGGCCACGTCGATCACCCGTTTGCTGGCGGGATCAAGCTCGTACATCTGGCGGAGATCGCCCGCCATCTTGAACCCCTCCTCGTATTTCTCGTGCACCTCAAGGCATGCGTAGAGGGGCGTGTCGCGCCCCATCACCAGCGGCGGCATGGCCTTGGCGATGCGGTCCCCCACGTTGTATTCGTAGCCCAGCACACGCGCCGCATCACGCACCGCCTGGCGAGCTTTGATGGTGCCGAACGTGACGATCTGCGCCACGTGATCACGCCCGTAACGCTCGGCGGCGTACCGAATCATCTCATCCCGATAGCGGGAGTCGAAGTCCATGTCGATGTCCGGCATGGACACCCGGCTCGGGTTGAGGAAACGTTCGAAGAGGAGGTCGTACTTGATCGGATCAAGGTCGGTGATGCGCAGGCAGTAGGCCACCGCACAGCCGGCCGCCGAACCACGGCCCGGACCAACTCGAATGTCGGCGTCACGAGCATGTTTGATGAGATCCCAGGTGATGAGGAAATAGGACGCGAAGCCCATGTCACCGATCACCTTCAGTTCGTAGGCGAGCCGTTCCACCGCCGCCTCGGGGACGGTGCCACCCCACCTCGCCCGAGCGCCTTCGAACGTGAGGTGTTCGAGATAGGCCGCGGCGTCGGCGAAACCTTCTGGCAACGGGAAGTTGGGAAGCTGCGGCTTCCCAAACTCGATCTCCACCTTGCAACGTTCGGCAATCCACAACGTGTTGTCGCACGCTTCGGGCACCTCGGCGAATGTTTCACGCATCTCTCGAGCGTCTTTGAAGTAGTGCTGATCGCCATGAAACTTGAAGCGGTCGGTCTCGGCCATTAGGGAGCCGGTCTGCACACAGAGAAGGGCGTCGTGGCTCTCGTGGTCGTGCTGATGGGTGTAGTGCGAGTCGTTGGTGGCGAGTAGCGGGGCTTTGATCTTGCGGGCCAGGCGCACCAACTCGGGATTGGTCCACTTCTGCTCCGGGATGCCGTGATCCTGGAGTTCCACAAAAAGGTTGTCGCGGCCGAAGATGTCCTGGAGGCGAGCTGCCTTCTCCACTGCGGCGTCGAATCCCGAGTTCATCATCGACTGGAGGACGTGGCCGCCCAGGCAGCCGGTGGTGGCAATGATCCCTTCGTGGTGTTCCTCGAGCAGGGCCCAATCCACCTTGGGCTTCATGTAGTAGCCCTCCATGTAGGCGCGGCTGGCCAGTTGGATCAGGTTCTTGTAGCCGACGTTGTTCTCCGCCAGTGTCGTGAGGTGGTAGTACGCCTTTCTCCCGCCCTCGGTCTCACCGCCGGAGTCGTCCACCTTGCCTCGCCGTGTGGGGCGCTCCGTGCGTTCATCAAACGCCTGGTACAGCTCGCATCCGAGAATCGGAGCGACGTCGTGCTCTTGGCATGCCTTGTAGAAGTCGAGAATCCCGTACATGTTGCCGTGGTCGGTGATACCCACGGCCGGCTGTCCGTCGGCCGCCGCCTTGGCCACGATGTCGCCGACACGAGCAGCCCCATCGAGCATCGAGTACTCAGTGTGCACATGGAGATGCGTGAACGATTTCGGCACGCTGACGGTCCTTGGTCGATCGATACACGGTCGGTGTGGGCGCCGGGTCGCGCCCGTGTGGCGTGCGCCCGTTGTCCACAGTTGTTGTCCCCAGGTTGGGGACAAATAACAGCGGTGTGATTCCCCGGAGAAACGACTCTAGCGCGATGATTCTCGCGATTCCACCGGTTCAAACGGGGCTGCGTTCCCTGCTCAGAACGTCCGCGGTGGTACGCCGGTATACGCCGCTTGCACGCGAAAACGAAGCGGCCGGCGCTGGTACTCCTCGGCGCCGTGGGCGAGCCAACCGGCACATCTCGCCAGGGAGAAGATCGCCTCCCCAGCATCGCCAACCAAGTGCCAGGAATGGGCAACGGCGCCAAGGGCCAGATCGACGTTGGGTCGGGGCAGCCCCCGATCAGCGGCGACATCGACGATCTCGCGCACCAGTCGGAGGTGCCGAGGTGGCGCCCCCGACTCCCCCAGCCGGTCAAGTAGCTCCGCCGCCCTCGGGTCTCCGAAGGGATACAGCGGATGCCCGAAGCCCGGAGGCCCTTCCGGCGAATTGATGAGGTGATCGATCGCGGTCGCGGCCGAATGGGCGGCCGCCTCCGCGAAGAGGACACCCACCCGTTGACTTGCCTGTCCGTGGTAACGGCCATGCATTGCACCCAGTCCGGCGAGCAACACCGATGCGGCATCGGCCCTCGCCGATGCAGCAATGCGGGCAGCGAAGGTGGAGGCGGCAAGTTCGTGGTCGGCCAGCAGTACCAACGCGGCGTTGATCAAAGCCACGAAATCCGGTGGCGGCCGACGGGTACTCACACCGAGCGCGACCCGACCCGCCACGGTGCCTCGGCACGATGCGTCACCGATCCGGAGCCGAGGTATTCGAGACACCGAAGGACCCGCAACCACGTTGGCCACCGTCGCGACCAGCGTCGGCGCCATCCGTAGAATCTGACCGGGGTCCGGGGCAACATCGGGGTCATTGTCACTGTGGGATTCGAGATGGTGGGATTCGGGATGGTCGAGGGTCGGTCCCGGCGATGCCCCCAACGTCTCTGCGGTCGCCGCAACAGCGGCAACGGCCACTCGGATCCGATGGACGGGCGAGAAGGCTTCGGTGTTCACCGGGACCGGCAAACCGTTGCCCCACGGCACAAAGTGTCCGGGCAAGGTGCCGTTCCACAGAAGGCCAGCAACCTCTTCGTAGGACCTCTGGCGAGACAGGACCACGGCGTCATACCCGCGATAGAACAGACGTCGCCCGTCGATCAGCGTGATCGCCGTCTCCATGGGAACGTCGATGATCGGACCGCGCGTCGATCGACGAGGTCGTCCCCGGAGCGCCAGTCGCTCCACCTCTGCCGCATCGAAGAGGCTCGATCGCCCATCGGGACCGCGTTCTCGTGTGAGGTAGCCCCTGCTCACGTAGGCGTACAGCGTGGCCGGCTTCACCCCCAGGCGTTTCGCCGTCTCGGTGGCATTGAGTCGGGGAGATCGGCGGGCCATGGGTTGATTGTAATCAATGTTGATCTTGTCGTTCGCCGGGCGCACGCTCATCCCATGAGCACCACCGAAACGAGCCCTTCCCCGGACATCGCCGAACGCCTTGAACTCCGCCCCGTCGGCGACACGGGTTCGGGCAAGACCCTCCACGCAATGATGACGACGCCGGTGATCCAGGGCGATCCCGAGGAGGCCTTCGCATCCGTCGTCGCCCGAATGCACCACCACCGCGTGGGATCTGCAGTGATCACCGAAGATGGCCGTGTGGTCGGCATCGTCACTGAGCGCGATGCGCTCCGAGTACATGCCGGTACTTTCGAAACCGACGTGCGCACCCGGGAGGTGATGACCGCGCCCGCCGATTGCCTGGCGAGCGATCACCAGCCCGAGGAGGCACTGCTCGCAATGGTCGAACACGGGTATCGCCACATGCCCGTCGTCGATGGCACGACGTTGGTTGGTGTGGTGAGCCTCCGCGATCTCGTGGCGGAGCGACCACTGGGACCATTGGCCATTCCTCGCGGGCTCGCAGGTGTGGTGGTGGCCGACACCGCGGTCGGCCAGGTGCGCGGGAACGAAGGGTTCTACCATTACCGAGAACACTCGGCGACCGACCTCGCCGAGTGCCGGACCGTGGAGGACGTGTGGCGCTTTGTCCTCGATGCCGAGTTACCGGCGACGTTGGCCGAGCAGTCGCAGTTCGCGGGGGAGGTACGAGCCTTGCGAGGCCTGCCCGAAGCGGTTGAACAAGCCATTCCACTTATCGCCGCCACAGGTTCCGTGCTCGACGGCATGCGAACGACGGTGTCGCTGCTCGGCGCCGCCGATTCGATGCGCCCACTGCTCGACCTCCACCCGGACCAGCGCCGAAACGACGCTTTGCGGATCGCCGCCTGCGCACCCACTGTTGCTGCCGCCCTCTACCGGACCACCCGTAAACTCTCTCCCATTGCTCCCCGAGACGATCTCGGCGCCGGAGCGAACCTGCTCTGGATGCTCACCGGGGAGCAACCCGATCCGCATCGAGCAGCCGCTCTGGAGAGTTACCTCGTGACCACCATCGATCACGGCTTCAACGCGTCGACCTTCACCGCTCGAGTCGTTGCCTCGACTGGAGCAGACATGGCGGCGTGTGTAGTGGCAGCAATTGGTGCGCTATCGGGTCCGCTTCACGGCGGAGCCCCCAGTCGCGCCCTCGACCTGCTCGATACCATCGGCACCGCCGACCGCACCGACGAGATCGTGGGGGCGATGCTCCACCGAGGCGAACGCATCATGGGGTTTGGTCACGCGGTGTATCGGACCGATGATCCCCGCTCGCTCCTGCTGCGCCGAATCGTTCGGGATCTGGCGAGCCATGGCGGACCAGAGACGGTGTCCCGTTTGTTATTGGCCGAGCGAGTGGAGCATGACGTGCTCGGCCTCCTGCAACGCCACCGGCCCGATCGAGCGTTGCGCACCAACGTGGAATTTTATGCCGGTCTGCTCATGGAGGCGTGCGGCATCCCACGGGAACTGTTCACCCCGGTGTTCGTGTGCAGCCGCACAATTGGCTGGACGGCACACGTGCTCGAACAAGCGGCCGACCCCAAAATCATTCGGCCCGATGCACGATATGTGGGGCCGACTCCTCCGGCCGCGGTCCCACTGTCACCAACCGAGTAGTGCATGAACCCCAAAGCTCAAATGGGAAGCAGGCCCACACGTAGTCGCTCGATCTCCACCGGGACGGGCTGCTCGGTGTGAGCCACACCGGGAAACCCGCCCCATTCGAACGTCTCCCGGAGGTAGGCCACGAGACGTACTTCCGTCGTTCCGGAACTCCCGCGCACGAGCGGATCCGCGGATGCCTCGATGCCCAACACCGGAAGCAAGATGTGGTTGGTCTCACCGATCTGGTTGGCGCTGAGCTCCCGACCATTGGCAATCGGCACCGCGAGTTGCCCCCTGGACGACAGGTGCGTGGCATCGAGCTCGCCCGTTGCCGGATCGACGTGATCCATGATGCCGTCGACCGGCAAGAGATTGAAGGGTTCGGTGAAGTACCCGAATGCCGGCCAGTCCAGATCGTCGTCAAAGTCGAAGGCCGAGGGATTCCACGCCGGGAAGGAACCGGCCAGGTCAACCTCGCCCACGTGACGGTAGAGCGACCGCATAGCGGCAGGAAGCGGGCTGCCGAGCAGTTGTTCGGCAGCGGAAATCCGATCTTCGATCTCGGGGGCGGGGCCAGGCCAACCCATCACGGTCTCCTCCACCTCGCCTTCGTCGAGCCATCTCATGTCACGCCCCGCCGACTCCATGCTCCTGCGCAAATTGAGATCTTCAATGGTTCGGAACCGGCGATTTCTGCTGTACCGGTGGCCAAAGCGATACCCCATGAGGGTGAGCCGCACCACGATCGTGGCCACATTCCCCGCCACCCGTTGCATCGTCAGGTCGGCCACTGTGTCGACATCGGCTTGCCACGGAGCGGACGCGGCAGCATCGCCGAGATCGGCAATGCGGTCCCAGACCGCCTCGCAGTCGCCCGCTTCGTAGCGCTCCGCCAACGACGACACGAGGAAAGCGTACCGGCCGAGCGCGATACTGATGGGTGATGTCGACTCCGTCACCACGGCCGTTGCGCAAGCTTGCCCCCGAGTTCCTGCGTTCGCCCACGGCGTGGATCATCGCACCCAGCGCCGCGGCCATGACCGTCCTTCGTCTCCGCAAGGGACGACTTCACGCCGCCGACGCTGTGGTGGTTGCGGGCATGGTTGGCGGACGGTCGGCCATTGAATGGGTCTTGCACCGTTGGGTCCTCCATCTTCCACCGATCACGATCGGCGGCACCCCCCGAGAGATGCACCCGGCTCGCGCCCATCAACGACATCACGACTGCCCGGACGATCCCACCACCGTGCCCATCGGTCCGATCGGCACTGCAGTTCTCGTGGCCGGGATCTCGGTGGGCGCCCTCCCCGGTCTCCCTCGCCACGACCTTCGACTCACCGCTGCCACGACGGGCTTCGGCCTCGTTCTCGCCTACGAGTGGACCCACTTTCTTCTGCACGCGCCGTACCAACCTCGCTCTGCATGGTTCACATCGGTGCGCCGCCACCACCGCCGCCATCATCATGCCGACGCCACGACCTGGTTCGGTATCACCGGCCACAGTTTCGATCGCCTAGTCGGCACCACGTCCCGAACGCCCAACACCGGCGACCACCCCAGGAGCACCCCATGATCGAGATAGAAACCCTTGGCGACGTGCGCGTACTGCGTTGGGCCGATGGTGAGAACCGCTACAACACCGCATCGGTCATTCGTTGGCACGAGATCCTCGATGAGCTCGAGACGGTGCAAGGCCCGTTGGCGCTCGTACTGGTGGGCGATGGCAAATTTTTCAGCAACGGTCTGGACCTCGACAGCTTTGCCGCCGATCCCGAGAGCGCAGGTGCTGTGGTCGACGGAGTGCACCGCCTCTTTGGCCGCATGGTGCTGTTCCCGGCCTACACAGTGGCGGCAATCAACGGACATGCCTTCGCCGGCGGCGCAATGCTCACCTGCGCCTGCGACACCCGAGTGATGCGATCCGATCGTGGCTATTGGTGCCTTCCCGAAGTGGACCTCGGCTTGCCGCTCACCGAGCCCATGCACGCAATCGTCACCGCTCGCCTTCCTCGGGCGGCAGCGTTCGACGCGATCATGACTGGCCGTCGTTTCTCGGCCGACGAAGCGCTCGCCGCTGGCATCGTGGAACACGTTGCGCCCGAAGCCGATGTCCTGGCGAAAGCCATCGAACTGGCGGCGGTAATGGCGCCGAAAGATCGCAACGTCATCAAGGTCCACAAACGCCAACTCTTCGGAGCTACCGCCGCAATTTGCGATCCGTCCCTCGCCGTCTGAGCAACGGGCCGGAATTTCCGCTCCAGTGACCTCCTCGATCGCTCGTCCCTCACAATCCGCTCAGCCACGGCCGCTCAGGCCGGAATTCGTAGTCGCCCGCAACCCCGACGTCGACTCGTCGCTCCCCTTCCTTGTCCGTCTCCCTCTGGGTGATGCCGGGGTGATACTCAAGGTGCGGGACACCTGGCCACGGACAGCGAAGATCTATTGCCATCCGTCCACCGACTGGCCCGACAATCCGGACATCGTCGAGCGGGTGCCGGTGACGTCGTGCGTACGGCGAGGCGCGGCGATTGATCTCGTGCTCGACCGGGGTCGGGAGAATCGATCCCAGTTCGTATTCGCCAAAGCGCGCGGTCGAGAGGTCATCTTCTGGCAGAGCGCCAGGACGGCGCGTCAGGCTCGACCCAACGTGTCGGTGCCCACGGCCCGGTCGTTCGGCCAAGTGTTGGAGATCGTGATCGACAGCCACGAGCAGTACGCGTGGAACTTCGCCAACCAACAAGCCACCACCCGACGCGCCGCGCTGACCGCGGGCGACTATGGGGTCGAAGACGACGGCCAACTTGTGGCATCGGTCGAGCGCAAGAGTCTGACTGACCTGGTCGGCACCCTCACCGGTGGGCGACTGCGCTATCTCCTCGCGGCACTTTCGGAACTTCCCCATGCCGCGCTGGTAGTGGAGAACCGCTACTCCGAAGTGTTCAAGCTCACTCGGGTGCGTCCGTCAACCGTCACCGAGGGTCTGGCGGAAGCGCAGGTGCGGTTCCCCTCGGTGCCGATCGTCTTTTGCGAAACACGGCAACTGGCACAGGAATGGACTTATCGGTTCCTCGGCGCCGCGCTCGTGCAGCATGCCGAGCATCAAGCCGCTTCCACGTTGGAGGCGGCCCTCCCCACTGGAACTCCACTGCCGCCGATGCCCTACCGCGCTCCCGCCGCCACCGAGATTCGAGTGTGGGCAATCGCCAACGGGATCCCCATTGGTCCCAAGGGCCGCATCCCGATCGACGTTCGATCCGCCTACGACGACGCCCACCGCAGCTGAGCACCGTTGCTGTTCGGGCATCGTGTCGGCCGAATCGTTTCAGCACCTACTCGCCACCTTGTCAGCACCTACTCGCCACCTTGTTCGCCCGGTCGGTTCCGCCGGTCAATCACCGTGCAAATACTTCAGGACCGCCGAGGCGGTGCGGCCTCCAGAGAACATCGCCCCCTGGATCGATGCGGTGTCGCGATGGTCGCCGCAGACAAAGATCCCCTCCCCCATCGCCACCGGCTGCTTGGGACGCAGCGGTGGCCCTTGGGCCGGTTGGCCGTGCACGATCACGTCGGTGCGCAGGTGGGTCCAGTCGGCCGTGCCCGAGTCGAACCAGCGAGCAAGCTGCTCTTGCACCAAGGCGGTGATGTTCGGCTCGAGAGCGACGGGGCCCGGCACGGCGGCCGCCACGAGGGTGCGGCCGGCGGGAGCGTACGATGGCGCCACCTCGGTCATGACCGCCACGTTCTTCGCCGGACCACTCGCCTCCCCATCGAGGATGAGCAGCCGGCCACGAAGCGGCGGGCCGGGGGCTTCGAACCAGCAGCATGCGGTCGACCGTGAACCGGGATCCGAGACTCGCGCCCCAAGCAACTGATGAGCCGCCGGGCCTTCCGTGGCCACCACGACTGCTCGGCCATTCACGTGCTCGCCACCTTCGAGTACCACGCCGGAACCGTCGATCCCCGCCACGGTCGCCCCGAGTCGGATGACGTCGTCGGCCAGCGTGGCGGCGATCTGAGCGGGAATCGCGCCTATCCCAAGGCGGGGCACACCCGTGGCGCCGATCGCCAGCATGCGAAGGATCGTGTCGAACCGACGGCTTGACACTTCAAGGTCGGGATCAAGTTGGATGCCAGCGAACAGTGGCTGCCACAACGACTCCATCATCCGGTCAGAGAACCCCGCACACGCCAGTCGTTCCGCCGTGCTCATGTCGGGCCGTCGGAGAAGTTGGGGCACTGTGTGGCGCCGAACATCGAACACGAGCCGCACCAACCTGGCCTTGTCCGCCACCGTGCCGATGGGCGCCACCGCCGTCCCGGGGATCCGAAGAGGACGCCGGAGGGGATCGCTCACGCGATAAAAGCGCCCACCCCGCCGAATCGCCGCACCGGGGTCGAAGAGCCCCACCCCGAGCGCGGGGACGTCAAGACGCTGCTGTACCTCCGGGTAGGCGGTGAGGAGTATCTGAAAGCCACGATCGAGGAGGAAGCCGTCTACGGCGTCGGTGCGCACGCGGCCGCCGACGCCATCTGACGCCTCGAGTACCGTGCACGCCACGCCGGCTCGGGTCAGGTCCTGAGCACAGGCAAGCCCGGCCAGGCCGGCCCCAACAATCACGACGTCGGTCACAAGCACCTCCCGTTGTGGTCGCACCCGGCCGCCGCAACGGTGGTGAGGCCCGGTGTCATTCCGTCGGCCTTCAAGTAGTGCGAAGCGAAGCCGTCCGCCGCCTCGGTGCTGCTGGCGCGGGCGATGCCATCGGTCACGTCATCGAGGACTGGCACCACGGGTAAACCTCCGGTACGGGGGGCGGGGGGAATCGCGCCAGGAGGCTATCGACACCGTGGCCGCACCACTTCCCCCATCGCCACAGTATTTTCCTACACGCGGCACCAAGGAGGACGGCAACAGCGCCGGACGATTCGATTGCGTACGGACTGCCCGTGGGCGAGCTACTCGGTGTGCATGGTCGAAGACACGCGACGGTGGTAACGCCCAGCCATGATGTCGAGCTGAGGTCAGAGCTGCACGCGGTACACCAACAGCACTGCCCCGGTCGCGAAACGCCGCTCGCTGATGAGCTTGAGGTCGAGACGCATATCGGTCGGTAACGCCGGCTTACCGTCGCCAACCGTCACCGGGAGCAGCATCAAAACCAGCTCGTCCACAACGCCCGAACGTAAGGCGTGGGCGGCGAGCCCCGGTCCCCCCACCAGCAGGTCGGCCGAGGAAGACTCCTTCAAAGCACGCACCTCGCTGGCGTCGAACGCCGACACGATGCGTGTCCGCGTCGTGACCGGGTCGGTGAGGGTGGTCGAGTAGACGAGTTTGTCCGAATCCTGCCAGGAGGCAGCGAAGTCGGCCAGCACCGCCGACTGCTCGGCGAGCGAGGGATCCGTTTCCCACACCGCCATCGTCTCGTACATGCGGCGCCCCAGCAACTGAGTCTTGATCCCGCGCATCATGTCGTTCCAAAACTCGTGCATGGCCTCGTCGGGCATCGACCAGTCGAAAGAGCCGGAGGCGTCCTCGGTGAAGCCGTCCAGCGAGGCGTTCGTTCCGTAGATGAGCTTCCCCATGTAGTTCTCCGAGCAGTTTGGTGATGGCGGGTGCGACGCCTCCCGTGTCTTCACCTTTGTAGTCTCCGCGGCGACGACGTGAGCAAGCATTGCTGGCGCTCGCTCTTGACATTATTTAGTGCTTCTGTTAAATAACTACCGTGTGAAGTATCCACCGAAAGCACAACGATGGCGACCGTGACGACGCCCGATCGGTTCGACCTCGTCTTCGGCGCGTTGTCGGATCCCACGCGACGCTCGATCGTGCGTCGACTGGCCGACGGCGAGGCCACCGTGCTCGAGTTGGCCGAACCGTTCCCGATCAGCCTCCCGGCGATCTCCCGCCACTTGAAGGTGCTCGAGCAGGCGGGCCTGATCAGCCGCGGCCGAGATGGACAGCGGCGGCCATGTCGGCTTCGGACGGAGCCGCTGATGGAGATCGCAAAATGGGCCGAGCACACGCAAGCCGCATGGGAGCAGCGCCTCGACCGCCTCGATGCGCACCTCGCGCGCACCACGCAACCAACCGCCTCCTCACCAACTTTGGAGAAGCCATGAGCAATGCCCCGATTATCACCGACCCAACGACGTGGGCGCTCGACCGTGAGATCGTTCTCGTTCGAGTTCTTGACGCGCCTCGCGCCGCAGTGTTCGCCGCGTGGACCGATGCCGACGCCTTCTGCCAATGGTTCGGCCCCGACGGGTATACCTGCATCGTCCGGCAAATGGACGCCCGCTCCGGGGGCCGGGCGTGTTTCGACATGACCTCCGCCGACGGCACCGTGTACACGAACCGGTTCGACTACCTCGAAATCGTCCCTGACCAACGGCTGGTGATGGACCACGGCTCCGACATCGACAATGACCCCACGCGCTTTCGGGTGACGATAACCCTCGACGAACAAACCGATGGAAAGACGGTGCTGACGCTCCGGCAGATCCATCCAACCGTCGAGCAGCGAAATGCCGGCATCGGCTTCGGCGCGGTCGAGCTCGGTCTGCAGACGATGCAAAAGCTCGCCCGCCATCTCGGGGTCGACTGAACCTCGGGGTCGCCTGAACCTCGGGTCGTCCTGAATCCCAGGACAGCCGTTTTCCCAACGCGAGCCGCCAATACGCGGGTCCCATTCGCGGCCAGATCACCGGCGAAATCGCCAAGCAGGTGGCGGCCTACCGAACCGCAGTCCAATAGGGGCGACCCGCAATGGTTGGGGCGGGCACGAGCGGAGCGCCGACGCCGCCCAAACCTCCCAGACCGCCCACACCTCCCAGGCCGCACAAGAGCGATCGTGCCCGTGGGTACGCTCTCACCATTCCGACGACGAGGCGTGTCATGACTTCGAACCCGATCGAGAAACGCCCGAACGTGGTGCTCATCAACTGCGACGATCTCGGCTATGGCGATCTTGGCTGTTACGGCTCCACCCGCAACAAAACCCCGACCATCGACCGGCTTGCCGCCGAGGGGATCCGGTTCGATTCCTTCTACCAGGGGTCACCCGTCTGCTCGCCGTCCCGTGCCGCGCTCCTCACCGGCTGTTACCCGCCCCGTATCGGCTTTGGTTCGTTCGACGGCTTTCCCGTGCTGTTCCCGGGCCACTCCGTCGGCCTTCCGCCCACCGAGATCAGCATGGCGACCATGCTCTCCAACGCCGGCTACCGCACCCAGATGATCGGCAAATGGCACTGCGGCGATCAACCCGACTTTTTACCCACCAACCACGGCTTCGACCATTACTTCGGCCTCCCCTACAGCAACGACATGGGGCGCCAAGCCGACCCGCTCGGTGTTTTCCCCGAGATGCCGCCGCTCCCGCTCCTGTTCGATGACGACGTCATCGAACAGCAACCCGACCAGGCATCACTCACCGAGCGGTACGTCGTCGAGGCCGTGAAGTTCATGCGGTCGGCGAAGGACGACCCGTTTTTCTTGTACCTCGCCCACATGTATGTCCACATCCCGATTTACGTGCAGCGTCGTTTTTCCGAGCAGTCCGAAAACGGCCGGTACGGGGCGGCAGTCGAATCGATCGACTGGGCGACGTCAGTACTCCTTCGCGAACTGGTGACGCTCGGGCTCGAGGAAAACACCATCGTGATCTTCACGAGCGACAACGGTTCGCTGGGTGACAACGTTGTACCGTACGGCGGCGACGGCGAGCCACTCGGCGCGAGCAACGGTCCTCTGCGCGGCGCCAAGGCGCACACCTGGGAAGGGGGAATGCGTGTGCCCGGCATCGTCCGGTGGCCGCGACGGATCGCCCCCGGTCGTGTCAGCGACGAAATCGTGTTGTCGCTCGACCTCTATCCGACGCTCGCCGCCGTCTGTGGTGCCGAGGTGCCGAACGACCGCACGATCGACGGACGCGACGTGTCGTCGATCTGGTTCGACGACACCGCCACCTCGCCGCACGAGGTGTTCCTCTACTACTGGATGAACGACCTCGAGGCGGTGAGGGTCGGGCCGTGGAAGCTCCACTTCGCCAAACGCGGTTTGGAATTGTGCGAGTTGTATGACCTCGAAAACGACATCGGCGAGACCACAAACCTCGCCGCTGTGCACCCCGACATCGTGACGCAGCTGAACGAAACAGCGTCGGCGGCGAGAGCGTCACTCGGCGATGCCCGTCTGGGGGTCATGGGCAACGACGTGCGGTCAATCGGACGGGTTGACAACCCCAAGCCGCTCACGCTCTTCGACCCCGAACACCCCTACTACCTGGCCGAGTACGACCTCAGCGACCGCGGCTGACGGGCCAGAAGACGCCGCCGAGGCATGGCCTCAGGGCTCACGGCTCCGCTATGGAGAACTGGGCCCCGATCCGTTGTTTCCACTGGTCGGCCTCGCCCCCTCGCAATCGACGGCCGTTGATGCGGATCCCAATCGCGTACGGCACGCCGTCGGCCTGACCGGAGCCATCGTCTTTCGGCTGCGCCCAGTCCCACGTGACGTGCTCACCTGTGTCGAGTGTCCATTCCATTCACCGAGTCTCCCACCTTCCCCGTTGGTGCCAACAACTCGTGACCAACATCCCGGTATCCAGTAGGGCGTGCCCTTCACCGCCGGCTTCAGGCGGGCGTTTTGTCGGGTGACCGACGCAGCCCACGCTCGGCGGCGAGGGCCGTCGGAGCGACGGTGAGCCGGTAGGGGACGCGAAGCATCCAGTTCGGAAGCGAGGAGTGGCGCTCCTCCTCCGCGACCCTCGCCCGGAGATGTTCTTTGGGTCCAATTGTCGACGCCGGCTCATCGTGGCGGAAGTCGATCGCCACCAAATGTTTGACATTCTTGTAGCCGTACTGCCCCGGACTGACGAGGCGAAGTGGCGCGCCGTGTTTGGCATCGAGCGGTGCTCCGTCGAGGTGCGTCGCCAGCAACACCGTCGGTTGCAGGACCGTCGGTTGCAGGACATCCTCGGTACGGAATACGGCCTGTTGTCGGTCAGCGGCAGATGCGGTCAAGTAGGGCGGAAGATCGTTCCCAACCGTGGCCCGAACGACATCAACGAATCGCACGCCGCTCCACCGCAGACCGCGTACCGACCACGTCGTGACGCAATGGAAATCGTTTGTTTGATCGATTCGCTCGAACTCGTCCCATGCCGAGTGCTCGACCTTGGCGATGAGGTCGCCCTCGACGGAAATCGCCAGCGAGACGGGACCGGTCTTGGGTGCCCACCGCAGCGGCTTGTCCGAAAATCGCGGGAACTGCTTCAGCTCTCTCTGACCCGGCGGAAGCCCCTTTGCTCGGCGCGGCCACAACGACAGCACGGTCACGAGAGGTGCGCCCGTCGATCGATGGCGGCGAGCCAACTGCGGCGGATGGTGCCGCTCGGGCCGCGGATAAGTGTCCAGTACGGCAGGAACTTGCGGCTGCTCGCGGCGTCGGTGCCGGTCACCCAGGTTTCGGTCTCGATACGTGTGGTGCCGTCGCCGAGGTCGATCGCCTCCAGACGGGCCGTAGTCTTCGCGTAGCCGGGACGGTCGAACGCAAGGAACGCGTCGGGACCGTCCAACTCGACGGGATGGTTCGCCGTCGGCGACCAGAACCGTCCGACGGCGCCGAACAGCACCAACGCCCGACCCCGCTCGGGTCGTTCGTCTCGGCGGAGGAACACGAACCCTGCGTCAGCGAACAAATCGAGCGCCGGACTGGGCGCGCTCGTCCGAAGCGATTGTCCACCGGTGAAACGACCGGGAAGGCCGCGCAAGGCCATCAATGGGCCGAGCAGTCGGATCTCCTCCCCCGTTACGGCGAGGCACGATGCCCACACCGGCTCGATCGGTCGATCAACGGTCCGTTGGTGGCGCTCGGCGAATCGAGGGGCCGCCAAAGTGTCACGCAACTCAAGGTCGGATTGGAGCGGAGCCATAGCGCCACAATGACACAGCGTCTCAAGTTGCGTCAATGTGTCAAATGTCTCCTACGCTGGATCCATGCCGAACCTTCGCCAGCGACGACACGTCGACACCCGCATCGATCTCGTTGCCGCCGCGTTCGGGCTTTTCGCCGAACGGGGTTACGGCGAGATCAGCATGGACGACATAGCGAAGGCCGCCGGCGTCTCCCGCAGCACCGCGTACCGGAGGTTCCCCTCCAAGGAAGACGTCGTCCTCGAGGTGGCGAAACGCTGGCTCGATGCCTTCGATACTGCCGCCGACGATCTTTCGAGCGATACGCCGCTCACCGAGGCCATCGCGCAAGCCACCCGTGCCGTCGCCACCCACATCGACGACAACATGGAGATCGCCCGCGCCTCCTACGCGATCCTCGAACAGGCCCCGACCCTCAAGGTGTCCGGAATTGCCACGACGGAGTGGGCATCACGCATGGTCGCGCTGATCGAGCGTCACGGGGACGTCGATCGCGAGACTGCGGCGGTCATTGCCGGGGCGTACCTCGGCGCACTCGACGCGATGATGGTCCATTGGGCGAGCACGGGCGACCGCGAGTCGGTGGTTGCCGCCACCCGTCGAGTGATCGACCTTCTACGGCCTGTCCTTCGATAACTGGGGTTCCCTCGGGACACCCGATGGTGGGCCGTTGGCCCAAAGATCCGCACACTGGTACTCGCCGACACGGGCCCGCAGCGTGGCGGATGGCAAGGGCGGGCCGGATCGGCTCGGGCGCAGTGCAGCCGGGAGGGCTGCTACTCGGTTAGCGAGTCGACCGGTCCGCCGAAGAGGTGGGAGGGATCCGCCAGCTCCACTCCCTCACCCGGCTTTCCCGGCGTGGAATAGAAGCCGAGGACCAGTCCGCCGCGCCGATAACCGATCAACGATCGCAGCTCAGGGGGCAACGTCGCGGCGATCTCGGGCGGGCACGACAGGTACTGGTTCTCCTCCTGTCGTAGCCAATTCAGCGTGTAATGGATCAGCGCTCCGGTGCGCGTCTGTTCGGATCGGTTGGCACCGCCCCCGTGCAGAACCGAACCGTTGTAGATCAGCACCGAACCGGCGGGCATGACAGCCGGCATCAGGTCGTCGGAGGTCGGTTGGCGGCCCGCGTCCCAACGGTGTGAGCCAGGCGCGACGACGGTGGCACCGTTGTCCTCGGTGAACTCGCTGAGTGCCCAAATGGTGCTGAGTTGGGTCTCGATGGCTCTGGTCAACTTCCCACCCCACACCCCGCGGTCGCGATGCAGCATCTGGGCCTGCTCCCCTGGTCCGATACTCACGGCTTGGGTGAAGTGCAACTGGTAGCCATCGCTGTAGGGCGCGAGGTAGCGACCGGCCACATCATTCACCAGCGGGTCGAGGGCAAGGGGCCACGACGCGGGGCAGCGAGCGATGAGTGCACCGGCACGCCGAGTGCACCGACCGGCAAACGTATTGTTCCCTTCGGTGGTGGCGGCGAGGTACGGATCGACCTGGCCGAGCAATTCAAGTCGCCCCTCGGTCGACAGGAGCCTCTCGACGACAACCGCGCCGTGTTCCTCCAACGCAGACAACACGGCCTCGGATCCGTCGTCGACGGTGAGATGGTCAAGATGCACGATTGCTCCTCATGGGTTGTCAGACGCAGACCGGTAACGGTGGATCTCCTGAAACACGGGGCCGATCAGCTGAAGGAGTGCCTCTGTCTGGCGGGCCTTCGGCCAACGTTGTGGCTGCACGGTGGCACACAGGCCGACCCCGTCCACGGCAGCGACAAGGGCTCCGCTGTACGCCGTCGCCGCTACGGCGTCCGGTACGCCGAGTCGATCGGTGACGCCGGACTCGACGACTTCGTAGTACCGGTCGTACACGGCCTTGAGATCGCCATCAAAGCCCACACGGCCACAGAACGCCAGCCACACTGCCCAGCGGGCCGCCTTGGTGCGGGTCGTCGGCAGCATCTGGACGAAATGGCGCTCCTCCAGCAGTCGAGTCCCTCCGAGCAAACTGGCCAACAGCTCGTCGGCCGTGAGATCGAAGGCCGCCACCAGTAGGTCATCGCGGCTGCGGAAGTAGTGACCAATCGCACCGGTGGTCGTGCCCGCGACATGACCGACATCGACCAGCCTGACCTGATCGAGGCCCACACGAGCAATCGTCTCCACCGCCGCCCGAGCGAAGTCTGTTCGGCGCTCATCGTGATCGACCAGCTTTGGCATCATCACCATGATGCTTCCAAGACAGCGCAAACCGCAAGGCCGCCCCACCAGAAGCCCGCTTCAGACCAGTCCCTCCCCCGATGGACGCCCTGCCGTCCGGAGCGATGCCAAGACCCGGCGGACTATCCAAACAGAAGGAAATCGAGGCGCCAGAGCCTGTCTACGACGCCAGGTCTTCCTACGTGGGCTTGATCCAACAGTGTTCTAACCCCGGGGTGAGAACGAGGCTCGCCGGACTGCGTGCTTCTGCCGGGCTCCCCCACGCTTCAACGACCGACCGCCCCTGGGACACGACAACATCCAGCCCGATCCGGCAGGCGCAACGCCGCCTGTCGTCGGTGGTCGCCGATGAGATGACCCACGCATACGTAGAGGGGCACTCGATTGACGAGTTGGCGCAGAAGTACGGCGTGAACCGCACAACGGTCATCAGCCATCTCGACAAGCGCGGGATCGAACGGCGCCGAGTGGTCCGGAAGATGACGGACGAACTCGTGCGCGATGCGGCCGCCGACTATGAAAGCGGTGCGTCGCTCGCCGTCGTAGCACGACGCTTTGAGATCGACGGCAGGACTCTGGGGCGTGAGTTTCGAAAGGCCGGTGTAGAAGTGCGACCCCGACGAGGGTGGGCGTCGTCCGACGGATCGGCCGACGTGCTCTCCGAGTAGCGAGACCCCGCCAATTGCTGTCACACCCCCTGCGTAGTGTGAGGGCATGTCATTCAACATCGAGCGATGGTCGGAAATCGGCGGCGTCCGTGTCGCACCGGGAGCAACGTGGAGCGTGCCGATCGAGCTGCGTCTGCGGATCGTCGTCGCGTGCGTTTCCACGACTCCTGACCGCTTCACGGCGTCGATTGTCTGGGATGGGAACGTTCTTTCGGAGACGCTGGAGCTTGACTCCTACGATGACGCCGTCGCCGCCGGCCGAGAGTCCGTGACGTCCGCGCTCCGAAAACTCTTCCCGTGACCGCTGCCGATCCCCCCGCTCTCGAACATTCGTTCGCCTCCATGATAAAATGGTGCGGAACGGAGGAGACGTGACGAACGATCGAAGGGCACAACTCCGCAAGGAAGCGGAACGGGTTGAGGAAAGCGCCAGGTACAGCGCTCAGACTCAGTTCGAATACTCGAAGACTTGGCGACGCGTTGATCGCTGGCTCGGTGGCACGGCTGCGCTGCTCGCGGCCGTCTCCGCTGCCGGAGGACTGTCCGAAGTTGTTTCAGCACGGTGGGCGGGCTTCATTGCCCTGGGAGCGGCGGGTCTCGGGGCCATCGCCACATCGCTCGGCGCCCCGAAGGCCAAGGATCGGGCCCACTCCTCCGCAAATGCCTTTCTCGCAGTACAGCAAGACGCCCGCATCTTCATCAATATCGATCTGGATGAGCTACCGACGGACGAGGCACGCGAACAGCTCCGCACACTCGTGGCTCGGCAGCAGGAGTTGAACTCGACCTCAGAGATTCCATCGAGCCGGGTGTGGAAGCGAGCCAAGCGCAACGTCGAATCGGGCGGCCAGACCTACGAGGTAGACACGTGACCACCACCGCTCAAGCCTTTGCCAATTTTGTCGCACTGATCAGCCTGACGGACGCGCAGAAGGTCGAGGTGGCGCAAAGGCGAACCAAGACCGAGGAGTACCTCCGCGAGGCGTTTCCATCGACGAGCACGCTCCCCCTCAAACGCGTGATCCTCATCGGCTCCGCCGACAGAGGCACTTTGATCAGACCGCTCGACGACGTCGATGTCATGGCCGAGTTCACCAACAAGGACAGCATCTTCGACCAGTACCGGACCAACAGCGGTGCGTTTCTCCAACGCATTCGGACTGCACTGCAAGCCAAGACATCGATCGCGAACATAGGTGCTCGTGGCCAAGCGGTGCGACTGTTCTACACATCCGGCGCCCACGTCGATATCGCGCCGACCTTCAAATGGAGCACCAGCGGGTTCGCTCTCCCATCGGGAACAGGCGGTTGGATTACGACAGACCCCGAGAAGCACGCTTCATGGATGGCGGAACGACGCGAGGTGCTCGGCGGCAACCTCACTCCGATGATCAAGATCGCCAAGCGTTGGAACCGTGTGCACTCGTCCCGGCTGAGCTCGTTCCATGTAGAGGTCATGACCGCGACCATGTTTGGAACTCTGAGCGGCAATTGGCGCAACGCTATGAAATGCTGGTTCGAATGGGCGCCTGGCTACTTCGACGTGCAGGATCCTGCCGGCCACAGTGGCTCGCTCGGTAGCTCGCTCACGGCGGTCTCAAGGACGGCTCTCCGATCGAGGCTCTCCGAGGCCAAGGTTCGAGCAGACAACGCTATTGCCTATGAGGCGGCGGGCAATCATGCTGAGGCCAAGCGACTGTGGAAGATCGAACTGGGCGACGAGTTCTACACGTCCTGACGAGAACGCTCAGTGCTCGCAATGCATCGCCGGTTCGACCTCGATCACTCCAAGCCTCTGCGGAATCGCTCGGCCGAGTCTTCGTTCCGGCGAGCATCCGCCTCGTAGGACTTGGCAATACTCCGCAAGAGGGCTGCGATTCGAGGCCATTCGTCAGCCCATCGGTCCGCATCGGATTTGTACGTGCTCGCCAGTTCGGTCTCCTTCTCGCCGCCTTCTTCCAAGCCACGCGAAGTCACGCCGCGGCGGTTGAGGAGTTCGGTCGCGAGACCACCCTCAACCTGCTCGCTGTGCAGTTCCTCGAGAAGGTCACGAACTACCTCTGGTGGCCAGCTCCCGTCCTCATCGGGTGGTGCCGAAGCGAGGACATGCCCGAAGTGAACGAGTCCAACGTCAAGCCTTCCTCGATCATCTAGTAGTTGCCTCGCTTCATCAAGCCAAGCGTGAAGCCGATCGCTATCGACTCGACCATCAACGAGCCCCGGCGTCATGTTCCACGATGACAACAGGTGGTAGCCATTGCGAGCACGCCCCTCTTGTTGCTCGCCGGCGGCGCGATCTGGCGACGGACTCTCGTCCGCCTTTTTGGAGCGGTAGACGGCACAGACGACCTCGACGAAGAATTCCGGATTGTCCGCCATGCCTTCGTGTAGGGCAGGAACCTGAGGGTCATATCCGAGAGCCGACAGGAATCCCCACTCCAGGCGAGCGACGCGATCGATACCGAGTGCATCCCGATGTCGTTCGAGCAGCTCGAACGATTGCTCAAAGTCGTATGCCGAGAGACGCGGAAGCTCAAGATCATCAATCGATTCGAGAAGGCCCTCAAGGCCGGCCGC
The DNA here is from genome assembly GCA_031415655.1 of Actinomycetes bacterium. Taxonomy (GTDB): domain Bacteria; phylum Actinomycetota; class Acidimicrobiia; order Acidimicrobiales; family Acidimicrobilacustridaceae; genus JAKOVR01. Next base: position 74,271 of record JANOSD010000082.1, read on the forward strand.
GACTAACTCGGCTATGCGTCCTTGGTTCTCGGCGTCCTTCCTGAGATAGAGGCCGATGAAGTCGATTGCGGCGGCGTTTCTGCCGTACTTCATAAGTTGCTCAGCGACATGCTCGACTCGTTCGAAGTCGTTGCCCAACCCGTACGGCAAGAAGTTCTTCCAGTAGAACTCTGCTACGTCTGGGCCCTGGGCCTCAGCGACGTCCCAGTCGGTAGGCAGGTCGCGGGCAACAAGCAACAGCCGAGCCCGTTGAGCGGCATTGGCCTCGGGGTGTCCCGTTAGGAACTGATCGAGCCATGTCCGGCCCTCTTGCCGGAAGCGCTGACCGAAGTACTGAGCGGCCAACTCGACATCATGTCGATCGTCCGAGTCGACATCCTTGAGCATCTCCTCGTCATAGCTTGGGCATGCCTCCGCCAAGGCGATGCCGACACTCCACGACACTTCTACGTTGCGGATGAGCTGGTGCACGGCCTCAAGGCCACCCTCGCTCTCGATTTCTCCGAGTGCGTCGCGCCTGTGGTCCGCTAGTAGCGCTTCGTAGGCGGCATGGTCGTCACGGCGAGCTCCGTCCTCAAGGTGAGGCATGTGATCTTGGAACAGCCACTCGTGTCGCTGCATGGCACCCTTCGGCTTCAACCCTTCGAGCAGGGCCTCCAGACCCGACAGATCGTCCTCGGCCAGCGACCATGTCGCGTCGGGGTATTCCCGATGCTTTCCGATGAGGTCCCTGAGTGCATCCCAGAGAAGGTCGCCGTCAACCGCGACCAGTTCGCCGGACTCAACCACATTCGTAAGGGCATCGACCGTCGAGGCGCGATCGTTCGGCGGAAGGTCGGAGTAGTGCGCGATCAACTCCTTCCATCGCTCCCCGTCAGATCCTGCCTCATCGATGCAGCGTCCGACCACAGCCGAGACGAACGAGAGATATTCAACGTTCGTCACCGCTGACGCTTCTGGCTTCCAGTCGCGGAAATACGGCTCGTGCGTCGGTGAGTGGATTCCGTGAAATTGTGGAAGCATGCTCAGGAGCAGCTTCCAGGCAACGCTGTTGTGGCGCTTCCGCTGACTGTCAATCACCTTCAGACGACGCTCGGGAGTGACGGAGTTCTCCGGATGCCACGGGCAGAACACGGATGCGATGCTTTCGAATGGGCGATTGCTCAGTCGACCGCCGGGGTCGATCTCGTCGAGCCGTGCAAGGAGGTCAACGGCCGCACC
>JANOSD010000083.1:0-50731 GCA_031415655.1 Actinomycetes bacterium
CTTCGGGTGGTGGAGGACGTGGGCCGGTGGATGGATCGCAATCCGGGCCGGTGGGTGCAGTTGATCGGCAACTGGGAGTTGGGCGTGCTTGAAGGCCGGTATCTGTGGCGGTCGAATCGCAAGGAGGAACCGCCGGACCCGGATCCCCATCTCGTTGAGGAGCTCGCTGGGTGGGTGGCGTCGGGGGCGATGGTTGTTTCGGTTGGGGTGGCAAGCCAAAGCGGTGGGGCGGCGCTGGTGACCCATGCGGGGTTGACCCGTTCGATGTGGGAGCGGACGTGTGCGGGCCTGGTGGATGTGGGGGAGTGCGCGGCGCGTTTGAACTCGTTTGGATTGCGGGCTGGTTCGCCGGTGGTCCGGCCGGGGGAGATGAACGGGCCCTCGTTCGGTGATCCGGGGCCGTTGTGGGCGTCATGTCGGGAGGTGTGGTCGTCGTGGTGTGGGGAGGGGCAGATGCCGTTTCATCAGGTGCACGGGCACACGTCGGGGTTCATGTGGGGGAAGGGCGCGTGGTATGACGGGTACGCAGGCGAGCTGGTGGAGCACGTGACGCCGAAACAGGAGTGCCGACACGTGTGATTCGAGGAGGGCGACAAACGGATCGTGGGGATCGACCCGGGGTTGTGGCCACGATCCAAGCCCGGGGATCTCCACCCGCTGATCTTGCGCGGTGGAGTGGTGGTGAACCGCGATGCCGTAGCAGCGTGACGGTGACGCAGAAACGTTGGCTCTGGAGGGCGCGCCGTTTGTGGAGTCCAGGGTAGGTTTGGGATTCAACCCCACCCCGTTGATGCCCACCGTCTTGAGCTTCGGCTCGTCGGTGGGCATCAACGTTTTTGTGCGCAGTGCGGATGTTCGGGCAGCGTGTTAGCAAACGGTGGTGGGTTGGCTGTTCGAGTCGAAGGCCTGCACTGGTGCCGTTGGGTCGAAGCCTGTGCGGGTGGCCAGTACGGCGAGATTGTCGACGGGTGTCATCTCGTCGGCGGTGCCGTCTGTCCGGGTCGCTCGGACCGTCGCCACGCCCGGCGAGGTCACGGCGAGGATGAACATCTCGTCGACGGAACCCGGCGGGTGTCCAAGCCCTGCCGTCGTGATTACCCGAACGGCGGGACGTCCGTCGCCGGGAGCACATTCTGTTGGCTTTGGTCGGCTGCTGTCGGCGAAGGCCATGCCGCCCCTGGGCTCGTTGTCGTCGAGAGCGAATCTCATCCGCACGCCCAGCTCACGCTGGGAGCATTGGAGGGCGCCGTCGGCGCAGAGGAGCCGCGTTGTGAGGACGTCCCCTCGTTGAGCCTCGATGAGGACGCCGTCGGACGTCGTGCGGGTGAACAGTGGGACGGAGTTGCGGGTTGGAGCTTGATACCAGCGCATGAAGCCACCGCCGCCGACCAAGGCGACCAGAGCCACCCCGAGTATCCACGACTGATTGCGTCGCGGTTGGGCCGTCGGGCCCGCTGGGGGTGTGACCGACATGTGGTTCACCACTTGTTATCGACGGTCGCCGCTCTTCGTTACCGGGAGTGGAGGTACGTGCCTCGATCTCGGTAGCAAGTTGGCGCCCTGAAGCGCCCCGGGCTTGGCCAGACTGGGACGGCGTTGCCGGGGTGTTGGGGCCGTTCCCGTTCGGGTGAGGGGCCCACGGGTGACAGTGTCAAGGCGGAAAGACCTGGCCGTTGGTGTTGTTTGGGTAGCTCGGTTGTTCGACTCCGTTTGCGGTGCCTCCTGAGGGGAAGGTTGCCGTGGTTGCGAGCAGTTGGTCGAGCGGGATCAACACGTCGTCGACAACGCCGATGAACTCGCCGTTGGGTAGCTGAGCCGGCCAGGGGTAGGCGCGGGACCAGGTCCATCCGGTCGCGGGTGGGCCGAGGCCGTGTATGCCTGTTGCGGGGATGGTGTCAGTTCGGACGTATGCGCCGAACCCGCGATCCATGTACCTGGGCACGCGTATGGGGAACGGCAAAGTGAATCGGTCGATCTGTCCTGGGTACACGTGTTGGCCTTCGCGTGGGGGTGGTGGCGGCTCCTTTGCTCGGACGACGAGCGCCATCGTGTGGCCATCTCCGCCGTCTTCGCCCGAAAGTCCTCCTTGGCTGACCACTTCGCCGTTTTCGGGCGCGTCGGACTCTTCGACGAGGGTGAACCTGGTGCCAACGCCCTTCGCGGCGAGGATCACCTGGGCCTGGTCGTAGCCCTGGCCGTGCACGGTTGGCGCGTTGCCCAGGGCCCGAATGATGCCGGCGACGGGTATCCGTTCGGCTGCCAGGATCATGCCGGCGGACCGCATCAGCATTTCTTCGGACCCGTTCGTAGTCCCGTCTTCCATCGTCGTTCCCGTCAGCGTGTATCGGATCGCTCGGTGCTCGTCGTAGGCCCAGGTGACCGATGCGATGTTCTCGTGCGTCTCGATCACGGCGTTTCGCTGGGTGCTGTACCGCACGACGCGTGCGGACGCCGGAAAGTTGCCGGCCTTCCACCTGACGCCGACGTCGGGGGGTGTCTCGAAGGCTTCGAGCTGCCAAGTGTGGCCGTGGTCGTCGGCTGCGAGTACGTGGGTGGTGCGCCGAAGCGACTCGCCGAGGACCACCACCCCGTCCAGGGCGCTGACGGCTTCGTCCACGGGGTGAAGCTGGCCGGGCTTGCCGGTGATGCGGAACGCTCCGCTGCCGACGACATCGAGTCCGGCGCGGCGAATGATCGGCACGTTCCGGTTCACCACCGTGGTGGCAACCATCGAGGTTGACGGGCCAACGTCTATCGACGGGAACTGCTCCTCGCCGCCTCGACGGTCTTTTGCGACCAGGGTGACCATTGTCAGGGACGCAGCGGCGGCGGTGATTGCGATGATCGCTCGACGCAATCTCTTCGGCTGCTGCTCGTTCTGCGCCTCTGGGAGGACAATCGGTGTGAGCTGGCCCGTCGGTGATCTGGGGTTGGTCGGAGACTGTCGCAACTGCTCGGCGTCGAAGTCGATGAACTTCGCCTCAAGACGACGGGCGTGCGCAGCTAGGAGTTGTTCGAGTTCAGTCATCGAGGTCCACCTTGAGTAGGAACCGCAGTTGGTTCATGCCCCGCGCCAGGTGCGTACGCACCGTGGAGACGGAGATTCCGAGATGATCGGCGACCTCGGTCAAGCCCCAACCGAAACCCACGACAATCACCACGACCTGCCGTTGCATCTCGCTCAACTGCTCAAGCGCGGCTTGGAGCCCCGGTTCGTAGGCGTTCGTCTCGCCGCCGGGAACGCTTTGCGGCTCGGCAAGCCCGATCGGGAGATCTCCTGTGGGGGCCATTCGACGAGCGCGGCGACGGGCGATCACGAACACGTAGCCGACTGGGTTGTCCATGAGCCGCACACGAGGCCACGCCGACCAGGCTTCTGCGAGCGCGTCAGCGACAGCATCATGGGCGGCGTCGGGCCCGACGAGCGGGACAAGGGCTTGCCACAATCGTCGGCCGTGATCCGCGACAAAGTTGTCGAACGACACGGCGTCCGACGATGCCGCCGGGGTCGTGATCGGAGCGGTCTCGCGGGTCAGAGGTGATTCAGGCATCGCATCCCAGAGTCAGGTGCCAAGGAAAGGCGAATACTGGCCGAATGTGTGACAGGGATCTTCCGGCCAGACATTCATTCAGACGAGCTATCCCATCTCGAGGAAATGGACGGCAACCGATCAAACCTTCATGGGCGTTGGTTCGTCGGACACGCTGAACCCACCGCCGTGACCGGAATGTGACACTGGACCCCGCCGAGTTTGCCGAACTGATCCAACCCGAAGCCGATGTGCTGGCGCGCACGCTTGCGGTCGCATGGGGTGACGCCGACGCGGCTCAAGACGCCGTTCGCGAGGCGGTGCTCCGCGTGTGGGCCAAGGTTGCAAACGGCGACGATGTTCACAACCCCGGCGGGCTGCTTCACACGATCGCCCTCAACCAACTGCGCGACGATGCCCGCAGGGCACCACGAGCTGAACGCGCTGTCCGTCGTGCCGCCCAGGAAGCCGCTGGACCGGTTGAAGGTCCGGAGAACGAAGCACTCCTTCGTGTCCAAGCGGAAATCGTGCGGGACGCACTTGCCGCGATCGCCCCAAGGCAACGTCTCGTATTGGCCCTGCACTATCTGGCCGATCTCGACGTGGCGACGATCGCCGAGCAGCTCGGCATCACCGACGGGGCGGTCAAGAACGCCTTGTTCAACGGCCGCCGGAACCTCGCAGACAAGCTCCGACCGAAGTTGCAATCCGAGGAGATCAACAACGATGTCACCACCTAGCACCTTGCGCCTCGACGCCAACGAAGACGACCACCACCTTGTTCGTTACGCCTTGCAGCTCATCTGCTCGACGGATCCGGGCATCGGGTCGGACACGATCCTGGCTTGGGTCTCGCCGGCCGCCACGCCCGTCGTACCAGCGCAAGTACCCGAGCCGCACCCGAGCACTACGTCCGGCGAATCGCGCGCGTGGTCAGCGACTCGGTTCAGGACCGCCATGGCCGCAGCAGTCGCCGCCCTCATCCTCGGCACGATCGCCGCGCTTGCCGCCCGACCCGCCGCCGAACAAACCCAGCACACCGGCGGAACAGCAGGGACCACCCCGGAGGGGGGCACAACCCTGCCGTCCCCCGGAACTCCCGCGCCTGACCCACCGTCCTCGAGCGATCCGAGCACACTGGTGGTGACGATGCCCAAGATCGGCATGGTGGTGTCGATCGGGCCTACCGGGCGCAGCCGGGGCTTGGCCTCAGGCCTGAACGACCCGCGAGACGTTGCGGTGCTGGACGACGGTTCCTTGCTTGTCGCCGAAACCGGAGCCAACCAGCTCACCGGGCTCCTCGGACCGTACGGGCGCAACCGCCAGCCGATCGTGGCGATCAACGCGCCGACAGCGATCACCGCGGCTCCAAACGACATCGTGTTCGTCGGCACACTCGAAGGTGACGTGCTGCGAGTGGACCTGTCGGACCGAGCAGTGACCGTGATCGGGCGGGGCTTCTCCCTCATCGAAGCCGTCACCTTCGCCAACGGCAATGTCTACGTGGCCGACAGCGGGACCGCCGAAGTCGTTCGAGTAGCGGTAGACGGCCAGGCTCAGGTGATCGCAACCGGTATGGACGGCGTCAGCGGTGTTGCCGTCGCAACCGATAGCACCGTCATGGTCTCACTACGCGACGACAACAGGGTCGTGCGTATCTCCGATGATGGAACCCACGCCGACATCGCCGCCGTCACCGGTGCCGGCAGGCTCGCCGTCGATCCTGCCGGGTCCCGAGACCCGACCGGGGAACGTGTGGCAGTCGTGAACACCACCGGTGTGGTCAGGATCACCGGAACCACGCTCGGCCAATCGTGGCAGGCACCTCCGTCCTACACCGTGGGCCTCGCAGTCGCACCCAACGGACTCGCCCTACCTGAGGACACAGCTCCCGACGGCGAAACCTGGTCGACGTTGCCGGCGCCCCCTGGAGGGCCGATTCCGGTGGGACAGGCTCAAGAGAACCCGTACCCCGGTTGGATCCCCTTTGGCCTCCGGCCCGACGGGCGGATCATTGGATGGTTGTCAAACGACCAGAACGACTCGCGGCTAGAACCACCGATTTACGCGGTTCCCGGCGGCGAGGTGGTGGGGTATGCGGTTGACTTCATCGGGTTCGTAGAGAAAGCCGAGTACGAGGCACCCGGATTCGACCTTGAGAAGAAGGCCCGCTTGGTCATGGGAGATCAGAGGTTTGAAGAAGAGAAACGGCGACGTGACCGGGAGCGCTCGGGAGCGGGCTAACGGGCATTTAACCTTCGGCGACTGGAGCTAGCGAAGGGTCCGGGGACTCGCCTGGTTCCACCGGGTGACTTCGCCCCCGAACGGCGGGCGGATTGATGTTCCCGAACGTTCTTTGTGATTGCAGGGCAAGTGTGGCTCACCGTCCACTACCTCGCGATTCGGATCGCCAGTGGTGTGGAGAGCACCGCCGGGGCCGGTCTCACCAGTTCATGGGCCAGTCCGGGCAGAGTTTGGTGATGGTCGTTCCGTAAGGGTCGCCGCCCCATTCCTGCCCTTCGGGTGTCGATGCCCAGGTGTTCCTGCGTTGTTTCATCATGTTGATGAGTTCGGACGCGTCCGGGGGAAGGAGCGCGATTGCTGCGTCGAGCTCGGGGACGAGGGCGTGGACGCTGGGCATGGGTAAGAGGGCCGGGCGTCCGCTGAAGGCTCGACGGTCGAGGGCGAACCAGGCGCCACAGAATGGGTCGTAGCGGGGGTCTTGTTCGTCGAGTGGCATGACGTGGACCCCCAAGGATCTGATGGGCACGAACTCGGTGCAGTTGGTTCGACTGAAGTCCTCGAGGTTTCTCGCGGCGTTGCGCAGTTCGACCGCTCCGGTGTGGTCGAGCCGGAAAGGCGGGGACAGTTCCGCAGGGTCGCGGCGGGTGGATTGGTAACGCTGGTCGGCGTACGCCGCGACCGTCTCGATGTCCGCTTGGAGGTCCGGGCCTGCGACCGCGATGAGCCGCCGGATGGTGCTGCCGTCGCGATCTGCTTCGTCGCGGGTCCGGTCACCGGTTCTTTCCAGCTCACGGAACTCGGCCGAGGTCGCGATGAGGGCATCGCAGAGCGGCTTCCTCCCGGAGTCGACGCTGCGCTCCGGATACGGCGTGGTCTTCGCAGAGGAGAGGTAGTTCAACCATTGCTGTTCGTCGACGGTGCGCAGGTTCGTTGCGATCCTTGCTCCGTCGGCCTCATCGATCTCAGAGGTGAAAATCTCAAAGCTGAAGCCTTGTCCTGTGCCGATGATTCGCGCCGAGGAACCGCCGTGGATGCCAGGCAGCACCATGTAGCGAATATTGCCGCTTTCGATGATCTCGGTCCCGGCGTGCTCTTGGGCCGCGAGCAGGGCGACAGGGTCAACGCCGATGGTGGGGTCGATCGACAGTTGGATCCCGCGTTCCGGGGCCGAACTCTGAGGGCCGCTCCGGCGGTAGGCGAACGCCGCGCCACCGCGCCCGCCGTAGCCGTAACTGGGTCCGTCGTATGCCGGGACGTACCCACCGGGGATCGCATCGGCTCGGAGCGTCGCCTTCGGGAGCAGCGGGTCCGTGGTGTCATCGACGGTCACGTTCTCCGCAAGCTGGAGTGACTCCTCCATCGTGAGCCCGTTGACCTGCAGACTGAGGCGAGATCCCGATGCAAGGTCCCACATGACTATGAAGCCTGAGCCGTCGGTGGGGACCAGTGAGTTTTCGCCGAGGCTGTCAAGGGATGGGGCCACCCGCGCTGGGTTGCCGTTGACCTCAATTGTCGTGGATGCCTTGGGTTTCATGCTTTCGTCGAGTTCTGGTGCCCCGCCTTTCGGATACGCCGAGACCGCCAGGTTGAGGACACGGCGCCGGTCCCCGTCGCTTCTCGGCTTGTGCCAGGTTTTCAGCCATGCGACCTTCGCCGGAGTGACTGGCCGTACCTCGACCTTGTCGAGCTCCATGCCGTCCGGCATCCAGGTGGGAACTACTCGAGGCACCCCGGAGGTTCCCGGGAGAATCGTGCCGATCGGCTCAGAACCCGTGGTGGTGAAGCGCCCGTCACTTTCCGGAGTTTCCCGGACTACCACAGCGATGATCCCGGCGACGAGGGCCAGGGCGATCGCCCCGGCGAGAACCCGCGCCGACATCGTGACCCGTCGGTCGTCACGGCGGGTCCGGTGGAGACTGGTCGGGCGGTCCTCGCTGAGGTCCGGGGGGAGAGGCGACGCGTCGACCAACTCGGCAAGGGCTCGTCGGATGTGGTCCTCAACGTCGACGTGGTCTTTACGATTCATTGAGCAGTGCCTCCATGCGTCTTCGGGCTGTGGTCAATTCGCGTTGGCAGGTCCGTTGAGAAACGTTCAACCGCCGAGCGACTTCCTGGACTTCGAGGTCCAGCCAGTAGGTGAGGTAGATGACGGCTCTTTGCCGAACCGTCAATCGGAGGAGCGCTTCAAGGACTTCGGGCCGAACCGTTTCGGCTTCTGTCTGCTGGTTGTGGTCGGCGGCCCGTACCTCACGGCGAAGGCGACGTTGCGTCGACCGGTACTGCTGACGCGCTTCGAGGAGCACCGCCTTGAACAGGTAGGCGCGGCGTTCCTCAACCTCCGCCCAACGGGGCGAGGAGAACACGCGCAGAACAGCCGAGGCCACCACGTCCTCGGCACTTGAGGGCCCGGCGAGAACCGTCGCGAAACGGATCAGTTCCTCCGAGTGTTTCGCATACAGCTCCCCATCGTCGGGCGTCACACCCATACGATGCCGCCGACCCGAGGTAACCGCCATAAGAGTTTGGGTGGGACCGTGGGTACGACCTGTGTTTCGGCGTGATAGGGGACGTGAGAGTGCTGCGAGACGGCGCTCGATTCCAACGTGTCGAGGCGTTGATCAACTCCGATCTGCAGGTGGTCACTCACCCGCTTCCATGGCCGCGACAACTTGGTTTAGTACGGCTTCGGCTACTCGTGTTCCTGAAACGAATACCGTGACGTCGTTCCCGTCGACCCATGCGAACGTGACCGTCTCCTCACCGTCTCCGTAGCGGACAACTGGCCTGCCGTCGATCGTTTCTCGGCTCGACCCTTGTCGCTGAGCGATGTCGTCGATCACCTGCTGAGCCGTGCCGGGCACGTTCACGAGGGCGTTCACGGAAACGTGTGCCGCTTCTCGATTGGCTGACGAGATCGGCCCGGTTCCGAGCGCTGTCGACGGCATGGCAACGGTGTATGTGGGCCGGCCGTCGGGGGTCACGCTTCCAACACCTGGTTCCTGAATGTGGCCGTCGGGGGTGAACGTCACGTGAAACCGTGCGTTGTCGTCGGTGACCCGCGTTGCAGGGGGCACTTGCCCGAGTGGTTCGATCGTGGTCGGAGACGACGCGTCAGCGGGAGGTTCCACCGGGTCGGAGCCGGTCTTGTGCTGAACGGCGATGGTCGAGCCGGCGGTGTCGAACCAGATGTCGACGGCGCCGTCTTCCCCCTGGATTCGCTGTAGCCATCGATGGTCGATCTGAAGGAGCCAACCGCCGAACACCTGCGGCATCCCGACCCCGCTGCGCGGGATGATCCGACGAAGGATCTGCTGAACGTCCGCGTCTTCGAGTGCTTGAGTGAGCTGGGTCGCGGAAGGTGGGGCGGTCCGCGTCGATGGGTCTACCCGAATCGGGACACTTACGCCACCGACGCTGAGCGCAGAGCAGGTCTTGCAGTCTGTTCTCGACGGGTTTGGCGGCAGCTCCGTACAACCCGTGCAGCCGAACACGCTGACATGTGTGTCGATCTGGAACGTCCCGGCGGGGGGCACGTCGCCCTCGCCAATCCATACGGTCCACGTTCCGGTCAGGGTGATGCTCTGGCCCGGCAGCAGGTCTTCCACCGTGGGTTCGGCATCGCATGTCGAGCGGAGTGCGAGTGGCCTTCCGAGGACGCCGGGGACCACGACTCCGCTGGTCTGGGAGCCACGAGACCCGGCGCCGTCGCGCGTGGTTGGCTGCTGGGCGGTGGTGCCGCCAATGTTCCTCGCCGCTGTTGCGACGATCTCCTCGCGGGTGGCGAACCAGTCGTTGTCGCCATGGTTGAGGTTCCCAATCGAGATCACGCCCCCGGATTGGTCAACCATGCGAACGGCGAAGCCGATCGCATGGTTGCACTCTACGGGAGCGCCGAACGATCCGGAGAAGGTCGCAGTCCCTTCGTTGCGCAGTGTGACGTCCATCTTCACCGCTGCGCCGACGGCGACGTCGTCATCATCAGCGGTGACGGTGATCGACAACCCATCGCCCGCAACTGTGTTGACCGTTCGTGGTGTACGCCTTTCGAGCCGGTCAGGTTCGCCGCCACTCCCGTCGACGCCAACGGTGGCCAATGCCGGCGACGAACCGTTCGGGCCGACGATGACTTCCCCCGACCTCGTACCTTGATTGGCCTGAACGACCGACCACGTCATGCCGATGACCAACGCGACTGCCACAGCTCCGAGCAGCACACGCCCCCGGCCGCGACGTTGAACCTGGCGTCGGTGCCGCTCGGCAACCGTCACCAGGGCCGCGTCGGTATCAATCGCGCTGATCATCTGTTCGAGCGACTCCATCATGAGATTCCTTCCACTTTCGGGGAAACAGCCGGGTCGCCTTCTGAGGGGTCGGTCAAGCCCAACCGCAACTGGCCACGAACCCGGAACAACAACGACTTGATCGTCCCGACGGCCAGGCCCAGGTCACGCGCCAAATCGGCAACCGGAACACCACCCACGTGATGAAGCACAATCACGGTCCGTTCTCGAAGCGGGAGCTCCGCCAAGACCGTGCGAAGGTCGATCAGGCCGGCGTCGTCGGCCTCCGGGCTTGTAGTCGGCGTGGTGACCCGGAGCCGATCTACGGCCCGGTTGCGGCGAGCGATACCCCGCCGATGGTTGTTCAAACGATTCAGCGCGGCTCGTCGTACCCATGCCGCCGGGTCCTCGTAGCTCCCGACCCTTTCCCAATGCCGGAGGGCCTGCACGAAGGCGTCCTGCACAGCGTCCTCGGCTGCGCTCCGATCGCCCAACAACCCGAGGGCAACAACCAGCCGCGCGTAGGTGGCACGGAAGAGCACGTCGAAGTCCTCGTCAACCGGAACACGGCGCGACACCGGACCAGTACCGCTGGCGTCGCTCACAAGTCTCATCCTGGGTTACACCCCGCTCACACCTGATCGGTTGCAAAATAGTCACAACTGTGCGGTGGATGAACGGATCACGCCCTTCCACCGCGGCATCGGCGTGCTCTCTCCCGAGTCCAGTAGTCATCACTGCCTCCATGCGTGGTGGCACCGAGAATGATGCACCCGCGGCGCGGACTCTCGTGATAGCCGTGATTCTTCTCAACCAAGAGGGCGGTCGTGGAGTGGTAACACAGTGATGCGTCAGCCGAGTGGTCGAGCCTGTACGGGGTTTCGCCTGTGAACTTGATCAGTGAGGTTGAGGAGCTCTTCGTGCAGGAGCATGCTCAGCTTGTTCGGGCACTTGGTGCAGCGTGCGGCGACCGTGATCGGGCATCCGAAGCGGTACAGGACGCGTTCGTGCATGCCAGTCGGCATTGGGACAAGGTTCGCGAGTACGACGATCCGGCGGCCTGGGTGCGCCGTGTGGCGGTGAACCGCCTGGCTGACCAACGGCGTTCAGATCGGCGTCGGCGGACCGGTACTGATGCGGAGAGCGCTATGGCTTCCGGCTCGGCGCCCTGGGCGGTGTCGGAGATCGACCCCGGGCATGAGGACCTGGCCGCCGCCGTCCTCGATCTGCGCACCGGGCTCGCACAACTGCCGGCGCAACAGAGGCTGGCTCTCACGCTGCACTACATCGCCGACCTGTCGGTCGACCAAGTCGCCACAGTGCTCGACATCCCAGCCGCCCACCTCAAGTCCATCGATTTCCGCGCCCAAGGCCGATGCAAACGTCGGAATCGCTGACCTTCCCGACGCAACGCTCTGTTCCATTCGGCCGAACCCAATGCCCGACAGCAGTGTGGAGAACCGAGTCGTGGTGAACGCGACTGTGCGCATGGCCGACCGCCCGGTCGATCGCTGGAGTTGGTTCCATTCAGGAGCCCCGTCGGTGCATCGACCCGGTCGTCATGGTCACAAGCGCCGGGTTCATCGCCGGCGCCCTCACCGAGAGAGTGGGCGTGCTTTGGTTGGAGTTGGCTCGTGTTGTCTCGTGCTGGCGCGCAGGAGCGGGCGCACGGTTCCGGCGACGAGCGGGTGGGCGACTTCGGTCCATTTGAACGGTGTCGGGTTCTGGTCGTAGTCGGCCGCCTTGCGACGGGGAGAGCCGGCCGGCAGCGGCGTTGCAGCGCACACCGGGGAGTTCGTGATGGATCGAACTTCGGCTCGGTTCGTTGTCGCCCATATCTGACTTGGCGATCTTTGTGAGTTTGATGCGGTTGTCGTGACCGATCCGTCGAGCCCGGCTCGCACGGGGGCGGGTTCAACCGGTCCGCCTCGGTAAGTGCCGAGCCGGGGGCCTCCTCACGCGGCAGTTGTCAACGAGTCCGTTCGACTGAGTACGACCGACCTTCGTTGTGCAGACCAAACTGAGGGCGGCAAATGCTCCTTTTGGCCCGGTCTACCTCGACAGCCATGCAACAGCGCTCGGGTCGCAATTCGTAACTACGAAACGCGCAGAGAGGTGCCTAATCCCGTGAGTGTAAGGTTTGACGGGGAGCGAGATCGCCAGTGAACCTCGCGTCTCGGTGATTGCGTCTAGTCGAGAATGGGCTTGCGAAGTCATAAGTCAAGGAAAGGAATGTCCGTGGACCCAACCAACGACCTCTCCCGCCGGGTAGTAGAGCTCTATCAGCTTGGAGTGAACTCGATCGAGCGCGGAGATTCAGATGCTGCCTATTCCCATACGGCTGCCTTCGACAAATGGATTCGCAGTTTGTCCGACACCGAGGCCAAGGAAGCGTTATTGCCGTTGATTCATTCTGACAGTACTGATGAGGTTCGCGTGATGGCAGCGAGCTATCTCTACCCTCACATGCCGGATCTTGCCCTTCCCGTCCTGGAGAGAATTGCCGCTATTGGCTCTGGAATGGCCGCAATCAATGCAGACCTGTTCGTCAGGTACAATACTCCGTAGAGGGGCGAGTTCGACCGGCCATAGCGACAGTGGGTCGGCGGGTTCAACGGCTGGCTCCGAGCACTGACCGGTGGACCCCGCCGGGCCTTGTAGATCAGTTCTCGAAGCGACGTAGGCGAGGAACCGCTTAGGTCACTCGACTCGACAACCTCGTGTTGATCACTCCCGACTTCAACACCGTTCTTCGCCAGCTGCATGCAAGCCTCTCACGGCACGATCGTTCGGGTTCGGCGCACCTCACGCACCGACGAGGTGGGCGCACGCACCCGATGTTCAAGCCAGTCGCGCTGCTCGTTGGCCAACACCAACCGCTCGAGCCTGAACCCAACGATGGTCGCCTTCGACGCCAAGGACGACCGTCCCAGCCCACGCAGATTTAAACTTGGATTCTCTAGATTGGAAGGAGAGAACGGAAACTCTCTTGTGGGGTCGGCATTTTGGGGGGCGTCGTGACTCTATTCAACATGGACGAGGAATACGCCGAGGGTCCAGGCTCGTTCGAGTCGTTTTTCATGGCGCACTACCGACCCGTCCTGGCGTCGATGTGCATGGCGCTGGGTGATCGGGAGGCCGCCGCTGACGCGACGGCCGAGGCATTCACCAGGGCAGCTGCAGCCTGGAACCGTGTTGGTGGCCTGGCGTCTCCTGCCGGTTGGACCTACCGGACCGCACTCAACCACGGGCGGCGCATCGCCCGCCGCCGCAGCCAGGAAGAACGGCTCGTGATCGCGGCGCAGATGGAACGCCAACTCGAGCACAGCGTCCCAACGTCAATTGGCTTTTGGGAACTCCTTGTGGACCTTCCCGAGCGACAGCGAACTGCCGTGGTCCTTCGCTTCGGTGCCGATCTGACTGAGGTCGCCATCGAACGGAACATCGCTTCCGCCCAGCTTCCTGAAGGAGCACCGAAATGAACCACCTCGACGCGATCTTCGCCGAGTTCAGCCAGCCGCCAGACGCCGAGGGCTAGGTATTGGCTGCCGTCACCGCCGGCGCAGCGCGGACTGCGAGACGTCGACGTGTGTCACGCACCGTTGTCGTGGCAGTGGCGCTCGCCATAATCGGCGGAGCTGGCCTCGGCTACAGAGTCCCGGAAAGTGGTGAGCTCGGAACCCAGGTGGGTGGTCCGGCTGCCGAAAACCCCAACACACTCGAACTTGGCGGTCAGACGCAGGGGGCGGCGGACGAACCGACCGCCACAGACTCGGTCCGTCCTCGTGGTCATATCACCATCTGGTTCAGCGATGGAGACCCGTTGGCAAAGCGGTTCAGCGCGTTGGCCGCTGCACCGTACGTGGTGACGAATGCGCAGGGCGAACAGGTTGAGCGGGGGTCCGCTGGGTACTACGGGTTCGCCTCGACCCAGTTCGTGGGTGTGTTCCGGATCGAGGTCGGAACGGGTGACTGCCCGTTCTACGTCGAGGCTGACACGGCAAAGAACCAGCATGTCGACGCCACCGTCGACCCGAATGCCGCGTGCGGTACGACGGTGGCAGCCACCCAACGCCAGACACCCGTCCGCACGGCAGGGTAGGGCTCATTGGTGCTGTCAACCAGGAGCACGAGCATGTCTCGCACGGTTCAAGCGAGGGGTGGGTCATCGGCGTAGGCCCACGTGGCCGGTTTCGTGCCCTGGTCGTAGTCGGCGGCGTGGGTGACCAACTTGGCGATCAGGTCGTTGCATGGGTGAAGTTGCCGTTGCGGATGACCGTGGGTCGCAGGATTGAGAAGACCAGTTCGACAGCGGAGGTTTCTACAAGAGGCAACGTATAGGCCTACGCGGAGATTTTAGAAGAGTCAATGCGGGGTGTCACAACTGGTGTGCCTGAGGTGTTACCCTCCATGTGACCAAGAATATGGGAGTGGCAGAGGATCGTTGGCCCGTTTCGGGCAAGCGCGCCGTGAGGCCACAGACTCGCCGTGACTACGCTGCGTCCGGCGTTCGATCAATGGATGATGGGCAACTGTTCTCAGAGTTGTACCCGGTACTGCGTCGAGTGGCGGCGGCGTGTACAGCATCCCACCTTGATCCAGACGACCTCGTCCAAGAGGCACTCGCACGAACCCTTCGGCGAACGAGCCTGTCTGATCTGGACGAGCCGCTCGCCTATCTGATCTCGTCAATCCACAACATCAGTCGCAACGAACGGCGGGAGGATTTCCGCCACAAGACACGCCTGATGGAGCGAGTCCCAGACACCCAATACTCGTCGGAACCCGACATCGTTACCACGCCGCCGATCCTCGAGGGTCTGCCGAAGCTGACCCGCGTACTTCTCGTACTTGTCGATGTCGAAGGGTACACGTCCAAGGAAGCGGCCCGAATGACGGGGTCGAGCCATGTCGCGGTGCGAGCGCGGCTGTCGCGCGCACACCGAGCCCTTGCAGCATCGCTACAACCGCCTAACCACCAGAACGGAGAAGGGCCATGACCGACCAAGGGGACCGAATCAGGCGTGAAACCAATAGGGGTCAAGCCCGGGGCGCTGACGCAGTATTCTCCGCTGCTCAGGCGCAAGCCGAGACAGGCCCAGGGAACGAGGGTTATTGGCCTTCGCGAGGGCCTCGCAGCCAGCGGGTCGTATTGCCCGCGCTGATGGCTGGTCTAGTCGGGGCGCTGATTGTTGGCCTTGTCGCTTTCAACCGGGGCCGCTCGGCTGAAGAGCCAGTGGCCCTCAGTAGTGATGGTGGGTCGCCCTCGCCGCTCGCGTTGGTGCCCGGTGACACTCCGGATTATCTCCGTTTGGAGTCCACGGTGAATGGCAATCCTCTTGTAGACGCTTCTGCCGGCGCGATCGGGCACGTTCAGATTCGTGAGACCGCAGCGGGAGATAGTGTGCTGTGGTTTGAGGCAGCCAAACCGCCGACTGGATCAATGTTCGCCCATCCAGTCCTGGATGAAACCCCAAGAGCGGAGGTCAACGGATGTGCGGCGCGAGTTTCGCGACATCCGGGCGAGGAGGCACTCCTCGTTGTCGCGTGGCGGGACTCTGCCGGGCACGCGCGGCTCGTTGCGAGTCGGGACAGGACGCATGAGGAGCTGATCTTCATGGCCTCCCAAGACGATGCTGAGCTGACAAATCTTGGTTGGAGCACGCTCTACGACGGAGTCGATCCTTCCCACTTCTTTTCGGACTCCTTCGCCTTCCGAGCGGAACTGTTTGGCTCGGCGCCTAATGCGTCCTACGTAAGATCCTCGATCTTCCACGCCGAATTAGCAGGTTTTGCGGGGCTGCGATGGATGCGCAAGAACCGGAGCGGCACCACGTTTGACCTAGTCCCCTCCAAAGGCGGGGAGATGCTAGTCATTACCGTGCACGGAGGAGGAGGAATTCTCACGGTCGTTCCACTGCCGGAGAATCATGCGACGGCTGTCCTCGAAACATCGGGGATCCCGGAGGACGAAGTCATCCTGCTTGCAGGTTCGTTGCGCCCGATCGAACCCTCAGACGTGCTACATCCTTCAGATGGCCATGGGGAAACGTCCATGGTCGATCAACCCACAGCTGGTTTCAAAGGATGGTCCTGCGACGACTAGCCCTGTTTGAGGTTCACCTGGGTGTTGTTGACACAGCGGGGCTGTCGAGACGTGCTCCAGACCCGGGCGGGGCCCCAAGTCGAGGGTGGACGGCGACGGGATCCCCGTGACGGTGACGTGCCGGGTCCTCGAGATCGCCCGCCAGCCCTACTACCGGTGGCTTGCCTGTTCGGTCACCGATGTCGAGTGGGACAAAGCGCACCTCGCGAACGCGGTGTTCGACGCGCATCGCGACGACCCGGAGTTCGGCAACACCTCCGAGATCGCTTCGCGTCGAGAGGTTGCGTGCCGCCTGGGCGCTCCACCCGCCGTTCAGCGTGCTCGTAACACCAGCAAGATACACCCGGCTGGTGGCTTCCACCATCAGCAACCCTGACCTGAGTGGTTACGGCCGGGGGCTCGATCCCGGGCCGGCGGCTCGATCCCGGGCCGGGGGCTCCTGGGACAGTCATTGGGCAGACACCCATGGACGGCTGTATAGCCTGCACCGGTTCACTGTCCGTCACGCTCAGGAAGGAGTGCGGTGTCCAAGCGCGTCTGGCAGTTCAATCCGCACAGCGGTGGCCGCCCAGTCCCGGAGATCTCGCGCGAGGCAACACGAGCGGCGATCGTCGAGCACGCCAAACGAACCTTCGAGGACCACGAGATCGACGTCCGGTTCCACGCACAGTTCTGCTACATCGACGCCTACGAACTCGATGGGCAGGAGGCGCTGCCCGTCCGGGACCGCTCCGACGGAATGCAGTTGTGCCGGCTCCGGTTCTTCGGTCCCGACCGCTGGTCGCTCGCCGTCTACAGCTACGCCCACGAGCGATACGAACCGTCGGTGTTCGGCGACGGCGAGTTCTTCGGTCTCGCGGTCGACGGCTTCGACCTTGCCGCCAACCTCTACCTCACCTGAACGAGCGACGTGACCATCGAAGACGACCCGGCACGGGTGTACGGCCCCGAGCAGTGCAACAGCGTCGCCGGCCGGGACTGGTCATGGTGGGACCTGTGGTGCTGCGTCATCGCCGTCAAGGACCATGCCGGGGACATCAACGATCTCGCCGGCGTCATCGCCGCACGGATCCGCGACAACCACACCACCATGCTCTACAGCCGCGACAGCGACGACGCCCGTCTCAGCCATCTGCTCGACCTGAACCAGCGCCTCCACGCCGTGGGCCTCAACCCTGCCGATCTCGCCGGCCCGGCCATCCTCGGCGACCGCAAGATCACCTCCCGCGCCCGAGCCAAGTTCAAAGCCAACATCCCCTTCGGCGCCTACGCCCGCACACCACCTATGCGCGACCTTCCCGCCGACCGACTCCGTCGCCGCTCCCGGTTCGGGCACTGGCCCACCTTCACCTGTGACCCAGCGGTGTTCTACGACAAGTTCCGCCCGACGATCCAACGCAAAGAATGGGTGACCGAACGCCAGACATCCAGAGCCACCGACGTGCTCCAGCGGCGACTCGATGATCTTGACGGACCGCGGCGCAGCCTCGCCGAACGGCTCGCCCTCTACCGAGCCTTCTATACCGCCGCGATCGAGTTCGCCGACATCGCCGATGACAGCAGCGGCTGCCTCGGCGACATGCGAACCGAAACGTGGCTCGAGTACCTCAAGATCGACTGGCGATCCGCAGGAATGACCCCTGAGCACTACTGGCAGGACCTCTGCGAACTGCGCGTCTGGGAGGACTACGGCTTGGACTACCAGCACGAGAATGCCTGGTTCGCCTCCGCCCGCAACGGCGACATCGACCTCATCGAAGGCATCCTCACAACACTCGCCGACGAAGCGCGTTCATTCGTTCTCGACTACCAAGCCAACTCAGCGAAGGCAGCCATCAAAAACCTGCACCGCCCGCCGCGCTCACCACGACACTGACCGAACTGGACGCGACAAGAAAGGCAGGATCTCCGCGGCGGACCAACCCGTCGATGACGAGCCGACTTGACACGAACGAAAGTACGGAAAAGGCGGCTGGCGGCCCGGCAAGACGAGGAGCCCGAGCCTCTGGACCGTGGAGTTGTAGGTGATCGGGGCTGGGGTAGCGGGTGGGCGGATATCGGGTGAGCTTGGCCCTGGCTGTCGCGTGTCGCAGGTCAAGGCGCTCGTTTGGCGCGAGCGGGCACTCGAAGATCAGGGATGTCTTGAAAAACAGTCGTCTGAAACGAGGTCTGCGGCCAGCATGATCGCGTTCGACGCGATCCATCGGTCGGCTTCGCGGATCTTTTGGCCGAGCGCCCTTGCCGGCACGTTCGCAGCGGGCGCGTAGGCCGGCGCAATGGCGCATCAGTTCGTCATCGGGTTGGGCAATCGCCAGTACCGCGAGATCGCGTTCGAGCCCCCGGCGGCGGAACTCGCCCCAACCCGCTTTGGTCGCGCCGTAGCGCATCTCGGTGACGGTCACGAAGGAGATGACAATCGGACGGCCATCGATCAGTGCCCGGTATTCCTTCGCCGTGTCAGGGTGCCGGGCAGCGTTGATCATCGACGACAGCACCATCGTGTCGATGATCAACGGCTGACCCAACCCGTCTCGTCACCGCTCAGTGATGGCCTTCTCGAAGGCTGTCCACTCCGCGTCGGTGAGGCCTTCGATTGCCAGGTCCTTGTCGCTCGGCAGTGGCCGTGCGCGCCGAAGGGCGTCCTTGGGAGAAAGCACCGTGAGCGGGGCCGGCTCGTCGGGATCGGGAACAACAGACACCACATCAATTTAGGCGGCGGCCCGGCGATCAACGTGGCCTTTACGTGTCAAGCGGACAGCGACACAAAGCTATGGCCGCAGGCCGCTCCTCGCTGAGCCGTCCCGGGTGCGCTCGCGGGGTGGTCGGGGGCATCCCTCGCTGTGGTACTACCGATGGTGCTACCTTGTCGGAGATGAGTGTCACCAAGCGATCCGTATCCCTCGACAACACCGTGGCCGACCGAGTCGAGCACGCCGCCGACGAGGAGGGTGTGTCCTTCTCGGCGTGGCTCTCGAGCGCGGCCGAAGACAAGCTATTCCTGCGGGAAGGCCTTCGAGGCGTCCAAGAGTGGGAAGCCACCGCCGGCGAGTTCACCGCCGAGGAACGCGCAGCGGGCGAGGCTCTGCTCGACCGGCTGCTCGGCAATCGGGCGGCCAAGAGCGCGTGAGTGCCGAAGGGCTCACCTACGACACGGGTGCGCTCATCGCCGCGGAACGCGACGATCGACTCCTTTGGTCTTTGCATCGTGCCGCGATCGCCCGGGGTTTGCCCCCGACGGTTCCCGCCGGCGTACTGGCCGAGGCTTGGCGCGGCGGACCACAGCATCGACTGTCGATGCTGCTCAAAGGCTGCAAGGTCGAGGACCTGAGCGAGGTCCAAGCCCGCCGCGTGGGCGCCCTCGTCGCGAAGTGCGGCCTCGATGACACCGTGGACGTTGCTGTCGCCGAAGGGGCTATTCGACGTCACGACGCGGTCGTCACCTCGAATCGAGCCCACATCGAGCAAGTGGCCGACTCGATCCGCAGATCCGTCCCGATCCACGACGTGTAGCTCCACCGGCATCCCGAAACAACGCACTCAGGCCCGTGCTGAAAAAGCGGCGATCTGGGACGCGAACGACCCGGGATGGCGCGGGATATGGCCCGCATGATCAGGGACACCCTCAACCGGAGACGGTTCAAGTCGACCAGTGCGGCATCATGCTCCGATGAACCCGCGTGAGATGGCGTTCGTGGATGCGTTCATCGCACCCACTGCCAGAGAGAACGCGGTTCGCGCCTTGAAGCGCCGGACCGTCGACAGGAAGGCTCGGTCGAAGTTCCATCGGTGGCTGGCCGACCAGATCGTGATGGAGCCAGCATTCGCGACGGACTGCAATCGAGCGTGACGCCGTCTGATGTCTTGGCCCTCGTCGGGGACAACCGTCCGTCCAGTTGGTGGATCATTTCGACAACGAACTCCGACTCGACCGAGGGAACTAGCGAGGCAGCGATCGCTGAGCTGTTCGATGGAGGCGGTCCGGTAGTCCTATGCGACGAGTCGGGCGCCGTGGCCATGTACGGGACCGAGTATCCACCAGGCATCCGCTACCTGCTGAAGCGCCCTCCCGACCAGCGACTGAACCAGCAGCCTCATCGCGCCTGATCCGCAACCGCGTTGATTCGGCGGTCGGCGCCGCGCTGGGAACGTGTCCTCGCAGACGTTGTCATTTTGTATCGGCCGCCTGGAGTACCGCCGTGACCGCGGCCTCGAAATCACCAGAAAGACGAACAGCGCCCTGGTCGACGAACATCGTCACCCACAGCGGCTCTGGTAATGGCTCCGACCACCACATGAAGGTTGGCCTCGGCGTCCACACACCAGACGCGCCGTCGCGCGTGTCCTTGCCCAGGAGCGCTGACTCGATGATCACCGCCCACTGCGTGCCGGCTGTACACGGGTAGTCGAGCGGGGCAACGACAACATCTGACCGCTTGAGCAGACTGAAGATTTGCGAGTAGGGCAGCTGGGGTCCGAGATCCACGTCGTGCCCCGCGCGCTCAAGGCGGTCAACCCACTCCCCCGAGCGCGCCTTGCCGCAATCACCGTAGGGAGCAACGAAAATCCTCACCGAGCCATCATCGCACCGTTCGCGATCATGCCTCCTGGATTGTCCCAACAACCCGGACTCGGACCGATCCGCGAGCGGACATAAGGGCCGATCTGACCGGCTCCAAAACCATCGGGGATAAGCGCGGCACCTCGGAGCCGCCGCCGCCCACCGTGACGAACTGGCCGTCACCGGTCAGCCGCAGTTGTCCCCCCACCTGGCAGATCCTGCTGACCGCCAACACCAAGAAGCATCACGGCGGCAGATGAGACGCTGGGATCACTCCGGCAAAGGACGCAGGCAACTCCGGTACCGAAATCGGCGAGCATTCCAGCATCGGAACCGAACACGCCAGGAACGTCCGCGACGGGTTTCTGGTCAACAGCCACTTCCCATCGGCTGTCGCGTTGAGATCCCAAAGCTGGCCGGCATCAACCTCCCGAGAGAAGTCGTCTTTCAACGGGCCGGCAAACCCACCGACCCGCAACGTCGCCTTGCCGCCGTTCGTGCCGCCGTAGACGGCGTGGCCACCAACACGTACCGCTCTACCCTCGCCGGCGCCGATCCAAACTCGCCCGTCATCAGAGAACCGTGGCGGGACCGGTTCGGAGAACGGTGACGTGGCACCGGTACTCGGGTCCAGAATCAGAGTGCGGGAACACGACTCAGAACTCCCACCATCGCGTATCTCAAGCTCGCAAACGCCAACGCTTCCGTCAAGAGTCCACAGCGGTCGCACCCCCCGGGATAGTCCGAGAGCCAGGGTCACATCGGTGCGATCTCGGACGTTGATCCGGTGGACCTCGTTCACCCGTGCGTCGTACGTCGAGCCAAACACGAGCATGGAGTCAGCGTCGAGGCCGACAATGTCAACGTGGTCCTCGAATTCTGCGACCGGGCGCATGTCCGCCAACCGAACCAACTGCCTGGACTTCGAGTCGGTCGTCTTCTTCACGAGGAGGAAATGCTTGTCTCTCGTGACCCGAGCATTGCCGGCAACCAACGTACGGGTCCGGCCGGGCACGCCGTCGTGGACCGGTATCGCGACCACCTGTGGGCCACTCAACTGGCTTTGCACCGTGCCTGGCATCCGCATGGCGTGCGAGTTGAAGAGAATCAGATCCCCTTCCCGATCGATACCCTCCACGTCGACGACCAAGGCTGGCGAGTTGTCGAGGAACGATACGCGAACCTTGCCGGGTTGCGCGTCAACCACCTGCTTGACGATGACCGCCAAGACAGCAAGCACAATGGCCACCGTGACAAGGACGACCGCAGCCGCCTCGCCCCTCGTCAGGCGGACGTCGGGGATCGGGGCTCGATGGTCGTTTGGTTTCGTGTTCCCGTCCACCTTCCCACGGTACGCCGATCCTGATTGTGCGTGCGGTCGGCAACCCAAGCGACCCGCAGGCTTGAACCGGCCGCTCGCTCCACCGGCGGGTTCGATGGCCGCTCCGTTTCCGGCGGCGTAGTACGGCTACGCGGGGAGCTTGTCAACTGACGTGTGGAGGTTGGGGTGCGGGATCGACGTTCGGCTCGTGCCCGATTTTCGTTCCGGCGGGGCGTAGCCGCGGCCAGCATTCCTCAGATCTGAGCAGGCTCAGTGGGGAGTTGATGGTCGGAGGTGCTTGCGGTACGCGGCAATCCAGTGCCGGTCCGCGTACTCGCCGGCCCCGAAATCCTCGATCTCGAACAGCATGCGCTCCGGGGTCAGCTTTTCGATCAAGTCCGAGAAATTACACGCAACCACCTCCCCCACGCGCCTCAACTGCTCAGCTTGATCGACCGCCTTCGGGAAGAGGTTCGATGGCGGCGCCGTGCCGTCACGATCGGCCCAGTAGTCGCAGATGAGCTGTTCCCCACACCGGACCATGGCCAGATGCTGCCCGGTGCGGGGAACGACCTCAGCGCGCACTCTGAGGTTCTGGGACTCGTAGTGCCATTCGTCGTTCAGGATCGTCGCGAGTTCCGACGGCGGCGCCTCGAACGGATACTCGAACTCCCATGGGGGCGGCTTGTCGACCACGGGTTGGGCGTCGGTCTTGAACGTGGGAAGGACGCTGCGCCGCAGGAAGAAAAGGAGCCTCGGCGAAGGGCAGCCAACGTTGCTCGACCCTGACGATGCGAGCCAAGACGAAACCGTCGTGGTAGTTTCGGGGGGTTCGAGGCGGGCTGGTGTGCAGCGCGGACGACCCGTTTTGCTCGCTTTTCGCTGTTTGGGACCGTGCATCGACGGTTGCGGAGGGTCGTTGGGTCCGGTGGTCCCAACGTCGAAATCGGTCCGAAAGAGCCGATTGCGGTGACGACTTTTTCGCAAAGATTGGTTGAGCCGGGCCCCACCCTTCTCGCTGGGCTGCTGGGCGTGGCGGAGACGACGCCACTACCGAGTTGGCGCCCCTGACGTTCGAGGACCCGCACTCCGACCTGCAGGTGAGCGAGGCGACAGAAGCGAAACGCTGACACCGGGCGGGCATGGCGAACGGTACCTGGACCATCGGCGACACCTAGGAAAAACTCGGCGGCCTGGTCCGCGGCGCGTCGCTGCTTCCGGGTGCCGCGACGGCGATGTCGATTCGTCCGGGTTCTGACTCTGAGCTGAGGCGCGGCGGGCAAGAGATGCGTGGTCGTTGCGGGAGGTGACACACAGGGCCGAACCCGATTCTTCACGACCGATCTCGCCACGAGTCGCGTGCCGCAGAGGAACTGGCGGCGCGCGAGGGTGTTGGTCCGGAACTTTGCGTTGAGGTCGCGGCGATCGACATTTGGGAGGACGATGCCGAGGTCGATGCGTTCATCGAAGACGTTCGCCGTTCCCGGCGCGCCAACATCGCCTGATGGCGCTGGTCCTCCTCGATGCTGACGCCGCGTCGCTCCCACAGAAAGGTCGGCTCCCGGTGGATCTGGGCCGGCATCTGAACGGCGCAACATTGTTGGTGCCCTTCATAACCGTGGGCGAGTTCTACAAGTGGGCGGAACGTCGATCGTGGGGCGTCCGCACTCGTCAGAAGCCCGAGGCGTGGCTGCACACGGTGGTGATCATTCCCGCCGATCGCGAGGTGACGCGAACGTGGGGCACCATCCCCGCACGCGCCGATACCAGCGACCGTCCCCGCCCGGCGAACGACTCGTAGATCGCCGCTTGCTGCATCGCCAAACACGTGCCGCTGCCCACCCTGAACCTTCGCGACTTCGAGGACTTCGAGATCAACGACGGGATCCAACTGCTGCGTGGCAGCGACGACTGAGCCTCATGGCAACGACTGCCGACAGCGACGTCGACAGCGGTAGCGATAGCGACGGGCATCAAGGAACCTCGGCCGGTGGAACCGAACCGTTTCGCCGCCGCTCCGTGATGGCCCTCTCGAAAGCTTTCCACTCCGCGTCGGTCAGCCCGTCGATTGCCATGTCCTTCTCGCTCGGCAGGGCCGTGCACGGCGAAGAGCTTCCGCGGGTGGAAGCACCATGAGCCGTGCCGGCTCATCGGGATCGGGGACAACAGCCGCCGCGTCAGAGTGGGCGCCGACGCGGCGGTCACCGCCTGTGACGCAGCGGTCACCGCCTATGACACCGAGGCCGACCGCACCAGGGGAGATTTGTTTATGGCGAGAATTCGTTCGTGGGTTGAGGTCGGTGGATCGGACGAGGCTTGCCTGATCGTGGTGGGCATTGGGGCACGATGAAACAAGGCCTCGCCGTTCTTGTTTGCCGTGGGGTTTTCAGGCTGCGGGTCGGTAATCGTTGATGAGTCCGGCGCACGTTATTCGTCGTCGATCGGATGGCTTGGCCTGATCGGGGTGAGGACGTGATCGTCGTTCGGAGCGCCCTGCGCGACCCCTCGGTCCCAGGTGAGAACGTGCCGTGCGAAGCGAGCGAACAGGATCATGGCGGCGGTACTGCACCGATCACGACCAGGACCGAAAAATCCAGAAACACGGGGCCGATGAATGTTCGGCGCCTTCAGGTGCCGGTCTGGACACCAATCGAGATTCCGGCACCGTCACTCCACACCGACACGGACCGGACGCAAAAGACTGGTCGATTCACATGGTGCGGTCTCAGTTGTCGAGCCGAACCAGGTTGAGGGGCGGAACTTCTGGAAGTAGGGCTCAGGTCAGGTTTTGCCTTGGCTCCATAGTGTCGAGATGGGCACAGCCCAGATGGCATCGCCGAGGGGGAGGACGTGGGGTCCGGCGTACATCACCAGTCCGCGTCGGAACCGCTTGCGGTAGCGCGTTCGGAAAGCGCTGATGCCAGCCGTGGCGTCCGATGGCACCTCGCGCGCTCGCTTCACCTCGACGGCAATGAAGCCGTCGTCTCGCTCGATGACGAGGTCGACCTCGTCGCGGCGGCGGTCGCGCCAATGGAAGAGGCCGTCGGCCCCACCGACCCACTCAAGTTGTGTCGCGATTTCGTTGACAACGAACGACTCGAGCAGCGCGCCGCGGCGAGTGTCGTTCATTCCACCGGGGTCGGGAGCGACGAGGATCGGGTCCACCATGTGCAGCTTTGGCACGGCCCGCTCCGTGTCGGTCGCTTTCATGCGCAGGCCAGGCAGCCGCCGGATGAGGCGCATCTCCTCCAGCAGGTCAAGGTAGCGCGACGCGGTTCGACGGTCGATCGAGAGATCCGATACGAGATGGTTGAGGACCAGTTCGTGACCGGCGATTCCGGCGATTCCTTCGAGCAGGCGCGTCAAGCGTTGGTGGTCTACGACGTGGGCCGACTCGGTCAGGGTCTCCGGGATGACGCTGCGCAAGTAGTCACGACGCCATCGCCGGTGATCAGCGCCGGATGTGACGAGCAGGGGATAGCCCGTGGTCGTTGCCACTCGGTCGTAGTCGACGCCCTTGAGGTTGGTGACGGTCAGCGTGCCGGGGTCGCCCTCGATGAGCGTCGTGATAGTGGAGGTCGGCTGGCCGTTTCGTTCGGCTGCGTTCAGCGGCGCCAGCTCGAATCGTGCGAATCGGCCGGCGAGGGGATGGGTGCCACCCATGGTCGGAAGGTCGACACGCGTTGATCCGGTGAGGAGGAAGTGGCCGGGGCGCCCGACGGAGTCCACCGTCTCCTTGATCGGCACGAGGACCTCGGGGACCAGTTGGGCTTCGTCGATCACGGTGCCGAACGGGAGGGACTCCACGAACAACAGCGGCGACGCAGCCGCGGCCGCCCGTACACCGGGATCGGCGAAGCTGACATAACGCTGGTACGCGCCCTCTTCGATCAGTTTCCGGACCAGGGTCGTCTTCCCACAGGCGCGCGGGCCGATGAGCACCGTCACTGGCAGGCCGTGTGACGTCGCGTCCCGGAGCACTGGTAGGAGCCCTCGTGGAATCCAGTCGACGGTCACGGCGACAGAGTGTACCAGTCCGCCTCATGTGGATGTCGTTTTCCGCCATCAAGTGGTGATAGTTTCCGCCTTGCGCAACGCGCACAACAGATCGCGTCACCTAGGTCGACCACCAGCCCAAACCCTTCGGTCATGTGGGAGATGGCGGCCATCACGAATGGTCCGTCCTGCACATTTTCGACCGCCTCCAGCAGATCGGCCAGAATCGGCAGGCGGTCGGACGGGCTCACCCGGAACCAGATGGACGTGACGCAATTCCTCCGACCGTTCGTTTGGGTCGATTGACGATGTCGACAACGCGAGCGAGGAATGGCTCGTCTGCGGCTCCGGCCACAAGGAGTACACCAACCTGAACGCGATGCGGTTCGGTTGCTTCATCGAGGAAGGTCCGCACGAATCCTGTCTGGTCGATCTGTCGGACATCGGCGGGGAGCGCCACGATGACCGTGCGGGTTCACCCATCGACTGCTCCTCGGGTCGTGTGGATTGGCCAGTCGCGTACGACGAGGTGCGCGTCGAGGTCGAACAACTGCTCGGCAGGCACTGTGGTCTCAATCGCTCAAGTCCCTCGGCGGCTCCAAACTGACCGAACCCGACGGGTGGCCCGACCAACGTTCGTCTGCGCCATCCCCGAGGATGAAACGCCCAGGGCTGGGTGGGCACGCCCCCGTTTGGCCGAAGCGGATCGATTCTCCGTCCGCCCCAGACCACCAGCGTCCGTGCGGTGACCATGGCCGCCCGTTGACGGATGGCGAGTGCCACTCGCACGAGTCCGCTACCTTCACCACGGCATGTACCGCCGTTCCCGTTGGCCCGCGCACGCCGCCGAGAACCGACGGGGGCTCGGCGGGTGGTCCCCTTGGTCGACCGTGGGGAGCGCCGTGCTCGTGGTCGTGGTCGCCACGGCCATGGTCTTGTCCGCTCTGGCGAGCCTGCTCTCACCCGGTCCGACGTCTGCGGAGGCGTTGCTCGCAGCCGACGGGGGACCGCTGGGGGTCAACGGGCCGTGCACGAAGTCGTTCTTCACGATCCCGCACCCGACGGTCAGCACTGAGCTGGTCTACGTGTTCGAACCGGAGGGCGGAAGCGAGTGTGGCGGAGTTCGTCCCACCGTATTGTTCGCCCACGGTTCGACGGCGCGCCATCCGGTTGCCTACGTCGCCCTGATCGATCATCTGGTCAGCCGAGGGTTCGTCGTCGTGTATCCGAGCTACCCCGAACCGGCCACCATGTCCGACCACATCGCGATGGAAGACGCAGGCTTCGCCGCAGGAGCGGAATCGTCGGCGCGCGCCGATATGTCTCGCGTCGGGATCGTGTCGCACTCGCTCGGTGGGAGCTTCACCCCCCGGCTCGCCCAGCTCGCCGGCCAGCGCGGCTGGGGAGGCAGCGGGCTCTTCGTCGTACCGATGGCGCCGTACGTGGCCGCAGGGGTCGGCAGCGGCCCGATCGCCGTCCCTGCCCAGACCCGGTGGCTGACCATCAGCTTCGAGGAGGACGCAAACCTCGACAACGGCATAGCCACGGAGGCGTTCCGATCTCTGGCGCTGCCCGCCGACCAGAAGACGCACCTCACTGTTGTGAGCGACCCGGCCAACAATCTGGTGGCCGACCACTACGTCCCGAACCTGTGGCAGGTGAACGACATGGACGTCTACGGCGTGTACCGCCCGATTGACGCCGTCTCCAACTGCGCACTGCACGGCACTGACTGCGACGCAGCGTTGACCGACGCGCAGGTAGGCGGCGCGGTCCACCCCGCAAACATCGTCACGGACGATCCGGTCGACTCGAACCCGCCGGGACCCAACGCGTGCGGCTCACCTGCCAATCCGCGGAGCTGTCCCGTCGAGCCGTGGATGACCACCATGCGCGACCAGAGCGCTGCCGTCGGCGGTACGACCACCGCTCAGACGCTGCGCTTCGGCGACCAGCAGACAACTCCGTCCGGGCTCGGAATCCAAACGTCGACGAGCGATCCCGAGGTGCTCCCTGCGGACAACATCGCCGTTACCCCGTTGGCCAGCGGCACGGTGTCCGTGTCGGCCACTGGCGCGCCCAGTCGCCGCGGCCGGGCTGTCGTACGGGTCACGATGACCGACCCCCAGGGAAACACCGCCACGCGGTCGTTCGTTGCGACGTTCGGAGCTGGGGATCCACCGCCCGGTGGCTTCCACCCGATCACCCCGATCCGGGTGCTCGACACGCGGATCCCCATCGGCACCACGGGAGGGCGGGTGGGGGCGGGCGGCAGCATCGAGCTCCAGATCGTCGACACGGCCGGGCTCCCCGCCGCGGGCGTTGCCGGCGTCGTTCTCAACGTCACCTCCGAGAGCCCAACTGCGGCCAGCTTTATCACGGTGTGGCCAACCGGCGATCCGCGTGCGGTGACGTCCAACCTCAACACGGTGGCGGGCCAGACCCGGGCCAACCTCGTCGTGGCCAAGGTCGGTCCTACCGGCAAGGTTTCGCTGTTCAACAACTCCGGCTCCACCAACCTCGTCGCCGACCTCGCCGGGTGGATCGATGACGGCCGAGCGGCAACCGCGACTGGGAGATCCGAGTATCGGCCGCTCGAGCCGAGCCGAGTGCTCGACACCCGAGGGGACGGGAGCACTGTTCCGGTGCCCTTCGGCCCCGGTGAGAGCCGCGACCTGGACCTCGCGGGCCCCTGTGCCGCTGCGGGCGGCCCGCTAACCGCCGCCGCGGTGAATATCACGGCGGTCAACCCGACGGCCACGAGCCACGTGACGGTATGGCCGTCTGGTGGGTCACCGCCCGAGGTCTCGAACCTGAACTTCACCACCGGGGAGACCGTTCCCAACTTCGTGATGGTCCCGGTCGGGACCGACGGCAAGGTCACCCTCCGGAACAACAGCGGAACCGTGCACCTGCTGGCCGATCTCGCCGGCTGCTTCGTCGCTGACACCGGTTCGGTGGACGGGAAGCTCGCAACGATGGGTCCGGCCCGACTCGCCGATACCCGCTTCGGCATAGGAACGGCAGCCGCGCCGTTCGGGGCAGGCGAGCAGAGGGTCATACAGGTGGCCGGCTCGGCCGGCGTGCCTCCCAGTGGCGCCCGTGCGGTCATCGTGAACCTGACCGGCACCGAGCCGACCGAGGCGACGCACCTGACGGTGTGGCCGGCCGGCTCCACCCAGCCGTTGGCCTCCAACGTGAATCTCGGGCCCGGACAGACGGCGCCGAACTTGGCGGTCGTGAAGCTTGGCCCGTCAGGCGCGATCGTGCTCTTCAACAACAGCGGCTCCACCCACGTCATCGTCGATGTGATGGGCTGGGTCACCTGAGCCGACGCTGTGGGCGCCGGCCTGCCGGCCAGCGCTGGGTGGCGGGTCGTTGCGGCCGCTTCGGCCTCCACGGAAACAGGAGGAGCGCCTTCGGGCGCCTGGTCAGCAGATCATGGACTCCCTGGTATCCCGATAGTGCCGGGTCAGCGTTCGGGATGAGGTACGTCGATCAAGTCGATCACGTCGAGTACGTCGATTCCCGAGAAGTCGGCCGGGTTGCATGTGTGGATCGGCAGTTCGTTCGCCATGCAAACGGCAGCGATCATCGCGTCGTAGGCGCGGGCCGAGGTCTTCCGGCCTGCCGGTCGAAACGACGCTGCCACTCGAACGAAGCTCCGTTCCGCGGCCGCGTCGAAGGGCAATGGATCGAAGTCGGCCTCTGCTTGTTCGACGTGTGCGTGACCGGCAGCGCGTTCCCCTCGCCACCTCAGAGCGCCGGGTCGAGGACGTCGTCAATGTCGCGGCGAAGGGATGCGGGGCCGATAGGCGGCAGTTTGAGCCAACGACGCCGCAGCTCATCGAGGGGAGCGGCCGACCGTGGGAGGGCAATGAGCTGGGCAACCGGTCTGCCGGCACGAGTGATTTTCATCCGCACGTCGCGTGCGCACGATCGACGATCTCACCCCCAGGGTTCCTCAGATCCCGACTAGAGCCGTTCGCCATGCAAAGAGCGTGCCCCCCTCTACAACGACTCCCGCTCCAATTCATCGAATCCCGGACGCCGTTTCGGGATGAGAATGGGGGAACTTCACACCGACGTTGGGTGATTTCGTTGGCTCTGCGACCGTACGTCGGGGATGACGAAGAAGGCGTTGGCGGAGATTGCCTAAAGGTCTAGGATTTCGGCAGCTGTTTCGAGGGCGGCGAGGTGCTCGGCGGTGCCGGAGAGCCCCTGGTACATCGTGTCGATACCAAGGTGTGTGGCGCCGGCATCGCGCCAGCTCTGGACTTGTCGACGGAAACGATCGGGATCGGTGCGGCTCCACGAGACTTGGCCTTCCATGCCAATCGTCGATGCGTCCCGGCCGACTTCACCGGCCGCTTCCTCGATCAGCTTGCGGGCGTCGTCGAGATCTGGACCGGGGCGAACCATCGGGAACCAGCCGTCGCCGAGCCGTCCCACTCGCCGATACGTCGCTGGCGAATTGCCACCGATCCATATCGGAATCGGCCGCTGGACCGGCATTGGGGCGAGGCCGGCGCCGTTCACCTTGTCGAACGTACCGTCGAAGATCACGGAGGTCTCGGTCCAGTAGCGGCGGAGCAGCTCGATTTGCTCGTCGGCGCGGCGCCCGCGTTGGTGGAACGGCATGCCGAGGGCTTTGTACTCGACTCGGTTCCAGCCGACGCCGACACCAAGGCGGAACCGACCGTTGGTGAGTAGGTCGACCTCGGCTGCCTGCTTGGCCACAAGCGCCGTCTGGCGCTGGGGGAGGATGATGACATCCGTGACGAGTTCGAGATCGGTGAGGGCCGCAAGATACCCGAACATCACGAAGGGCTCGTGAAACGTGGTCGTTACGTCGTAGGGACCAGCCCACCGTGGGTGTACCGCGGGGTCGGCCCCGACCACGTGGTCGTAGACGAGTATGTGGTGGTAGCCCAGGCCCCCGAGCGTCTCGCCGTACGCACGTACCGCGCCGACGTCACTTCCAATCTCCATCTGGGGAAACACCACTCCGATGTGCATGACAGACCTCCGTTTTCAACTGTTCAGCGACTCGATTCCGTCGAGGATCATCTCACCGTGGGTGACGTTACCCGCACGCCGGGTGACGCCGAGCCAAAGTCGGCGGACTGCCGCTTTCGTGCCGGCGCGGGACCGATTGGGTTCGACGAACGACGGCAACCGACGAACCAGTGGGCAGGCTGTCGCGCCTACGCTCACAACGTGTCGCAGCCGGGCTCGATCAATACCAGCACCAAGTTCGATCGCCTAGATCTCGGAGACGGGTCGTGGGTGGATGTAGCTCGGGCGTTCGTTTCGTCACCCGAGGACCTCGTCGAAACACTGCTGCGCGACGTTGATTGGCGGCCGAGCCATCTGTTCCGATATGACCACTTCGTGGAGGAGAAACGACTCGGGGCCTCGTGGCGACCGGGCACGCCCTTGCCGCACCCTTTGCTCGCTGATGCCACCCGCGCGATCCAGCACCGCTACCGGGTGCAGTTCGCGGGCTTCGGCATGATCCAATACCGCGATGGCGGTGACGGTCAGGCTTTTCATCGCGACACCGACATGAGGTGGCTCGACGACACGATCGTGGCCGTCCTCACCCTCGGGGCCACACGGCCGTGGTTGCTCCGTCCGAAAACGAAGCGTCACGATCACGGCGAAACCAAAGGAGCCACCCACGATCTGCAACCCGGTTCGGGGGACTTGATCGTGATGGGCGGAACGTGCCAATCGAGTTGGGAACACTCGGTGCCGTACCTGCTTGGCCGCCAGGTGGGTGTGCGCTTGTCGATCCAGTGGCGCTTCGCCCATCGAAGGGGTCGGCCATTCCAGGGCGGCTCGTACCGCGCTCCGCTCACCTACAGCGACCAACGCCGATACTGACCTTCGTGGGTGTCCGGGACTGTGACGGACAACACGGTCACGCGAACGAAACTGCGGCGTCTGGAGGTTTGACCACCACGAACGCCGGCTGCGCAATCCGCACCCGACACGATCCAAGGACCACCGTTGCAGATCACCTCCCGTTTTCGTCGTCTCTCTGCGCTCACGCTTGTTGCCGGAGCCGTTGGACTCTCCGCCTGCGGAACCGTGTCGCCCATCGTGCCGAATCCCACGCCAAACACCGGCCCGATCCCGACCATCCCATCAACGACTCCGCCGCCATCGACGACGGCACCGCCGCCGACAGCGGTACCGGGACAGTGTGCGTCGAGCAGCTCGGCGCTCGTGTGTCGGACGGTGACCGTTGGTGGCGTGACCCGAAAGGTCTACGCCCACATTCCGACCACCGCGTCGCCCGCAGCGGGGCGACCCGTGGTGCTCTTCTTCCACGGCGACGGAGGTGGGGGCAATGGCGCACTCTCCACGCTCTACCGCGAGACCGATCCCGACGGGGCCATCGTCCTTCAGCTCGACGGTCCCAACAACGTGGCGAGTTACGGTCGGGGCAGCACCGCATGGTCGTTCTACATGGACGGCACCGGGCCCGACGACGTGTTGTTCACCAAGGGCGTGGTCGATGGTCTGCTTGGCGGCTCGTTGCTTCCAGGCGTGGCCGCTGATGCCAACCGGGTGTACGCCATGGGCGGGTCACGTGGCGGATTCATGGTCGATACCTTGGCGGTCGACGTGCGTACTGCTGGCTACTTCGCAGGCGTCGTGAACCTTTGGGGAGCGTTCTACTGCGAGGCCGGTGACGATGTGTGCCAGGACCGCATCGACAACGGGGGCATGACCGTACAAACACCGGTCCTTCACATCCACGGCGATGCCGACTCGGTTGTTGCACCACCGGCACAGGTTCCGAGCCCAGTCACGAAGTCGATCAACTGGCCCTGGCCTTTGGCGCAATTCGCTTACGGCAACGGGTGCTCCGGAGGGTTCGGGTACAGCACCACCCTCCCATCAATGGGCGGCTACCCCACCTATCGCTACACGCCAGTCGGCGGTTGCGCCAAGGACATACAGCTCGTGCTCGTGAAGGGCGGTGGCCATGGGGTGTGGGGCTGGGAGGGCTACGCCTGGAGCTTCCTCGCAGTCAAGGTCCTCGACTGAGTTGGTAGCAGAGCCGGGTCCTGGGTTTATGCCGACAGCTCCCCAGGATCCGGCACTTCCTTACGCGACGGGAGCGAGCGCCGGTAGACCATTGGAACGTTTGGTACGACGCCAGTGGGCGATTCCAAGGGCACCGAGCGGAACGGCTAGCGGGATCACGCGAGTTCCATTGAGGAACCGTCCGGTGATCGCCTCGTCAGAAACCATCAACACGAGCACGTCGGCAAGAAACCAACACACAAGAACTGGCACAACCCGCCGAAGGTGCCAAGAGCCAAACGCTCCGATCGCGGCGACGATCACCAACACAACCGTGTCACCACTGGTGAGGCCGACACGACTCATCCCGCCGAATGGGACGCCAAGGCTTCCCGTGGGCGAAAGGAAGTTGGCATTCGGTAGCGGCGTCCCGGCTCCAGGCAGGACAAGCTTGAGCCATTGCGAGAACCCGGCGGCGATCGCAACCGGTATGAGCATAGGAAGGGCTCGGCGAGATCGGTCAACGACGAGCACAGCGATCGCGGCGAAGACGGTCGTTTCTCTGGTAAGCACGGCCAAGGTGATCAGCGCGACTGCGGCCCATCGCTGTGATCGCCACAACGCCACCCCCCAAAGCGCCAATGCAAAAGCCATGGCGTCAGCCAAGCTACCGACGACACTTTCGATCATCGCCGGGTTGAGGGGGACCGCCAGCGCCAACAGGGGTGACAACGACAGCTGATGGGCGATCCTCGCCAAGGCGGCGGCGGCGGCTCCGACAGACAAAACGTTCAATGCATACAGCGCCCACGCCAGGGCTGGCCCGCGCGGAAACAGTGATGCCATCGCCGGAAAGACGATTCGCCGTGCTCGGTAGTTGGGAATGTCGAGATAGGGCACCCCTTCCTCGAGGTTCGGGAACGTGGCGGCCAGTACGTAGAACTGCTGGCCGTCGTGCCCGTAGTCGGCGGTGAGGAAGACGTCGGTGAAGTCCTGTTCGATGAACGGTCGCGAGGGATGGGCCGTACCCACTCGAAGGTAGGCAGTAGCGGTACCTCCGAGCCCGAAGTACTGGGGGAGTGTGCACGCAATGGACAAGGCCATGGACAGGGCGGCGATAAGGAGAAGCGTCCGTCGGGGGAGCAAGCGCGTGAAGTCGATCGCGCATCGTATCCCTCGCGGCATTTGACGGCCGGCTTCGGTGGTGCCTGTCCCACGCTCGTGCAAGTCGTACCGTTCCCCTGTGCGAAAGGTCCGTCCCCAGGGTTCCCGAGTGTGGTCGTTGGCGGTCGTGTTGCTCTCGGTCGCCTTTTCACTTCCGCTCGCATTCCTGTTTCTCGGGTCACTCGAACCAGCGGGCCAACCACCCCCATCTGCCCCAAAGCTCCTGCCGTCGGCGATAACGGTGGCGAACTTCGGCGAGGCATTTGATCGCGTGGACCTCGCCCGTCAGTTCCGTAACTCGGCGATCCTTGCTGCCATCGTTGTCCCGGCGAGCGTATTGGTTGGGGCGTTCACCGCGACCGCAACGTGGATGGCCCGGCGGGCAACGCGGATAGTCGTGCTCAGCTCCTGCGGTGTCGCCGTGATGGTGCCGCCGAGTGCGCTCGTCGTCGGCCGGTTCATCGTCTTTGATGCGCTCGGTATGGTCGGTACGCCCCTTCCCCTGCTGGCACCGATATTGCTGGCGGCGACACCCTCGATTGTCTTGCTCTACTACTGGGGCATCTCCCGGATGCCCCGCGCCGCGATCGAAGTCGCGGTGCTCGAGGGACTCACGAGGCTGCAACTCCTTCGATGGTTGGTGTTCCCGTCCTTGCGACCGATTACCGCAGCGGCGACGATGCTGGCGTTCTTGTCGACGTGGGGAGGGTTGTTGGACTCACTGGTGTACATCCGCTATCCCGAGAACGCGACCGTTCCGGTGGGGTTGGCGTCGCTTGCCCAACTCGACCTTTCGGACCAACCAATCCTGTTGGCGGCAGCCCTGGTGGCCACCATGCCATCACTCGGCCTCTTCCTACTGTTACAAGGTCGAATCCTTCGCAACCCCGTACCGCCCCAAGGGGGAATGGCGTGATGCGAGTGCGCCGACTCTGTGGTGTCGTTGTGTGCCTGACCGTTTCGACGTGGTCGGTCTCCTGTGGCCGTCCCGCCCCGTCGTCACCGAGCCAATTGCCCGGGGAGGCATCTGGCCCCGTCGACGTGCTGCTGTTCGGATCGCCGACGGAGATCAAGGCCTATCGAGAACTGGTCGCGGCGTTTATCACGGCTCATCCCGACCACGAGGTTCGACTGATTGAGGCAGCGGACCGGGACGACCTACTTACGCGGCTATCCACGTCGTTCGCTGGGGGCACCCCGCCGGATCTCTTCCTCATCAACTATCGGTTCTACAAGCAGTTCGCTGCGAAGGGGGTGCTCGAGCCCTTGGGCCCGAAGCTGGATTCCTCCACCGTGTTTCGCCAAGCCGACTTCTTCGACGTCGCGCTCAATGCCTTCCGATCCGCCGGAGTGATCCAGTGCATGCCCCAAAACGTGTCGAGTTTGGTGGTGTACGTGAACAAGAACATGTTCACCGAGGCCGGCCTCGCACTCCCGGCCGGAAATTGGACGTGGGACGAACTCTTGGTGGCGGCGAAGGCCCTCACCAAAGACCGCGACGGTGATGGGGCGGTCGATCAATACGGCCTCGGCGTTGAGCCGTCAGTAATTCGGCTGGCGCCGATGGTCTGGTCCGCCGGCGGTGAAGTGGTCGACGACCCCGAACGCCCCACTCGGTTCACCCTCGATAGTCCCGCCTCGAAGAGAGCCTTGCAGTTCTTCCTCGACCTGAAATTCGTGCACAACGTGATCCCGAACGAACTCGAGTTCGAAGCAACCGACAACGAGACTCGGTTTGTCAACGGTCGACTGGGGATGACACTGCAATCGCGAAGGTCCACGTCGCTGTTTCGGTCGATCAAGAATTTCGATTGGGATGTCGTTGCCTTGCCAACATTTGACGAACCGGCGGGGATACTGCATGCGGATGGCTACTGCATACCCAAGGCGTCGCGTCGCCAAGCGGCGGCATGGCGCTTTCTTGAGTTTGCCGTCGGCCCCGAGGGCGCCCCCGTGCTCGCTCGAACCGGCCGCACGGTGCCTTCGTTGATCTCGGTCGCCAACTCCGACGCGTTTCTCAACCCCGAGGCGAAACCAGCGAACAGTAAAACGTTCGTAGAGGGCATCCCAAGCATTCGACCCTTGCCGGCGGTATCCACTTGGCCGGCGATCGAGAAGGAAGCCGACTTGATCATCGAGGTCGGGCTTTGGCGTGAACGAAAGCCCGCCGAGCAGTTGGCACAAGAGCTGGATACCGCGACGTCGTCGCTCTTTGCCCGTGCCGAACGCTGACTGATGACGACGTTGGCATGGAGGGCTATCGGTCGATCGTTCGGCGATACCGAGGTGCTCCGAGGATTCGAATTGGCGGTCGCAAACGGTGAGATCGTCTCCATCTTGGGCCCGTCGGGGTGCGGGAAGACGACCGCGCTTCGCATCGCTGCGGGCCTGGATTCAGCCGACGAGGGTCAGGTGCTCATAGGCGATGTCGACGTGACCGAGTGGGCGCCGAAACGCCGCGAGATGGGAATGGTTTTTCAGCACGATGGACTGCTTCCCCATCTCGACGTGGCTGCCAACATCGGGCTCTCGCTCCGCTCCCGCCGGGTGGATCGTGGCGAGATCAACGCCCAGGTCTCAGCCGTGGCGGACATCGTGGGGTGCCGC
This sequence comes from Actinomycetes bacterium, assembly GCA_031415655.1. Lineage (GTDB taxonomy): Bacteria > Actinomycetota > Acidimicrobiia > Acidimicrobiales > Acidimicrobilacustridaceae > JAKOVR01. Next base: position 36,848 of record JANOSD010000083.1, read on the forward strand.
CACCTCTTGGATCGCCGGCCCCAACGTCTCTCAGGAGGCGAACGTCAACGGGTCGCCCTTGCTCGAGCCCTCGTGCGGCGCCCCGAAGTGCTCCTGCTCGACGAGCCCCTGTCAAGCCTCGATCTCGAAGCCCGCACTGATCTCCGCTCCGTGGTGGTGCGGGCTGTGCGTGCCCTCGGGACCACTGCCGTGTTTGTGACCCACGATCATGACGAGGCAGCCGAGGTGGGTGACCGGTTGGCGGTGATGAGTGCGGGCAGCATCGCGCAGGTCGACACTCCCGAGGCTCTGTATTGGAACCCGGCGACCGCGACGATGGCGTTGGTGGCCGGCTCACGCTCGATGAACCTCGTTCCCCTCAATCATGCGGGTTCGGGGTGGCGCTTTGGGCCTTTCTGCGCCTCTGTCGAAGCCATACCGCTGTGGGGTCGCGCCGGTACGCCGCAGGCACGTGGAGCCGCGGCGTCGACCATCGGATTTCGGCCGGAACACGTGGAAATGTCGGCCCCCTCCTCAGGGGGAGTGGCGGCGACGGTTTCGCACGCGCGGCACGTCGGGGGTGGTCAGTTCGTTACCGTGGATCACCGCACGGGAACCACCATGGTGCGCACCTCCAGTGCGGGCCGTTGGGTCGTGGGCGACCGAGTCTCTTTGCGAGTCGATTCGTCCCTGCTCTACGGCTTTGACACAAATGGAATGTGCGTGGGATCACCCGACCGGTCGCACTGACTTGAGATCGAATCAGAAGTTGCCCAACGCCGGACTGTTGCCCTTCGGATTGGGTATCACGATGCTCGTCTTCGGTCCGTTGGTGGTTACCGGTGTGCTCGCCTTCACCGACTACGACGCCATCCGCCCCGCTGGCTTCGTGGGCCTGGCCAACTTCACCGAGTTGTGGAACGACCCGATCTTCCGGATTGCCCTGCGGAACTCCGGAGCACACGTTGCCGTCAGCGTCCCGTTACGCATGGCCGGCGCGTTGGGCCTCGCATTGCTCCTCTCGTCCTCGTCACGCACTTCACGATGGGGTCGAACTGCGGTGATGTTGCCCACGATCCTCCCCGACGCGGCCTATGCATTGGTTTGGTTGTGGTTGTTAAATCCTGTGTACGGACCCGTGAATGCCGTCGCCGCTCGGGTTGGTGCCCAGCCCGGTTGGTTCTCCGATCCGTCGATGGCCTTGCCTTCAATGGTTCTTCTGGGCCTGTTTCAGATCGGAGAAGGATTCGTGATCTGCCTCGCTGCCCGTCAACTGATTCCCCCGACCGTGTACGACGTCGCGGCCGTTGAGGGGCTGCACGCCGTACAAGTGCTTCGTCGGATCACCCTTCCAATCATGGCTCCCACTTTGCTGTTACTCGCACTTCGAGACCTCGGTATGGCGGCGCACAACAGTTTCAGCGCCGCACTGCTCATCACTGATGGCGGTCCCGCTCCGTACGCAACCACGGTGGTGCCCCTGTTCGTCTACCGCACCAGCTTTGAGTACCTGCGTTTTGGGTACGGCGCGGCAGCGACCGCGGTCATGCTCGTGGCAACCGCGGCCGTGGTGGTGGCGCAGGTGATCATCGTCCGCCGATGGACGTGGCGGCCGTCGGAGGATGAGCGCCGGCCGTGAACCAGAGCGGTTGACCTCATCGGGCCGGCTCCTTGGAGCGGAGAACCTGCGATTGCACGCACGATTCGACGGGGCCATCGGCCGCGAGCCAGTCGGCCTCGTCGGCCGTACGCGACAGCGCCCAGTACGGTGCGAAACACGGCTGGTCTTCGGGGCGGGTGAGACGGTCGAGAACCTCTGGTGGCCCATCCCCAGAGACCACCCGATCCTTGATGCACTCGCGCTTGGCGAAATCGGCGAGGAAGGCTCGCCGGTAAATAGTTCCGGCGTTGGGAGGGGCGACGTGCTGCGTGGCCAGGCACTCTCGGTAGAGCAACGCCGGTGCCACTGTGTCGAGTGATGCCTTCCCCTCGGCTACCAGTCGACGCAAACATGTGGGGAAAAGTTGCGCGGCTGCGGCTCCGCCCACCACCGCTTTGATCTCCAGAAAACACGCGGCCACCATCGGTGTGTTCTTCACGGCTGGCGGGCCGAAGAGCTGATTGTCGGGGTCTCGCGACTCGAAGTTCAACGCTTCGGCGGCAGACCCGTCGGCCACGGCATTCATCCGATTCGCCAGTGCATCCACCCCTTCCGGCGGCGTCGCGACCAGGGTGTCGAGCAACGAGCTCAGGACAGTGCGAACGATGCTCACGTACCACCGACCTTCGTGCTCCATCACCTCGAACGTCGGGAGGTCGGAGCCGAGGCCGAAAATGGCGATCGTGGACAAGGAGTAGTCGAATGGACGGTAGGCAGGCCGCTTCTGCGCATCGATCTCATTCCAGAACGGCTGCCCGAAGGCATCGATGTCGGGAAGCGTGGTGGTGGTCCCACCGGGAGACGCGGCCAGCCGTGCCGCCCGCTCGTCGAGTTCTTTTCGTTCGTAGGCGGCGAAGTCAGACGACGTTGGGAGTTCCGTCTCGCGTTCACGGGCGAGAAGGTCGGGGTTGGTGTTGATCGCCACGCGCGAGGGCTGTCCGTTGCACGTGAGGTACGTGGCGTACGGCGGCCTATCCGGTACGAGGCGATAGCTGGCTTGGAAACACTGGCCGTCGTACCCGATGGTCGCCTCGTGAACCTCGTTGGCAAAGGTGGCACGCAACCCATCGACCCGCACGGTTTGGCGCCCGGGATGGCCCGTAGAAGAAAGCCGTAGGTCATGGATGGTCGCGGCCCGCTGCAGTTGAGGTCGATCATCGCGGGGTGACGGGAAGAGCCATTCAGCTCCGGTGAAACCTGAACTCCCGAGCTCGGGAACAGTGGCGTCGTCGAACAACGCGACGTCGTTTTGGGCAAGGGCGTGCAACACCTGTCGCACTGCCGCTTCGGCGTCACTCGCGCCCGCACCGTAGGGGCGATCGACCGGTGTCGCCGGGATCGCCAGACTCGAGCCTGTGGCTACCGCGGTGGCAACCACGCCGAAGGAGCCTGGCGCCAACGCCTCGCTCAGGGTGCCGCCTACGCTGACGTGCCAACCAGAGGGTTCCACCGAAGTGATCACCCGAAGTGGGTGCGTGGCGAAGTCTCTGGTCGTGCCCGACTCCGCGATCTCCACTCCGACGTGGCGCCGAATCAGGTCTCGGTTCTCCGGCGAAACGAAAGGGGAGTTGACATCGGCACGGACCGTGATCCTTCCCGAAACGACAGTGACCGCGGTGATGCTGCGAGGCGGGGGACCCGACGCCTCGGTCCGCAAACGAAGGCTGTCGACATCAACGCGCAGGCCCTGCAGGTTCTGAACGGAACCGCTTGTAATCAACCCCAACCGGGTGAGGGCGTCGTCGAGCCGGGGCAGCAGGTCGCTCAAAGCGTCTCGTTCGGCAGGATCGATCACCGCCACCATTGCCTGGACGTCGCCATTCGTCAATGCCGACAGGAGTCGGTTCACGGCATCCTCGGGTGACAGCCCGCCGCTGGCACGGATGGGGAGAATAAGTGCGAGGCCCGTGGCAAACAGGCCGACTGCTGCGACCACCAATGCCCCTCGGCGAAGCGGGTTCCCGTGGGCCCGAGCCCGACCTTCCTGTTCGGCTGGCGACTGCACCGCATCAGACACAGCGGGAGGGTAGTACGTCTCGTAGCCATGCTCCGTTCAGAAGCCAGACACCTCACGGTCAGGTGAGGTACCGTAAATCGGCGCGGTCGGATGCCGATCGCCGGAGGAGGTTCCGACAGGTGATTCGGCGGTATATCGCGGCGGGAGTTGCCACCGGCCTTTTGTTGCTGCCCCACGGTGCCGCACTGGCCGAGGAGACCGACGGACCCCCGGACCCGGGAGCGTCACTCCGATCCGCGCCTGCGAATCATGTGCCGGCCGGGGTTGTGCCGCCCCTACTCGAGTTCGACAAGACCCTGGCAGTCGCCATCAACGGTGCGGCGCTCAGCGCCGACGAAACCATCGTGTGTGGCGCTCCTGGCCCTCGGCGTTTTCTGCAGGAGCTGATCACCGACAACCCGCTCCAATACAAAGTTCCGTATCGGCTCGGCGACGTCGTCAGCCCCACCGGCCCCTCGTCGAAAGACGGACGCCAGTATTTGATGTCGGGGTCCGCCGGCGGATCGGTGCTGGGCGCCGGCGACTTCCCCTTCGACCATCCGTTCGGATCCGACTTCAACATGGATGTTGATCCCGACCCCGAGTTCGGCTTCCTCTCGCAACTCGGGGGAGCCGTCGTCAACAACGATCAACACACCGAACTCTCGGCCGGCCAGTTCCCCCACACGCCGGCGACACCTCCCGCCGCGGGGTCGCTCTGGGATGATTTCTCGGCCTTTGGACGTCAGAACGTTCAGCCTGGATATCTCCCGCAGTCCGGGGACCGAGTCATCATGCAGGGACGTTGGGTGAACGACTGCGGTCACCCACCATTTCAGACCGAGTTGCACCCGTTCTCCTACATGGCGTGGGCTCGGGAGGAAGCCGGCCGAACCGTTTCACAGGGCTTCTATGCGCCCTACCGAGAGATGCAGACCTACCACCCCGATCCCGCGGTGGCCGACGACGCCTCCAATCCGAACCGCTACGGACTGACCAACACCTATTCGTTCCCGCAGGGATTGATCCTCTCACTGTTTCGAATCCAAGACGCCGGACCCGCACCGTTCGTGTCCGCCGATCATCTCGAGTCCTTCCAGATGGTGGAAGTGAACACCACCCCTCCGCCGCCCTATTGGGTGTGTGCGCCGGCAGGATCGTCCGGCCAATACGTCGGGGCGAACTACGACATGATCGCCCGCCCGGGGGTAACGGTCGACGTGTTCGCCGATCACCAATCCGGTTGCGTCTACGTCGTCACGTCGTTCGCAAACCTCTCGGTTCCGAATCCTGTTTCCCTTCCCTGTGATCTTCCGTGGGATTTCTTGGCCGAGATCGCATCAGCCGAGGCCGGAACTCCGGTGGATATCAAAACCGAGCTTTCCAAATATGTGGCCCCGCAGTTCCTCAGTCGCATGGACCCGTCGCCGGAGATGAACTGCTACGCGCCGGTTACTGGTGGCACGGTGTCTGCCAATCCGACGAGCCAGACGATCACGACATCGGAAGCATCCGCATCTGCCGTGTACGGCCGCCTGGAGGTATTCCGCACCGACGACGCTCCCACCTTGCCGACGGTGCCGTCGAGCACGTCGAGCAGCAGTTCATCGAGCAGCAGCGCATCCACCTCTTCGCCGGAGGCGTCGAGCAGCACCACGTCAGCGGGTCAGTCATTGACAGTCACACCCGGCACCGCATCACGCGGTTCAGTGATCAGTGTGCAATCCAATGGTTGGGCGCCCGGCGCGATCGTCACGGTCGCCGTTGCCGGAACCGTGTTGGGTTCGCTGACGGCGGACACCAGCGGCCGGGTGAGCGGCTCATTCACAATTCCTGGCTCCACGGCGCTCGGCGCGGGCTCTGTCGTACTTGCCGGAACGGGAAACAACGGTCAAGCACTCTCGCTCAATACACCACTGACGGTGACCCCAGCCGTCGCCGCAACAGGATCATTGCCCCTGACTGGTGCGGACATCGCGAGATATGTGGCCTTTGCGAGTGCGCTGGTTCTGCTGGGTCTCGGGCTGGTGCTTCTCGGGCGGGGACGCCGAGCACGCCTGTAGCGACGCACGGTTCCCGCTTGAGTCAACCTCCGGAGAGTGCCTGCATGATGGTGATCTCATCCACTCCCGCCACGGTTGTGTCCAGTTCACGGATGGCGTCGGGACCGATCCACACCTTTACGTGCTGACGAAGGCGACCTTGCTCGTCGACCATCCGAAATCGAATCCCAGGAAACTGACGATCGAGATCGGCCAGAACTTCGGCGACGGTTGCACCGCTCGCCTGCACGCGGCTGCGGTCGCCGGTGTACGAACGAAGTGGCGTGGGAATGCGAACCAACATTCGGTCAGACGTCGGCCGACATTGGTTGGGCGACTTCGACGCTATAGATCTCGGGAAGATGGGCAACGATCTGGGCCCAGCTGTTGCCTTCATCGGCGCTCGCCCAGACCTCGCCGCTCGTCGTTCCGAAGTACACGCCAACCGGGTCGTGGGCATCGGTCGTCATGGCTTGGCGTTTCACCGTGAACCACCCACGTTCTGGGAGGCCGTGGTCGAGTCGTTGCCACGTGCCTCCCGCATCGCGAGTGATGTACACCGCGGGCCGGCCGCCGGGGCTGGTGCGAGGCCAGACATCGGTGCCGTCCATAGGGAACACCCATACCGTGTCGGGGTCGCGCGGATGAAGTTCGACGGGAAACCCGATGTCGCCGATATCACGAGGCATGTTGTCGCCCACCCGAATCCATCGACCCTCCGGTCGATCCATGCGATAGATGCCGCAGTGGTTCTGCTGGTAGAGGCGTTGCGGTTGGAGCGGATGCTGCCGCACGCAGTGCGGGTCGTGGCCGAACTCCGGCTCTTCCTCGGGAAGGAACGCAGTAATGCTCCCCGTGTTGAGTGGCTTCCAGTCGGAGCCGCCATCCGTGCTTTCAAACACACCCCCGCCGGACAGGCCGATGTAGAGATGGTCTGGGTCGGTGGGGTCGATGTTGATCGAATGCAGCATCGACCCGTCGGGCGTCTGCTGTTCTGGCCATTCGCACCAGGTGGTCCACATCGGATGGTCGTTCCATCCGTCGAACGGGGTCCATGAATCGCCGCCGTCAAGGGACTCGAACAGGCCCTGGGGTGATGCACCGGCAAGCCAGTGTCCCGGACGTGATGAGTGGCCGGGGGTGAGCCAGAACACGGCGGCGACCGAGCGTTGCAGGGGCTCTCCCGTACGGAACGCCGGCGGTGATGTTGCCTCCGTCCAGGTCGTGCCTCCATCTTCGGAGCGGAACAGCGTGGGCCCAAGGTGACCGGTACGACAAGCGGCCAGCAATGTACGCCGATCACGAGGATCGAGCACCGCATGGTGGATCACGTGGCCGAGGTGCACCGGGCCTTCCGTGGTCCACGATGAGCGGGCGGCATCGGCCCGAAGGACGAAGAGCCCCTTCCGGGTACCGATCAGCAGCACGAGAGGCTCGGTTGCCGGCGGAGGTACGTCAGGAGGAAGGGCCATCCAACGAGTTTGCCATGTCGGTTGGTTGATCGTCGGTTTGTGATCCTTTCGCGGCACACACCCGATCCCGGCCACCCTCCTTGGCGGCGTACAGCGCCTCGTCGGCTCGTTTGATGAGCGCTTCCGGACTTTCGTCTCCGTCCCACACGGCGATCCCTGCCGAAAACGTGACAGCCGTATCGCCCGGTCCTGCCTCGGCGAGTAGATCCTTGAGACGGCCGAGCAGTGCTGCGGCTCCATCGACCCGGGTTGCCGGCAAAAGGAGACAGAACTCCTCGCCTCCATAACGGGCGGCGGTGTCGAATGGCCGGACGATCCCTGCGAGCGATTCACCGAGATGCCGAAGGAGGCGATCACCCTCGACATGCCCGAACGAATCGTTGAACCGTTTGAAATGGTCGATGTCGAGCATGACCACCAAGAGCGGGTCGCCAGATTCGGTCATACGGATGAACTCTCGTTCGAAGGCCTCCATCAACGACCGTCGATTCGGGAGCCCGGTAAGGAGGTCCTGACGCGCTTCCAATCGAAGTCCGGCCTGCAATGCCGAACGTTCGGCGATGCCACCCACCAGTCGGCCGACGGTGAGAGCGATGCCTTCCACTTCGTCGTCGGGAAGTCGGGAAGGGTTTGTGCAGATGGTGATCACGAGATCGGTGGCGGTGACGACGGGTATCACAAGCCCATCACGGGTGACAATCACCGAGCCGGTGCCGGTGCCGGTAGTTTCGTGGGCTGGCGGTAGCCGGTTGGCCGGGACACCAATCCCCGCCGGCCACTGCGCCACCGGTGTGGGCGGCAAGAGTGGACTCGCCGAGAACACCGTTACGGCATTGGTCTCGAGGGCGCCTGCCACGTGTTCGGCGCAGTACTGCAAGTCGTTGGGCCAACCACTGGCGACCGCAGCGGCTCCGGCCAGAGAACTCATCGACTCGGCGGAACGCATCGCGCCGAGGAACCTCACCACTCCTATGTGCACCGCCGCGCAGGCAGCAACCCAGACCGCGCCGTGAACGATTGCCGTCCACACCGTTGTGTCGATCGCTCTATCGGATGCTTGCCAGACGACGAGGACAAGCCCTGCCATGCACAGCGAGTACACCGACGCCATCATGGGCAACGAACCCATCACCGCAACCATGAGCATGGGCATGAGGAACATCACCGTGTGCACGCCAGTGGGGTCGTCGGCGGCGAGATTGGTGACCGTGACGACGACGGCGAGAAGCACCATATTCATCCAGATATATCCGGGCTTGAAGCGGTCCCACTCGCCTTGCGTCACCCACCGAATAGTAAGCAGGCCGAAAACGGCCAGGATAAAACCTGCGCTGTAGCCCACGAGGAGGTAGAGCGGGACGATGGGCTGCCGGCGGTACAGGCTGGTGGAGAAGGCAAAAATCGGGACGGTGGCGGTGAACACCACGGTGACCTGCATAACGATTCTCGCCATACGGGGGCTGGCGTTACCCGGTTCCTTGAGTGTGAGCACGGCATCCTCTTGAGCCATCCGGGCGACCGCATCGCCTCCCTCTCCTCATCGATAGCACGCATCTTTGTCCCGCACGGGCCTTGTGGTGACCACGCTCCTAGCGGGAGCCGTTAGCGGACGCTGCCAAAAGTCGGTCGATGCTTCCGTCACCGGCAACAGGAAGGTGGACCACCACTCGAAGGTGGGGGTGGTCAGCGACAATAAGCTGCTGTGCCACAAACGAATACGGCTGTCCGGAGGGGATACGTCGTGCACCGTCCACCACTCGGCGAACACCGGGCTCGCCGATCGGAGTCGGTGTATGAGGTGATCGAGCGCGGGTTCGTTTCGCTGTCGCACGGTGCTCGCCCAAAATTGCGCCAACAGCGGACGTGTGCGGTTTCGGCTTCGTCGAGTTGCAGTGCGCGAGCGAGGGCGGAAACGACGTCTTCGGAGACGCTGATTGGCCGTCCTTGCTCCAGCCACGTGTACCAACTCACGGAAAACCCCCGCACGAGCGGCTGGAGCGACGTGCGCCGCGAGCGCAGAAAGCCGGCGAGGTCGGCCCGAGAACCGGTGGTCACGCGCCCTGTGGGGTGCCGCCACCAAGCTTGGACTGCAGTACCGCCATCACTTTGACGTAGACCTCACGGAGCGTGTCTTCGGCACCGACTTGGTCCAACACATCGTCTTGTATTTCGACGCCGAAGTCGTCCTCGAGGGTGTAACACCACTCCAGCAGATCGAGGCTGTCTACGCCGAGATCGGCAACTCGTTGGTCGGGTTCAATCGACGGCACCTCGGCCAGTGCAGCCAGGGTGACACACACTTCGTCGAGCGAGGGGAGCTCCACGGGGTTGTCCTTTCGAGAGGGAGACGGGAAGGGTATTCGGCACCGACGAATCGGTGTCGCAATCTCAGGGAGGGGAGACTACGAGGGCGGCGTTGTGGCCGCCGAAGGCGAAGGCCGTCGTGAGGACGGGCCCCGGCCGTATCGCACGGGGCGCGTCTCGCACAAGGTCGACCCGCCCGCTGAATGCAGGGTCGGGCGTGCCGAGATTGGCGATCGGGGCAACGCGACTATCGGTGAACCCGGCGACGGCAGCCACAATCTGCAGCGCCCCCGCCGCGCCGATGAGGTGGCCACACACGCCCTTGGTGGCGGTAAGCGGCGGCTGAAATTCGCCGAAGACGATCTGCAGCGCGTTCGCTTCCGCGGCGTCGTTGTAAGGCGTGGATGTTCCGTGGGCCGACACCCAGGCAACATCGGCGGGGGTAAGGCCGGCATCTCTCAACGCCCGAGCGATGCAGGTCGCCGCGCCTTTGCCCGTCGGCTCGGGCATCACGAGATGATGGGCATCGGCATTGCGGGCATAGCCGTCGATTCGACCCAGCACGGTGGCTCCGCGGGCAAGCGCGTGAGCCTCGGACTCGAGAACACAGAAACACGCGCCTTCGCCAATTACAAAACCGTCTCGATCCTGATCGAACGGTCGCGACGCCAACGTTGGCTCGTCGTTCCGGGTGGACAGTGCGGTGAGATCGGCGAAGGCCTTCACCACGAAGGGGTGCACAGGGGCTTCGGCGCCTCCCGCGAGCACCACGTCAGCCTCACCATGACGGATCAGACGAGCCGCTTCGCCGATGGCGTGGGCACCCGATGCACAAGCCGTTGCGAGGGCGAGGGATGGTCCGGTCCACCCAAGTTGCATCGAGAGCAACGCTGCAGCGGCGTTGGGCATCACCATGGGGATCACCAACGGGTTGGTGGGGCGGCCCGCCACGTGCCGTTTTCCTTGTTCGATCGTGGTTCCGATTCCGCCGATGCCCGTACCCACGATGACTGCGGCTCGGTCCGGATGTACGGAGTCGAATCGAGCGGGGGATTCGTGATCATCATCATCGGCGGTGACGCGGACAATTCCCGATCGGCTGATCGCCTCGGCGGCGGCGACGGCCGCAAGCTGACTGAACCGGTCGGCCCGCCGGGCCGCCTTGCCTTCGAGAAGGCTCGGGACGTGTTCGGCCAAGGCATCGTCGGGCACGACACAGGCGATTGTGGCGGCAGTGCCGGACTCCACCAACGACGGCACCAACCGGGCAAGCGAGTGGCCGGAGAGCAACGCTGTCCAAAGGGAGTTGGCTCCAGCGCCAGCGGGCGTGACGGCGCCGACGCCGGTGATCACCACAGAATGGGGGGCGACGGGCACAGCCGGGACCCTACGTGATTGCGGGACGGGAGGGCACCAACCCGTCGAGGCCAAAGACAACGACACCCTGCTTCAGCGAAGCTCCTCGGGGGGTGGTAGCACCGAATGCGACGGCTGTCCGCCCCGCAGAAACTCGAACAGGGGAGGCTCGCACCGTCACCACATCGCCTGGATGAGCGGGTCGGCCGAACTGACAAGACACCTCGCAGGCACCGCCGGGAGGTGGAGAGGATTCGGGAGAGAGATCGGCGCTGTCGCGCACCGCGTCGCTCGTGAGGCAACGTGCGAGCAGCGCCATGCCGTGCACCACCACGTCGGTGAATCCAGCGGCAAGGGCAGCCGACCGGTCGAGATGGATCGGATTTTCGTCGCCGGAGACTTCGGCGAAACGGAGTGGGTAGTCCGACTCGATTGTGGTGGTGGACTCCAGGGGAGGATCCAACCGAACGACCTTGGATCGAGGGATGGCGTGGCGGTTTCGTTCAGGGTGCACGAGCCCTCGAACGAGGACGACGGATCGTTGCTGGGCAATCCGTTCGCCGGTGCTGGCGTGGGTGTCATGGCGAATGGTGAGAAAGGCTCCACCGGGAGCGCTGGCCAACCCCAAGATCTCCACATCGGTGTGCACCACCTCCCCGATGACCAGCGACCGGGCCGCGGCAAGGTGGTAGTGAACCAAGGTGAGCGGCGCCCCCGTGGCTCCTCGACGTTCGAGTTCGTCGGAGCCAGCCGTCACCAGATCGGACCATCCGGTGGCCATGAAGTACGTGAGCGGCACATCGACGTCATCGACGTCATCGTCGATTTGCCGGGGGGCGTTCGCCCACTGTCGAACGGGACCCGTGGCCTGTTCGTCGGTGACGGGTTGCCCAATGACCGCCGAGTACGCCTTCACGTGGTCGCGGGTGACCATGAATGGCATCGAAGGCACCGCAGGAGTCTGGAGCGGCCCGTGTCGGAGTTCCAACTCGGTGCGGCTGCGAATCGTTGGGCCGGGAAGACGAACTGCTCGGCCAGCACCCGTGAGTCAAACGGGTGTGTGCGTCAGCGGAGGTCGTTCGTGATGCTGGACAATCACCACCACGGCGCCGATCACCGTTCGTTCTGGTGTGCCGCTCCTCCCGGTGTGCAAACGGAGCGGGTGGAAAGCGCTCATTGCACTGTTGCCTCCAACGGCGTGAGGCAGATCAGATGATCCGGCTCTGATGACCTTCCCAGTAGGGGTCCTTGAGGAGCCGTTTGTACAGCTTGCCCGTGGGGTGACGCGGCAACTCGACGAGAAAGTCGACTGAACGAGGACACTTCACGTCGGCGAGGTGTTCACGGCAATAGGCAATGAGCTCCCGTTCGAGGTCGGGTCCAGCATCGGCCATGTTGATTGGTTGCACCACGGCCTTTACTTCCTCCCCGAAGTCCTCGTTGGGCACCCCGAACACGGCCACGTCTTCCACCTTCGGGTGCATAGTAAGCACGTTCTCCGCCTCCTGCGGGTACACGTTCACCCCACCGGTGATGATCATGTAGGCCTTACGATCCGTGAGGTAGAGGTAGCCATCGGCATCGAGCTTGCCGACGTCGCCCAATGTGGTCCAACCCATGGGGTGGCGGGAGGACGCCGTCTTGTCGGGATCGTTGTGGTATTCGAACGTGCCGCCCCCACCGAAGTAGACGGTGCCTTCTTCGCCCACGGGGACCTCGTTGCCTTCATCGTCGACGATGTGAACCACTCCGATGATCGCCGAGCCGACGGTACCCTTGTGGGCAAGCCATGCCGGACTATCGCAGTAGACCAACCCGTTGCCTTCGGTGCCGGCGTAGTACTCATGGATGATCGGGCCGAACCACGCGATCATCTGTTCCTTGACCGGCACCGGGCACGGCGCGGCGGCGTGGAGAATGCCCCAAAGGCTGCCATGGTCGTACCGTTCGCGCACTTCGGCGGGGAGCTTCAGCATCCGCACGAACATCGTGGGGACCACCTGACTATGCGTGACCTGGTGGCGTTCAATGAGCTGGAGGTACCGCTCGGGATCGAAGTGATCCATCACAATTACGGTTCCGCCCACCTGGTGGACCGAAAGCGAGAATCGAAGCGGGGCAGCGTGGTAGAGCGGCGCAGGGGAGAGGTACACCATCTCGGGGGTGTAGTTGAACAAGATCTGACAGCCGACCGTGAGCGAGGTAGCGGTATCGAGGGGTTGATCCGGGGCGGGGGCCTTCACGCCCTTCGGGCGTCCGGTAGTACCGGAGCTGTAGAGCATGTCCTTGCCTTGAATGCGCGGCTCGGGCAACGGCTCGGCGGAAGCGCTGTCTACCGCGTCCTCGTAGGGTGCGAACCCATCGACGACGCCATCGAGCATCAGAGCCAACTCCACGCCGTCCATCGAGCCGTGCAGTGATCGAGCGAGTTCCTCTTTGTGCTTCGACGTGATGAACACCCGGGCACCGCAGTCGTTGATGATGTAGCGCGCTTCGTCAAGGGTGAGCCGGCTCGACATCGCCGTGAAGTACAGGCCGGCGTAGGTGGCTCCCCACGCCACCTCGTAGTAACGGGGGTGGTTCTCCAAGCAGAACGCCACGTGATCGCCGGGGCGTAGACCGGCGTCGTAGAACACCCGGGCCAAACGGTTGGCGCCGGCATCGAGCTCGGCATAGCTAATCGTTGTGCCGGAGTCGCCCATGATTACCGCTGGCTTGGCTGGTGTGGACTCGGCGTAGGTACCAGGAAACACAGATCCCCCTCGAACGTGAAGTCTGGCTCGATGCCGGACACGATCATTGTGTCAGCCGGTACACCCCGGGTTCGCAAGGACGTCATCCTGCGATGCTCAGCGGAAACTCAACGTCCGAACGTCGTGCGCAATGCTCGCGCTCCCCGTTTCCATCGGGCTCGCCGATCGTCGCCACTGCGGTCGCTCGTCGGAAGCAGGACGGCGTAGAGATACGCGCCCCGAGCACGCACACCAGGAATGGCTTCGACCGCGGTGATGGCTTGACTCCCATACGCCCGGCCGGCACCAACGTATCCGGCGAGCCAGCGGGCATCGCGACGAC
>JANOSD010000084.1:0-115775 GCA_031415655.1 Actinomycetes bacterium
CGACTATGAACGCTGCCCCGAAGTCACCGAAGGATTCGTATGGGCCGCGCACACCCGCCTTCTACTCCGGCGACTGACCGACTAGCCCGCACCCCCTCTGACCTGCGAATACTTGCGCGACAGCCTCTTAGAACGTTTTGGGCCCACGTGTCGGATTCGCATGGGGCGCCGACTACGACTCAATCGGACGAACGCCGTCCGTGCCGGTCGGGCGCAGTTTGAGCTTCGCTTCGATCATGCCGTTGAGGGCATCGGCAATCTCGTGATCGCGATCCTGGGTGGCGTGCTGGTAGATCAGTGCCGCCCGCGAGGTCGACTGGCCGAACCTCGCCATCAGCTCCTTGGTGCTCGCGCCGGTCATCGCCGCAAGCGTGTTTCCGGTATGCCTCAGATCGTGCGGCTTCATGCCCTCGATGTCGAGCGCGTTCATCGCTCGACCCCACGCGGTGTACCAGCTCGCCCGGCGCAGCGGCTGACCATCGGACCCGCAGAACACGAGGCCCTTCTTGCCCGGGGCGGCGAACTCGGCGAGGTGAGCTTCCAGCTCTGGCTTGAGCATCGCCGGGATGGCGACGGTGCGGACGCCGGCGTCGGACTTGGGGGGGCCGAGGATGCGGGTGCCGTCCTTCAGTTCCTGGTACTGCTCGACCACCTTGATGCGGCCGTGGAGCAGGTCGACTCGCTCACGGGTAAGGGCCAGCATCTCGCCGAGGCGCAGACCGACGAACGCACCGACGAGCACCATCGCCCGGAATCTCGGCTCGATCGTCTCCGCGATATCGAACACCTGGGGGATCGATGCGATCGGCCGCTCCGGAGCCTTCTCCTGACCGGCGCCCTTGATCACGCACGGATTCCGAACGAGCAGCTCGTCGGCCACGGCCGTGTTCAGGATGGCGTGCAGCAGCCGGTAGCACTTCGCCACCGTCGGGTTCCCCGGCTTATCGGCCCGGAGCAACCCCGAGTGCCAGTCGCGCACCTTCGTCGGCGTGATCTTCGCCAGCTCGAGCCCACCCAGGCCCGGGAGGATATGCAGTCGTAGCTCGCCCTCGTAGAGCTCGACCGTGCGCGGCCGCAGGTCCGGTCGCTGCTCGAGCCATTTCGTCGAGTACTCCCGCAGCGTGGTCTTCCCGGCGACCGGGTTCACCCACTGGCCGCGCTCCATGTCAGAACGAACCGTCGACAGGTACGCCTCGGCGTCGCGCTTGGTGCGAAACGTCGACGGGGCGCCGACCATCTTCCCGTCCAGGCGGTAGCGCGCCTGGTACCGACCCGACGGCAGCTTGCGGACGCTGCCCCACGCCGCCTTACCCGACGCCATGGCACCGCCCGACACGAGAACGGACAGGAACGAACGCAACGACATCAACCCGACGATCCACGCGCGTAGCACGAGATCGCAGCGTGTTGGTAAGGGGCCGTCGGAACATGCAAGCCACTATGGCACATCCGATCTGCTGTGGCACGTACGTGGCACGGAGCCCTCAGAGACGACAAAACCCGCAGGCAAGAGACCTCCGAAAAGTGCCTCTGACCTGCGGGTTTCTGGAGAGCGGGTGACGAGAATCGAACTCGCGTTCTCAGCTTGGGAAGCTTCCTATCCTAAGCCTGTGACCAGCACTTTCGCGCCGTTTCAATGGTGCCAGGACGCGGTCAGGCCGCGGAGCGGAGTGCACCTGCGGTCAATCGCGGTCGACGTCGGTCACCTCCGATTCGGGTCCGACATCAGCTACAGCGTCCTCAGCTTTTCCGGTTGAGAACGCGGCCGCCGTCAGGCGAGCCGACATCCATGGCAGCCGTCTCCGCTGGGTTCTGAACCATCCGGATCAGGCGTCGGTGGTGATGTCGCCGATGGCGAGGTCGACTTCGGTGTCGTCGTAGACGGCGACGATGCGGAGGTGCCCGCCGGTGGCTTCGATGAAGCGGGCGAGAGTCGCGAGGCGCAGGTTGTCGCGGTGCTCGATCTTGGAGACGTCACCCTGGGCGATGCCGAGCTCTTCGGCGAGTTGGGTCTGGGTGAGACCCACCGCCTGGCGCACTTGGGCGAGCGTCGCGCGCTTCCGCTCGATGAGCGCGTCGATGTCATGCGTGAGCTCGCTGTGCGCCGCCTTGGCCCGGCGAGCATGGAGCGCCTTCGCACGTGCGGCCTTGTAGCGCTTCGTCCCTTCGCTGGCCTTCTTGCCGAGGTGGGTGTCGACGTCGATCTGGTCGACGGTCTCGTTGAATCGGCTCATCGTGTTCGTCTCACTTGCGCATGGTGGTTCGGGTTGGTTCGTTCCCAGTCCGGGACGAGGGTGTTCTCGATAGCGGTGACCTTCGACGGGTACCAGTTGTTGCCGAGCTTGGTCTTGTCGCCCATGAGCATGACCACGGCGAACTCCTCCTTCGTGCTCATGTCGTTGAACCAGACGTAGGCGATGCGGATGACGGGCGGCCGATCGGCGTAGGGCGTGTAGTTGGTTGGTGGCGTCCGTCGGAGCGCGAAGGTGCGAAGGCGTGAGATGACGATCGGATGACTCGGATCGCCCGCCGTCTCTCCTTCGATGTCGTGGCCGTGCCGTTCGAGCGCATCGAGCAACGCCGCGATCTCGCCGGCGATCTCGAGCTGGTCCTCGTCCGCGCACAACGCCTCGAACTGGGCAGCGAAGTAGGCGTGGAACTCGACCCGGGGCACACGTATGAGTATGGCCTATGATCAATTATTGCGTCAAGGCAATACTGGCCGTCCGGATCATGTCAACTGGGGAACGACATTGATCTGGCGGTCCTCATCGAGAGACACGCTGACTCCACCAATCCAGCGAGGGGCCCGAACGTACGGGGACGTGTACCGGTTTCACGTGTCTCATGCGAGTAGACCGTTGTGGAGGTGCGCGACGACGAGCGGAGCGACATCACGAGGGGGCCTGTGTCCGAGCCGCGCGACTACACCGATTTCTACCGGGAGGCGTGGCCGCAGTTGATGCGCCTCGCGTTTGCCCGCGTCGGTGATGCCGGGCGGGCAGAGGATCTCGTTCAAGACGTGCTGGCCGACGCCCATCGGCGTTGGTCGCAGCTCGCTGGCTACGACGACCCTCTCGCCTGGGCACGTCGTGCCGTGTTGAACCGGTCCATCTCACGGTGGCGTCAAGCCGGCAGCGAGCGTCGGGCTTTGGCGATTGTCAGCACTGGTGGCGCGAAATCGGCCGACTCGTCAGACCTTGTAGAAGGCGATCCGGATCTCTGGGCGGCGATCCGGGCACTGCCGGATCGCCAGCGTGACGTGACTTTGCTGCTTTGGTTCGAGGACCTGCCTGCGGGATCGGTCGCCGTGATCCTCGGCTGCAGTGAAGACACCGTACGAACGCACTGGCGGCGCGCCCGATCCAAGCTCACCGAAATGTTGTCCAATCAAGAAGGCGAGGCAGAATCGTGAACCTCGACGAACGGCTCGACACGGCTCGCCGCGAGTACCTAGAGCATCCGTGGCCTGCGCCCGCGACCACCATCGACACGCCTGGCCGACCCCCGACGCGTCACCGTTGGCCGCTCGTCGGTGTCGCGGTGGCCGCTTGTGTGATTGTGGCCGCGTTCGTCGCCGTGAACCGGCCTTCTCCTGGCGGTGACGTCGTGGCGGGACCGAACGCCACCGGCTCGACTTCATCGTCAGCCGCCGGTACCGCCGCTCTCGGCGAGGGCCTCGCGAGCTCGGAAGCTGAACCGGCCATGCCCGAAGTGCCAGCCGGCTGGAAGCTGATCGATTACAGCGACTTCCGTTTCGCAGTACCAGCGGACTGGCAGATCGCGATATCGAGATCGTGCTGGCAACCCGCTGGCGACCCGACTCCGACCGGGGTCGTTCTGCTGCAATCATCGCCCACCGACAACCAAGGGTCCTGTGGTCCACAGCACCCCCTTCCCGCATCCGTACTGACACTCGTCGGCGGTCAGCCCTCAGCATTCTCGGGCGAGGCCACCACCGTTGGCACCCTCGATGCGGTTCGATACGTGGGGCCGAGCTGCTCGCCGCCTACCTGTCCACACAACCAGTACCTCATCGACAACGCATACGTGCTCTCCTTCACCGGGCCGCTCGAAGGCGAGGTCCTTGCCACCTTCACCACGTCCGGCCGCAATCGCTCGCTTCTCGCTGGACCCGCCGCCGACCGAAACGGGTGGAGGCCAGTGTCGAGCGGAGGCGTGACGGTGGAAGTCCCGTCGTCATGGACGATGCTCGACCTTCCCGCCTCGTACCACGAGGAACGGAATCCTGACGGATCCGTCGTGAGCCAAGGGGGCCACATCAACCCCGGCGAGTGCAATGGCGTGTACTTCCCTACGCGCCAAGGCAACGAGCCGACCACCTACGTGGGTTCGTCGCCTCTCGTGCCGTCATGCCCTTTTTCGACTTTCCGAGACCTGACGCCGGCTGATGGCGTCTGGATCCGCACGGTCGACCAGAAACATCCTGCTTCCCTTTCCGCAGAGCGGTCGGTACAGGTCGGCAGTGCCACGGTGACGCTGCTCAAGGCGCCGACACAGCTCACCGTGCCCGTCATCGATCTCGAAGTGAAGACTCGTGATGCGACGGTTCTCCTCTCCATCGGCGTCGGGGCCGATCCGTCCGTCGCGCGAACAATCCTGCACTCGCTGTCGATTGTCTGACCCGTCGAGCTGGTCCGCAGCGTCGTGGTCTCGGGCGGGGACCGTGCCCACCAGACACTCCGAAAACGAGGACCGCCGCCCTGGTTAGGAAGGCGGCGGTCCGGGTGGTGTGGCTATCTTGGAGTGGTGAGCTCGAAGGGTGTTGGTGGTGACCGTGCAGTTGGTTAGCTGGGCGGCTGGCTCGCTCGTGAATCATCCGTCGGGATGCCGGGCGGGTCAGGTTCCTCGTGGAGGACGGTTTGGAGGTGGTCGGCTGCGTCGCGGTCTCGGGCGGGGACCCAGGCCCAGTAGATGTCGAGGGTGGTGGAGGTGCGGGCGTGCCCGAGGCGGTTAGAGCGTGTTTTAGAACCTGTTTGTGGGGGTCCACCATAGGGTCGCGCGTATGTTCGATAGTGGTGTATGCGTGAACCTCGAACCCGAACGTACCCATCGGACATGTCAGACGCGGAGTGGAATCTGATCCGGGTGCACCTCCCCGAATCGAAGTCCGGCGGGCCCAAGGGAGGACGCCCGCCGGCACCGCTACGTGAAGTCGTCGACGCGATCTTTTATGTGTTGCGGTCAGGGTGCGCGTGGCGGATGCTCCCCGCGGATTTCCCGCCGTGGCCAACGGTCTACGGGTACTTCCAGAAGTGGAGAACCGACGGGACTCTTGACCGTGTCCACGACGCGTTGCGTGCGCAGGTGCGTGGCAGCGACGAAGAAGGAAACCGCGATCCGGAACCGACCGCGTCGATCATCGACGCTCAGTCAATCCGCGGTGCGGACACTGTCGGCGCGGAAACCCGGGGGTACGACGCGGGCAAGAAAACCAATGGTCGTAAGCGTCACGCCATTGTTGACACCCTCGGGATGCTGCTCATCGTCACGGTCACTATGGCGTCGGTTCAAGACCGCGACGGCGCGAAACTGGTCATCGACAAACTGCACGCGAAGCACCCTGGTGTGAGACACATGTGGGCTGACGGCGGGTACGCAGGCAAGCTCGTCACCTGGCCAAAGAGACCGTTGGGTTGACGATCGAAGTGGTCCGCAAGATCGAAGGCCAGGTCGGCTTTGTTGTCCTCCCGCGACGGTGGGTTGTGGAACGGACCTTTGGATGGATCACCAAATGCCGGCGTCTCAACGCTGACTACGAACGCACCACCGAATCGTCTGAGGCGCTTGTCAAGTGGGCGATGATTGGCATCATGAGCCGCCGGCTCGCCCGGCAAGCCAACCCCACCGGCAACGACGTCACCCCGTACAACTGGAAACCAAAACCCGTCGACGTCGCCGCATAAACCGGTTTAAAAACACGCTCTTAGCGACGGTTCGCACGTCGATGCCGGCGGTGAGCAGTTCGGTGGCGACGAAATGACGGAGCCCGTGGATCTTGACGTGCTTGAGGCCGACTCGATCTCGGAGCCGTTCCCAGCGCCGGGACACGAGTTCGGGCCGCCACGGCAGCGTCGCCGACGGGTCGTTCGTGAATACCAGGTCGGCTGGTCGGAACTCCCGCGAACCGGTCGCAGCGCGGCGCTCCGCGGTTGTGCGGAGTCCGCGAAGTGACTCGGTGGCGCGGTCGGTGATCGACACGCGGCGGAACCGGTCGGTCTTCGTGGTCTTGATGATGACTCCGTCCTCCTTGGTCGCCGACACCGACCGTTCGATACGAACGGTCCGCGTCTTGAGGTCGATGTCGGACCATCGCAGCGCGCACACCTCACCGCGTCGAGCACCCGTCGCGGCGGCCAGATCGAGCCAGCACGCGAGTTGTGGATCGCGTTCACGGGCGGCGGCCATCAACGTTCTTACGTGTTCGACCGTCGGGGGCACGACGGTGGTGCGGGGAACGACGGGTCGTGTTGCGTCGGAGACGGGGTTGCGGACCAGCCAGCCCCAGCGGACCGCTTGGGCGACGGCACGGTGTAATACGACGTGCGCGTTTCGCACGCGGGACGGCCCGAGCCCGGCCAAGGCGAGGCGGTGATACATCTGGTCACAGTCACGCGCAGTCAACTTCCACAACGCGATGTCACCTAGCTCCGGGATGAGATACCGGTTCACGACGCTCTGCCAGTCCTGTCGGGTCGTCGGCGCCAACGTCGCCGTCGTCATGAACTGCTCGAGCAACACCGCCACGGTGACTTCGCTGCCACCCTGCAAGCCGGCGCCGGCTTCCACCACGAGGCGTTGCAGCGCGGCGGTGGCGTCAGTCCGCGAGCCTCGGAAGGTTCGTGATAGCCGGCGGCTCTCGCCCGTGACGGCGTCGGGGTCGGAGGTCACCTGGAGGCGCCACACGCCCGGTGATCGTTCGGTCATGGTTCCTGTTCGGGGTTTTGTCATCAGACACGATGACGCCCAATTGCACCCGAATCGCACCACGCCGCGAACCCCACAAGCCCATGGCTACGGGCAATTCGCGGCGCCGACAGCCCGACCGTCGGTCGAATCGCACCACATCGCACCAAGATCCGCTCGACGGGCCCGAGCGTCGTGGCCAAGAAACCGATCGTGACCAGGTGATTCACACTGGAGCGGGTGACGAGAATCGAACTCGCGTTCTCAGCTTGGGAAAAAGCTTACTATTCCAACGCTGTGATCTGCGGTTTCGCGCCGATTCAATGGTGCCAGGACGCGCTCAGGCCGCGGAACCCAGCGCACCTACGGTCACTGGCGGTCAACGTCGGTCAGGCCGAACTCGGGTCCGACATCAGCTGCCGCGTCCTCAGCTTTTCCGGTTGAGAGCGCGTCCGCCATCGGGCTCGCACGTCGATGTCTGAGATGACGAGTGCGGCGGCCCCGGCGCGAGGAGCCGGCCCGTGGCTGGGGTCGTGACATGCCTACAACGCCGTCCCGTCCGAAAGGACGCGTCCCTCAGCGAAGAACGTGCGAAAGCTCCAACCACGGGAGGTCTTGCCTTCGATGACCTCGCCTTCGATTCCGAGCAGCGGCCGGAGGAACGATACGTAGGACCACGGCAGGTCGCCGTCGCCCCCTGAGGTTGTCATCCCGCAGATGAGCCCCGACGTGTTGAGCACCGGCCCACCACTCATCCCTGGGTGGTTTGGCTTTCCAGCAAGGGCCACCGGGAACGTGAGCAGCACGCGATCCCGCCCATCTGGGTGGACCTCCTCGACGAGTCCACGACAGGCCATCACCTGACTGCGATAGCTCACTGAAGCCAGATCACCATCGATCGTGATCGGCATACCGTCGGGCGAACTGGTGTAGCCAAGCGCGAGGATCTCGTCGCCGACTGCAGGTGCCGTGAAGGTGAGAGGCACGCGGCTGAGGCGTGCCGTGTCCTCATCCGTCCCTCGATGCTCGAAGATCAACAACGCGAGGTCGTGCGCCACGCGGCCGTCGGCGTCAGCGCTCGCCGCTTCGCAATGGACTACGCGCATCGGGCCGTCCATGGAAGCGCCAGTGGTCGCGTCGACCTGGTCGGTAAAAAGGAGCAACTGGAGCTCAGTGGCGCCGCCGGGTGAGTACGGCAGGAAATCTTCGACGACATGTCGGGCGGTCAACGCGAGGCCGGGAGCGATGAAAAATGACGTTCCCAGCGGTCGCATCTCGAGTTCGTCGATTGCTACGACTGGCAGGACGAAGCGCGTCAGCGGGTGGTCGAAGTCGAACACCTTCGAGGTCGTCAGATCGAGTTCCAGCGCACCGTCTGCGAACTCAAGGTGAATGGGAACGTCGGGCACGCCACATCCTGTCACCCCGAGACGGAGAAGCCATGAGCTTCCAGACCGTCAAGATCGAGTGATGCCGAGTGCCGATAACGAGGTCTCGGACAACCGATCGACCGCCCACGGACGACCGTCGTAGAAGTCCAGCAGATACAGGAACTCCCGAATCCCCTCCAGCGTCGCGTGTAGGTGCACCGTGGGCTCGGTGCCCCGGTGTACGACGGCGTTCCGATCCTGAACGGCCTCGTCCAAGAGCTTGTGGAGTGCCTTAGGGCATCGCCTCTCGGGAGCCACATCGGCCCGAATTGGCAGTTCCGGGAGGGTGTGCTTCAGCACCTTCGGCAGCGGCGGAGCGGGCAGATCCTCGACAAGCGATCGAGCCGCGGGAACGAGGCTGGCAATGAGTTGCTTGATGCCGACTTCGGCGGCCGCGACACCGATAATGAGCGAACCCCTCGGATTGGCATGACGAAGGTTCCACGCCTCGCGCAGGAGCTGGTGCCCGATCGGCTCCCGCATCTCCGACTCGACCATGCCGGGAATCATCGACCAGCCAGGTTCCCCGACTACGGCCCGACGGTCGCCCATTGCTGCCTGGCCGAGGGGCTGGAGTTCCACGAGCTGGCCGTTGTCTAGAACGATCTCGACACGAGACTCGGCGAACACAGCGTCCCTGCCTGCCAGACCAAACCTCCAGCGGATCACGGAGCCGACCTGCTCAAGAACACCGCCAACAAGGTCGATCGCGGCCGCGATGGCATCGAGACGCAGACCATCGATGTCCTGTCGTATCACGTACTGTTGGCTGCCTACCGTGACAACTTGGTCCGACGCCGGCAGCGAGCGTGGCCGGGGTTGGCCCACACCGTTGCTCTGGACGTCGACTGTGCCGGTACAGGTGACGGACGCGAACGTTCGGTCGGCGGGTACCTGCGCGGCAAGGTTCACGCCCACCCCGTCGTACGTGAACGATGCAGCGAGCGGTGAGTCGATGTCGACGAAGTGGGCATTCAACTGACGCTCCACCGTCACTCTCATGTGGCCTCCAGTTGGTGACGTCCTAGTGGAAGGGTGTCGGCCACTCGGTGGCCGTCTGTAGCAAAGGTCTAGGTTGGCTGGCCACGCAACTCGCGCCTGGATGCCCCTCGACCCTAACGGGCGGTCAACCGGCAGCATCGATTCCGCACATGCTCGGCCTCACCCCGAACCAAATCGGTCCATTCGGTGCTCGACTCGGGCCATCAACCTCCGGTTGATCGCCGCGAGCTTGGTGACGCAGAGATCGGCGAGGAGTCGCGACCACCGAATCACTCGCTGCCCTGCCGCTCGCTTCCGTTCGGCGATCTCCATTCGCGCGCCTTCGTGCTCGCCGAGGAGCACTTGGCGTCGGTCGCCAGCGAGCGTGCCGCGCTCGATCGGACAGGTCTCTCGGCTCGTGACCTTCAAGTGCTCGAGGTCATGAGTTGACAGGCTGTAGCGGAGTGGACCTGGGTCACCGATGCCGGCCGGGGCGGCGACGAAGCTGACGAACTGCGCGAGGAGACTGGCAGTGGCGCTTACGGAGAGTGCGGCAACGTTCTGGCTCTGAGGGCGATTCGACGGCGGGAGACCGGCGATGTACTTCGCATCGTCCAGAAGGCCATCCCTGTCGACTTGGATCTTTCCGAGGTCGATCTGTCCGTTGCACGCCATGCACGGCCGGCCCGGCCGCAGAACGTGTGAACGCCAGGTGGCGTTGCGCATCCCGTCACCGTCCTCGAAAGCGTCGACGTGAATTCCTCCATCGAGCACCGGGATGAGATCGGTGTAGGCGATCGTGTTCAGGACCGACCGCGGCCACGGGTGATCGTCGATGCAGCAAAAGATCAGGTCGTAGTCGAGCGCTAGGAGGAATTGGTCGGGTTCGCACACGCTTCCTTCGATTGCTTTGGCATGGAAGTGGGAAGCCGTGGCGGCTTGCCGCAGCAATCGGACCGCAACCTCGACCTTCGAGCGGTAGAGCCAGACGTCGAGCGGCGTGGCGCCGTCGGCGAAGATGGCCCCGCCGAAGCCGAGGCCGCACGCCTCCACGCCTCCGTACGACAACCGTGAGCACCCCAGGGTGTTGATGGCGAGGTTCCGGGCGAACGTGGACGCGATCACGACCAGGGTCCCGCCGCTGTGGATCGCCCCACCGCCTTGGAACAGCACCGGCGAGCAGTCGTTCGACGGCGGTTCCGGCGAAGTCACCGGATCGGCCCGCAGGCAGATGCCGACCGCCTCCGTGTGGTTCAGCGCGAAGCTCGAGCGGGCGACGCTCACCGACGTGCCCGGCAGCGAGCGGAGCGCGCCGCCCGGGTCCCGGCGGCTGTTGCCGTTCACGAAGACGGTCCGATCGATGACCAGGTTGCCGGACCGCAGATCGATGATCCGGTCGATTCCGGCCGCGTCGATCTTGAAGCCGTCGCCGTCGAGCGCGAGCGACGTCGTGAGATCGAGGTCGCCCACGTAGTTCGAGTCCTCGGCGGCGCCGGCTCTGCTGAGCGTCACGTCGGTCGCCAGCCGCACGTGGATGTCCAGCGCCGCCGCCGCCGCGCCCAGCGCGTTCGCTTCGCTGATCGCCGCCCGCAGCGTGCAGTCCCCCGCTCCCGCCGTCGCCTCGCAGATGCCGTCGCCCGGCGCGGCGTCCACCGCGTCATTTCCCTGTGTCACCACGAAGTCGTGCCGCGGCGGGAGCTCGCACGCCACCGCGACGCCGGCCACGACCACCACCCCGACCACGCTCGCGACGTACCGTCGAATCAATCGATGAGCCACCACAACCACCTCCATTGTTCAGTTTTCACCTGTCGGGAATGACCTCTGCGGGGCTGACCTGGTCGCCTCACGCGTCGCGCTTCGTCGGTTTCTCGCCCTTGTCAGTCGGTCCAGGTGTACGGCGTCATTGCCGTTGCGGGTCCGCTCGAGGTGGTCACGGTGGCGGTGGCGGTGCACCGAGAGGGGGCACAGCTGACGGCGCCATAATTGGTTGGGCCGGCCAGTTCGTCGCTGACCACGACGTCCCGTTCCATCGCCAGACCGTCTCGCGACTGAGACCAGGCAACTCGTCGGGCCGTCGCACGCCACATCGGTGAGTTCCACCGGCGGCGCTGCGAGGATCCTCCAAGTTGAGCCATCCCGTCCGAGGGTCGATGATCCGACCGCCAGACAGCTCGTGGCCGAGACGCAGTCGACCGGCTGTAGCGCCACGGGTTCGTCGTCGAGCGCGACCGTTGGGACGACGGCGAACCCAAGAACCGGGCTCGCGTCCGAGAATCACCCATCCACTGCACAGGTCCACCTCCACCGAGCCGCACCACTCGCGCAATGCGTAATGCTCTGACCACCAGTGCTCGCAGTATGGGCCACGCCCCGTCAATAATCAACGGACGTGTTTGCTTTTACCTACAAACTTGTGGAGTCAGTCCGGTCGACGCGCCTGACCCACCCGTGTCACCGGCGCATCTCGCCTCGCCACGCGAGTGCCGCCGCGGATCGGCGTCGAGCGCACTGCTCTTCGGTGCACCCGATCGGTCGTTGATGTGGCCGGGCCCTGCCCTGGGCGGACGTCGATCGCGGGCTCGCAACCCAGCTCGCAACTACGGCTCCGAGTCGTTCGGATCGGGTGCGGTACTGCCGTAGACGGCGCGGAGCGCGATGGTGATGAGCGTCTCGGCGTGGGTCGGGTCGAGGAGCTCTTCTGGTGAGCGGAGTGAGAGCTCGTACCCACGCCGCCAGATCATCGCCGAGAGCGCTCGGACGAGATCAATGGCCTCCGGTGGCCCCGGAAGTGCCCGGCCGGCGGCCCGTTCGTCGTTGACCCATCCGGCGATCGTTGCGTAGATCTCGTCGTTGAAATCGTCCCAGAATGCCTGCATCTTCGCGTCCGTCTCGGACAGCTGGGCCATCGCACGCAACCTGGGTGCGTCGCTCTGCCATTGGCCGAGCAGCCCGTACACGAGCAGGCGCATGCCGACGTCGGGCGGCTGGGCTTGATTCGCCAGCACGCCCTTCATAGCGCTCAGGCCCTCGATGCTTCCGCTGACCATCGTGTCGATCACGGCATCGCGCGAATCGAAGTAGAAGTAGAACGTCGAACGATGGATGCCAGCACCTTGAGCGAGATCGTCGATCGTCATCTCGCTTAGGGGCTTCTCGCCCAGGAGCCGCCAGGCCGTTTCGACTATCGCCGCTTCCTTCAGATCACCCTTGCGAGGACCCCGGCGCCGGCCCGACGGACCGTTCCCTGAGGCGGGAGTCTCGTTGGTGGCACGCGGCATTCGATCCCCGGACTTGTAGCGGTCGACAGGCCCTCTCGTCGGCGCGCTCGATCGTAACTCGCCCCGCGCCGTGCGTGGTCGGCAACCCACCATGCCGCGGCCCGCCAGGTGGCGCAGTCAAGCTCTACTGACCGTGGTCGGGTCGCGGTCGATCCGTCGGCCGATCACGGCCCAGGGCGTCGCCCGGTCCTCGATCAGCGCCACATTTGATCTCTTCGCGTTCGGGCAGCGAGAAGGGCGCGCCTGGCATGGTGGTGTCTCCAACGGTCGGTCGTCGTGGTCGTCAGCACCGGCCATCATGACCGGGACCATGCACCGACCGTTGGAACTGGCTGAGCATCCCCCGTTGACAGACAGACCGGTGGGGACGTTCAATGTGAGGCGGTGGAGGAGGTGGTCATGTCGGTTGTGATGCAACGGCATATGGTGGCTCGACGCGCGGTGACGATGGTGGCGATCGCGGGGTTGGCCGCAGGGCTGCTCGCTGGTTGCCGGTTGACCGATATCGCGTCGATCGTGGTGGGCAGCCAGCACTCGTGTGCGGTGATGACCAACGGCGAGGTGAAGTGTTGAGGGCTGAACACGTCAGGTGAGGTGGGCGACGGGACGACCACGAACCGGGTCGATCCGACGACCGTCGTCGGAATCGCAGGCGCGACGCAGGTCGCGGTCGGGTACGCGCACACGTGCGCTCTGGTGAGCGGCGTAGTGAAGTGCTGGGGCGTCAACACGAACGGCGAGTTGGGCGACGGCACGTTCGCGAACAACGTTTCGCCGGTGACCGTGACGGGGATCAACACCGCGACCGAGATCAAGGCCGGTTGGAGTCATACGTGTGCCGTGCTCGCCGACACGTCGGTGAAGTGCTGGGGCCGGAACACCAACGGTGAGTTGGGCGACCTGTCGACGACCAATCGGGGATCTCCCGTGGCCCCGGACGGCGGGCTCAGCAGTGTGCTCCACGTGGCGCCGGGCGCGTTCCACACGTGCGCTGTCCTCACCGATGGCACCGGCCGGTGCTGGGGCATGAACACCTTTGGCCAGGTGGGTGACAACACCTCGGGCGTCACCCGGCTGCAACCGACGGTCGTCGTCGGCCTAACGGGGGCGACCGCGATCGCGGCCTGGGCATCTCCCCGTCGGGCGGACGGTGATTATGACGCTTGCTTGAACCGTTGCTCCCACTCGAGGGGGGCGATGTCGTTGAGGGTCGAGTGAAGTCTCGACGTGTTGTACCAGTTGATCCACTTGAAGATCGCGCGGCGGGCCTCGGCGCGGGTCGCGAACACGCGGCCCTTGACGCACTCGCGCTTGAGCGACTCCCAGAACGACTCGGCCACCGCGTTGTCCCAACACACCGCGGTCCGCCCGACCGACGGGCGCATCTGACGGTCGTGGCAGTAGTCGATGTAGTCGTTCGACGTGTACTGCGAGCCCCGATCCGCGTGGGCGATCACGCCGGCCACGGCCCGGTCGCCGCCCCGCGCGGCGACGGCCATGTCGAGCGCGTCGAGGACGAGCTCGGTGCGCATGTGATCCGCCATCGAGTAGCCCAACAGCCGGCGGGATCCGAGGTCGAGGACCGAGGCCACGTACAGCCAGCCCTCGGCGGTGGCGATGTAGGTGATGTCTTGGCACCACGCCACGTCGGGGGCGCCCGGGTCGAAGCGGCGGCCGACCAGGTCGGGGATCGTGTACCCGTCGGGGCCGGGGAACGTGGTGCGACACGTGCGCCGCCGGAACCGCCCCGCCATGCCGTGGCGGCGCATCAGCCGGGCCACTCGCTTGCGGTTGATCACGAGCCCGCCGTGACGCAACGCCTTGTACATGCGCGGCACCCCGTAGTTGCCGTCGGCGTCGTCGAAGATCTCGCGCATCATGACGACGAGCTCGGCTTCGGCGACCTGGCGGTCCGTCGGGCCTGCCGCGTCGCGTTGACACCAGTCGTAGTAGCCCGACGTGGACACCCCCGCCGCGTCGCACGCGTTCGTGACCGGGAACCCGGCGGCCTTCTGGTCATCGACACACACGTAACGCGTCACGGTGTCGATTCCTTCACCCAGAAGGCCAACGATCGTTTGAGCAGATCGCGCTCCATGCGCAGCTGCGCGTTCTCGGCCCGCAGCTCGACCATGTCGGACCGCTCATCGGCGGTGAGCCCGGCCCGGTCGCCGCGCTCGATGCGTTCGAGCCCGACCCAGTTCCCGAGCGTGCCCGGGTTCACCCCCGTCACCCGGGCCACATCAGCGATCGAGCGGTCCTCATCGAGGACCATCGCGACCGCGTCACGCCGGAACTCCGGCGGGAACTTCGAGGGACGACCCCTCGGCTTCTTCTTGTTGGACATGGACTTCCTCCTATACGAGGTGTCCGCCCAACAGGGGGATGCTCAGCCGGTGGGTTGCACAGTTGTGCGCTGGTCGCGGCGGGTGCGGTGAAGTGCTGGGGGTACAACGCGAAGGGCCAGGTGGGCGACGGCTCGACTGTGACCCGGTTGGCGCCCGTCGCGGTGAATGGCGTGACGGGCGCGACCGCGCTCGCGACCGGTTTCTCGCATTCGTGCGCGGTGAGCGGCGGCAACGTGTCGTGTTGGGGCTTCAACGGCAACTACCAGTTCGGGGACTCGACCGACAACGATTCATTGGTCGCCACGCCGACCTTGTTCACGGGCGTCGCCACCATCAGCGCGGCCGGGAACGACACGTGCGTCACGATGCCGGATGGTTCGGCCCGCTGCGAGGGCGACAACGCGCTCGGCCAACTTGGCAACAAGTCGGCATGGGACTACTTCTCGCCGTCGCTCGTGGGCACCGCCGACCCGGTCAACGGCTACTCGCAGGTCGACGCCGAGAGTTTCTCGAACTGTGGTGTGGCGGCCGGTGGCGTCGTGAACTGTTGGGGGGACAACAACTACGGCCAACTCGGCAACGGCACCACCAACGGGAGTGGGTTCCCCACTCCGGCGCTCGGTGTCGCCGGCGCCACGAACGTCGCCGCTGGTCCCATGCACAGCTGCGCCGCACTGGCCAGTGGCTCCGTGAAGTGCTGGGGCAAGAACACCTACGGCGGGCTTGGCAACGGCACTACCACGAGCAGCCCCACGCCGGTGACCGTGTCGGGGATCACCAGCGCGACGCAGGTCGCGGTCGGGTACGAGACGAGTTGCGCGTTGCTGTCGACAGGATCGGTGAGATGTTGGGGGTACAACGCGCGCAGCGAGCTCGGCGACGGCACGACCACTTCCAGCTCTACCCCTGTCACCGTGGCCGGTGTCGCGACCGCGACCCAGATCGCGGTCGGGTCCGAATACGCATGCGCCCGGCTCACCGATGGGACCGCCACGTGCTGGGGCGACAACGACTACGGGCAGATCGGCGACGGGACCACGGGGGGCTCACGGCCCCCGAGCACGGTGACCGGTTTGACCGGTGCCGTGCAGATCGACGCCGGCAACGATCACACGTGCGCCGTGCTCACCGACGGGACGGCCAGATGCTGGGGGAACAACCAGAGCGGCCAGATGGGAAACAACACGGCGACGTCCCATGAGCCGGTCCCTGTCCCGGTGAGTGGCCTCGCCAACGCCGCACAGGTCACGACCGGCATCTACTTCAGCTGCGCTCGGCTGACCGATGGCACGGCAAAGTGCTGGGCCGAGAACTACTTCGGCGAGCTCGGCGACGGCACCAAAACGCAGCGCCTGATCCCGGTGGTGGTCGTCGGTGTCACGGGCGCCACCCAGATCTCGTCGTCGTCGTTGGCGTTGCAGCAGGGCCGTACCTGTGCCGTGGTCGGGGCCGGCGAGCTTCGATGCTGGGGTTATTACGCCGCCGCCATCCAGTTCAAACCCATCGCCGTGGTGGGCAAGATCACCTGATCCGACGCCGTCACCTTCGAGGGTCGACTCGTCCTTGCGGAGCAATGACAACCGCCAACGAGAATTGCACCGTCAGCCGGACAGCTGCGGGCGGCGGTCGACCACAAGCTGACTCGTCGGGCCGGCGAGTTCGATCGCTTCGATCTGGCCCTCATCGATGCCTCGCTCGCCGCGATCCCCCCGCCGATCCGCGAGCGAGCCTCGTCCGGCCAGCTCGTCGGGTGGCCGCGAGCCACGTTCGTCGACCTTCCCGACGGCGACGTCCTCCGACTCTTCCTGCACTGGGTCGAGCCGACGGGCACGAGGGTTGACCTCGACCTCTCCTGCTCCTTCTACGACGACTCCTGGACCCACGTCGGACACGTCGACTACAGGAGCCTGCGCTACGACACCGACGCGGCCATCCACTCCGGCGACTTCACGTCCGCCCGCCCCGCTCGGCGCAACCGAGTACGTCGATCTTCGAATCTCGTCGCTTGCGGGCAGCGACGCTCGCTGGGCGATCCCGATCGTGTCGTCCTACAACGACATTGCCTTCGAGCTCCTCGACGACGCCTTCGCCGGATTCGCGGCGCCAACCCGGGCCGATGCCCGCTTCGATCCCGGTCGGGGCGCGCAACGGTTCGACCTGCGCGGCAACGCGCTCGTGCTGGCCCCGATGGTCATCGGCCTCACCACACGCGAGAAGCTCTGGGCCGACGCCAACCTCTCGGCCAGCGGGTACGGCCACAACGTCAACCGCTACCGCGGCGCCGTCGGGCACCTCGGCGCCGACCTGTGGGACCACTTCGCACAACGCCGCCGCCCGACCATGCTCGACGTCGTGGACTGGCACACTTGTGCTCGCGCCGACCACGTCCTAGTGCTCCACTTCCGACGGGATCCACCAGCCCGGCGACGGGCACGACCGCGACCGACCGCCTGGCGACCCTCAGGACCGCGGCCGAAGCCACCCACGGGCGAGAGCCTTTCCCGGAGACGACCGATCGCCGGCTGCTCCTCGCCGTCGCAGACGCTCGCCGCCTCGACGGGCTCCCTATCACCGACGTCACCGTCGGCTCCCTCGCCATCACCGCGTCGGGTCGGCCACCGGAACCGTTCCTTCACCTCACCGCCGGAGACCCACTCGCCGGACTCACTCCTCTCCCCTGACCACAGGGACCGGGCGGAACGAACAACGAACTCAGGCCTCGCCGACTGTCGATCACGAAAGGTCGTCTGGGTTGCCTTCGGTCAACCGCGGTCAAACGACTCGAGACATCAGCCGGCCCCGCTGCGCCACACAATGCCGTGACCTGCACGGTTGTCCGCAGGACCCGCTCGCCAGTACACATCCAGTACACGCTGCACACACGTTCGCTCCGGCGTAACGCTCTGACCAGCACTTACGCGATCAGCCGCAGTACACGGCGGCAGAGGTCCCCAAACCCCGAAAACATGCCCTGACCTGGGCTTTCGTGGAGCGGGTGACGAGAATCGAACTCGCGTTCTCAGCCTGGGAAGCATCCGATCCCAAGCCCCTGACCAGCACTTACGCGCCGGATATGGGGCCCAGTACACAACCGGTACACAGCCCGACTGTAAACGGCGGACAACCACGGTCAACTGCGGTGCGTGCTGCGGGCTGGGACCGTTCACGACGCGGACTGATGTCGCACAACGCACGCTGGCCCGTCGCGGCAGAATCAAGTCGCATTGCGACTACGTGGGAACCGTCCAGCTCGTCCTGTACCGCACGTAGGCCTTCCTTCAATGTCTCGATGGGCACGAGTCAGGTGACCGTAATTTGGGAATTGTCGACATGATTTGCGAGCGCCTCGCGGACTGGTGCCGAGGTGCTTCGTTGACCGCGACCGAGAACCGGGCGACCAGCCGCTCGTCCGGCCCGGGCTCGATGCCCAACACCCCGGCCGGACACCTCCGCGGCGTCGCGCGCCTGCCAAACCGGCAGCGGGTCGTGTGCGGCTCCGTGGTGATCCGCAAGGACGCCCGCCGTGACTGGCTCGACTTCTATCTACAGCTCGGCGCTCTCGCGCGCCGACCAGCGGGTCGGGGCCTTCCCGCTCGGATCCACGATGCCATCGGCCATGACCGTTCCACCCGCGACTCGTGGCGTGGCGTCCTCCGATCGACGACTGGCTCATCGAGATGGTCTTCTCCGTCGTTGCCACGACTCGCTTCCGCCTCGCGCTGATCGGGTTCGAGTACGTCAGGCAACCTCCGCCGACGAGCGTCACGACACCTACCTGGTACCGACCGAAGGCCAACCGACTGC
The DNA here is from genome assembly GCA_031415655.1 of Actinomycetes bacterium. Lineage (GTDB taxonomy): Bacteria > Actinomycetota > Acidimicrobiia > Acidimicrobiales > Acidimicrobilacustridaceae > JAKOVR01. The sequence goes on from JANOSD010000084.1 coordinate 18,772, forward strand.
GCACCACACAACGATCTGACCGGTCGGGTGGGGGACGTCTCCCAGTGCCAGGCACCGTGACCGCTCGACGCCGCGGTAGTGCGACTCAGCTGGCGGTGAGGGCGACGGTGACGGTCAGGTCGAGCGCCGCGGCGACGTTCTGGTTGCAGGCCAAGGACGCGGAGGTGGTCGCGGCGCTCGCCCTACCCGCTCGCGGTGGGTGCGGAGTTGCCCGAGCGTTCGCGTGACAAAGGGCGGGTCTTCGGGCAACCGTACCGATCAATGTCTCCGGGTGTTTGGAGCGGTGGTTGGCGCCCGCACCGCAAACCGGGCGCGGGCGCCCAACGCGGCGAGATCGGCATGAGGATCGAGGACGATCTCGTCGGGTCGCACGCATGCGGCTGTGCCGTACGTCGCGGTGAGCACGACGCGCCGTCTCGTGGTCGTGAGGCCGCCCCGATGTAGCCCGGCGGTGTCCGCAAGGATCAGATCTCCTGGCGCGCCCGCTATAACCCGGAGCAGCTGAGGATCGACGTGACGTTCCACGGCGCCAGCCTCGCACACCCGCCCGCCGAGAGGTCGCGCAGGCTCGACACCGGCGAGGCGCCCCCCTGGGTGCGAGCCGATCACGTAGGAGAACGCGCCCGATGCTTCGTCGGTCTCGCCCAAGTAGACGAACAGCTTGACGAGGCGCCGGTCCTCGTAGTCTCGATGCCAAAGTTGGGAGTAGATCGCCTCGCAGTCGGGCGCGGACGGCAGGTTGCACCAGAGATCGAATGACTTCAACCGGGGCCAGACGCCGAGATATTCGGAGACGATGGCGAGGACGTGCTCGTCGAGGACGACCTTTGCGAGCGGGTCATTGAGCCGGAGGATCGCCGGTGCTCGCACGGTCCGGACCTGAAAGGGCTTGCTTCCTTCTGCTCGTCCGCGCTCGATCTGACTCGCCGCCGGTTCGCAGGCCATCAGACGCTCGGCCTCTGTCCAGACGTCGGGGTCGTCCACGTGAGCGCGGCACACGACGACGCCGTTGTCGGCCAGCGTCCGGGCCGCCGCGACCTGGTCAGCGGTGAGATCGACCGCCGTGCGCAGATGCCGCCAGCGGCCCCAGGCGTTCGGCCACCACAGCCACACCGGCCCCCAGAAGCGGACGCGGTAGACGATCTCAGCCGCCCGACGGACCCCCGGGACCGGGGAGGCGACGAACCACGCGAGGAAGGGTCGAAACGTCAAGGTTCCGACTCGCCGGCCCCGCAGACGATAGGGCACACGCGGTTGTCGGGACGGAGCCATCATGATCGTCGACGTCAACCGCGGGCGACGGTCTGATCAACACCGAGATGGATGACGCGAGGGTCGGCGGCAGCGGACAGCTCGCACCACGGATCGACGATCGCCCGAACGCCGGGCGCCGAGCGGATGACGTTGAGCACATCGGTGCGGCGGCCGAGCCCCTCCTGCACCAGGACCACGCACGAGGCCGAGTCGAGCGACGCCTGGAGGCCGACCATACCGAGCTCCCGCCCGGCCGCCTTGCCCGAGAGGACCGGATCCCAGATCTGCGCGGAGATTCCCTCCGCGTGGAGCCGTTCGGACAGGTCGATTGCGGGCGACCGGCGCAACTCGTCCGACCCCTGCTTGTAGGAGGCGCCCAGCACGCTTACCGCAGGATGCTGACGGTCGGTCGCGCCGGCCACGAGCGCTGCGAGTCGATCGAGACGAGTCCGGTTCAGGCGGTGGACGGTCTCGGTCATGGTGGTGGGCACACCGCGGTCCGCTCCGATTGCCTCGAGGTAGCGAAGGTCCCGGGCGAGCGTCCCGCCCGAGAATCCCCAGCCCGGCCGAAGCGGCGCGCGATCGCCGATGCGCCTGTCCCGTCGGATGATGTCGACGACGGCATAGCCGTTCGCTCCGACCCGCTCGGCGATGTCGCCGATCTCGTTGCCGACCACGATCGAGGTCGCGAGCATCAGGTTCAGTGCATGCTTCGCGAGCTCTGCCGTCTCCCACGGCACCGTGATGAGCTCGGTCGACATGTTCGCCAGGATCGTGTGCACGGGTGTTGAAGTCCCCCCGTCCGATGTCCCCAGCACGATCAGGTCCGGGTCGAGGAAACTCTCGATGGATCGGCCGACCTGCAGGTTCTCCATGAAGTACACGACGTGCCGCTCGGGTGGCAGGGTCTCGCGCATCTGACGGCAGGAACCGACCGGAACCTGGCTGTGGACGCAGATGTACCCGCCCGGACGCAGCATCGCCGCGGCTTCACCCACGGCTGACCAGACGACTTCAGGAGCCGCTCGGTCCTGATCGTCGATCGGCACGTCGTAGCCGATCCAAGCGACGCCGATGTCGTCCGACGTCAACTCGTCGCTGTGATCGAAGGAGATCATGCCGCGCTCCACGCCGGCGACGATGAGCTCGTCGAGGCCGGGTTCGACGATCGGGACGACGCCCCGCCGCAGAGCGTCGATGAGCTGTGGATCACGGTGGTCGGTGAGGTGGGTCCGAACGCCGAGGTGCGCGAGGCACGCGGCCACGGTCAAGCCGAGATGCGTGGCGCCGTGCACGACGACGGCAGGTGGGTTCACCCCGGCTCCTCGACGAGCCAGGCAACCATGCGCCGAGCGCCCTCGCGCGCGGCATCGTGGGATGATCGACGGGCCTGCCAGCCGAGCGACGCGGCCAGGGAGACGTCCAGCAGGACATGTGGTTGATCTCCGGGCCAGGCCGTCGCGCTTCCTTCGATCTGCAACTCGGGGGGCTCGAGCTCCATCGCCTCCGCCACCCACCCCGCGATCTCGAGGATGCCGGTGGATCCGCTGGCGCCGAGGTTGATGATCCTGCACGGCTGGCTGTCGCTGAGCGGGTCGTTGTGGTTTAACCGGAGCATGCCCTCGATGCACTCCTCGACGAGGAGGTAGCTCTTGTGTTGCGAGCCATCTCCGAGGACCTCGAGACGCGTGGGGTCGGCACGCAGCTTGGCCACGAAGTCTCGGATCGCGCCGCGCGGCATCCGCGACCCGAGGATGTTCCCGAACCGGAACACGATGGAGCGAAGGTCGAACAGCTCGCAGTAGGCCGCGATGAACGCCTCGGCCGAGAGCTTGCCTGCGCCGTAGAGGGACTGCGGCTGCAGGGGGCCGGACGACTCGGACACCAACGAGCTGCTCAGGCAGCCGTACACCGCTCCCGTCGATGCGAACAACAGGCGTCCGATGTCGTTGGCGCGCATGGCCTCGCACAGGTTGCGAGTGCCCAGGACATGCGTGTCGATGTCGATCATGGTGTTCGTGAGACCGATCCTCATGTCGGCGTTGGCCGCGAGGTGGATGACGAGGCCGACGCCGGCGAGCGCCGATTCGAGGTGGACCGGATGCGCGAGGTCCTCGACGAGCAGCTCGATCCGGTCGCGGTCGGCCATCGATTCACGCTCCTTCGAACCGGCTGTGGAGAGATCGTCGATCACCACCACCTCGCGTCCCGAGGCCCACAGCTCGTCGACGAAGTGCGACCCGATGAAGCCGCACCCGCCTGTGACCGCGACTCGCATCGGGACATCATCGGGCACGATCTGTTGCGTGTTCATTTGACCGCCAATTCGAAGTCGAGAGGTTGGACCGTCGCCATGACGGCGTCGACGAGCTCGTTCACGGTCCGCTCCGCCTCGAGACGTTGCAGCGGCCAGCTCCGCTCCGCGATGGCGAAGCCCTCCACCATCGCCACCAGGGCGGCGTCGTGCTCCACGTCGTTGCGGGGACTGTCCGACCGCCGTTCGAGACGGCCGGCGGCCACGGTCGGAGCGATGTCGAGCAGGAAGCTGGTGGCCGGGGGGAACGACGAGACCAGATCGCGGATCGGCTCGACCCGGGCGCGATGGCGATGCGCCTGCGCGATCAGATCCGGCGCGTAGCGGTCGAGGCAGATCACCGCGGCGGGCGGGTCCCCGTGCAGCGTCTCGTGGATCCAGACCAACCAGTCGGCGGCGAGCGTCGAGAGGTAGAAGTCGGGATCGAGCTCGGTGTCGTAGGCGTAGCGATTGCCGAAGCGCTGCTCGCAGTAGGCCCGGACGGCGCCGATCCCGTGGTAGTCGGGCCGGGTCGAGACGGCGTCGACGCCCGCCGAGCGAAGCGCGTCGGCGACCGCTTCGCTCAAGGTCGTCTTGCCGGACCCGTCGAGCCCGGAGAACGAGAGGAGGCGGGGCGCTGGTCCGCTCACGATGCCGCTGCGGTACGTCGGAGGTCGGGCAGCCCGGCGAGAACCTTGTCGACCGCGGACGCCGTCTGCTCCATCAGCGCGACCGACGGAACGGACGGCACCTGGAAGAGCAGCAGGTGCGCCTGAAGCGCTTCGGTGTTCGGCAAGCGGCCGCGCTCACCTCCGGGAACCGGGTGATCGCCGGCGGTCATCCAGAACTGGTCGACGACATCGCGACGAGACAGGAGCGGGGTCAAGGACCAGTCCGGGTAGTCGTCGCGCAGTGACACACCCTCGGCCCGGCACGCGTCGATGAACGTCGCGTGGTCCACGCCGTCGAGGCCATCGAGGAGGGCCGGCACGGCGTACCAGCCGCGCTGATCGGCGGGACCCGGTTCGAGCCAGGTCAGGTGTTCATCGGCACGGGCGGAGAGGCTGTTGCGCAGCACCGCGTAGTTGGCGGCCCGGATGCTGTTCATCGGTTCGAGCTTGGGGATCTGTTGGGCCGCGATCGCGGCGGAGAGCACCGGGATCCGGTACTTGTAGGACGGCGACGCGTCGATGACCGGCGTCAGTCGCGCCACGAGATCCGGGTCCACCTCCACGTCGGTCCGCAGCAGCTCCTGGCGGAGCCGGGGCCCGTTGTGGCCCAGGACCATCGACGCGCAATAGACGTCGTGTCGGTCGGTGAGCAGGAACCCACCCTCCCCGGCGACGATGGGCTTGGTGTTCTGGAGGCTGAAGCACCCGACGTCGCCGAGCGTCCCCACACTTCGTCCGCCGATCGTGGCACCGTGTGCGTGCGAGCAGTCCTCCACCACCGGAAGCCCCAGCGCGGCGCTCTCGGCCACGATGTCGGTCATCGGTGCCGGCATACCCCACATGTGCGTGGCCATCACCGCGGACACGTCGGGTGTGGCCCGACGCGAGATCTCCCGGGGATCCAGGTTGACCGACCCCGGGGCGACATCGCAGAACACGGGCGTCGCGCCGGCCTGGTAGATCGCCGTGATGGCGGAGAGCCAGGTGTAGCTCGGGGTCAACACGAGCGTGCCCGGCCGGACACCTACGGCCCACAACGCCGCGTGGATCGACGCGGTCCCCGATGAGAAGCTCAGGGCGTAGGCGGCGCCGAACGTGGCGGCCAGCGCATCCTCCATGTCGGCGACGGGCCCCTCCCGGGACCAGGTCGACAGCGTGCCCTGCTCGAGCACTGCCCGAACCGCCTCGTGCTCCTCCGGCCCGAAGACCGGATAGGGCGGCATGACCTCCTGCACCGCCTTCGGTCCACCCACCAGTGCCAGTTCTCCTCTATCCACGTTCGTCCCTTCGCTTGCAGGGATGGTGCGCGACGAGGTCGCGCACCATCATCGATCCCATCCCGATGGCAGCGCCGACGGCGCGACCCATCCGGCCGGCGGTTCCCAGTCCGCCCACCGGCGATCCCACCAGATTCCCGCCGGTTCACGAAGCCGTCGCACGAGCTCGTCGCCGCGTGTGACGACCTGGTCGGCGAAGGCGGCGTCGAATCGGCCGTGGCGAACACAGTGGTCGATCCGGTCGACGTCCTTCAACGTCGGCGTCCCGTCCGGGGCGACGACGACGTCCACCTCGTGGTCGAGGGTGTCCAGCGTGCCCGGGGTGCGTCGGAACGGATCCTGCAGGTTCACGTACCACCCGTCGAACGTCCGCGACGGGCCGCTCCAGAAGTGCCAGATCGCGTACGGCTCACCCGGGGACTGGACCATGAGGCAGCCGTGGCCCTCCCACCTCGTCTTGGTGAGCTCCCACGGGTGCCGACCGTCCTCGGTCGGCCAGTTGCCGGCGGCGTAGCCGAACGGTGCGTGGGTCGGCACGAACACCGCCAGGTGATCCGGCACGTCCTCGACGACGATCGCGGCGATGCCCATCCACGGCCGCCCCTTCCACACCTCTCGCCGGACGATCGGTTGACCGCTCTCCCAGCGAAGCGTCCGGGCGTCGGTCACAGACCCATGTCCGATCGCAGCTGCGCCGTCACGTCCAGGTCTGCCTGCTCGGCCCGTGCGAGCGCCTCGGCGACGCCCGGGGCGTCCTCCGCCCGCCGCATCAGCTCGTCGGCGATCCAGTCGACGTGCCACCGTTCGTCCTTCAGGATGGCCCGGAGCGTCTGGTCGACGACCTTCGGGTTGTCGGCCATGCCGAGGTGCTCCTCGTACGAGGCCACGCCTCGGCGCTCGGACACCAGCGTCAGCGCGAGCAGGTCCTCGACGGTCCGAGGCATCCCGAACGCCGAACCGAGCTTCTGCTGGTACGGGTCCTCGACGTCCTCGATGTCCCAGCCCAGGTCGTTGAGGGCTCGAGCCCACATCCAGGCGTGGACCCCCTCGTCGCGAAGGTGCTTCGTGAAGTTGGACCGGAGCTCGCTCGTGTCACAGAGCCGCCCGAGCCGAAGGATCACCCCGGCCCCGCGGATCTCTGCGGATCGGTACTGGTTGAGGAGCCGGTGCAGTTGCTCGCCCTCGATGACGGTCATCACGACCCCACATTCGCTTGGTCGGCCGAGCTCGCGCTCGACGCGGCGACGAGCCGGCTCACGAGGTCGCGAACCGTCACGATGCCCTCGAGCGCCTCCTCGTCGAACTGGATGCCCGTGTCGCGCTCGACCGTGATGAGCAGCTCGACGGCGTCGAGCGAGTCGACACCCAGGTCATCGCTGACCTTCATGTCCAGCCCGACCGATTCCGGCTCGATGCCCGCGAACGTGGCGAGAAGTCTTGAGATGAGGCCGATGGCCTCTCCTTCGGTCATGAAGCCTCCTGAGTGGCGTTGGACTTGGGACTGGCGGTCCAGCTCGTGGGTGTCGCCGAGGCCGCTCGCTTGTTGGCATCGGCCCAGAACCACAGGGAACGACGAAGCGTCTCCAGCGGGTCCTCGACGGGCACGGTGACAGCGAACGGGCTGCTCATCGACAGGTACGGGTGGAAGACCGAGAACAGCTCGACCGCCCGCAGCTGGAGCGGGCTGAGGTGCTGGCGGGCGAACGGGTAGAAGAAGCGCTCCCACCGCTCCGGTGAGAGCATCGGCGGGCATTCGACGGTGGCCAGACCTTCACCGGCGCGCCACTCGTTGAGGGCGCTCAAAGTGACCTCCATCAACCGCGCCGTCGTCGGTGCCTCCACACCGCAGCCGATGGTCTCCTGCTCGGTCGTCGTGGGTCGATCACCGATCCTGGTGGCGACGAACCGGGCGATGTCATCGACCGGCACCAGATCGACCGGGGCGTCCGCGATCCCCACGAAGGCCGGCACGAGACCTGAGGCGATGCCGCCGAGCACCTGGTAGAAGCCCGAGAACCGCGCCACCGCGCCATCGGACCGGCGACCGATGACCATGGGGAACCGTACGATCGTGCAGGGGGAGAGGTGGGCCGACACGTGCGCCTCGGCCTGCCCCTTGGCCCACTCGTAGGCGTTGCGATACTCGTCGACCTCCGTGGCGCCCGGCCGGATGTCCAGGCCGATCGCGTGTGACGTCGACAGGAAGATCAAGTGGGTGTCCGGGCCGACCACCTCGCCGAGGGCGATGGCGGGAGCGATGTTGCCGTCCCTCGCCTCATCGACGGTCTGCGTCCATCTGGTGCGCGCCGCCGCGTGCACCACGACGTCCCAGGGGGCCGCGGTCAGCGCCGCGGGAGCGGGGGTTCGACCCATGTCCCACGCGACGATCCCCCGGTCGGGGTCTCCCCCGCTGCTGCAACCCGTGACGGCCAGCGCGACATCGCGGGTCAAGAGGTCCATGAGCTCGGATCCGACGACACCCGTCGCCCCGGTCACGAGGACCCGTCGTCGACCGTCGCCGCTCATGCGTCCGCCCCCGTTGCCGCAAGATCGGCCGTGGCGGTGACGCAGGCGGCGTGGAAGCGTCGGACCGCGAGGTCGAGCTCGGCACCGGTCACGCAGGCGGGCGGCAGGAGCCGCAGCACGGTCGGGTCGCCCAGGCAGGGCGAGACGAGGAGCCCGCCCTGATGGAGCGCCGTCAGGAGGTGGCCGGCGACGGCCACCGATGTCGTGCCGACGCCCCACAGCGCGCCTCGCCCTCGTGCCTCCCGGAGCAGGGCGGGATGCTCATCGACGAGGTCGGTCAACCGCGGGTGGATCTGGGTGTGGAGCTCGCGGACCGCCTCGATGGCGTGCGGGAGCTCGGCCACCGCGGCGACGACAGCGGCACAACTCGCCGGGTGGCCCGAGAAGGTCGACGTGTGGATGAACGGGTCGCGTCGCAACGGCTCGTAGAGCTCGGCGCTGGCGAGCAGCGCCGATGCGGGCATCACACCGCCACCGATGGGCTTGCCGAGCAGGAGCCCGTCGGGGTCGAGGCCCTGTCGCACCGCCAGCGAGTCCTCGCCGCAGCGACCGAAGCCCACCTGGATCTCGTCCGAGATGAACAACACGCCGGCGTCACGGGCTTCTCGTCGCCACGCCTGCAAGAGCGCGAGCGGGAGCGGTACGACGCCCGCCTCACCTTGGATGGGCTCGACGATGAAGGCGGCGATGTCATGGCGCCGAGCGGCTCGAGCGAGCGCACCGACCTCGTGCGGGAGGTGGACGACGGGCGGCAGCACGTCCTCGAGCCCCGTGCGGTAGCGAGGGCTCCACGTCGCCGCGAGCGCCCCGAGGGACTTGCCGTGGAACCCGCCCTCGACGGCCGCGATCGTGGACCGGCCCGATGTGAGGCGCGCCAGCTTGAGCGCCGCGTCGACCACGTCGGACCCGTTGAGCCCGAACCAGACCCGTTCGAGCCGGCTGTCGTCGAACTGCTCCACCAGGGCTCGCGCCGCGGCAACGGTGACGGGGTTGCACAACGCCCGAGTCGACGTGGGCATCGTGTCCAACGCCCGGTGGACGGCCTCGACGATCCGCGGCGGACGATGTCCGAAGAGCGGCACGGCGTAGCTCGAGAAGTCCAGGGCCCGCACGCCGTCGGACCGGGTCACGGTCGAACCCCGCGCCTCGGACTCGACAGCCCCGCAGCCGGCCAACTTCTGGGCGAGGGCGAAGCCGGGCGGGAGGTGCCGGCGGGCGAACCGGAAGATCTCGGCGTCGCTCATCGCGGGTTCGGGCGGGTTTCCGGATGCCGTCGCGATGAACAGGCCCGGGCGAACCGCCCCCCGTTGCACCTCCGCCCTCGTCGTCTCGAGCGTGGCGCACAGCCGCCGGGCCTCGTCCGGCCCGAAGATGTTCTCGCAGGTTCCCCAGAACAGCCGCAGCGCTCGCACTCGGGCGTCGAGGAGCTCGATGGCGAACGACTTGAGATTTCGGTATTCGAGCAACTCGAAGCCCGCCGCGTCGAGTTGCCTGAAACGCTCCGGTGTGCTCACGAATGTGAACACATTCGGCGGGTGAAGTGAGAAGAACTCCGGGCCGGGAAGAACGTCGAGACCAAGGAGGCTCACCTCCTCGGTCATGACGAACAGCCCCTTGTCCCCAAGCACACGGTGGATTTCGGCGAGGCACAATCCGAAGCGATCGAAATGCGCAGCCGATCCGCAGACATAGACGACATCGAAGGATCTGTCGGCGTACGGAAGGAGATGCGCGTCGCCGACGGTGGTCGTCGGCCCGATCGCACCAACGGAGCGTGCTATATCCGCCGAGGCAGCCGCATGCGAAGCCAAGAGCTCGATTCCGACAGCAACATCGAGTACTCGGCCGTTTCCCTCGAGCACCTGCACCATGTACCGGAGCACGCCTCCGTAGCCGGAGCCGAGCTCGAGTATTCGAAGTCCGCCGTCTGGTCGGTGCTCGCCAACCGCGTCCACGACGAGATCTGCTCCATGAGCACCGAAGTGCCCAAGCTGATCGAGCCCCAACAAGCCGTCTAGCGTGGTGTCACCGGTGAGGTCGACGATTTTGGCGTGAGCCAGCGTCCACGCCTGAAATGCGACGAACAATGCGTCGTGGTACTCGCGCTGGACTTTGACGCTCACGATGTGTTCCCTTCCCATTGACCGTTGTCGGCGAGCTCGACCCGGAGGTCCCCAGTGAGTCGCCATCGGCCGAGGATGTGTGCCGTCACGAGAGGTGTGGGCGGGTGGAAGCGCGCCGCTTGAACGTCTCGCACGTACCGCTCGAGAGGCAGTCCGTTGCGCAGGGATCCTGCGCCCATCAACTCGGCGAGCACATCGACGCCCGTCCCAGCCAGCTCCGCCACTCGATGTTTGACGGCGAGCGCCGCGGGCAACAGAGACTCCGGCGCACAAGTACGAGCGTCCATGGCGGTGGCAAGCCCGACCACGGCTGCGGTCGCTTCGAGCACACCAGCGACAACGGTCCCGAGCGCGCCCTGGTAGGCGGCGACTTGACTGCGCGGGCGATCCAGGTGCGCAACCTTCTGGCCGTCCATCGACTCCACAGCGGACTCGATCGCCGCATCGAGCAGCCCCAGGTAGCTCGCGGCCGTCGTCAGACAGAACCAAACCAGGCCTGCCCCGAAGATCCCGTCGTCGTCGCGCCCCGGCTCGCACCGGTGGAACACGAGGTCGTCGGGGATGGTGCAGTCCTCGAACACGAGGGTGTCAGATTCGCTGGCGCGCATCCCGATCCAGTCCCACGTTCGCTCCACCCGTATGCCGGGAGCGTCGGTGGGGACAAGACAGGTGAGCAGCTGGCCGGGGAAGCCGGGTTCCTGGACCTGGAAGCAGACGAGGTCGGACCGGGACGCGAGCGAGCAGGGCGCCTTGACGCCATCGATCCGGTAACCGCCACCCTCAACGGCCACGGCCGTCGATCTCGACCGGAGGATGCTTCCCGCCAGGCCCGGTTCCGCGAACCCTGAGGCGACGATCCGGTGCTGGGTCGCGACGGCTTCCAACAGCAGCCACGACGAGTCGCGGTGGCGAAGCCAGTGCTCCACCATGACGCCGAGGGAGAAAAGGTGCATGTTCAACGCGATCGCGAGCGCCGCGTCGGCCGACGCCAGTCGGTGCTGGACGGCACAGCACGCCAGGATGCCGGCGCCACCGCCCTGCATCTCGGTCGGCACCGGAAGGCCGAAGTAGCCGCACTCGCGCAGGAGCTCGAGCACCTGCGGATCGATCTGCCCGGTGCGATCGCCCGCCGGAGCCGCGGCTGCGACAGCCCGTGTGACCGATTCGGGAAGGAGGTCGACGACGTCTGGCCAGAGAGCCGAGCAGGAGGCGCTCCCGGACCTCAGATCCTCACGGACCTCCACGCGCCGGCTCCACTGGGATCTGCGGCACGACGCTGCGTCCGATGTCCTGCAACATGCGGAGGGAATTATCGTGCAGGGCACGAGCCGCAACCGGGTTCAACATCTCGGCCAGGAGCGGAATACCGATCTCGAAGTCCACGGACATCTCGATGTCCGTCACGGCGTCGTCGATCGACGTGAGCCGCCAGTACCCGCCGAACGCTTCGAGGTCGCCGTCGAACTGCTCGAACGTGATGGTCCACGCCTCGCGATCGAGGACCTCCCGCTCGCTCCACTCCAGCACCGAACCCTTGAGGAGCACCGACCAGAAGCTCGTCCGGTTCGTGCCGTCGTCGGTGAGGATGTCGACGCCGCGAACACTGTCCATCATCGTCGGATATCGCTCGATCGCGACGATCGTGTCCCACACCGCCTCGGCCGGCGCTGCGATGCGAACTTGGACCAGCACGTGCTCCATGCGTCGGGCCTTTCCTCGGGTTCGATGAGGTCGCGTACGAGCCTCATGTCCAATCCACCTTCACGTCATCGGTGCGCCAGCAGCGCACTGCGATCGTCGAGAACACCACGGCGAAACCGACCAGCACCGCAATCGGCAGCAACACCTCGACGAACGGCTTGCCCAGGATCACCGCTTCGTAGCCCTGCATCGCCCAGTAGGACGGCGCCACGGGAGCGATCTTCTGAACCACGGTCGGGAGCGCGGCGAACGGCACGAGGGCCCCCGCCAGCCCGGCGGCGAGGATGGTCATCACGTTGCTGATGGCACCGACCTGTTGTATCGAACGCAACACCGCGGTGATCAGCACGCCGAGAGCGACGAGCGCCAGCGCCTGGGCAAAGGCAACCAGCCCGATGGCGAGCACGGATCCTTCGACGTGGAGACCGAACAGGAACCCGCCGATGGCGAACAGGAGGATCTGTTGCGTCAGGCTGATCAGGAACGGGGTCACTAGCTTGCCGACCAGGATCTCGGCGGGCCGGGCGGCGGTCGCGCGCAGTCGCGCCCACGTGTTCCAGCCGTGCTCCCGGAAGATGCCTTAGCCGACGAAGGTCGTGATGTAGAAGGCGAACATGACGGCCATGCCCGGCACCGACTGCTGTGCTCCTGAGGTGGTGGTGCCGTTGTCCGCGGTCAGCACGATGCCGAACGTCTGCTCGGTGAAGCCCATCAACAGCAACGGGACCAGCACCAGGACGACCCCGACGGCAGGGTCGGTCTTGAGCAGCGCCAGGTCGTGCCGCGCGATCGTGAAGGACACGCGGGTCATCGATCCCCCTCGCCGGCGACCGGATCGATCGCCACGGGACCCACCGGCGCCTCGTCGACGAGCGCGCGACCGGTCAGGTGGAAGTAGACGGTGTCCAGACTCGGCCGCGCCACGTCGAGCGCCACGATCCGGTCGGCCGCGGCGCCGAGCAGGAGGAGGATCTCGGCGGCCTTCGGCCCCGGGGAATCGCACACGATGCGCAGGGCCCACGGATCGTCCGGGTCGATCACCCCTTCGGGCACCGATGGCGGCGGACCGTCGAACCGGATCGTGAGGATCGACGACGTGTACTTGGCCATGAGCTCGTCGACGTGGCCGGTTGCGATGATGCGGCCGTGGTCGATGAACGCGACCTCGGCCGAGAGCTGCTCGACCTCCGGCAGGTAGTGGGTCGTGTAGCAGACCGCGGTGCCTTCGGCGGCGACCGAGCGGACCAGCTCGACGAGCGCGCCCCGGGTCTCGAGGTCGACCCCTGCCGTCGGCTCGTCGAGCAGCACCAACGCCGGTCGCCCGATGAGCGCCACCGCGGTGTGGAGCCGCCGGCACTGCCCGCCGGACAGGAGGGCCGCTCGCCGGTCGACGAGGTCGGACATGTTCAACCCCGTGCACAACGCCTCGACCTGGGACGCGATCGCTCTCGAACCGAGACCGGCGATGCGACCGAAGAAGACCAGGTTCTCCCGCACGGTGTTGCCCGGGTAGACCGCTATGTCCTGAGCGGCGTAGCCCAGGTGGCGCCGGGCCCGGGTGCCGTGGGCGACCGCATCGATGCCCATGATCCGGACGTCCCCGCGGTCGGGCTTCACGAGGCCCGCGACGACCCGGGCCAGCGTCGTCTTCCCCGCACCGTTCGGGCCCAGCGTCGCCATCACCGTGCCGGCGGGGATCTCCAGGTTCACGCCATCGAGCGCCGCCACGTCGCCGTACGACTTCGACACGTCGGTCACGCTCAACGGGATCGCTGCGGTGGTCATGGCGCTGCCATCGCATAGCTGGCCTCGACCAGCTGCAGGACCGCGATCGCGTCGGCGAGCGTGGCGCCCTTGGGCGTGTTCGCGGCCCCGGTCGACTGGACGGCGTCCACGAAGTCCGCGAGCTCATGTCGCCAACTCGCGTCGGGGAGCGGGTACTCGTGGATCACCGTTGCCGGAGGGCCCATGGCGGGTGACATCTGGTGGTGCGTGCAGCGCTCGACCCCGTAGGAACCACCCAGACCGTCGACGCGGACGGTCCCGACCCGGCCCGCCACCTCGAAGCGGAAGGTGTTCTTCCACTCCGTCCAGCTCGCATGCAGGAAACCGACGCTGGGACCGGCGCCTTCGACGAGCAGGTAGGCGTTGTCCTCGACGTCGGTCTTCCAGAACACAGTCGGCAGCACCGCCGCGGAGACGCGGAGATCACCGAGCACGCAGCGAGCGAGGTCGAGCAGGTGAACGCCCTGGTCCAGCAGCTCCCCGCCGCCCGATCGGGCGGGATCCATGCGCCACTCGGACTCGTAGCCGGGCCGTCCGCCGTGCCCGTACACCGCCCGCACCATGTGGATCGGACCGAGGACCCCGTCCTCGACGAGCTCGATCGCCTGTCGGATCCCCGGGTGGAACCGATGGTTGTACCCCACGGCGACGTGGACGCCGGCGAGCTCGGCCGACGCCGCGACGGCCCGGAGCTCCGAGCTGGACATCGCGCCCGGCTTCTCGATCAGCACGTGCTTGCCCGCCCGCACCAGGAGGTCGGCCACCTCGGTCAGCGAGTCGTGGGTGGTGGCCACGACGACCGCGTGGATGTCATCGGCCTGGGCCAGCGACAGGAGATCGACCTCGACACGCGCGCCGGAGCTCCGGGCGAGCTCGTCGGCGCGTCCCGGATCCTGGTCGACGCACGCGACGAGTCCGATCGAGTCGTCGCCGGAGAAGCGCTTCCGGCCGACCTGCCCGCAGCCGACGAGTCCCATGCGCAGCCCGGTCACGACGGCGGAGTCACCTGATCGACGCGACGGAGCGTGTACAGGTCCTTGGCCCCGGGCTGCCCGATGAGCTCGGGCAGGTGCTCCCAGTCATCCCAGACGGCGCTGACGAGCCGACCGGACACGCCCCAGCCGAGGGATGCGGCGAGATGCACGACGAGCCGCGCCGCCTGCTCCGGAGGGGTGGTCCCCGAGGCGCGAGCCTCCTGGGCGGTGCGGTGGAACGCACCGCCGACGAGGTCGGGACCCGCTTCGAGGACCTGGTCGAGAAGGCGCGTATCGAGCATCCCCGGAGCGATGCAGTTGACCTCGATGCCGGAGCCGGCGAGCTCGATCGCGAGGTTCTCCATGAGACGCACGACGCCCGCCTTCGACGCCGCATAGGCACTCTGACCGAAGAGCGGCTTGGTCGCGCCGCCGCCGGAGATCTGGATGATCGATCCCCTCCCCCGGGCCGACATGAGCGGCACGGCGGCGTGCACGAGCAGGAACGGACCGAGAAGGTTCTGCTCGACCGCAGCCCTCCATTGCGCGATGTCGTTCGTCGTGACAGGTCCCAGCGGACCGAGTCCGCCCGCGTTGCTCACGAGGATGTCGAAGTTCGGCAGCTCGTCGGCGACCGCCTCGAACAACGCCTCCACCTGACGCTCGTCTGCGATGTCGCACCGCCGACTCGACACCCGTTGACCCTCCGCCGCGCGGGCCGCCAGATCGTCTCGTGCGACGTCGAGCTCCGCCGCCGTACGAGCGCAGATCATCAGGTCAGCACCGGCATCGACGAGCGCTGTGGCGATCGCTCGGCCGAGCCCTCGACTTGCGCCGGTCACCACCGCACCACGACCCGACAACTGCCCCACGGACCCTCCCTGAGCCTGTCCAACCTCCATCGGTCTGGAGCGAAGTGCGGCCGACCCTAGCACGGTGTCAGCGTCGTTGTTTGCATGGTGGTCAACGTCCGTCCCGAAGTCACCGTTCTCGTCGATGACCCGACACCCAGATCACCGTGCGAAGCCTCGAAACACGACGCTTGCCATCGACGAGAATCACTCCCTCCCCGACCGACAACGTGTGCGGGCCGAGGGGATATGGGCCGGACCCGAAAGGACCGAGTCCGATCACCGTCTCCTCGGCGAAGTCGTTGCGATCCAGCACGGTGACGCGCTGAACCGACATCCGGGTGCCGTAATGGCCCGACGAATCCTGCACCGGTCGGTGCAGTTGACCGTCGACGACGAACGGCAGTCCTGCCGGTCGGCTGGAGGTGACATCGCTCTTGACCGGGTTCGACGGGTGCGGCCGCCACGGACCACATGGGTCGTCCGCGAACCACAGGTACAGGTGCGTATCGCGTGGAGCGGCGCACGAGGTGTAGAGGAGCCACCACGACGAGCTCCACCAGAAGATCGTCGGGTCGCCGGCGCTGACTCCCTCGAGGAGGTCCAACGGGGGGCCGAACCGGCCATCCTCCCCGACCGGGAGCAGCAGCACCCGGCCCGTCGCCGCCGCCTCGACGGTGCAGTAGCGGTCCGACCCGTGCTCGACCGGGCACGGGTACGACACATGGAAGGTCGGGTCGAACTCGATGTGGCGCGGACCCCAACCGACACCGCGATCGAAGGTGGTGGAGACGATGCGAGCGCGCCCGGTGCGATGCTCGTACTCCTCGAGCAGGACACCGTTGGCCACGCCCGGGCGCGGGAACGGATCGGCGAGGTAGTGCCCCCGTTCGAAGTCGGGTAGCCAAGTCACGGACGAGGCATCGATCCCCCGCTCGACCACCTCCGCCAACGTCGTCTCGACGGTTCCGACACCCCAGTGCGAGACGGTCCACGCGTCTCGGGCCAGCGCGCGCAGCCGGTTCACGAAGGATCGCAGCACGAGTCGACCCCCACCGACAGGAGGGTGTGGGGCGAGGGGTGCAGCCTCGCCCACGGAGGACGCCGGCCACGCCTGGAGCCTGGTGATCCTGGCCGCCTTCGCCGCGAGCGCGATCGAGCCGTCGAGCGCGCGCTCACGGGTCAGCGTGGCCGAGGAGGGCATCACCTTGACCCGTGCGCTGAGCACCCGGTCCGCGCCGGCCGTCGCCGCTGCGCTCAAGCGGACCTCGACGTGGCGTCGTCCGTTGACGATCTCCCACCGACCGATGGTCGCGTGCGCGCTGCTGAACGAGAGGCGCCACACCGGCACCGCGGCACCGCCGGCGCCAGCCGGGGGCCTGCCGCTCGTCGAGGTCCGCAGGTCGAGCAGCACATCGACCTCGGCCCGATCGCGGCGATTCGGACCGTCCCCGGCCTGGTCGCGGCGCTCGGCGTCGGGGTCTCCGACCACGACGCTCTCCCCCTGCTCACGAAGGCGCCGGACACAGCGACCCAGCAGGTCGTCGGCCGTGTCCCGATCGTGGAGGACCGCGATGCGGAGGGGCTCCACGCCATCGAGCGCCTGGTGCTCCGTCGGTGCCATCAGGCGGACAGCGTCGGCATCTGCTCGCGAAGGTCGCTCACGACCTCGGTGACCTCGCGGCCGGTGGTGTCGAACGGGACCAGCAGCCCGTCCGCCTCGAACTCCTGGTACCGAGCGAGCGTCGCGTCGACGTTCCGCTCGGCGAACTCGTGCCAGCGACTCTTGGGACGCGCACCGTCGCGTCGCTTCATCCGTCGCCGGCGCTCCGACTCGTCGAGACGGAGGTGGATGGCGAGGTCCGGACGACGCGCGGTCTCCCAGTCGACATCGGGCACCCGGTCGGCACCGAGCGCCGGGCCGAGGACGGCGAGAGGTCGGAAGAAGTAGCTGTCCATGACGACGTCACGCCCTTCGGCGAGCAGCGGGTCGATTCGGTCCCGCAGCGAGTAGTGGAGGGCGAGCCAGAAGTGGAGACGGGTCTCCACCTCGCAGTAGCGGTCCACCCCGTCGAGCACAGGTTCCAGCGCAGGGCTGATCGTGGCGAGCCACACCGCCTCGCGCAACGACTCGGCCAACGCCCGTCCGACGGTCGTCTTGCCCGTCGCGACGAGCCCCTCGATCACGACGAAGCGGCCTCGGGTTCGTGGGGGACCGGCGGAAGTCACGTCATGAGCCCGGGCCAGCTGAAGGGCGGGAGACCGTGGCGAGCGCGGAGCCCGTCGATCAGCCGGGCCGCTCGAAGCCCGGGCATGAGCCCATCCGGCGATCGCAGGTTCGGCAGTTCGAACGGCACGGCGGCCCGGAGCTCCGCGACCTGTCCTCGAACCTCGGCGACGAGCTCACCCATGCGTTCCTCGGTCAGTTCGGACACGGCGGGCCACGAGGCGTAGGTGGCCAGGGCGCGGGACCGGGCGTGGCCCAGGGCGGCGAGGAACTCGGGCTCGACGGTGCTGAGGGGCGTGCCGTCGACCCGCTGCCAGGCGAGCGCGACGGCGTTGAGCGTGTACCTCGCCGACTCGAACGCCGTCGCGAGATCACCCGAGGTCAACGCGCCGTCCATGTCCTCGACACCGGCCTCCACCTCGTCGGCCAGGTGCCAGGCGAGATCCATGCCGGTCGAGAGGATCCACGCGGTCGGGTAGATGGTCATGCCAGCACCGCATCCAGTCCGGCGTCGTCCGCGAGCAGATGCGCCGTCTGGTGGGTGAGGGCTTCCAACACACCGGCGGCGCCGAGACGGTCGATCTCCTCGCGGACCGAACCTGTCGCCACATGGCCGCCCGCCGGCACCACCCGATCGACGACCAACAGCACCGAGCTCAGTCCGAGGTCGATCGACTCGCCCGGCTCGGGCGCGACCACGACGAGGTCCAGCGGCTCGACCGCGGCCAGGTCGTCCGCCATGGCACGACGGAGACCGGATCTCGTCCTGACGCGATCGAGATCGTCGATCAGGCTCCCGGGGAGCCCGGCGCGCTGCGCCTTGCGCCACACCCACTTGTCCCCGACGAACGACTCACCCCTCGAGCGGGCCAGGAGCTCGACGTACGCCAGGGCGACCCGACGCCACGCGCCCGCCGCGATCGCCTGGTCGTCCGCGTGCATCTCGATCATCTCCGCGATCGCGGCGTAGACGAAGAACTCGGCCAGGGCGCCACGGGCGTTTGTCGCGGTCACCCGATCGCCCAGATCGGCATCGAACAGCGGCGGGTCACCCACGTTCAGCGGCATCGATGACCACCACCGACCGAGACGCTTCTGGTCCTTTCGGGAGATGGTGGAGCCGCAGCCGCAGATCCCGCCCGCCATCGGCGCCCACGTCTCGGCAAGTTGCGCTGCCGCCCCGGACACCTCAGCCGGCCGGTGATGAACCACGTCGACGATGGATCGACCGAGGAAGAACATGGCCGGAACGCCGGTGGCACGAGACTCCTGATCGATGATGTGGACATCGACATCGCTTCTGACGTTGCCGAACCCGGCGGCCAGGGAACCCACGAGATAGGCAGGATTTCCTTCGAGAAGGGAGCCCAAGAGCTCCCGCAGCTCTTCGCCGGAGCGGCCTATGCGGGCAAGAGCTTCGTCGAGTATGTTCACCAACCGAACCCCTGATTCTGTGCGACGGCGGCGTAGAGTAGCCGACCGTCGCCGAGTCTCGGCCAATCGTCAGGGTCGCTACCTCGCCCGCTTCGGCCGTAGTGACACTGCAAATACCCCGATGAGATCCCGTGCACTGCCGGGCGAGGAGGACAGGTCCTTTGGGAGCGTGGCCGCAAGTCGACAGGCCACCTCGTGCCTGCATACGGTGCTCGCCGTGATCATTTCCCGGACGCCGTTGCGCATCTCGATTGGCGGAGGCGGCACCGATCTACCCTCCTACTACCGAAGACGTTCGGGCTGGGTGGCCTCGGCCGCAATCGACAAGTACGTCTACGTCGCGATCAACGACACCTTCACCGACGACTACTCGATCCGGTACGACGATCACGAACGAGTCGGATCGGTCGACGACATCGAGCACCCGATCGTGCGCGAGGCATTCGCCCAGTTCTCGGTGGGCCCTGCGGTCGAGATGGTCTCCATGGCCGATGCGCCATCGGGGACCGGCCTCGGTTCGTCGGGCTCGTTCACCGTCGGCCTGCTCCATGCCCTCCATGCGCGCCGCGGAGACGCCGTCGACGCCCCGACGCTGGCCCAAGAGGCGTGTCACCTCGAGATCGAGCGACTCGGACACCCGATCGGCAAGCAGGACCAGTACATCGCGGCGTTCGGCGGCGTGACGAGCTTCGGCTTCGAGCCGGACGAGTCCGTCCGGGTCAGACCGGTCGAGATCTGCGACGCCACGCTCGCCGACCTCGACGAGCACCTGTTGCTGTTCTACACGGGCCGACGACGATCGGCCGGCGCCATCCTCCTCGACCAGCACAACCGGTCCATCGCCGGCGATGCCGAGACCCTCGGCAACCTGGATCGAACGAAGGAGATCGGCTTCGCGATCTGCGCCGCCCTCGAACAGGGCGATCTGGACACCTACGGGGCGCTGATGCTCGAGCAGTGGCTGACCAAGCGGAACCGTGATCGTGACGTCTCGTACGACTGGGTCGATCCCTACTTCGACGTGGCCGCACGCGCCGGTGCTCGCGGGGGGAAGCTGGTCGGCGCCGGCGGCGGCGGCGGGTTCCTGCTCCTCCTCGCGGAGCAACCCGACCGCCTGCGGCGCGCCTTCGAGTCCGCCGGCCTGGCCGAGCTGCCGTTCCGCTTCGACCGCGAAGGCTCGAAGATCGTGGACGCGCCATGACCGGGATGCAGGCCGTGGTGCTCGCCGGCGGGCGCGCGAGCCGACTCGGCGAGCTCGCCCTGCGCCGGCCCAAGACCCTCATGTCGGTGGCCGGTCAACCGTTCGCCCACCACCAGTTGACGTGGCTCGAGAGCGAAGGCGTCACCGACGTCGTCTACTGCGTGGGTCACCTCGGCTCCCAGATCGAGGACTTCGTGGGCGACGGTGCCCGCTGGGGCCTCGCCGTGTCCTACTCGCACGACGGTCCCATGCCGCTCGGCACGGGCGGCGCGCTCTCGCGCGCGCTGGCGGACGGACACCTGGCGGAGCAGTTCCTCGTCGTCTACGGAGACTCCTACCTCTCGATCGACCTCGCGGAGCTCCAGCACGTCGCCGCGACATCGCC
Source organism: Actinomycetes bacterium (assembly GCA_031415655.1). Taxonomy (GTDB): domain Bacteria; phylum Actinomycetota; class Acidimicrobiia; order Acidimicrobiales; family Acidimicrobilacustridaceae; genus JAKOVR01. Next base: position 39,474 of record JANOSD010000084.1, read on the forward strand.
GCACGACGCGGTCATGGCGGTGATCGCCGACGATGACGAACGCGGGGACGCCAACGTGATCTTCGAGGACGGACGCCTCGTCCGCTACGACAAGAGCCGTCCCGTCGACCTCGCGGCGCGGATGCGCCACATCGATTACGGCGTGTCGGCCATTCGTCGAACCGTGGTGGAGACGATGGTTCCGCCCGACGACTTCGTCGATCTCTCTGCCACGCTCCGCGACCTCTCGGTGGCCGGTCGGCTCGGCGGACATGAGGTCCATGACCGGTTCTACGAGGTCGGCACACCAGATGGTCTCGCAGAGCTCGACCAGCTCCTCCGAGCGAGCAACCGGGTTGGACCGGTGAGCTTCACCTCGGCCTTCCTGAGCGAGACGACCGCCATCATCAAGCAGATCGACGAACAGGCCGTCGAAGCCGTCGCCCTCGGACTCGCCGAAGTTCGAGAACGGGGGGGACGGCTCTTCATCCTCGGCGTCGGCGGATCGGCGGCCAATGCAGGCCACGCCGTCAACGACTTCCGCAAGTTGTGCGGGTTCGAGGCGTACGCTCCGACCGACAACGTGGCCGAATTGACTGCTCGCACCAACGACGACGGGTGGAACACGGTCTTCAGCTCATGGCTGACCTGCTCGCGGCTGCGGGCCGACGACGCACTGCTCGTCCTGTCGGTCGGCGGCGGGAGCATCGAGCGTGATCTGTCGGTGAACATCGTCGGAGCACTCGACGTCGCCTTGTCGGTGGGGGCGTCCATATTCGGCATCGTCGGACCCGAGGGCGGCCACACCGCTCGATCGGCGACGGCCGTGGTGCACATCCCCGGATTGGTGCCGGGGCGGGTCACCCCCCACACCGAGGGGCTCACCGCCGTCATCTGGCACCTGTTGGTCACGCATCCCGCCCTCCAGTTGCACATCGGAACATGGGAAGCAGGGGCCGCACCTTCCGGCCGGTCGGGCCATGCGCCGGTCCGTTGACCGCATTGTCTTCCTCGACCGTGACGGGGTGATCAACCATCCCGTCATCAGGGACGGCAGACCCTATTCGCCGATGCGTTCGGAAGATCTCCGCATCATCGACGGCGTGGTCGAGTCGTGTGCGCGACTGCGGGCCGCAGGGTTCGGGCTGGTCCTCATGACCAACCAGCCGGAGATCGCACGCTCGAACCTGTCATGGGTCGAGCTCGACGCCATGCACGATCGGCTCGAGGACCTGCTCGCATTGGACCTGGTTCTCGTGTGCCCCCACGATGATGCGGACGCCTGCACCTGCCGCAAGCCCGCCCCCGGCCTCGTGCTCGAGGGGGCATCGTCACTCGGCTGCGATCCGAGCGATTGCTCTGTGATAGGTGACCGCTGGCGCGATGTCGAGGTGGCCCATCGGGTGGGAGCACAGGCCTACTTCGTGGATTTTGGATGGAAGGAACGGGCACCTGATCCGCCCTTCGTGGCCGTGAAGTCCTTGGCGCATGCGACCGCTATGATCCTCGGCGAGAGCGAGCCAACTGGGTAGGGAGAATTCAAATTTTGGAACAAGGCATCGCAGGTCTTGGCATACATATCTATGCCGATGGGGCCGACATTGACCGGCTGAGGACGTTGACCACACACGCCCAGATCGCCGGATTCACCACGAATCCGACGCTGCTACGACGCGCGGGGGTGACCGACTACGAGACGTTCTCGCGCGACCTCATCGAACTCGTCGATGGGCGACCCGTCTCGTTGGAGGTTCTCGCCGACGAGACCGACGAGATCATCCGGCAGGCCTGTTGCCTCGCTTCATGGGGCCCGAACGTGTTCGTGAAGGTCCCGATCACCACCACGGATGGCTCCTCGCTCGTTCCGGCGATCAAGCAGCTCGCCGGGGACGGGGTCCAGTTGAACGTCACCGCGATGTTGACCATCGATCAGGTTCGCGAGGTGGTGCCCGCTCTCGCCGACGGCCCGCCGGCGTTCGTATCGGTCTTCGCCGGCCGCATCGCCGACACCGGACGGGATCCCTTGCCGTTGATGACCGAGGCGGTGGCTCTGGTCGCCCCACATCACGATTTGCGACTCATCTGGGCAAGTCCACGTGAAGTGTTGAACATCTTCCAAGCGGACAGCATCGGGTGTGACGTCATCACCCTGACCGATGACCTCATCACCAAGTTTTCATTCATCGGCAAGGACCTCGATCAGCTATCCCTCGAGACGGTCCGGATGTTCGTGAAGGACGCTGCATTGTCCGGCTACAAGTTGTAGTCGATGATGGTTGACCACGCTCACGGAGCCGGTCGGCAACGGTACGAACGTCGCGGGCTGCGGTCAGGAGACTAGGAGCTCGGTCGTCCTTGCCTCCGACGGTCGACGCGCCCGACCAGGCGAGCGTGTGCACCGGGATCGACGTCGCGGAGTGCTTCCGAAGTACGAACCTCCTGGAACACGCCCGGTACACGCAACCCGCCAGTACACATCTGGTACACAGCAGACCGGACAAACGGGGTAAACCGGGGTCAACCCCGGTCAAGGGTCGGCCCTCAGAAAATAGGCCCTGACCTGCGCAGATGTGCTGAAGTCGTGGAGCGGGTGACGAGAATCGAACTCGCGTTCTCAGCTTGGGAAGCTGATGTTCTGCCGCTGAACTACACCCGCGGAAGGGTCCTACCCTAGCCAAACCTGGGCGCCCGAGTCACACGGCGATCGGCGCGGCCCGGCGACGACGAGAACGGTTGGGTAGGAGCATCGTTGGACCCGGTGTAGCTGCCCACACGATCGAGCAGACGGGGGACGGTTGGGTAGGAGCATCGTTGGACCCGGTGTAGCTGCCCACACGATCGAGCAGCCGAAGAACGGTTAGGCAGGAACCTCGTCAGACACGGGGCGGCTGCCCAAACGATCGGGGCCCGCAAGGAGCAACCCGGCTCACCAATCGAAGCCCGGACCGAACGGTCAGCCGGGGGCGCGAGCGGCGCGTTGCTCGATCAGCTTTTCGGCCGGTGCCATCAGCACCGCTTCGAGGTCGCGAAGGAAGTCGTCGGCGTGGAACGGCCGAGCGAGGAAGAGGTCGCCTCCGGCGGCCCACACCGGGCCGTCGTCGTCGGCCGTGGACGTGAGCACCACCACCGGTATCGCCCCGGCCTCACCGTCGATGCCGCGAACGCCCGTGAGGATCGGGACCGACGCCGGCACCCCGGCCCGAAGGTCGATCACCACGCCCCCGATCTCGTTCATCGGGTCGGCGACGAAGTCGATCACGCCTTCCGGCGCACCGACGCGACGAGCGCGACACCCGAGCGATTCCACCAGCCGGGCGATGAGCTCGCAGCTGTGGGGATCATCGTTGATGACGAGTAAACGCAGGCCGGACAGGGTGTGTCCGGCGCCTACGCCGTCTTCGCCAAGTTCTTCATCGTCAATCCGAGACCGCCTGAGCAACAGCCGCCTCCTCCGGGACAGTGGTCAGTTCCAAACTTTCGCGTTGCTCGCCCCGCTCGATTGCTTCGAGCACGTGCATTGCGATATCTGCCACCTTAACGGCGTCGTCCTCCAGACCTTCGCCTTTCACGCCGTCGTCGATCATGATGTAGCAGAACGGGCAGGCGGTGGCGATGCGGGTAGCACCGGTGGCGATGAGCTCTTGTGAGCGTTCCACGTTCACCTGTTTGCCGACAGACTCTTCCATCCACATGCGAGCACCACCGGCGCCACAGCACATGCCCTTCGTGCCGTTTCGGGGAGCTTCCACCACCTCCACGTTGCCGAGCATGCCCACCACCTTGCGCGGGGCCATGTAGACGTCGTTGTGGCGACCGAGGTAACACGAGTCGTGGTACACGATGCGCTCGTCAAGGTTGGCCTGCGAAAGATCGAGTTTTCCTTGATCGACAAGCCACTCGAGGAACTGGCTGTGGTGTACCACTTCGTAGTTGCCGCCGAGCTGCGGGTATTCGTTCTTCAGCGTGTTGAAGCAGTGCGGGCACTGGGTGATGATCTTGCGAGCACCCATGCCGTTGAGCGTCTCGATGTTCTGGGTGGCGAGCATCTGAAAGATGTACTCGTTGCCGGAACGCCGAGCGGAGTCGCCCGTGCACATTTCGCTGGGGCCGAGGATGGCGAAGTCGATGTTGGCCCGCTGCAGCAGCTTGGCCATGGCCTGCGTGACCTTCTTGTTCTTGTCGTCGAAGGAGCCGCCGCAGCCAACCCAGTAGAGGTACTCGTGGTCAAACGGAGCGGAACCGTCGACGATCTCGATGCCGTCGAGTTTGGCGGCCCAGTCGGCCCGCTCACCCTGGTTCATCCCCCACGGGTTGCCCTGGTTCTCCATGGCCCGGTAGGCGTTTCCGAGTTCGGTGGGGAAATCTGATTCCATCAGCGACAGGTAGCGGCGCATGTCGAGGATCTTGTCGAGGATTTCGATGTTGACCGGGCAGTTCTCGTCGCAGGCTTTGCACGTGGTGCAGGCCCAGATCTCCTCGGACGTGATCCGCTCGAACAACGAGTTGGCACCAACGGTGATGTCCTGGTCGACACCGATCGGCGGGGAAACGGCGGGGGTGCCGGTGCGGGCCATGACCTCGCCGGTCTTGAGCACGATCTCCCGAGGGTCGAGCGACTTGCCGGTGGCATGCGCCGGGCACACCGCCGTGCACCGGCCGCACATCGTGCAAGCGTCGGTGTCGAGGAGCTGCTTCCAGGTGAAGTCCTCGATCACCGAAGCACCGAAGCTTTCGAGCTCGGTCTCCATGAGGTTCGGCATTGGTTTCATTGCACCCTTGGGGCGGTCTTTGTCCTTCAGCCACATGTTGAGCGGGCTGGTGAAAATGTGCCGGAGCATGGTGACCGGCAACATCGCGACGAAAGCAAAGAACGTGAAGACGTGGAGGCCCCAAAGCACGGCGTGAACGTTGGTGAGCGTCTCCACCGACATGTCTTTGAAAGGGAACGACATTGCGTACCCAACGAAGCTCCACTTCTCGAAGTCCGGCTGGCCCTTCTCAGCGATGCGAATCGCTTCGGTGAGAAAGCCGGTGAGCCCGATGGCGAGGAATACCCCGAGGATGGCGGCGTGTTCGGGTCGGCTCTTGATACGGATCCGGTAGGGCTTTTGTACGTAGCGCCGGATGATGGCCCACACCACACCGATGGTGAAGATCAGGCCGGCGAAGTCGCCCACGAAGGAGTACGCCTGGTAAACGCCGCCCTTGAGGAACTTGAGCCCCGACGGCGCCTGGTGGTCGATCTCAAGAATGGTGGTGACTGCCATCAAGATGATGAACGAGAAGTAGATCATCGAGTGCATGAGGCCAGCGGCGGAGTCGCGCATGAGGGTCTGCATATAGACACCGGCACGGAAGCCTTCGGCCCGTTTCTTGGCGTTCTTCCGGGTGAGCGACCGGTTATCGGGACGACCGCGTTCCCAGTTCTTCACACGGGCAGCGAACTGCAGCGAACCCCACACGATGATCATGGGCAGCACGCCGTAGAACATCCAATAGAGCCAAAGTGGAATGCCCTCGAACGGAACCCGGGTGATCGGCTCGGTGTTCTCGTGGTGGAACGCCTTGCCGGCGATGCCCGAAATGATCGTGACGGCGGCGAAGCCGATCCCGATGGTGAGGACCAGCATCCGGGGCCGGCCGCGCACCTTCGAGGCTGCTTCCTCAGTGGTGGAGGGTTCGCTCATACGTCACGTAACGTAGTTGCGGTCTTCGGACAAGGCGAAGTTTGCGGCTGGTCAACGCAATGACGACCTACCGGCGTTGGCAACGGCTACGGCTACGGGTAGATCTTCTGGTCAAGCTCACGAACCTTGCGAGCCAACGTGGTGAGGATCTTGTGGGAGAGCCCGGGTACTTCGTCGATCAGTCCGGAGAACTCTCGTTGACCGAGGACGAGCACTCGCATTGGCGTCGCGGCGATGACGGTGGCAGTTCGGGGACCACCGTCGAGTAGGGCTAACTCACCGAAGTGATCGCCTGGCCCCATCGTGGCGATCCGCTTGCCGCCCCGTTTAATCACGGCTTCGCCTTCGACGATCACGAACGCCTCATGCCCCGTGGTTCCCTGGGTGACGATCTCTCGACCTTCTTCGATCTGTAGCTCGTCTACAGCGCGGGCGATCTTTTGCAGGTCTCGGGTAGAGCACGATGCGAAAAGGGACACCTCGGCAAGGTGTTTCAGGTATCGGCTGGGGGCCATGCCCACCAGCATAGGTGTCATGGCTTTCGGAAGGACGGAGATCGTGAAACTGATGATCCCATCGGACTCGTGGCGCGGCGACGTTCACGTCAACGAAACAGAGTTGAAACGAACCTTGCCTAGCGTGGAGGTCGATGGATGTGGTCCTTCTCCGGTGGCCAATGGAACGGCAACGACGCGATGCCCTCGCCGACGAAGGCAGACCGCGCCTGCTCCTGGTCGAGAACGGCACCGAACCACCGATCGTCACCGACCTCCGAGAGGACTGGATTCGGGTCCCTGCGGACGAGGTCGACGTCAAGGCCCGTATCGACGGGCTCGCTTTTCGTTGCGCCGATGAGCGCGACGATCGGCCCGACCTCGACCCCGACGGCGTGCTTCGGTTTGCCGGTGGCTGGGTATCGCTCCCTCCGGTCGAAGGCCGGTTGATGTCTTCGCTGCTCGATCGGTACGGCGCGGTAGTCAGCAGGGAGCAGTTGGCTCGGTCGGGTTGGCCTGATGGTGCCCCTGGGCGCAACGCCCTCGACGTGCACGTCCTGCGTCTGCGACGTCGTATTGGTGAGCTGGGATTGGCGATCAAGACCGTGCGTTCAAGGGGCTATCTGCTCGAGGTGGACAACGAGGGCGCTCGCCGTCAAGCCTGAACGTCGGCAACTGGTGGGCGTTGGCAGGCGGCGCGAGACTGTCGCCATGGCCGACATCCGGTTCCTCCCCGACAACAGCGCAGTGACTGCCAAGAAGGGTCAGACGCTGCTCGCTGCTGCGCTGAAGGGCGGGATCCCTCACACTCATGCTTGCGGCGGAAACGCGAGGTGCTCGACATGCCGGGTGATGGTGGTAGAGGGCATGGAGAACTGCTCCGACCCCACCTGGAAGGAGAGCCGAATTGTCAAGAAGCTCGGCTTCTCGACCGCCTTCCGGTTGGCCTGTCAGACCACCGTGGCCGGTGATGTGACGGTCCGTCGGCTCGTGCTTGATCCCGCCGATGTAGCCCTCACGGATGCTCGCGATCACGCGGCCCCGATAGGTGATGAGAAAGACGTAGCGGTGCTGTTTTGCGACATCCGTAACTTCACGCCACTCGCCGAGACGTTGCTCCCTTACGACGTCATCCACCTCCTCAACCGTTTCCACTACGACATGGCAACAGCGATCAATCGTCACGGTGGCATTGTCACGGTCACCATGGGCGATGGTTTGATGGCCCTTTTCGGAATCGGTGACGACGTGACGGATCCGGCTCTTGGCGTCGTGCAGGCGTGCCGTGCCGCGCTCGACATGGTGGCCGCTGCCGACGCCCGGCGGCCGGACCTCGAAGCGCTCTACGGAGGCGTCTACGACATCGGCGTTGGGATCCACTGTGGCCGGGCAATCGTGGGTTTCCTGGGGAACCAGAGCGTGGTGCCTACGGCCATTGGCGATTGCGTCAACGTGGCCAGCAGGATCGAAGGCGCCAACAAACAGCTCAACACACGGGTGCTGTTCTCGGACGACTGCTACCAGCGGGTGGCCGAGTTCGTGGAGATCGGACGCACAGCGGGTGTGGCGCTGAAGGGAAAGACCGGCACCTTCAACCTCTATGAACTGATCGGTATGCGCGGCGGCGCCCGCTAGACCCGCTAGAAACGTGTCTCCGTGGTGCTTCGGGCCACTCGGCACCTCTGGCGGGGTAATCAGGCAGCGAGCTGATCGATGCGCTGGGTGAGCACGGTGAACGCGGTCGTGACGTGGACGGTGAGTGCGACCATTGCTTCCTCGATCCGGGCTTGCCCCACCTTGAGTTCGGCGACGTCGGTCTTGAGCTGGGCGACGTCGGTCTTGAGCTGGGCGACGTCGGTCTTGAGTTCGGCGACGTCGGCCTTGAGCTGGGCGACGTCGGTCTTGAGTTCGGCAACGTCGGTCTTGAGCTGGGCAACGTCGGTCTTGAGCTGGGTAACGTCGCTCCGAAGGAGTTCGATGGCATAGGAGTGCTCGGCAAAACGTTCGTCGGCCTGCTGATTGGCAGCGTCGAACTTGGCGTGCACGGCGCGAAACTCGTTGGTGAAGCGCGTTTCCTGATTCTCGACGAAGCCACGAAGTATGGCGACGTCGGTAGACAGGTGCGAGAGAAAGAGTGACGTCTCGGTGGCGCCCCGACGCATTTCAAGCCGCAAGTCGAGGAGGTCGGCTGCGAGTTGGCCAATCTCCGCTCGGGTCTTCCCGAACTCGTTGGCGTTGTCGAGCCGGAGGGCCGCGATTTCCTTGTTGCTGGCCACCACGCTCTCCCCGGCAACCCAGATGCCAGCTTGCGCCACCTCCAACGTAGATCGCATCGCGTCGATCGTCGAGCGGAGCACCTGATCGTCGGTATTCACGCGGTCGAATCCGCTCAACATCTCCGTGTGCACCGTGGTGAGTTGCGCGTCGAGGGTGGTAATCCGCAGATTCGTGTCGGTGAGACCGGCTTCCATTGAGGACCACACGTCCTCCGTCTGCGCCTCGGCCCGTTCGGCGATGTGATGTGATGCCGCCACATCGGCTCGAATCATGGCATTCAGTTGGGCGAGTTGTCCGAGTTGCAACTGCAGCGGTGCGACAAGTTCCTGCAGATAGTGCCGTTCTTCTTCAGAGAACATTTCCGTTCCTAAGTGCGATCGAGAATGCACGAAAGATATCAAAGATCGGAAGGAAATACAATGAAAAACTTTGAAGTGTAGGAAGACTTCCGGGTGAAGCGCTTCGCTTGTGGAACGGTCAGGGTGTGATGGCGCCGCTCGCTTGTTCGGCAACGGCGGCCGCCGCTGCCTTCGCGGCGTTCACATCCCCGATCGCCCGGTCGAGGGGATGGCAAGAAATGACCGGCCGAAGGTCGCCGCCCAATTCGTAGAGCAAGGGCACGCCGGTTGGAAGGTTCAGCTCATTGATGTCGTCCTCGCCTATTTGGTCGAGGTGCATCACGAGCGCCCGCAGTGTGTTGCCGTGCGCAGCCACCAGCACGGTTCCTCCGGCTTGGAGGTCGGGCACGATGGCGTCGTGCCAGTAAGGAAGCGTGCGATTCACCACGTCCTTGAGGCACTCCGCCAAGGGCACGACATCACGAGGGAGCGACGCATATCGGGGGTCGCGGTTTGGGTTGTGCGGGTTGTCATCGGCGATCGGGGGCGGCGACACGTCGAACGACCGGCGCCAAGTCTTCACCTGATCAGCGCCGAACTCGGCGGTGGTCTCGGCCTTGTCTTTGCCAGTGAGGTCGCCATAGTGACGTTCGTTCAACCGCCACGATCGCCGTTCGGGGATCCAGAGCCGGTCCATTTCGGCGAGCGCAAGGTGTGCGGTGTGGATCGCCCGGGTTTGGAGCGAGGTGTGCAACACGTCGGGCAGGGTGCGGGCGTCGAGAAGGTCAGCTCCCGCGCGACTCGCCTCCGCAATACCTTCAGCGGTGAGCGCAGCATCGAACCATCCCGTGAAGAGATTCTGGGCGTTCCACTCGCTGCGGCCGTGGCGGAGGAACACGAGGCGGTAGGTCATAGCGAAGTCTGCGCATCGCCTCGACCTGAGGGCAAGCCTGATTGCGGCAGCGGCTCGTCGCGAGGAGCCTGCCCGGCAACCCCAACGTGGGTCGTACGTATAGTCGGCCCGTCTTCGGCCCGCTGCGAGTCTCACGGCGACCTCTGCCTGACCGACCGTACCGGGCAGGCTCACGACCGTTACTCGAACTGGGTTGCGGTCGGATTCACCCGCCGCAGCACGCACCACGATGACTCGCCGCAGGTCGATGCTGTGCCGTTCCACGCCCCGGGCAAACGCGACTCTACGTCCTCCGGAGCAAGGTAGATCGGGGTGTGTGGGCCGGCAGAGCTCACCCAGATCACGGTGGCCGCACCACTGGTGGGAAGGATTCGGTGGAGTTCGCTCGGGAACAAGAACATGTTGACCAGCGCGACGGTGTCGAAGCTTCCGGACGCAAACGGGAGGTGCGCTCCATCGGCACACACTCGGGGAACGGGTGTGGACGGTGATCGGAGGAGCATCTGCCGGGAAAGATCGACCGCGACCACGATGGAGAACTGCGCTGCGAGCCACCCGCTCGTCAGCCCAGTCCCCGACCCGAGTTCCAAACAGCGGCGGCCCCTGATGGACCCACCTCGTTGGTGGGCATCACGGAGGGGGGCGGCTCGGTCTTCGTTCGCGAATCGTTCGGTCCACCCGATGGCCAATTGGTCGAAGTAGGCACCTACCTCGGATGCAAGGGTCGCGGTCCAGCCGCCGTCGCCTTTGCCATCGTCGTCGAGAATGGCGCGGGTACGAACCCGCATGGGGTGGTCGCTCGGTGGGGTGCCGCCGAAGGTGGGGGGTCCCCCATCGATTGGCTCGAGGTAGTCGATCACGCCCTCAAGGCTGACACACACCCAAACCCATCCCCAAGGACGCCCAACGAGGCCCAACGACGCCGAAAAAGAAAAGCGTCGCCAGGGTTGATAAAGGTCGACTCAAGTTTTATCCTGCAACTACCCGCAAGAATGCCGCGCTGGTCGTCGTGAACTACTAGGTTGCGCAATTCTTCGCGGTCCCACCTCGAAGTCCATCAGGTTCGAAGTCCATCAGATTCGAAGTCCATCACACAGCAGGAGCTCATCATGCCCAAGGCAGTCGGTATCGACCTCGGCACCACCAACTCTGTCGTCGCCGTCCTCGAGGGCGGCGAACCGGTCGTCATCCCCAACTCGGAGGGGTCGCAAACCACCCCGTCGGTCGTGGCGTTCGCCAAAAACGGCGAAGTGCTCGTCGGCGAGATTGCCAAACGACAGTCGATCACCAACCCGGATCGCACCATTCGGTCGGTGAAGCGCCACATGGGAGAGAACAGCTGGAAGATCGACATCGACGGCAAGGCCTACAACCCGCAGGAAATCTCCGCCCGCACCTTGATGAAGCTCAAACGTGATGCCGAGAGCTACCTCGGCGACACCGTCACCCAAGCGGTGATCACGGTGCCGGCCTATTTCGACGATGCCCAGCGCACCGCCACGAAGGAAGCCGGTCAGGTTGCCGGCCTCGAAGTGCTCCGCATCATCAACGAGCCCACTGCCGCAGCACTTGCCTACGGGCTCGACAAGGACGCCACCGACCAAACAATCCTGGTCTTCGACCTCGGAGGCGGCACCTTCGATGTGTCGGTTCTTGAGATCGGTGACGGCGTATTCGAGGTGAAGGCCACCCACGGTGACACCAAACTCGGTGGTGACGACTGGGATCAGCGAGTAATCGACTGGCTCGTTACGAACTTCAAGAACGCCCACGGCGTGGATCTCAGTGCCGACAAGATGGCCGTGCAACGCCTAAAGGAAGCGGCCGAGAAGGCCAAGATCGAGCTGAGCCAGGTGCAGCAGACCTCCATCAACCTGCCCTACATCACCGAGGGCCCACTCCATCTCGACGAAACGCTCACTCGCGCCAAGTTCCAGGAACTCACCGCCGACCTCCTCGACCGCTGCCGGATTCCCTTCGAGCAGGCCATCTCGGATGCCGGTCTCACGAAAGGCGACATCGACCACATCGTGATGGTGGGCGGCTCCACCCGTATGCCCGCCGTCGTCGAACTCGTGAAGCAGATGACGGGCAACGACCCTCACAAAGGCGTGAACCCCGACGAGGTAGTTGCCGTCGGCGCCGCGGTACAGGCCGGCGTACTCAAGGGCGAGGTAAAAGACGTCCTCCTTCTCGACGTCACCCCACTTTCGCTCGGAATCGAGACCAAGGGACAGGTCATGACCAAGCTCATCGAGCGCAACACCACCATCCCTACCCGCCGCACCGAGGTATTCACCACCGCCGAGGACAACCAGCCTTCGGTCGAGATCCATGTGCTCCAAGGTGAGCGGGATATGGCGCAATTCAACAAGACGCTCGGAAAGTTTCAGCTTGTTGATCTCCCGCCTGCGCCTCGCGGTGTTCCCCAGATCGAGGTCACCTTCGACATCGACGCCAACGGCATCGTGCATGTGGCCGCCAAGGATCGGGCCACGAGCAAAGAGCAGTCCATGACCATCACCGGGCAGTCCTCGCTCAACAAGGACCAGATCAACCAGATGGTGAAGGACGCCGAGGCACACGCCGAAGAGGATCGCCAGCGTCGTGAAGAGGCCGACACCCGCAACCGTGGTGAAAACCTCGTCTACCAGACCGAGAAGTTGCTTCGGGAGCAGAGCGAAAAGCTCTCCGCCGACGACCGCAGCAGCGTCGATTCCCGCCTGGCGGAACTGAAAGACGCGCTCAACAGCTCCGATATCGCCCAGATCAACACCGCCACCGAAATGCTGATGAACGCCAGTCAGGAGTTCACCCAGAAGCTCTACCAAGCGGCAGCGGAGAGCGAGTCGAGCGCCTACGGCGCAACCGGCTCGGGCGGTTCAGCCCCGCAGGATGACGATGTGGTCGATGCCGAGATCGTCGACGATGACGACAACCTTGACGACAACATCGACGACGCCAACAAGGGCAAGTGACGATGTCCAATCCTCACGAACCCGTCGACGATGACGATGCCATCGTCGACGGGGAGCTACTCGACGATGAGCTGCCTGACGATGAGCTGCCGGATGATGAGTCGCCGGATGATGACCTTGTCGCCGCCATTGAGGAAGCCATGGTGATCGACGACGCCGATCTATTGGCTTCCGGGGGGAGCACGCCCCGACCCGGAGGCTCCGACCTCGCCGCCGAGCTCGCCGACTACCGAGACGCGCTCCTGCGAGTGAAAGCCGACTTCGACAACTACAAGAAGCGTGAGGCCAAACAGCAGACCGAGCGCGTGGCGCGCGCCGCAGAAGGGCTCGTGGCGCAGTTGCTCCCCGTGCTCGATGCCTGCGAAGCGGCGGTGGCGCAAGGAGCGGCCGAAGTCGAACCCATACTGAAGAGCCTTCGCGATACCTTGGTGAAGGAAGGGCTCGAAGCGATGGACGATCTCGAAGCGCCATTCGATCCCGCTCGTCACGAAGCGGTCATGCACGAAGATGGCGATGATGGTGAGCAGTTGGTCTCGGCGCTCTTGCGCAGTGGCTACCTCTGGAAGGGCCGCGTCATCCGCCCCGCCATGGTGAAGGTCCGAGGGTAAGACCCACGATGTCGGCCCAACGGGAGTGGTTCGAAAAGGACTACTACAAGGCGCTCGGCGTGTCCGAGAACGCGACGGCAAAGGACATCACCAAGGCCTATCGCAAGCTCGCCCGCGAGCTGCATCCCGATGCCAACCCGGGCAACGATGCCGCCGAAGACAAGTTCAAGGAAGTGTCTGCGGCGTACGACGTGGTTGGCGACGATACGAAACGTAAGGAATACGACGAGGTTCGCCGGCTCGGGCCCATGGGAAGCGGGGGCGGTGGCTTCAGCCCCGGTTTTGGTCGGGGCGCAGCGGGCGGTCAGCCCGGTGGATTTACCTTCACCGAAGGCGACGTGGGGGGCCTGGGCGACCTTCTCGGGGGAATCTTCGGGCGGGCGAACCAGCGTCGGGGCACTCCCGGCGCGGACTTCTCACGAGGCAGCGGGCCGCAGCGAGGGCACGATCTTGAAGCCGAATTGCACCTTCCGTTCCTCGAAGCGGTGCAAGGCGTCACCACCACCGTTCATCTCACCTCCGATGCGGTCTGCACCACCTGCGCCGGTTCCGGTGCCGCGGTTGGATCCGCTCCCGTCCGCTGCACAACGTGTGGAGGTCGAGGGGTACTTGACGAGAACCAAGGATTGTTCTCGTTCAGTTCGCCCTGTTCGGCGTGCGCCGGCCGGGGTTCCACGATTGTCGAGCCGTGTCCGTCGTGCAGCGGGAGTGGCGTCGAACGCCGGCCTCGAGAGGTAAAGGTCCGCATCCCGGCGGGAGTCGACGATGGCAAGAAAATCCGACTGAAAGGCCGGGGAGGTCCGGGGCGTAACGGCGGGCCGCCGGGAGACCTCTACGTTGTCGTCCGTGTCACGCCCGACAAAACGTTCGGGAGAAGCGGGAGCAACCTTACGGTGACCGTGCCGATCACCTTCCCCGAAGCGGCACTGGGCACCAAGCTTCGTGTGCCAACGCTGGCCGGCGATCCCGTCACCCTACGTATCGCGCCGGGCACGCCGAGCGGCAAGGTGCTTCGGGTTCGTGGTCGAGGTGTCGACTCTGGCAAGACCATCGGAGATCTGCTGGTCACCGTTGAAGTGGCGATCCCGACCAAGCTCACCCCCGAACAGCAAAAGGCCATTGAAGCTTTTGCTGCGGCCACGGTGGATTCCCCCCGAGACCACCTCGTCACTTGATCTGGGTGACACCCCACCCGTTCTGTCGTTCCCATTCCTGTTTCGCTCGTTCACCGGAGGTGAACTATGTCGATGTTTGATGGCCTCGGCCGTGAGGTCCGTACCCGGGCGGTTTACGTGATCTCCGTCGCCGCCGAGCTGGCCGGTATGCACCCGCAGACCCTCAGAATCTACGAACGAAAGGGTCTTCTTGAACCAGCTCGCACTCAAGGTGGATCACGCCGGTACAGCGATGCCGACATCGCCATGCTCCTTCGGATCCAGGACCTCACCGAGGAGGGACTCAACCTCGCCGGAGTGAAGCGGGTCATGGCCCTCGAAGCGCATATCGAGCAGCTCGAAGCCGAGCTCGGCGCGGCGCGTGAAGCGGCCCAACTCGCCGTAGACCAAACCCACAAGCAGTACCGACGCGACCTCGTTCCGCTCAGCCAACAAGTGGTGCTTTATGGCGAGGCCGCCCGGTTATTTCATCGCGACCAGTAGCGACCAGTAGCGACCAGTAGCCGCTCCTCGGGGACCCGTGGAGGCCGTTCAGCGCAACACGGAAAGGCTGAGAGCGAAGTCGCCCGCAGGGTCGGTCATCCAACGCACCAACTCCAGCCCGACGGATGCCAACTCGGCTTCGATTTCGTCGCGCCGGAACTTGGTGGAGATCTCGGTGCGCATCTCCTCGCCGGCTTCGAAGTCCAACGTGAGATCGAGCGCGCCGATCACGACCGTTTGTGCGACGGTGCTCACCAGTCGCATCTCGATCCACTCGTTGGCGGTGTCGAAGAATGCTCGGTGGCGGAAGGCGGGCAGGTCGAAGTTGGCATCGAGTTCCCGGTTCACGACCCGGAGTACGTTGCGGTTGAACTCGGCAGTGACTCCCGACGAGTCGTCGTAGGCGGCTTCGAGCCGGTCGATTGACTTCACGAGGTCGGTACCGAGGAGCAGTGCATCGCCGGAGCGCAGGTTGCCGGCAAGATCGGCAAAGAACAACTTGCGCTCCAATGGCGCAAAGTTGCCGATGGTGGATCCCAGGAACGCGACGAGCCGCCGCCCCTCCTGTGGAATGTTTCCAAGGTGATGCTCGAAGTCGCCAACCACCGCGTGCACGGCGACACCGGCATACGCCTCGGTGATCGCCGCGCTGGCGGCTCGGACGGTGGCCTCGTTTACCTCGAAGGGAATAAACCGATCGAGCCGACCTGCCGTGGCAAACGCGTCGAGGAGCGTGCGGGTTTTGTCGGATGTGCCGGACCCGAGCTCGACCAGCGTGTCGGCTCCGGACGCCTCCACGATCGCCGCCGCCTCGACCGCAAGAATCCCGCGTTCGGTCTCGGTGGGGTAGTACTCCGGCAGACGGGTGATCTGATCGAAGAGCTCACAGCCGTGATCGTCGTAAAACCATTTTGGCGGCAAGGTCTTGGGGGTGGACGTGAGACCAGCCCGCACATCGGCGCGAAGCGCACGATCGAGGTCTTCTTTGGTGAGCAATACATCGATGGTGAAGCGGTCGGTCATGTCCCCGAGAGGCTAACGCTCCGACGCGGAGATCACTCGTGGGGCGGGGTGCAGCCGGCAACGTCCTCGAAAGTCGAGCACGTCACCGGCCGCCGCACCCCCGGTTGGTGAACCGGAGAATCACGCCGCTGGCCGGAAGCCGCCGAATAATTGCCGGACCCACTACGACCAGTCAACGATGTCGGCGGTGAATGGCCCTTCGAAGTTCTGCGTAGTGACAGTGCCGCAAACCTTCTTGCCGGCCTTGTCGACCTTGGTGAGCTTCACTTGGTCCTTCACCGAACTGAAGCCGGAGAAGATCACCTTGCCGTCCGCCGTGTAGGCGGCGCTGGTGTTGAACTGCATGGGCCCGAGCGCGTCGGACACCGAAACGTACGTGCCGGGTTCGAGGGTCGACTTTCCTTGGGCGACGGACAAATAACCCGTGACCAACATCTGGTCGCCGGTGAGCGTGGGTGCGGCGATTCTGCCGATCTCCGTGTCGGCGACGTCGTAGTTCCCGAAGGCGAACTGGAGGGAGGCGCCGAGGGTGACGGTTGCCTTGGCCGCCTTGGCGTCGAACTTCTTGTCCCCGCCGCTGGTGTGCACCACGATCTCGGTCTTGGTCGGGCAGTCACTCGCTTCGGGTGCCGATGTAGCCGGCGATCCGCTCGTCGTCGAGGGCACGCCGTTGGTTTCCCCGGCGGTTCCGGGTTTGGCGGTCGTCGACGCGGAGCTGGTGGCGGTCGCGACCGTGCTGTCTTTGGAAGAGCAGGAAGCGGTCAGGAGCAGGGCCGAAGCCCCAAGTCCGACGGCGAGCCGACCACGGGCGCGTGAGGTGAAGGTAAGGATCATGAGCTTCTCCGGGGGGTCGCAGTGGGCAGAGTTGCCGAACTGAGGTTGGGGTGCGTTGCCGGCCGAGCCGACCTCTGAATCATGCGGGCTCTCGATGCCGCCGTCACCACTCAACATTCTCAAGACGGTGAGTAGTGGCCGAGCGTCAACCCTTGCGGTGTCCACTGGGCCGCCATCCAGTCGACGGATCGTTGATTACTATCGCCCCATGGGGGATCGCGGAGGGGAGATGCGAAGATCGGTCGGTGGTTCCACCGACCAAAGCCTTGCCTCGGCACTACCAGGGTGGGTCGAAACGGCAACACGATTGTGGTTCCTGGATCGTGCTGGCACCGACGAAAAGGAACTGGTCCGGTTGGTGGCGGGACGCTGGGATGCGGGTTCGCTTCACCACGAAGACGGGGTCTGGTGGTGTGAAGATGCCATCGCTCGCGCTGCTGGTCCGTCGGTTCGCGCGCCCGACCAAACGCTGGGGGCACCGTCGGCAACACCCGGAGCGTCGGTTTTCGCCGAGATGCGAGACCTGTGCGACCAAGGGCGTCCCGATGATGCGCTGGCGCTGGCCACTGCGACACTCGTTCCTGCGTCAGGAGTCAACGATCTGCTCGACACAGACCCCGAGCTGGTGGCCATCGTGGGTCTCGGATCGTGTTTCGCCCTGGTCGAGGCCGGGCGGTTGCATGCGGCGGCGATCACTGGCCAAACGGGGCGGATGATGGGTGCGGTAGGTCGTTCAACGTTGCTGCAAGGGTGGTACGGCGCCGCGCTGGGTATCTGTGAGATTGGGATGGGCCGGCTCGATGATGCGTTGGCATCATTGGCCGAGGCGAAGTTGCTGGGCCGACTGTGCGGCGATCCGCAACTGCGGGCCTTTTCCGCTGCCAGTTTCGAGCTCGCTCATGCCATGGTCGGGCGGCAGCCACCGCGTCACGATGGTCCCGGCACCGTCGCCCAATTCGCGATCGAGCATGGAGCGGTTCTGGCGGATTCCTGGTTGGTGTCCATGCACCGGTCGCGGACCCTCGCCTGGAAGACACCCACGCCGTTGCACGTCGCGGCGTTGCTCGAACAGGCGGAGGCAGCACGTGGGGCGGGCCGTTTTGGCGTCGCCGCATCGTTGGCCGGTGAGGTTGCGCTGCTTGGCGATCCAGCGGGCGCAACTCGGGTATTTCGCCGGTTCGGCGAGTTGCAGGGAGAAATTCTCCCGCTTTGGCCGGACATTTCGGCAGCGTTGTCCGACGGAGACGCGGTAGCTCGGGATCTGCTTGCGGATCGCCTGGACCAGCTGGGCGTCGCGGGGTTGTCGGCCTCGTTGACCTTGCAAGCGGCGGCGGTGCACCATCGCGCCGGAGACGAGCAGGCCGTTCGTGAATCGCTGAAGGCTGCCAACCGCAGGGCCGCGGCCGTGCAATCAGGCTCGGCCTATTTGGCGCAGTTCCGGGCGCTGCTGCCCTTGCGCGAACGCGAGCGTGAGATTGCGGAGCTTGCTGCGGCGGGCAACTCCAACAAGGCGATTGCCGACGAGTTGGTGATCTCGGTTCGTACGGTCGAGAACCACCTCTACCGCGTGTACGACAAGCTGGGTGTGGCCGGTCGAGAAGACCTGGCACCGTTGCTCGGTTCGCTCCCGTCGAGCCCAGAGAAGTAGCGGCAGGGCGGAACTGCGCCTATACGAACGGAAGTGCCGTGACGACAGCGACGACGGCGGAGCCACTGGTCGTCACGGTGACCAGGGAACGATCCGGAACTTCTGTCCAATCAGGATTCTCGAATAACGGCTCGGAGACGATGATTGCGCCCCGCTGATTCGAGCCGGCCACCGAAAGCTCACGGCTGAACAGGCTGTTCCCCCATCTCGTGGCGACGAGTGATGTGCCGTCACTGAGAAGGAAGTTGAACCGTCCATCGGCGAGCCCGGTGATGTGCTCAATCAGGTCAAGAATCGCTTCGGTCGCCGTGGCGCCGCCATCGACACGATCGAGCACCATGGCGAACAACACCTCGCTGTCGGCGGCCCCGAGGATTTCGGCGGCTCGACGCTCGCTGACGCCACGTCGAAGGCGTTCGCCGAGCCCGAGTCGGAAACCGTCGATGAATCCGTTGTGGGCGAAGAGCCAGGGTCCGGACATAAACGGCGCGTTGCCACTCTCATCGATCGGCGCGCCGGGCGACGCGTTGCGAATGGCCCCGACCACAGCCGTGGACCGCAGCAGTGGGGCGATCTCTCGGAACCGTTGATCGGCCCACATCGGCGTGACCGTGCGGTAACGAGCCGGTTCGGGTTGGATCGTGTGATCCCACCAGCCCACGCCCCAACCATCCGCATTGATGCGGCCAACGTCTTGCCAGCGCGGAGCGTGGGCCTGCCGTACGAACGGGACCTCAAAACCGTAGAGGAGTTGATGCAGATCGATGGGTGGACCGAGATAGCCCAGGAGGCGGCACATGATTCGATGATCGCGCCGTCGGGTTACGCGTCGTGCGCGCAGCGGAAGCCGCAGAAGATCTGTCGGCGGATCGGGTGGTCCCAGTTGCGGAAAGTGGCGCGAGCGGCAATGTGGTCCGAGGCCCACGATCCGCCTCGGAGTACCCGATAGTCGCCATCCCAGAACACCTCGCTGTATTCGGGGTAGGGGAAGGCCGTAAAACCGGGATACGCCCGGAACCGTGACGAGGTCCACTCCCACACATCCCCGATCAGGCCGATCACTCCCGACGGCGATGCTCCCAATGGGAACGATCCGACCGGGGCCGGGCCATCGTGCATCTGTCCGAGGTTGGCGTGCGCCGCTGTCCATGGGCCGTTGCCCCACGGGTTGGCGAGTGAGGTGCCGGTGACCGGGTCCCAACGCGCTGCCTTCTCCCATTCGGCCTCGGTGGGAAGCCGTTTCCCGGCCCACGTGGCGAAGGCTTCGGCTTCGTAGAAGCTCACGTGTTGCACCGGTTCGCTGAGATGAAGGGCGAGGTCGAGCTCTCGGCCGAATCGCAGGATCGTCCAGTCGTTGCCACCGCTGTTGGTCCAATACTGCGGGGCAACGAGCGCGGCCTCCTGTCGCCAAGCCCATCCCTTGGCGGACCAGAGAAGGGGATTTTCGTAGCCGCCGTCATCGATGAAGGTGAGGTGGCTGCTGTTGGTGACGGGCAGGCTGTCGATCCAGAACGGGGCAACGACGACGGCGTGGGCATCGAGCTCGTTGTCGTAGGCCCATGGGGTGTCGGCTCGGGTGGTGCCCATCTCGAACGGGCCACCCTCGATGAAGGTCTCCCCAACATTTGCCATGGGTAGGGACTGGCTGGTGGGCGTGGGGAGCGATGATCGGAAGCGTATGGTGCCGGGCGGCGGCAGTGCCGCGTGCCCTCGTAGCTGATGGGTAGCGAGAAGGGTTTCGGCGTGTTGGTGTTCGTGCTGAACCACCATTCCGTACACAAATGCATCGCGAATCAACGGCTGTTCGCTCGTCGGCGACAGGTCGGTGTCGGGATCGTGGAGCAACGCAATCACCGCTGTGCGGACCTCGGCGTTGTAGACGCGTGCGTCGGCGGGGCTCAGAATCGGGAGCGAAGGACGTTCCCACCGCGGGTGTTCGAAGGCGTTATAGAGGTCGTCGAGGGAGGGGTCGATGGCCACCCGACCATCAATCTCCCGAAGCAGCCACAGCTCCTCGTAGTTGCCGATATGGGCGAGGTCCCAGACAAACGGCGACATCAGCGGCGACACCTGCTTGCACTGATCTTCGACGGAGAGGCAGTCGACGAGGGCGAGCGTACGTTCGCGTGCTCGTGTCAACTCCCGATCGATGAAACTCCGGATTTCCGTGTCTGATCCCGACGGGAAAGGCGGGATCGGATCGCTGGCGAGAGAGTTGCCGGCGAGGGAGTTTCTGGCGGGGGAGTTGCTGGCGAGCAGTTTGCTCACGAAGGGGATGTCCACGCGTGACGACCATAGGGAACGGGAGATTCCCGTGATGGAAAGAGTTCTCCGGTTGCGCGCCACGCATCGAGTCGGTCGTCGGCAGGGCAACGGCCACGCCCAACCCATCGATCGGTGTAGGTCTCCACCACATCAACGATTGACGGGTCCACATCGAGCCGGTGGAGGGCCCGGCGGGCGATGGCAAAGAGGTTGATGGCCGCAGGGCCGAGCACCGGATGGTGGAGCGCGTGTTTGGCCGCATCGGCCCAGAGTCGGTCGGCGCCGGATCGATCCAGGAGGACGGCGGCCTCGGCACGGGCCTCTTGGTCGATCGTGAGCGAGCCGGCGACCGCCGCCGCAACCATCCAGAACGGGGTGGGAAGGGCGTCGATGGCCCGCAGCTCAAACCACCCTTTGGGACGCACTGGAGGGAAGAGGGTGGTGAGGTGGTAGGCGAAGTCGTGGGGTGTGGGCCAGGTGCCGTCGTTTCCCTCAACGATCCATTGCCGGAAGGTGAGGGCCCGACCGACGAGACGACAGGTGCCGTCGGCGGGGGCGAGGAAGGCCACACGGGCGTCGAGAGCATAGGAGATATAGGCCTCGACGGGATCGGGTCCAAGGGGGACCGGGCGACTGCGGGTGGGGTCCAATGCCCACCAGTTGCGCAGACGGGACGAAAGCCAACCGGACGGCGTTCCCCCCATGAGTGGAGAGTTGGCGAAGGCCGCGGCGAGGACAGGAGCGATGCGATTCAGGGTTTGCCAACGGCTGTTGCGTTCGTCCGGGGCACCCAAACCGAGATTGATCTGCACCGACGCGGTGTTGTGCATCATCGTGCGTCCGGCGGGACCCATCTGGTCGAAGTACTGCTCCATGGCCGTATACCGAGCATGTTCGAGTACCCGTTCCGGCGCTCGAACGGGGTCGGCACCCAACGCGAACAGTCCTATCTGGTGGCGCTCGCACCACCGATCGAGTTCGAACAGTTCATTGGCGGTGAGACGGCAAGCTTCAGAGAGGGTCGCGGTGGGCGCGCTTGATAGCTCGATCTGACCGCCCGGTTCGAGCGTAAGTCGACTGCCGGAGACGAACGGCGACAGCGCCTCGATTGGCGACGCGGCCGTGGCGGCATCGAGGCGCTCCAAGTGCGGACCCGCAGTGAGCCATTCCAACTCGATCCCAAAACCGGTGCGCTGCGGGTCGTCGTCGGCGAGGGCGTCACCGAACACGACATCCCGGCAGTGGCGGGCGCAGTCGGCGGCAGTGAGCGAGGGAGTGGAAGCAGTCATGAGGCCGGGGGCGGCGCCGGATCGCCGCGTCGCCACACAGTAACGGAAAGCGAAGAGTTTTCGTTCCTGCACCGTCCGGTAGATGACGCGATCCAGGGTTGTTTTCCCTTCGTTCACGTAGCGCCTATCGGGTCGCCGGCCGTATCCCCTGTCGGGTCGAGCCAGCAGCCATGGGTTGCGTATCGAGTGCGAACCATTCCATCGGTTCGATCCGATCGGTCGGCACAAATCACGAAAGGTTAAACTTGCGTGTAGGGGACTCAAGTTTTCTGCGTATACTGCGCTCGATAGCCGCTGTCGGTACCGTCCGGCGAACGTTTTGGGAGGATTCCCTATGGCCCTCGACCCCAACCACTGGACCCTGAAGACACAAGAGGCGTTCAACGGCGCCGTCGATTTGGCCAAGTCGTCCAGCAACCCCGAAGTCACTCCCGACCATCTGCTGTCGGCGTTGCTGGGGCAGGAGGAGGGCGTGGTGCTCCCCATCTTGCAGAAGGTGGGCACGTCTCCCGTCTCCTTGCGAAACCAGGTGGCCGACGCCCTCGCCAAACTTCCCCACGCCTATGGCGGCGAGAGCCGGCTCGGAAAGGACCTCGTCGCGCTCTTCGATGACGCCGACACCTTTCGCAGTGACCTTGGTGACGAGTACCTCTCCACCGAGCACTTGCTGTTGGCGCTTGCCGACAAGGTAGGCGTCGAGCGCGAACAGCTCTTCCAAGCCCTGCGCGAGGTGCGTGGCAGTCACCGCGTGACCAGCCAGAACCCCGAGGCGCAATACCAGTCGCTCGAGAAGTACGGGCGTGATCTCACCGAGGCGGCTCGAAAGGGAAAGATCGATCCCGTCATTGGGCGCGACGAAGAGATCCGCCGGGTGATCCAAGTGTTGAGCCGCCGCACCAAGAACAACCCGGTGCTCATTGGCGAGCCCGGCGTGGGAAAGACCGCAATCGTGGAAGGCTTGGCTCGTCGCATCGTCGAGGGTGATGTGCCCGAAGGGTTGAAGAACAAGCGACTCATTTCGCTCGACCTCGCGTCGATGGTGGCCGGTGCGAAGTACCGGGGCGAGTTCGAGGAGCGGCTCAAGGCGGTGCTCAAAGAGATCACGTCGAGCGAGGGAGAAGTGATCACCTTCATCGACGAGATGCACACGATCGTGGGCGCCGGCGCGGGCGAAGGGGCGATGGATGCCGGCAACATGATCAAGCCGATGTTGGCTCGCGGCGAACTCCGCCTCGTAGGAGCGACCACGCTCGACGAGTACCGCAAATACGTCGAAAAGGACCCCGCCCTCGAGCGGCGCTTCCAGCCGGTGTACGTCGGCGAACCCTCGGTCGAGGACTCGGTCGCCATTCTCCGCGGCCTCAAAGAGCGCTACGAAGTTCACCATGGTGTTCGCATCCAAGACGCCGCCCTCGTGGCCGCGGCCGTGCTCTCCGACCGCTACCTCACTGGCCGATTTCTGCCCGACAAAGCAATCGATCTCGTCGATGAGGCGGCGTCGAAGTTGCGGATCGAGATCGATTCGATGCCCACGGAGATCGACGTAGTCGAACGCCGAATCCGGATGATCGAGATCGAGCGGGTAGCGCTCGGCAAAGAGACCGACACGGCGTCGAAGGAACGCTTGGCGGCGCTCGACGAAGAATTGGCGAATCTGTCGGAGCAAAGCGCCGGCATGAAAGCCCACTGGCAAGCGGAGAAAGACGCCATCGCTCACATCCGGGCCTTCAAAGAGGAGATGGAGCACAAACGGCTCGAACTTGAGCGCGAGCCCGACCTCGAAAAGGCAGCGGCGATCCGGTACGGGGAGCTGCCGGAGCTTGATCGGCGCGTGGAAGAGGCCACCAAACACCTCGCGGAGCTCCAGGCGGAACAAAAGATGCTGAAGGAGGAAGTCGACGAGGAAGACATCGCCGAAGTCGTGAGCAAGTGGACCGGGGTGCCCGTGTCCCGTCTCGTCGAGGGCGAGATGTCGAAGTTGTTGCGTCTCGAAACAGTGCTCCATCAGCGGGTGATCGGTCAGGACGACGCCGTCGTCGCCGTCGCCAACGCGATCCGTCGGTCCCGTGCCGGGCTGTCGGACCCCCACCGGCCGATTGGCACGTTCTTGTTCATCGGGCCCACCGGCGTCGGCAAGACCGAATTGGCCCGGGCCTTGGCGGAGTACCTCTTCGACGACGAGCGCGCCATGGTTCGCATCGACATGAGCGAGTACATGGAGAAACACGCCGTCGCTCGGCTGATCGGCGCACCACCCGGCTACGTCGGGTACGAGGAAGGTGGCCAACTCACCGAAGCGGTGCGGCGGCGCCCGTACTCCGTGGTGCTGCTCGACGAGGTCGAGAAGGCTCACCCTGATGTGTTCAACGTGTTGCTCCAACTCATGGACGACGGCCGACTCACCGACAGCCAAGGACGAACAGTCGACTTCGCCAACGTCGTGCTGATCATGACCTCCAACTTGCCTGGCGACCCGCAGTCATTCTTCAAGCCAGAGTTCATCAACCGCATCGACGACATCGTGCGCTTCAAAGAACTCACCCCCGCCGATCTTGGCCACATCGTGAAGATCCAACTGGGATTCCTGCAACAGCGGGTGGCGGCTCGTCGCCTTTCCCTCCTCGTGAGCCCGGAGGCGGCTGAGCACCTCGCACGGGAAGGTTTCGACCCCGCGTTCGGCGCCCGTCCCCTGAAGCGGGTGATCCAGCGTGAAGTGGGTGACCGCCTGGCGTCGGCCATCCTCGAAGGACGGTTCACCGAAGGTGACACGATCAGCGTGGGGGTGGATCCCGACGGGGTGATCACCATCGGGTGACTCGGCCTCACCGGCTTTGGTCCTGCGGGGGTCGGTAGCAATCCAACCATGTTGCAACCAAACCCCGACAACGGGGTTGGTTGCAACATCGTTGCCGCCATCGCCGCTCGGGCCGGATTTTCCGCTCCAGTGGCTCCTCGATTGTTCGTTCCTCACAATCCGCTCGCCACGGCCGCTCGGGCCAGGGCAATCCGCTCGCCACGGCCGCTCGGGCCGGAATCTCCCGCTTCAGTGGCTCCTCGATTGTTCGTTCCTCACAATCCGCTCGCCACGGCCGCTCGGGCCGGTCACAGGTATTCGTGGCGGCGAAGCCAGACGAGGCTGGCCCAACCCCATGCCGGTGGCAGGTATGCCGTCACGAGTCGGTAGGTGAGCACGGTCGCCGACGCCGTCGTTTGTTCCACGCCCGCAGCGGTGAGCCCGGCCACCAATGTCGCTTCGATCACGCCGAGCCCACCCGGAACGGGAGCGAGCCCGCCGGCAAGCGCCGCCAACGTGCTGATGGCCAGCAACAACACGATCGGTTCGTAGACACCGAAGGCGGCCAAGGTGCACCACAGCGCAGTGGCGTAGAGCACCTGCACGAGGGCCGCTCCCCCGACAAGTCGGAAGAGTCGGCGGGGACTGTGAACGAGCGAGCGTAGGTTGTCGAAAACGGTGTGGGCGGAAGGTCGGAGCCGGTCCAGGACACGAGTGCGGAATCGCGGAATAGCGACCGTCAGTGCCACGGCGATGAACACACTGATGGCGACCGGCAACACCCAACCCGGCAACGATCCCGAAGCCCGCCCAAGATCAATATCCGGGGAGTAGGCCCAGAACCCGGCCACCAGGGTGACCGCCTGAACCACGAAGCCAGCAAGGCTCATCAGGATGCCGGCACTCAATGCAAGGGTGGCGTTGAGACCTCGGCGCTGTGCGAACCGGATGTTGGTGGCCGTGAGAGCGACGGTGCCACCAACCAGCCCGGTGAAAAGGTTGGCGATCTGGAGGAGAATCACCGGGCGGAAGGGAAGCGGTGCCGAGACGGCGCCGGTGTAACTCACGCCGGCGGCGATCGAGGTGGATGCCCCGATCAACAGGGCCAGCAGAATCCATGCCCAGTTGGCCTCGGCCAGGGCGGGACCG
Organism: Actinomycetes bacterium; assembly: GCA_031415655.1. Classification (GTDB taxonomy): domain Bacteria; phylum Actinomycetota; class Acidimicrobiia; order Acidimicrobiales; family Acidimicrobilacustridaceae; genus JAKOVR01. The sequence goes on from JANOSD010000084.1 coordinate 65,408, forward strand.
AGACCGTCAACGCTGCCGATCTGCGACAGGATGAGGTTGATCCCGAAGGCCGAGGCCACCAACATCACCACGTCGCCCACGCTGAAGCGGTGCATCTGGGCCAGCTCAGGAGCGGAGACTCCGCCGGCCTCGGACGCCGCGAGTCGGAGCGGTTTGAACACCTCGGCCTTGCCCAGTGTTCGCCGGAGGTCGGGTGGCATGGCGGACGGTTGAAGCAGGGGAAGCACGGCGACGAGGCGGTCGGACCCCAAGGCTTGGAGCGCGGAAGCGGTACTTCGCGTCGGTCCGATCAGGATCGACAACAAGACCAGCAACTGCGCGTTGTCGAGGTCGGAGGGATTCGGAGCGGACCCGAGTACGGCGGACCCAAGGTCGTTGAAGGTGGACGTGCCGTCGGCGGCGATGGTCACAGAGTGGAGTTGGACCGCCCCATGCGACAGTCCGGCACGATGAAGGCAGGCCAGGTTGTGCCAAATACCGGCGAGCATCGCATCCGTCACCTCGTCCGGCGGGAGGTCGGCCAACGACCGGCCGGGCGTCGACAGATGTATCACCATTGCGTCGTCCGCCAACGGCGCTTGTCCTGCGGCGACGATGTGGGGGACGCCCACACCGGCCCGTTCCGCCATGAGGGTGGTGAAGGCAACATGTTCGGCCTGTTGCACCCGCGAGGCAGTGAGCACCGTCGGCGCATTCCGATACCAAAGCACCCGCCAAAAACGGGAGAGGAACTGAGCATCGGCAGCATCTCGTCCGTACACCGACACCGTGAGTTGCTGACCGGCAGGGTCCGTGCCCACCAACCTTGTGATACCCCAGAGTTGGTGGTGGTCGTACGTGAGGTTGTTGATGGTGATTCCCAGCGCGGCGGCGTCGCGACCCACGGTTTGCGAGGTGTGAAGGGAGCGAGGAGAACCGAGCACGAGGTGGAGCGCAGCGGCAGCGCCCCACGCCGTGAGCACGGCGATCCCGATCGCACCGATCGAAAGCACGCCGCCGAGGTAGGCCGCGGCGACCAACAAGGTGGCGAGGACCGACACGTTCCTACGGGCGAGGTGACCTCCATAGGGCCGAGCGGCGGAAATCGCCGCCAGGATTGCCGAGAGGAGTGCGGTAGCACCGACCGATGCTGTTCCGGCCGATGCGGTGACACCATCGGGTCCGACCCCTAGCCGGGTCGCCACGCCTCCGATCAGCGCCGCGATGGCGGATCCCGCCGCAACGTCTCGGAAAAAGCGACCCGTCTTGCTCCGGATGGCGAGCCACGCCACCAGGCCGAGGGCGGCGATGCCGAGCATCGTAAGGACGCCGCGGGCAAAGCCCGACTGCGGTCCCACCGCAAAGGGCGAGGGCCATCTCGTGTCGTCAGGTTGAAGGGTGACCACAATCGTGGCGATACCCATCGTGGCGAGCAGGAGCCGAACGGCGTCGCTCGGACGCCGCCGGGTGGTGGCGTGCCATGGCACCACGTGTTCGGCCACAGCGGCAGAGAGCGCGTGCGGGTCTGGCATCGGCCGAGCGTAGGTTGCCGTCTCGGTGGTTTTGCGGTGTGCCGTGAACCCCGTGGTGCTCGCCGACCGACGACGGTTCGGCCGGCGAGCGCGCGATCAGGCGATCAGGAAGCGGGGAGTTCTTCTTCCTCGCCAGCGGTGACGCCGGTGTTGAGCAAGTCTCGAGCGCTCTCAAGCGCCTCGGCCGGCATCGAGCCGGAGATCAAGGTGGCGATGCCGGCAAAACGTTTGAGTTCTTCGCGGGCCTTCTCGGCGTTCACATGGCTTACCAGCAGGGCGAGGTAGGTCTTGCCCGGTTCGATCTGCTTGCGAAGATCCTTGATGAACGCGTCGCTGACGCCAACATCGACAAACTTGGCGGCGAGGGCGCTGGTGGCCGCCCCGATGACGAGACCGGCAATAGGGACGAAAAGCAGGGTGCCGAACAGCAGGCCCCAGAAGCCACCGGAGATCGCCGACTGGCCGGGAGAGGGATCCATGGTCTCGATAACCCGAGCCTTCTTGCCTTCGCGCACCACAAAGACGGCGTCACGGAGAAGGAGGGTGCCCTCGGTGTTCAGGCGCTGGGCGGCGATGAAGGCTTCTTGCGCAGCGGCCATCGAATCGAAGCCAAGTACGATCAATTCTTGATTTTCTGACATGGGAACTCCGTGGTTTTTGGGGGCGTACGGTCGGCGACTCTACTCAGTCTCACGCCGACTCTGACCGTCGTCCCCTTCACGCGTCGGAGGAGCGTCGCACCCCGCCCGGCCGCAGCACGGGCCCTCGGCTCGCCTGGTGCGACGCGTTCCTCTGGCGGGGAGTTAGGTTTTGCCACCTCGCAACAGCGGGAAGGGGAGCGCACCGGATCATGGATGACGACGTAGCGGGAACGGGCGCCAGTCCGGTAACCGAAGCATCAGGTACGAGCGCAATTGCGACGGACGAAGTGGCCGCGAAAGCAGCTCGGAGCAAACCTCCCCTGCGGCGGACTCGATCGATTGTCGCGTGTCTGCTCGGCTTTTTGTGTTGTGTCGGCGTGTTAGCGAGCGTCGTGGGAGTCGCCGCCCGAAACGTGCTCTTCGATACCGACCACTGGGTGGCAACGGTTGGTCCGCTGGCTTCCAACGAGGAGATCTTGGAACCTCTGGGCGACTACCTCACCGAGCAAGTGATGAGCGTCGCCGATCTCGAACGCCGGATGAGGGACAGGCTTCCCCCCTCCCTTGAGCCGATTGCCATCCCCCTCTCTGCCAGTGCTCGTACCTACGTGCGCGGGGTCGTACGCGACCTCCTGCACACCGAACGATTCCGTACGGTGTGGGTGGAAACAAACCGGGTAGCTCACTCCAAGGTGGTGCTGTTCCTCGACGGTGAGACCAAAGTGGCGGTGGCCAATGACGGGAACGTCACGGTCAACCTCCTGCCGGTCATCAACTGGGTGCTGCAAGGGATCTCCACCCAGGCCAGTTCGCTGTTCGACAAAGACGTCACGTTCCCCGAAGTGACCTCTGGTGAGGTGCCGTCAACGGTGCGCGAGCGACTCAGCAAGATCCTTGGCCGGGAAGTCCCAGCTGATTTCGGAGAGATCCCCATCTACGACAGCGAGAAGCTGGGAATGGTGCAGCGAGGGGTGGTCCTGTTCCGACAAGCTGTCACCCTCCTCCTGGTCGCCACCGTGCTTCTTGGGGCCGGCGCCGTGCTCCTCGCTCGGCGCACATCGCGAGCACTCGTTGCGTTGGGACTCGGGGTGGTGTTGGCCATCGCCGTGGGGCGGGCGGCCCTCGGTGTGGCGCAACGTGAGCTCCTCGACCTGATACTGAAACCCGACGTGCGTGGAGCATTGTCCGCCGTACTTCAGGCGGTTTTTGTTGGTTTCACGGAGCTCACGACGTGGTTCATCGTGGCTGGCCTCGCCCTGCTGGTGTTGGGCTTCTTGTTGAGCGAAGCGTCGGCAGTGCGCACGCTGCGCAGCAAGGCTTCCGCTGGAGCCCGGCCGGACAACCTGCTGCAGACAGTGGGTGCTCGCCGCGACGCCTTTGCGCTAGGCGGGGTAGTTGCGGCCCTCGTGGCGGTCGTGGTGATTGACGGCGTCACCTGGTCGGCGTTGATTGCCATTGCCGTGTCGCTCGCCATCTACGAGGCAGCCGTGGCCTGGGCCGCGTCGAACACTTCGCCGATCGAATCCGTTGACGATTCGGCATCCTCACCGTCGCTGCCGGCAGTCTGACGTCCCGCCCAACCCCGGATCCCTGGGGCCGCCAGGCTTAGGCCGGCGAACTTGGGATGGCGAACTTAGGCCGGCGAATGCTGGCGTCGCTCGGCGGCGGCGTTGAGTACCTCATCCCGGTCCGCCCACACCGTGTTGGTGACGGCTCCGAGCACCACTGCTTGGCCGGCAAAAAACAGGTAGCTGAGGACGACCACGACGATTCCGATCACCCCGTAGAGCTCGGCCGCCCGTTCGAGTTTCGACGTGAAGTACCACGACCCACCGACGTTGAGCATCGTGAGAATCACGGCCGTAAGCATCGATCCAGGGAGCAGATCCACCAGTGTGGTGGGACGGCGGGGAAGCAGCCAGGACAACCCCAGAAAGAGCAGCGTATTGGCGAGGATTGTGATGACGAGCCCCGCCACCGAGGCAATGGGTCCGGAGGTAGTGATTGCTTGCCGCACGGTGCTGCCCAGAACGAAGAGCATGACCGCACCGAGGAAACGGGCGAGGAGATCGATGACCGATCGATCCGACTTCGTTTCGACGCCCCAAACTACGGCGAAGATGTGGCGGAAGGCGCCGAGCAACCCCCAACTGGCGATGAGGACGGCGCTGAGCGCTCCGAGGCTCAATTGCGCTCGCGAGCCCTGAACCTGCTTGCTGGTGCCCGAGATTGAATCCGACAATGCCTTGCCGAGGCCGAAACGTTGCTCGGCTTGGTTGGCGAGATCCGCCGAGTCGCCGGCCCAACCAAGCCCGGCGGCGAGGAGCATGACCACAGGAACCAGGAAAACAAAAACGCGATAGGCAAGATGCCCGGAAAGCACCCCGCCATTGGCCGACAACCAACGACGCCCCGTTTCTACCGGGATTTCCACCCACGGGGCACGGTCGGCGGCGGCGTCGTAGGCCCGCTCCGCTCGAGATGTCGCTTCCGCCCGCCACCGTTCGAGGAACGACTCTTTGGCCGTCGATACCTGGTCCGGTTCTGCGTCGCCGATCGAGGCCGCGGCCGACTCTTTCGCGTTCGTCCCCCCGTCGTTTGGCCCGGAGGGTTGGACGACCTTCGGGTCTGGCGCCATAGCCCGGACCCTACCGCCCGTCACGCAAGCGATGGAAGCGACCAGCACTACGTTGGAGGATGAGCGGTGATGGCACTGATTCGAGGCCCCACCCTTGACGTGGCAGGATGCACGCGGCAAAAGCGGTCGCGGCGGCGTTCAAGGGATGGTGTGAATGCGGGATCAACAAGGCATCGGCCGACAAAATCATCATCGCGTAGCGCCGAAGCGGGTAGCGCCGATGGTTTTGGCTGTGGCGCTCCTCACGGCGAGCTGTTCAGGGTCGCCAGGTGATGGCGCCGGAGACTCGGTTCCCGCCGAGCGGGGTCGGGTGGAGGCCCAACAGTTCTTGGACGCGTTGACTCGGTCGGACGCGCCGGCCGCCGCTGCGCTCACGACCGGTGATGCCGCCACGGTGGCGGTCGAGATACCCCTAGTCATGCGGGGGCTTCGTTTGCGGGGCGGGAATGCCACGGTCCGCACGGTCACGCCGGTACCGGCCGGAGCGCCATTTGTCGATCTCACTCCGCCGCTCATCGCTCCCACCACCGTTGGCACCGCCGTCGTCGCCACCGTGCCCGCACCGCCGGTCGTCCCGCCGGGCGACCGGTTGCGAGCGACCTTTGATGCTGCTCTTGAGGTCGGGGGGCTGGGCCAGTGGACGTTCACCGGGGAGTTGGCAATGGTGGTCACCAGCGGCGGTCCCCGTGTCGTGTGGACGGCCGGTGCGGTACACCCTGCGCTTGGCCCCGGGCAACGCCTCGAACGCTCTCGAACGATGCCCGATCGGGCATCGATCCTGGGTGCAGGCGATCAGGTCATCGTCGGGCCGCGCTCCGCGGTGTCTGTTGGGGTGGTGCCGGGAAAGGTGCGTGATCTTGATTCGCTTGTCGCGTCCCTTGCCGCCGTTCTCCCCGTTGACCCGGCGCGGGTTCGAGCCGACGTCAACAGGGAGGGGGTAAAGCCGGATTGGTTCATCCCGGTGATCACCATCAGTCGTGATGCGTACGCCAAGGTCAAGCCAGCCATCTACGACCTCCCCGGCACCACGTTCAAGGAGAACGAGAGTCGATTGCCGCCGACGCCGGCCTTCGCCCGCCACGCCCTCGGTCGCACGGCGGAGATCACTGCGGAGCAACTCACGGCGATGGGTACCGCATACCAAACGGGCGACGTGGTGGGGCAGACCGGGATCGAGCAGGCCTATGAACGCCAACTGGCCGGCAGCCCGTCGGGAGAAATCCGGGTTGTCGGTCCGGGCGGCGACACCGTGACGGTGGTGCACCAGTTTGCAGGCATATCCCCCGAGACGGTGAAGACCACACTCGATCTCGCCCTGCAAACCGCCGCCGAGACGGCGCTGGAGGGAGCGCCCGCCCCGGCATCGCTCGTGGCCGTAAACGCCACCGGAGAGGTGGTAGCGGCGGTGTCGAGGCCCCTGTCGGACGACTTCAACCGTGCCTTTCTCGGTAGTTATCCCCCGGGCTCCACGTTCAAGATCGTGACGGCGGCGGCGCTGCTTGACAGCGGGCGGACCCCGGCCTCGCCGCTCGGGTGTCCCGCCACGCTCGACATCGGAGGCCGTATCTTCCGCAACTTCGAAGGTGAAGCCGAATCGTCACTGGATCTTGCTCGCGCCTTTGCCATCTCGTGCAACACGGCGTTCTTGGGGGCCGCGCAAGAACTCCCGACCGACGGCGTCGGGATCTCCGCCGCTCGTTTCGGTTTTGGTGCGGACTACAACGTAGGGCTGGCCGTCAAGGGGGGAGCCTTCCCTGATCCGGCTGATGATGCGGAACGAGCGGCAGCCTCGATCGGTCAGGGACGAGTGACGGTGTCGCCGCTCCACATGGCGTCGGTCGGCGGCGCCATTGCCGGGGGTGGTTGGCGCCCGCCGCTCCTCGTGCGATCCTCGCCCAAAGCGGTTTCGGCCCCTGGTCCGGCGATTCCTGCACCGCTTTCGGCAAGCACCTTGACGGGCTTACAGTCGATGCTTCGGGCCGCCGTGGTATCGGGCACGGGGATGGCGGCGAACTCATCGGGACGGCCGGTGGGTGGGAAGACCGGAACCGCCGAGTTCGGCCCCGGCCCCGACCCTCAAACCCACGCCTGGTTCGTGGGCGTCGACGGCAATCTGGGCGTGGCCGTCATGGTCGAGGGCGGTGGTGTTGGCGGAGAGGTCGCGGCGCCGTTGGCCGGCCGCTTTTTTGCGAGTCGTCGCCCGTGAATGTCGAATCCCCTGCTGAACCTAACCTGGGGGTGTTGTGTCGCTGCTCGCTCGTACCCCTTTTCCCACCACGCGTGACCATGCGTGACCATGCGTGACCATGCGTAGCTATGGGTGACGCGCCCCTTGGGCCCTCCGGTTCCGCCATGGTTCCGGCCGGAACCTCGTCGGCCGGAACCTCGTCGGCCGGAACCTTGCCGGCCGGAACCTCGGCAGGATCGCCGGCTGGGTCGGGCGTTTTGGTGGTGCTCGCCCTCACGCAGTTCGTGATGACGGTGGACACCACGGTGATGAACGTGTCGATCACCGCAGTGGTACGTGATCTGGACACCACGGTCAGCGACATGCAACTAGCGATCACGCTGTTCACGTTGGTGATGGCGGCATCGATGATCACCGGCGGGCGGATCGGTGACATGATCGGTAGCGCCCGAGCACTGAAAATTGGTCTCGTTATCTACGCCATCGGTTCGGCGATCACGGCGATCAGCCCTTCCATTGGGGCGCTGATCTTCGGCTGGTCGTTCCTCGAAGGTCTCGGGGCGGCGCTGGTGATGCCAGCAGTCGCAGCGCAAATCTCCACCACGGTGCCGTTGCAACGGCGGCCTGCCGCCTACGGCACGATCGCGGCGGCGGCGGCGGCCGCCGTGGGGCTTGGCCCGGTCATCGGCGGGTGGGTCACCACGACGTACACCTGGCGTTACGTATTCGTGGCCGAAGTGGTGATCTGTATCGGGATTCTGGTGGTGGCTGGCCGGTTCCTGGGACCGCCAGTCGAGCCCGCCGCCGAACCACCCGGGCTCGACCCGATCGGCGCCGTGCTCTCGGCGTTGGGATTGGGTGCGATCGTGTTCGGCATCGTGCGGTCCTCGGAATGGGGAGTGATCGCCCCGAAGTCGCCACCCACTATCGGTTCGGTCACCATCGCCCCCCTTGGGATCTCGCCCACGGTGTGGCTGGTGTTCGGTGGCCTGCTTGTGTTGTGGGGCTTCATGGTGGTCGAGGGCCGTCGGGTGGCTGCCGGCAGGGATGTGTTGGTGCCGCCGACCACGTTCGAGAACCGCCCACTTACCTCCGGCCTGCTGGTCCTTCTGGCTCAGAACTCCGTACAGAGCGGCGTCTTCTTCGCCCTTCCGTTGTTCCTGTCGATCGTGCTGGGGTTGAGCCCATTGGACACCGGCATTGCGTTGGTCCCGCTCTCGTTGAGCTTGATCGTCGGGGCTATGGGCACTCCACGTTTGGCCGCAGGAGTGTCGCCGCGCCTGCTGGTCCGGGTGGGTCTGCTCGTGGTGGTGGCCGGGGTGGTGGCGCTGCTCGCCTCGATCACCGTGGAGGCGACGGCCCGAAGCCTGGCACTACCGCTGCTGATCCTCGGGTTGGGGGTCGGCATCCTGGCGTCGCAGGTCGGGAACATCATCATCTCATCGGTGCCTTCCGAAGAGAGTGGGCTGGCGGGAGGGTTGCAATACACGGCATCCAACTTGGGCGCATCGCTGGGCACCGCCGTGGTGGGAGTGGTGTTGCTCCTCGGGTTGGCCGGTTCCGCTGGCAAGGGGATTGCGTCCATCGACTCGCTCGCCACCGAGGAGAAGGCCGCGATCTCGGTGGCGATCAGCTCGAACGCACAGTTCGTGAGTGACGACCAGTTGGCGGTGGCGATCGACCGTACGCCGGCATTGGCGGAGGAAAAGCAGGAGTTGCTCGAGGTCAACCGGCAGGCTCGCCTTGCGGCACTCCGTTCCGCAATGGTGGGGGTGGCTCTGGGCGCGATTGCGGCACTGTTCGCCACTGGGCACATCCCGCGTTGGCTGGGCGATGGGGCAACCGAGATCGGTCCTGACTCGTCGAGCGTGATCGCCGATTCGGCCGATTTGCCCGACGAAGTCAATGGACTCGGAGTGCCGGAACACGTCGACGAAAGCGAAGGAACCCATCATGAGCACTGATCCGTCGACATCCGGGACCTTTCCCGCGATCACTTTCGGGACCACGAACGAACCAACCATCGAGACGGAGGCGGACCTCCACAACGGCTCGGTGGTCGGGCTCCGCCACCGCATCGCCGACCGACTTCGAGCCGACCCGGCGGCGTGGTCGGTGGACGGGCGAGCGGTGGCGTTTATTGCCGATTTCGATCTGGGTGCCACGGTGGGGGGATTCGTCACCATCGTTACCCCCGTCGGTGACCGTCTCCTCGTGCAGGTGCACGACCTCCGGCTGGCCGTGCGCGATGCGGTGCGGCTCGAGGTAGAGACGGGTGATCTCGGCGCGGGAGCATCGGCGGTTCGCAGCGCCAACGTAGGCCTGGCGGTACGTTTCGTGGAAGGCGACGGCATGGTGCTCGGGGCGCTGTCGCAGGCCGACCAGGCCGACCAGGCCGACGAGGCGTTTCCCCCGTTCGGCCCCGCGCCCGGTCTGGGATTTTCCGAGGGGGCGCTTTGCCTGGCGACGGCGGCGGAAGTGTCAGCGGGTTTGGCGGCCAGCCCGGAAACGGCTTCGCTCCCGGTCGGTGTGGTAGCGGGGATAGACGTCCCGGCGGCACTGCGGAGCGTGGGAATGTCGCGCCATTCGTTCCTCTGCGGGCAATCGGGATCGGGCAAGACCTACGCAATGGGCGTGCTCCTCGAACGTGTGCTCGTGGAGACCCGCTTGCCCGTCGTGATCATCGATCCGAACTCGGACCACGTGGGGCTGGGCCGAATTCGCACGATGGCCGAAATCAACCGACGGCGCACGTCTTTGCTCACTGACGACGACCACCGGGAGCTCAGCTCGCAGTTCGCCGCCGCGGGGGAAGTTGTGGTGGCGAGCGCAGGGGTCGGGGATCTCCCCTTGCGGATCCACCTCTCAGACCTGCGGCTCGAAGAGCAGTCGTTGACTCTCGGGCTGGACCCGCTCCACGACGCCCTGGAGTTCAGCGCCTTTCATGACGCCGTCCGAGGGCTGGCTTCGTCGCCGTATGGCTTTGTTGAAGTCCGCACCGCTCTTCTTGCCTCGGGAGATCCCGCCAGCGCCCACCTATTGCGACGCATCGACAATTTGGGGGCTGCGGCCTGGTCGATTTGGGCCGATGCCGATTCCCCCTCCCTCACCACGACCGGCATCGGGCACCGGGTGCTGGTGTTGGATACGGGATCGTTGGCCGAGGCTCGTGAGCGATCGGTCGTGGCGTTGGCTCTGCTCGGACGTTTGCGCCGCCGTGATCACCGGTCACCGGTGTTGCTCGTGATCGACGAAGCCCACAACGTGTGTCCTCCCGACGCTCGGGCGCCACTGGAACGCGCCGTTGCCGATCATGTCGTTTGGATCGCTGGCGAAGGCCGAAAGTTCGGGATCTATCTCCTGCTGGCATCGCAACGTCCGCAGAAGGTGCACCGCAACGTGATCTCTCAATGCGACAACCTGCTGCTGATGCGCGTGAACTCCACCGCCGATCTCCTGGAATTGAGCGAGGTGTTCGCCCACGTCCCCGCGTCGATGGTCGCCGAGGCCAAACGATTTCGGCTGGGTGAGATGATCGCCGCCGGCCCGTTGGCACCTACGCCGATCCGACTGCGTGTGGGGGAGCGATTCACGCCTGAGGGTGGTGCCGACCTGCCTACTACGTGGGCTGATGTTCCCCTGTGAAGTCCCCACCTGAGGCCCCGATTTCGGGCACCTCCGGCACAACTGTGCTGGCAACGGTGCCGTTGATCCGGCAATCAGATTCCTGTTCGGGGCCGGGCCGACTAGTGTTGCGCGGTAATCCCACCGTTTCTTCTTGGGAGGTTTTGTGCCAGCGACCGTTGTCGTGGGTACCCAGTGGGGCGATGAGGGCAAAGGCAAGTTCACCGACCTCATGGCCAAAGAAATGCAGCTCGTGGTCCGCTATCAAGGCGGCCATAACGCTGGGCACACCATCGTGGTGGCCGGCGAATCGTTCAAGCTGCAGCTCGTTCCCAGCGGCATCCTGTATCCCCATATCACCCCGGTCATCGGCAACGGGGTGGTCGTCGACCCCACCGTGCTGATTGGCGAGCTCGACATGCTCGCCGCGCAAGGTGTCGATACGTCGAAGCTGAAAGTGAGCGGAAACGCCCACCTGATCCTCCCGTACCACCAAGAGATCGACAAGGTCACCGAACGGCGCCTGGGGAAGAACAAGATCGGCACCACGAGACGGGGAATCGGACCGGCCTATGCCGACAAGGCCACTCGGGTAGGCCTGCGAGTGCAGGACCTGCTCGACCCCAAGATTTTCCGAGAAAAGCTCGACGTGGTGTTGAAAGAGAAGAACGCCATCTTGGCCAAGGTCTACAACCAGCTTCCCGTCGATGCCGACGCGATCGCCGACAAGTACCTCCACGACTGTGCCCCCCGCCTGGCGCCGATGATCGCCGACACGGTGGGGCTGCTCCACGAGGCCCTTGAACGTGATGACGCGGTGCTGCTGGAAGGGGCCCAGGCCACCTTCCTCGACCTCGACCACGGAACCTACCCCTATGTCACGTCCTCGAATCCCGTCGCCGGCGGTGCGTGTGTGGGGGCGGGTATCGGTCCCCTCGACATCCAGCGTGTGGTCGGTGTGGCCAAGGCATACATCACCCGAGTCGGGGCGGGACCGTTCCCCACGGAACTCCTCGACGATGTCGGCGAGCTGCTCGTCGACCGCGGTCACGAGTACGGCACCAATACCGGTCGTCGTCGCCGGCCGGGCTGGTTCGACGCCGTCATGATGCGCCACGCCGCCCGGCTCAACTCGCTATCGGAGATCGGCGTCACCAAACTCGACGTGCTCGACACGCTTCCCACCATCAAGGTGTGCGTTGCCTACGAGCTCGATGGTGAACGGTTCGAGCGCATGCCGTACCACCAGTCGGTGCTCCACAAGGTCACACCGGTCTACGAAGAGCTTCCCGGTTGGGAGACCGACCTCTCCGCCGTCACCGATCGATCCGAGCTACCCCGCGCCGCCCTGGACTATCTGGCGTTCGTCGAAGCACAGGTGGGCGTGCCCATCACCATGGTCGGTGTCGGCCCGGGCCGCGAACAAGTGCTCAACTTCACCTCGATCTCGTGAACATGCTGGCCGGAAGCGATCGGGCATGAGAATCGTGGTGGTGGGCTCCGGTGGGCGAGAGCACGCCTTGGCCCAAACGTTTCGCCGGTTCGGGCATGACGTGCGCGTCACACCTGGGAACGCTGGCATCCCGGGATCGCTCCCCGACGCTCCGGAGACGCTGGTCGGCACTACCGATCTTTTCGTGATCGGGCCGGAGGCGCCGCTGGTCGACGGCCTGGCCGATCGGCTCCGTTCGGCCGGCGCCCTCGTGTTTGGCCCGGGCGCCGACGGTGCCCTGCTCGAAGGCTCAAAGGCGTGGATGAAAGACGTGCTTGTTGCCGCCGGGGTGCCTACCGCACACCACGGCACGTTTGAGGGCCACCAACTCGCCGAAGCCCTCGACTTCCTCCGCTCGATGTCGCCCCCCTATGTGGTGAAGACGAGCGGCCTCGCCGCCGGCAAAGGCGTTGTGGTCACGCCGTCGCTGGCCGAAGGGGAGGCGGCGGTGGCGTCCTACTTGAACGGCGAGGCCTTCGGTGAGGCCGGCACCACGTGTGTGATTGAGGAAGGCCTGGTCGGAACCGAGCTTTCGGTATTCGCCATTTGCGACGGGCACCGTGCCGTGCTTTGCGGTTCGGCGCAGGATCACAAACGCATCGGCGATGGCGACACAGGCCCGAACACCGGGGGTATGGGCGCGTTCTCGCCCGTGGCTGGCCTCCCGGCCGAGCTTGAAAACACCGTGCTGCATGCGGCGATCGAGCCCACCTTGGCCGAACTGCAACGTCGTGGTATCGACTATCGCGGTGTGCTGTTCTGCGGGCTCATGCTCACCGCCGACGGTCCCAAGGTGCTTGAATACAACATTCGGTTCGGCGACCCAGAAACCCAAGCCATTCTGCCGCGAATCACCTCTGACTTGGCGGTGGTGATGGCGGAAGCGGCGGCGGGAGAGTTGCGTTCAGAGGTCACGTTTGCCACCGACAGCACCGTGTGCGTGGTGTTGGCCGCGGCGAAGTATCCCGGGCCACCTCGCACCGGAGATCGGATCGCGGGTCTCGCTCATGCAACAGCATTGTCCGATGTCCTGGTATTTGCGGCGGGGGTCGCGGCCGATCCCGTATCACCCGGCGAGTTGGTGACCGCCGGTGGCCGGGTGCTCAATGTGGTCGGGCGGGGATCCGATATCGCGGCGGCACGCAGCGCCGCCTACAACGCGGCAGGGTCCATCACGTGGCCCGGCTGCTACCACCGATCCGACATTGCATTGAACCGTGTCACCACCTCGTAGTGGGTCATCCAAGGAGCGTTTCACCATGAAAGTTGCCGTCCTGATGGGTTCTCCCAACGACATGGACAAGATGCGCCCCGCCGCCGACACGCTGGCTCGGTTCGGAATCGAAGCCGACGTCCGAGTGATGAGCGCGCATCGCAACCCTGCGCAGGTCACTGCGTTGGCATCGACCGCCCGAGAAGACGGTTATGTGGCGTTTATCTGCGGTGCCGGGATGGCCGCGCACCTCGCCGGCGTGGTCGCGGCCCATACAACGCTCCCCGTGGTGGGCGTGCCTCTTAGTGGTGGCGCTATCAACGGCGTCGATGCTCTCTACTCAACGGTACAGATGCCGAAGGGGATTCCGGTGGCCACGGTGGCGATCGATGGGTCGATGAACGCGGCGCTGTTGGTGGTGGAGATGCTGGCCATCACCGACACACGACTTCAAGGAGAACTCGCGGCCCACCGGGCGGAGATCGCCGGCGGCTGACGGTCGATCAGAAGTAGGCGACCTTCTGGTTGTCGTCTGGCGGTTCGTCGGTCCAGCCGAATGCCCCGGAGGATCCTTCGGGTACCGACCAGTCGATGGTGGTGGTCTGCGCCGCCAGCTCCTTTTCGTCTTTTTGCGCCTTTTTGAACTCCCGCTGGGCTTTGCGCATCTGTCGTTTGGCCATTGCCGGGGGGCGTGCAGCGTTCGCCCGCACGCCCGCAGCGGCGAGGGCACACGACAGGCAGAACGGTGGCTTGTTGTCGCCGAATGCGTAGACGAGGCATTCGCCGCAAAAGCCGTGGCCGCACATGCGGCAAAGATTTTCGGCGGATTCGAAGCTGTGGTTGAAACAGCGAACATCCATCGTTCGCGGACCTTTGGGTTGAGGTGGTCCGGATGATGCAAATCACCGGATTGGGGCGGAGCCACGCTTTGGCCGCCGCCACCGAACCGCCCACTTCGCCGTGGTCGCTCCGCCGGTTCCGACGTTGACTCCCTCTGGTCACCAGTTCGACCCGAGTTACGCTGTGCTTTACCGTTCGCAGCCTAGTCGTGTCGGAATTGGTCCGTTTGGCCCACGCCCGATCCCCTTCTCTCCCGGAGTTCCCCGTGACCAAGCCCGTCATTCCCAACGTCTTGGCGGCTCGGTACGCCAGTGAGGCGATGGCCACGTTGTGGTCAGCGGAGCACAAGGTTGTGCTGGAACGCCGTTTGTGGATCGCCGTGCTGCGAGCCCAAAGCGACCTTGGAGTGGCATTGCCCGACGGGGTGATCGAGGACTATGAGGCGGTGGTGGAACGAGTGGACTTGGCCAGCATCGACGCCAGAGAACGAGTCACTCGGCACGACGTCAAGGCCAGAATCGAGGAGTTCACCGATCTGGCCGGTCACGAGCACATCCACAAAGGAATGACCTCACGTGACCTCACCGAAAACGTCGAACAGCTTCAGGTTCGAGAGAGCCTGGTACTGATTCGCCGGCAGGCCGTGGCCGTTCTGGCTCGATTGGCTGATCGTGCCAGCGAATACGCCGCGGTAGTGATGGCGGGACGAAGCCACAACGTGGCGGCTCAGGCCACCACGTTGGGGAAACGATTCGCCAACGCTGGCGAGGAACTGCTGCAAGCGGTGGCGCGCCTCGACGAATTGATCGCCCGGTATCCGCTACGCGGCATCAAGGGGCCGGTCGGCACACAGCAAGACATGCTCGATCTTTTGGGCGAAGCCGACCACGTCGCCGCATTGGAGGTACGTGTCGCGGAACATCTGGGATTCACCGCGTCGCTCCAGAACGTGGGCCAGGTGTACCCACGATCGCTGGATTTCGACGTTGTGGCGGCGCTGGCACAGCTTTCGGCCGGTCCGGCCGACCTTGCCACCACGATCCGGCTCATGGCAGGCAACGAACTGGTCACAGAAGGCTTTCAGGAGGGTCAAGTCGGGTCGTCGGCGATGCCCCACAAGATGAACACCCGCTCGTGCGAGCGGGTGAACGGGCTGGCCGACATTCTCCGGGGTCACGTCACGATGGCCGGAGCCCTCATGGGCCATCAGTGGAATGAGGGCGACGTGTCGTGTTCAGTGGTCCGGCGGGTCGTGCTCCCCGATGCGTTTTTCGCGTTGGATGGCCTCTTCGAGACCATCCTCACGGTGCTGGACGAGTTCGGTGCGTATCCCGCAGTGATCGATCGTGAACTGCGCCGTTACCTGCCGTTTCTGGCAACGACAAAAGTGTTGATGGCGGCGGTGCGAGCCGGCGTAGGTCGCGAAGCGGCCCACGAGGCCATCAAGGAGCACGCGGTGGCGGTTGCGTTGGAACTCCGACGCGATGGAGCGGAGCGCAACGACCTGCTGGATCGCCTCGCTGCCGATCCACGGCTCGGCCTCGGGGCCGAGCAGTTGCAACAGGTGCTCGCGGACCCGCTCTCGTTCACCGGAATCGCAGTGGTGCAAGTGAAACGTTTCGTGGCGTCGGTTGCCGAACTCGTCGCCGCCGATCCCGAAGCCGCCACGTATTCGCCTGCGCCGATCGTGTAGTCGGATGGACGCTTCGTGAGATGGACGTCTCGCCGGATGGACGGCTGACCCCATGTCTGGTGTCTGCCCGCCCGCTCAATCGCCACGGGCATCGGCCCAGTCTCGCAACCCGCACGACGCGGGCAGCCGAACAGAACTGTCGATCACGCTCGGCATCACCGTGGTGCTGTGGATCTGGTTGACCCGAAACATATGGGAGCCCGGCTTACCGATCGGCGCCGATGTCGCGGCGCACGTCGTTCGTGCTGATGAGTTGGTGCAGTGGTACCTGCCCAACGGGCAGCTCGATGGGTGGCAGGATCGTTTTGGGACGGGGTATCAAGCGTCGTTGTTCCTGGGGCCAGGGTTCTCCCTACTCGTCGCGTTGGTGAGATTGCTCACCCTCGGCCGACTCGACTCTGTGGTGGCGGTGAAGGTAGTGACCGTCGCGGTACTGGCCGGCCAGTCGCTCGCGCTGGCTGCCGTTGGTCGGGCGTCGGGGCTCTCGAGGAGGGCTTGTGGGCTCGCGGCGGTGTTTTCGGTGTTGGTTTCGAGCTCCCTAGGAGGCGCGGGACTCGCCGGTGTCTTCGGCGTGGGACTCTTACCGCAGCAGGCCGCGACGGTGTACCTCCTGCTCCTTCTTGCCGTCGTGCTGGAACACCTTCGACGGCCCAGGCTTCTGACGGTATGTGCCGGCGCGGTGTTGATCGCTCTCCTGCTCATCACCCATCCCGTGACTTCTGCTTTGGCCTGTGCGGCGGTGGTTGCCGCCGTTGCGAGCAGCGGGATCGCCCGCGTGTCCGGCCGCTCGCCAGTACCTGTATCGCCGACTGAACCGTCGTTCGATCAAGTTAGGAACGGTGGTCGGAAGGCGCTGGGCGGTGTTGCGGCGATTGTTCTCGGTGTCGGAATGGCCGGCGTGGTGATGGTGCCGATGGTCGCGCATGCGGATCTCCGTGGACGGATCACCTTTTTTGATCACAAATCGTTCGCTGATGGCATCATTGAGGCGTGGGAGGGTTCCTTTCTTGTCCCACCATTGCTGGCCGTCATCGTGTTGCTGGGGTGGCTCGCTTTGGTGCCCCGCGTCCGGGAGCGCGACACACCAACAGTTCTGGTCGTTCTCCTACCGGTCATCTTTGCCGCCCAGGTCTGGGCTGCTCGAGCCCTCTTCGACATGGACCCACTCGCCGTCCAGTTACCGAATCGATCGTGGGGTGTGCTCGCCTTGCTGTGCCTACTGCCGGCATCGACATCGATTGCCGCCGCCTCGACATCAATTGCGGCTGCCCCTATTTCTTTGGCCTCGGACATGGCCCCCGCCAACGAGTCCCCCTCGGGATCACCACGGGCTCGGACGGCCCTTGGCTGGGCGGGGTTGGTGATGGGCATGCTGATGGTCCTTCTTGCCGAGCCAGTCGGACGATTCGCCCCCGCAATGGCGACCCCCAACGCTTCACTCGTTGCGATCGGGGAGCTTCTGCGGAGGGAGGTTCCAGACTCTGGCCGCTTCGTCGTGCAGCGGGCACCGCGAGACGAATGGCCGAGGACTGGCGTCTTTCACCCGGACTTCTGGTTGGTGTGGGCGAGTGGGAGCTCGTCGCTCAATGCCTTCAACCCCGAATCTTCGCTCGTCGACCGACTCCTGTACCTGGGAGATGACCTATCGGATGCCAATCCCGAGTCTTCGGTGGCGGCGCTTCGGCAATTGCGGACATCTCACGTGGTGTTTATGGAACCCGACCGTTTCCCCCGACTATTGGGCAGCCGGCACCTCCGCACCGTCTGGTCGGGTGACGGACTGTTGGTTGCCGCGCTGGTAGCGCCGCTTGAGGGGGCGGTGTTGACGGAAGCGACGGTGGCGGTTCGGTCCGTGTCGCCGGGCCATCGCGTGGTCACCATCGACAGCCCTGGCTCCGGCCCCGTCGCGCTGGGTATCACGTGGTCGCCGAAATGGGTTGCCTATCGCGAGGGAAGTCGGGTGTTGTTGCACGAAGGAGCGAGTCATCTCCTGACCGTTGATGTACCGGCCGGGACGCAGTCAATCGATCTCCGATACGAGTCAGATGGTTGGGACACGTTGGGGCGGCTGACGTCGCTCATAGCGGCGGTGATCGTTTTTGGCCTGCTCTTCCATCATTTGCGGAGTCGGCGGCGGGCGGGTGAAGGCAACCTAGTGTGGGACTCATGACGATCTCGTTGCCCCACCTGTATTCCGGAAAAGTTCGCGACATGTATGACGCCGGCGATGGCCGCTTGTTGCTCGTCACCTCCGACCGGCTCTCGGCTTTCGATGTGGTGATGGCCGAGCCGATCACCCACAAGGGTCGGGTACTCACTGCCATGTCGGCGTTTTGGTTCGAGCATTTCGCCACGACCACCGGCAGTCACCTCATCAGCACCGACGTCGCTGACCTACCGGGGATCGACGACGAATCAGCGCCCGACCTGGCCGGCCGGGTGATGCTCTGTCACCGGGCGGAAATGCTGAAGATTGAGTGCATCGTGCGGGGATACATCACGGGTTCGGCGTGGAAGGAATACATGAACGGAGGAACGATGCACGGCGAACTACTTCCGAGCGGGCTTCTCGAATCGAGCCAGTTGCCCGAGCCGGTGTTCACCCCGAGCACGAAGGCCGACGACGGCGAACACGATGTCAACATCTCGTTTGAGGAAGCGGCATCGCTGATTGGTTCCGAGCTGGCCGAGCGGGCCCGGGACATCTCCCTTGAGCTCTACGCCAAGGGTGCAGCGTGGGCGGCCGAACGGGGGATCATCATTGCTGACACCAAGTTCGAGCTCGGTCTGGTGAATGGGGAACTGGTGCTCGCCGATGAAGTGCTCACCCCAGATTCGTCGCGCTTTTGGCCGGCCGAAGCCTGGGTTCCGGGAACGACGCCCCCGTCGTTCGATAAGCAGCCAGTACGCAACTATCTCGATGGTCTCGACTGGGACAGGAGCCCGCCACCCCCACCCCTGCCCGCCGATGTGGTGCAAACTACGAGTTCGCGGTATGTCGATGCCTACGAACGCATCACCGGGCGATCATTCGCCGATTGGCCTGGCGTAACAACCTGACGCCGCACGACTGGCGTGATGTCCGGCCTCGTTGACGGTAGCGGTGTCCCGTGTGCGAAAGTGGCGGCATGAAGTTCTCCGTTCAGGTTGAGGTCCGGCTACGACCGGGCATCGCCGATCCCCAAGGTGCCACGATCGAACGTTCACTCCCGACGCTTGGTTTCGAAGGCGTGGCCGGTGTGCGGGTCGGAAAATCGATCCGCTTTCTGATCGAAAGCGCCGACGAGTCATCGGCGCGATCAGAGGTTCTTGACATGTGTGAACGATTCCTCACCAACCCAGTCATTGAGGATTCCGTTGTCTCCATCGAGGTGCTGGAGGGAGTTCCAGCGTGACGGCGCGCATCGGCGTCGTGTTGTTTCCTGGCTCGAACTGTGAGATGGATGCCATGGAGGCCATCCGCTCACTTGGCGGCCAGGCCGAGATCCTGTGGCATGGCGAAGCAACCCTCAATGGGGTCGACGGCATCATCGTGCCGGGCGGCTTCGCCCACGGCGACTATCTACGGCCCGGTGCCATCGCCCGCTTCTCCCCGGTGATGGGCGCGGTGGGAGCATTCGCCGCCGACGGCGGTCCGGTGGTGGGTATCTGCAACGGCTTTCAGGTGCTCACCGAGGCCGGCCTCCTCCCGGGTGCCCTGCAGAAGAATGCCGGTCTTAAGTTCCTCTGTGCGCCAGCGAAGGTCCGGGTGGAGACCAACAACTCCTGTCTCACTCGTGCCACCACGCTTGGCGAAGAGCTCCAGATCCCGATCAATCATTTCGAGGGAAATTACACCTGCAGCCGAGAAACCCTGGCCGAGCTGCAAAGTGAAGACCGCATCGTGTTTCGATACACCGAAAATCCCAATGGCTCGATCGACGACATCGCCGGAGTGTGCAATGAGGGTCGTAACGTCGTCGGCTTGATGCCCCACCCCGAGCGCGCCGTGTCCCCGTTGCTGGGGAGCGTCGACGGCGTGCCGTTGTTGCGTTCGCTGCTCGAAGCGGCGTCCGCGGTCGGGGTCTGAAGCACCAAGCTTTCACCAATCTGCGCAAACCCTGCGAGGCCACGAGTAAATCGATGGTGAAATAGCCGGGCAGCCTGCCAACATGCCGGATGGAAGAGCCGACCGAGCCAGTCAACCGGTGGTCTGAGGCGGAGCACGCGCTCGGGTACCTGGCCATTGCCGACACCATTCCGCACCGAACGGAGGGTGAGGCCGAATTGTTGGCTTGTTTGCCTCCGGTCGTCGATCGTGTGCTCGATCTCGGGTGTGGCGACGGCCGGCTTATTGCCTTGGTGCGCAGCTTGCACCCCCACTCCATAGGAGTTGCGATCGACTTCTCGCCAGAGATGGTTCGACGGGTCGCCGAACGTTTCGATGGTGTCGGGGACGTTCGGGTGATCCACCACGATCTCGATGATCAATTGCCGGGCGAGGTACGTCGCCTGGCAGGTGGATTCGACGCCGTGGTCTCGAGCTTTGCCATCCACCATCTCGTGGACGAACGCAAACGATCGCTGTTTGCAGAAGTGGCGAGCCTCCTCCGACCGGGAGGGGTGTTCGCGAACCTCGAGCATGTGGCGTCTGCAAGCCCAACGTTGCACCAAGTCTTCCTACAACGCATCGGCGTGCGCCCCGATGATGATGACCCGTCGAACAAGTTGGCTCCCGTCGAAACGCAGCTCGCCTGGCTACGCCAGTCCGGATTCATCGAGGTCGATTGCCACTGGAAATGGCGCGAGCTCGCTCTCCTCGTCGGCTTGAAAGGCTGAGTTTCCCGCTCTGGCGACCTCCTCGATCCCCGTCGTCCCCCGCTGCGTTGGTGGTGTGGTCGGGTGGTGTGGTCGGGTGGTGCGTTGGGGCGGGGTGCGGCGGGGGAAACCTAACGCCGGCCTATCGTCGTTTATGACCGATCTGCCTTCGCCGTCCAGTCTCTTCGACCTCTCGGATCGTATTGCCATCATCACCGGCGGTAGTCGGGGCCTCGGGAGGGCAATGGCTCGTGGTTTCGCCGCCGCCGGCGCCCATGTGGTCATCGCGTCAAGGAAGGTCGAGCCATGTGAGGCGGTGGCGACGGCAATCCGCAACCATGGAGGCTCGGCAATCGGTGTGGCCACCCACGTCGGTGATCCCGATGCGCTCGACGCGTTGGTGGCGGCGACCGTCGATCGATTCGGCGGTGTCGACATCCTGGTGAACAACGCTGCCAATCCGCTCGGGGGCATGCTGGCCGACGTCACCGAGTTGGCGTTCCAGAAGAGCTACGAGGTGAACGTTCGGGCGCCGCTCTTTCTGGCGCAACGGGCGTTGCCCCATTTGCAGGCATCATCCCACGCGTCGATCATCAATGTGATCACCGCCGGAGCGTTCCAGCCGGGGCCAGGTCTGGGTCTCTACTGCTCCGGCAAGGGGGCGCTGTGGAGTCTGACTCGCGTGATGGCCAAGGAGTGGGCGCCGCTTGGGGTACGAGTGAACGCCCTCGCCCCGGGACCGTTCGACACCGAGATGATGGCGGCCACGCTCGCGGTGCCCGAGTTCCACCGATCCGTCGTCGAGGCAACCGTGCTTCGTCGTGTAGCGAAACCCGATGAACTGATCGGCGCTGCCCTGTTTCTTGCGTCTGATGCTTCGAGCTACGTCACCGGTTCGGTGATCCCGGTCGACGGGGGAATCCTGGCCTGACCGTGGCCAACCCGATGGCGATGATCCTGAGGACCTCAGCCGATGACGGGCTCGGCTTCGCCGCGCATCAGACGGTGGTACAGCTCGGAGTAGAGACCTTCATTGGCGATCAGTTCTTCATGGCGGCCTTGTTCCACGATATGGCCATCGTTGAGCACCAGGATCAAGTCCGCGTCGACGATCGTGGACAGCCGATGGGCGATCACCAGTGAAGTACGCCCGGCGAGTGCAGCGGCGAGTGCGGCTTGCACGAGCGCCTCGTTCTCCGAGTCGAGATGGCTCGTGGCTTCATCCAAGATCACGATGGCCGGGTCCTTCAGGAGCATCCGGGCAATGGCCAGTCGTTGTTTCTCGCCGCCCGAAAGCCGGTAGCCCCGCTCGCCCACCACGGTGTCGTAGCCATCGGGAAGGGAAGCAATGAACTCGTGGATCTGCGCCGCCCGGCAAACGCGCTCGGCGTCGTCGAGGCTGGCATTGGGCTGGGCGTATCGCAGGTTTTCGAGAATGGTCTCGTGGAAGAGATGGGAGTCCTGGCTCACCACGCCGATCGAGGCCCGCAATGACTCCTGGGTGAGATCTCGAACGTCGTGCCCGTCTACGAGGATGGCGCCTTCCTGCACGTCGTAGAGCCGGGGGACCAACGAGGAGAAGGTGGTCTTGCCGGCGCCGGACGGCCCGATGAGTGCCACCATTTGGCCCGGCTCGATGGCCACCGAAACACCTTCGAGCACCCACGCCGATTCATCGGCAGCGGATCGAGCGACACGGCCCTCGAGCGACGCTACTGACGCTTCGGCTTCGTCGGAGTACCGGAACCACACCCGATCGAACTCCACCCGTCCGGTGGGAGCGACGAGGTCGATCGCGCCGGGTCGATCGTCGAGTGGGTTGACCGTGTCAAGCACCTCGAATACCCGGTCGAAACTCACCATGGCGGTCATCACATCTACCCGCGCATTGGAGAGCGACGTGAGTGGTTGGTAGATGCGGCTCACGAATGCGGCCATGGCGACAAGGGTTCCGGTGGTTATGGCGCCGTTGATCACCAGATTGCCGCCGACCCAGTAGACCACCGCCACGCCGATCGACGCCACGAGCCCGAGTGCGATAAAAAACGTGCGGCCGTACATCGCCGACTTCACACCGATGTCTCGCACCCTGCTAGCCCGCCGTGAGAATCCTTCGGCTTCGCCGGCACTGCGCCCGAAGAGTTTCACGAGCAGCGCGCCGCTGACATTGAAACGTTCGGTCATGGTGTTGTTCATTTGTGCGTTGAGGTCCATGCCCTCGCGGGTGAGAGCTTGGAGCCTGCGACCCACACGTTTCGCCGGGATCACAAATACGGGCAGGAGCACCAATGCCAGGAGGGTGAGGCGCCACTCGAGGATGAGCATGGCGACGAGCGTCGTGGTGAGGACGATGGCGTTGCTCACGACCGATCCCAGCGTGGCGGTCATCGCCCGCTGCGCGCCGATGACGTCGTTGTTCATACGGCTAATGAGCGAGCCGGTCTGGGTACGGGTGAAAAACGAGATCGGCATACGTTGCACGTGATCGAAGAGGCGGACCCGGAGATCGAAGATCAGGCCTTCTCCCACTCGGGAAGACGAGTACCGCTCGCCAAAACTCAAACCGGAGGACACGACCGCTACGGCCACCACGGCGAGCCCAAGCAACGTGAGCTGCGCGGTGTTGCCCTCGGGGAGCGTGTGGTCGATGATCTGGCGGAATGCCAGCGGTGGTACGAGATCGAGCGCTGCTTGCCCAACGATGGTGACAAGGAACCCAATCAGCATTCGTCGGTACGGTCGAGCCAGGGCGATGACCCGACGGCTGATGCCTTTGGGGAGGGTGACGCCCTTGATCGCGTCGGGGTCGGCCCCCATGGCCATGTGAGGTGGCATTCGCATAGGCCCGGAAGCCTACGGGTCGGCATGCCCGGTACAACATGGCGCCGACGGAAAGGCGGACGGGGGCGTCGCCGTTCATGCATCGTTCAGGCAGTTCAGCCTGTTCTCCTGCCGTCCAACTCCACGAGGCTTGGCGGCCAGTTGTCGTTTAACCGTGCTCGTTACCTTGCGGGAGTTAGCTCGACCAATGACCAGGGAGGTCCCGATGAGCAAGGCCGATCACACCGACACGCCGAAGGAAACGTCCACGTTTCAACAGGTTCTTGATGCCCGTTTTGGACGTCGGCAACTGCTGCGCGGTGTGGCCAAGGGTGGAGGGCTTCTCGCCGTTGCGCCGGTTGTTGCCCTTGCCACTGGCTGCGCGGATCCTCCCGGCTACGAGCCGGGTGAACTCACCTTCGAGTCGCTGGCACCGTCCACCGCAGACGGGGTGTTCGTTGCCCCCGGTTTCGAGGTGCAGGTACTGATCTCTTGGGGTGATCCCGTGGTCCCCGGAGCACCGGCGTTCGACATTGCGAACCAAACGGGCACGGCGCAGGCCATGCAAGCGGGATTCAACCACGATTACCTCGACTTCCGCCCCCTCCCCGCTTGGAACTCGACGTCGTCGGCCCACGGGCTGCTTTGGATCAACCACGAGTACACCGATTCGACCATGATGTTTGGCACTTTCACGGGATCATTGGCCCAGACCGACGTCGAGTTGGCGGCCCATGGCGGCACGATTGTCGAAGTCACCCGCGCCGGGGACGGTACGTGGTCCTATAACCCAGGCAGTTCCTTCAACCGTCGGATCACGGCGACCACTCCGATGATCCTGTCGGGTCCGGTGGCGGGAGACAACCGGGTCAAGACCAGCGCCGATCCCACCGGCACCAACGTGCTCGGGATGCTCAACAACTGTGGTGGAGGCCATACGCCGTGGGGAACGATTCTCACCGCTGAGGAGAACTTCGACCAGTACTTCGGCAACAAGAGCACCATGGCCGCCGGCTACGCCAACACCGCGTGCGCCACGTTCGGCCCTGCGGCGGCAGCGACGGAGCGCAAGTGGGAGACGAACTACTCACGCTTTGATTTGGCAGTCGAACCCAACGAGATCCTGCGGTTCGGGTGGATCGTGGAGATCGACCCGTACAGCCCGACGTCTACCCCCAAGAAGCGCACGGCTATGGGTCGCTTCAAGCACGAGGCGGCGTCGGGCGTGGTGAGCCCCGGCGGGAAGTTTGTGAGTTACAGCGGCGACGACCAGAACAATCAGTTCATCTACAAGTTCGTCACCAACGGTACGTTCAACGCATCGGACCGGGCGGCGAACATGGATCTTCTCGACGATGGCACGTTGTACGTCGCCAAGTTCGAGGTGTCCGGGTTGGACGGCGTTGGCACCTGGATGCCCCTGACGTTCGGCACCGGACCCCTCGTGGCGCCGGCGTTCACCGATCAGAACGACGTATTGATGCGCGCCCGGCAGGCGGCAGCGGCGTTGGGCGCCACCAAGATGACACGACCCGAAGACATTGACGTGAATCCCGTCACCGGCAAGGTGTACTGCGTGATGACCGGGAACCGCTCGGGAGAGACGAATGTGGCCAACCCCCGGACCAGCGGCTCGTCGATCGCCGCCCAGGGTGTTGGTCATGTCATCGAGATCACCGAGACCGGCAACGACCATGCCAGCACGACGTTTGCGTGGGAGGTGTTGTTGCTTTGTGGTGAGCCGCTCACGGCCGGTACCAACCCGGTAAACGCTCCCCCGCTGGCGATGGCGGCCGCGCCCGACAACGTCACGTGGTACGGCGGCTACTGGGAGGACAAGGTCGCGCCGTTGGCCCGTCCCGACAACGTGGCCTTCGACTCGGCCGGCTTCATGTTCCTTACCACCGACGGGCAGCCCTCCGCGTTGCAACGCTCGTTGAATGGCGTGAACGATGGGCTGTATGCCTGTGCCGTCACCGGGCCGTTCCGGGGGCAGACAAAGGCGATCGCCTATGGGCCCGACGGGGCCGAGATCAGCGGCCCGTATCTCACTCCGGACGACAAGTCGTTGTTCTTTGTCGTGCAACACCCAGGCGTGGATCTGTTCAGCTGGACGTCTCCGACGACTGCTCCCACGTCTGTCACAGCGGCAATCGGTGCCCCCGGATCCACGTGGAACACCACGCCGGCGGTCGGGGGTCTCACCCCCGGCGTTCCCCGGGCGGCGGCACTGGTGGTGCGCCGCACCGATGGCAAGGAAATCGCCTACGGAGAGGTTCCGGTGCCCCCTGCCAACCTCACCGCCGGTCTGCCGGGTAGCGGTGCCGGTCTTGCTGCCGGCGTGGCCGCCATCGGCGGTCTCGTGGCGCTGCGCAACCGACGGATACCGCTCGACGGTCCACCGGCGGTGAGCTGACCTACCGACCTGCCAGCCGAGGACCCGTTCGGCCGCGCCGCTTGCCTCCGGCGGCGCGCCAGTGTCCTCCTTTTGCCCGACCCCCGGTCTGCACGGCGCGCCCGGGGGTCGGACGCGTCCGAAACGTTTCCTTCGTTTCGCAGACTGGCGGTGCTCGTGGTCTTGTCAGGTGTCTTGCCAGATGCGGCAACTCGGGTGGAGAAGGCACACTGTGCTCATGAGCTCGGTCCCTCCCATCACCTGCAGTGGTTGTCGCTTTGATGCGCACCACTGGTCCGATGAACGGGTGGTCGGAACCTTCCGTGTGATGGGCGCATTGTGGCGTGGCTATCTCGAGGGAATCGATGGCCACGTGGCCGATACTCGATCCAACGCAAACCTTCCCGGCGATCCATCGACGTGGTCGATCCTCGAGTACGTCGATCACGTTCGAGAGGCGACCTGGAATGCCCGATTCCTCGTTGATTTGGCCCTGGCCGATCCCGGCGTCGATGTCGGACCGGCGGCCACCACGGCGCTGGAGGTCGGCCCGCAACGACGATTCTCCGACCTCGCCACCACGGTCCGGTCGATGGAGGAAATCTCAACTGACCTGTCCGGGGCACTGGTGAAGCTGACGGCGGCGGAATGGGAAACGCCATTGGTGGTGCACGGCGAGCGGGTCGAAATTCGCCGCGCGACCCATCACGCATTGCATGAGGCCCTGCACCACCTTCGAGATGTCGCCGAGATTCGACGGCGGCTGGGCGACGGGGTCGATCCTCAGCAAGGAACCGTTGCTCATCTTGCCGCCGGCCCCGGTGGAGTGCCGAAACTGTCCGTCGATTCGATCACCGTCCGCACCGACGGCATCGAAGGCGACCGTCAGAACGACCTGCTCCATCATGGCCGGCCATTTCAAGCGGTCTGCCTCTGGGGTACCGACGTGCTGGGGGCGCTCCGGGCCGAGGGTCATCCGATCTTTCCCGGGGCCGCGGGAGAGAACATCACCGTGGATGGTGTGGCGTGGAACCGTCTTCGCCCTGGCGCCAGGGCACGGGTCGGTGACCAGGTGGAGTTGGAGCTTTCGTCGTACGCCATTCCGTGCGCCAAGAACGCGCAGTGGTTCGCCGATCGGAACTTCCGCCGCATCGATCAGGAGGCCCACCCCGGCGGGAGCAGGCTCTACGCGTGGATCGTGCAACCCGGAACGATCCGAGTCGGTGATGTGTTCGAGGTTGATTCCTGATCGACTCTGGTGGGAATGCGAATGGTTGGCGCATCGGCCGCCGGCGTACCCGTCGTGTCGTGGACAGCGGCGAACCCCCCATCGGTGATCATGCGACTGCGTGGCCTGGGTGGCTCGAACGCCTCGAGTGGAGCGGCATGCCTCGCAGGCCTGCCGGATGAGCAGGCCTGCGAGTTTCATGATGGCGGAGGGTGTGGGATTTGAACCCACGGTGACCGAGGCCACAACGGTTTTCGAGACCGTCCCATTCGTCCGCTCTGGCAACCCTCCGCCCACGAAGGTAGCCGGTCGGCAGGGGGGGGAGGCAAGCAGATCTTTTCGTGGTCCCCCACAAAGGGGCGGTGCCGCCGGCCTGGACTCGAGTAGGGCTCGGACGTTTAGCGCAGGGCGGCGAAGAAGTCGGAGAGCAGTGCCCCGCACTCGGGAGCGAGCACACCGCTCACGACCTCGAACTCGTGATTCAAGCGAGGGTCGGCCCCGAGGTTGTAGAGCGAGCCAAGGGCACCGGCCTTGAGATCAGCGGCGCCGAATACCACACGTGCCACCCGAGCGTTGAGCAGCGCGCCGGCGCACATGGGGCACGGTTCCAGGGTGACCACCACCGTGCATCCGTCGAGCCGCCAGCCGCCGCGCCCCGCCGCAGCCTCGCGGACGGCGAGCACTTCGGCGTGGGCGGTGGGATCGCCGGTGAGTTGGCGCTCATTGTGGCGGCGGGCCAACTCCTGCCCATCGGGTCCGAGAACGATCGCCCCGATCGGCACGTCGGCTGGGTCGCGGTCCGTAGCTCGCTTGGCCTCGGCGATGGCCTTGGCCATCGTGGCGATCTCAAGTTCGGTGGCACGCAAAATCGGCACGATGGGACCCTAAACCCGCAAGGGGAATGTGACAAGTGACTCGTTGACAGTATCAACTGTCACGGTAAAGACTGTCTGCATGATCTCAACGCTCACCCCCGAAGCTGTCGCACCCAAGGTCGCCAAGCTGGTGGCCGCCGCCGAGCGAGCCAGCTACGACCCCTTCACCGAGATCGACTGGAACCAGCCAATCACCGATACTGCCTACTTCCTTCCGCCGGAACACCTGCCGCTGTTCGGCACGCCAGCATGGGAAACGATGAGCGAGCTCGGGCGCATCGAATACAGCAGGCATGAGTGCGCATCGCTCTGCAGTGCCGGGATCTGGTTCGAGAACATCTTGATGAACCTGGTGCTCAAGCACCTCTACGACCTCCCGGTATCGGACGTTTCACACCGCTATCTGCTCATCGAGACCGCCGACGAGTGTCGCCACTCGGCCATGTTCGGCGAGTTCGTTCGCCGAGCGGGAACACCGGCCTATCAGGTGGATCCGCTCCTTCGTTTCGGCGGGAAGCTGATGACCAACATCGCTGGGCGGGCGGGGGGCTTTATCGCCATCCTCGCTGCAGAGGAGATTCTCGACGTGTCGAACCGGGCAGCAATGAAAGATGATCGGGTACACCCGATCTCCCGTCAGATCGCCAAACTGCATGTACTCGAAGAAGCCCGGCACATGAGCTTCGCCCGTACGTGGCTCGAAGCGGTCTGGCCTACGCTCAACCCCCTCGACCGGATACGAGCGTCCGCCCTCGCTCCCGTTTACGTGTACGGCATCGCCGATGCGCTGGTGAACCCTGCGGTATTCGACGAACTCGGTATCGACGGTGGAGCTCGCATGGCGAAGGCCAACCCGCACCGCAAGGAGATGGTGAAGGGCAGCCTGCATCGCCTCGTCACTCAGCTTGACGAGCTTGGTGCAATCACCCCGCTCACCCGGCCCTCATGGATGCTTCTCGGTCTGATCTGACCATGCCGGCCTTGGTGCCCCCCGTCCGCTTTACGCCAAAGACTCCCATGACCACCACCAAGTCCGGCACACTTGATGTCATGGCCGGAATTCCCGACGACACGCTCGACGACACGTCCGACGACACGTCCACTCTGTCCGACACGGCCCGCGCCGATCGCCCCACTGGCCCCACTGGTGACGGGGCCGGTGATGAGGCCGGTGGTGATGCCGGTGGTGAGGCCAGGTACACGATTGATGAGCTTGCGGGACTGTCGGGCGTCCCGAGCCGCACGATTCGGTTCTACCAGTCCAATGGCACCCTCCGCTCACCGGAAAAACGAGGACGGGTGGCCTACTACGACGGCGCTCACCTTGCTCGGCTTCGGGTCATCGCCGATCTGCAGGAACGAGGACTGCGTCTCGACGCAATCCGCGACGTGCTGGGACGTATGGAAACCGGCCGCGACTCGTTGCTTGGATGGCTCGGCGTTGGCGACGAGTTGCAGGCACCGTGGTTCGATGAGCGGTTGACCGTGCTCACCCACGAGGAACTGGAGACCCGATTCGCTGATCTCCGGCACGGGTTCATCGCCCGCCTCGAACAATCCAACCTGATCGAACGGCAGGGCAACACCCGGCCCCCCACCTACCTGGTGCGCAGCCCGGCGCTGCTGGAAATCGCCGTGCGCCTCGAACGGGCCGGCGTGGATCTTGAGATCGCATTTGGAGCATCGGAGATCATGCGCAAACGCATTTCCCGGGCCGCCGACGAACTGGTGCCGTACTTCGCCGAACACGCCGGTCGGGGTTTCGGCCGGGACGGCAATCCGAACGAGGTTGCCTCCGCCTACCAATCGCTCCGACCGCTCGGCCTCCAAGCCGTACAGGTGATCTTCGCCCAAGAGATGGAACGGGCCCTTCGCCAGTTCGTAGAAAGCGGCAAGGTGCTCGGCCGGAGCAAGGGCCAAAGCCGCTCGCGTTCGCGCCGGTGATCTTGTCACCGGATCTCGTCACCGAACCCCGGGCCGGACCTCTCCACTCCCCTCGTCCCGTTACCTCTCGAGGCGCCCAGGCTCCCGGTGAGTCAGGTCAGCCCCTTTGGCGGGCGATTCGTGTGACACCGGTGAAGCTGACGGTATAGACGTCTTGGTGCCAACCCGGGCAAGGGAACAGCACACTCTGGACTGGCGAGCCTGTTGTCGCCCGGTCGAGTTCAGCGCCGGTTTCGATATCGCGAAACACCACACTGTCGACGCCTGTCGCGACATCAAAGTGTCCGGAGACCAGCACCCCTTCGGCAGCCCAGAGGAGGAGATGGGAACCATGGGCTTGCGAGTGGGACCACATCGGGTTTGACCCGACACCTTCGCTGATGCGCCAAGCGGCGAGGGTGCAATGGCCGGAGTCGAATCCCACCACGATGTCGCGGTCGACATCGATGAGTGGTGGGTTGGCGATCACGCCGCCGGGTCTTCCGCACACATTTCGAAAATTGGGAGGCCAGGCCGCGTTCGCCGCCGGGGATTGACCAGGGACCGAAAGCTGGACAAGGTGCAGCGGGCTCGCGTTGGGATCATCGGTGTGCAGGCCCACGAAGTTGCCCGTTCCGGCCATGTCCTCTGAGCCTGCCCCGTTGTCGAGAAACCAAACAGCATCGGGCGTGACGACCGGGTCCCATCCGTAGGTTTGCCCCTCGTACTGGAGGTACGTGCTGCTGGAGATCGGCTCGGACTCCGGGTGCTCTTGGTTCGGATCGACGAACCACACTCGGGTATCGCCGACCGCGACGATGCGGCCGAAGTGGTCGACCGAGAGGCGCGCAACGGAACCTTCGGGCAGTTCTGTCCGATGCAGGATGGTGAGATCCTCGGGGTCGAGGAACACGAGCTCGCTGCCCCCCACCGAGTCGGGAAGGTGCAGCAGGCGGCCGTCGTTCTCCATTCGCGAGCCGATGTCTTTCATGACGAGCGTGCCGTCGGGGAGGATCACCAACGAGTTGTATGGACGATCCCGGGGGAGCTCGATGGACGAGATCAGGGAGCAGTCGGGCGCCAGTCGATGGCACCATCGCCCGTACGTGACGTAGAGCGACCCGTTGGCGTGGCACGCCAAACCACCGGGCCAGAAGAGTCCACCGGGCAAGGTGGGCGACGCCTCGATCGTGTTCAAGGTGATCGGGTCGATTCGTTCCACCATCGATGTGGTGTCGGTGCCGCCGAGCGACGATGCGAGCAGATAGACCTCGCCGGGGTCGCGCAGCACACACATGGTGGCGCCCAAGACCATTCGACTGGTGACCGTGAGGGGGTGTTCGGTGGCGTCTTCAGTTCCGAACGGCGTTGTCAGCCCGCGAACGGTGGCCAGCCGTTGGGGGCCACCGTCCTCACCGGGCCAAGGACTGAGAAAGTAGCCGGGGTTCGGTACCGGATTGGCGGGGTGTTCGAGTGCGGTCGTCATCATCGTGGTGTTCGGGATCGTGGCCTCGGGATCGTGGCTCAGCCGACCAGGCCAACCTTCGCTAGCTTTCGTTTCAGGGGCCGTAGACCCTCATCTTCGAGCAGTGCGACCATGTCGGACTGCACACCGGCGAAGGCGGGATCGTCCCACCGGTTCACGAGCTCGGCAGGGTCATCGTCGAGGTCGTAGAGCTCCGCGATCCCATCGGGGGTGTCGAGATTGCGGGTGAGCTTGTAGCGCGTGGTGGTGATGGTGCGGAGTGGAAGTTTGAACATCACCTCGAAGTCATCTTCGGTGAGTACCCATTCGCGGGCACTACCCGGCGTACCGCCGCCGGTGAAACCCGGTAACACTCCGCCCTCGCAATACTCGGGCACCGGCAGGCCGGACGCGGCGAGGAGCGTCGGTTGGAGGTCGATGGTGCCGACGGGGTCGGTGACGACCGAACCGGGTTCGGCCGTGACACCAGGACCGCGAGCGATCATCGCGACCTTGAGCAACTCGTCGTAGTGAAGGGGTCCTTTGAAGATCAGCTTGTGGGCGCCGAGGTATTCGCCGTGATCCGTGGTCATCACCACAAGCGTGTCGTCGGCGATCCCGAGGTCATCGAG
Organism: Actinomycetes bacterium; assembly: GCA_031415655.1. Classification (GTDB taxonomy): domain Bacteria; phylum Actinomycetota; class Acidimicrobiia; order Acidimicrobiales; family Acidimicrobilacustridaceae; genus JAKOVR01. The sequence goes on from JANOSD010000084.1 coordinate 97,383, forward strand.
GGTGTCGAGGATGCGGCCGATGTTGTGATCGAGTTGGCTGATCATGCCGAAGTAGGCCGCCGTGAGCTTGGCCAGTTCTTGGTCCGAGTAGGTGGCGCCGCCCGGGTTGGCCCACTCGAACTGCTGCCCACGGTTCCCGAGTGACCACATTTCGTGCAGAGCGGGTTTGTTGGCGAAGGTCTCGGCGGCACGGTCGGGGAGGAGTTCCATCACATCGGCGGGGTCGTACATGTCGAACCATTTGGCCGGCGGATCCATCGGGTGATGCGGATCGGTGAAGCTCACCCAGCCGAAGAACGGTTCGTTGCTCGTGGCCTGTTCCTTCACCCAATCGATCGCCGTGTCGGCGACCCACGTCGTGGGGTGTTCTTCTTCGGGGATCTCCGATCGCCACGTCTGGGTGTGGTCCCACCTTGCGCCGGCGGCTTCGGGTTGCATGAGGCGGAGCATCTCGTTCCCCTGCGAGTGGCCATTGCGATAGAGCCACCGGCCGTAGTGCAGGCCCATCGGCGCGGGGCCGAAACACCACGAAAAGTTGCCCATGAGCGGTGCGACCCGCATGGCGTGACCGAAGAGGAGCAGTTGCACGTAGTCGAAGCCGAAGTACGGCCCCGTCCATCCGTCGGGCATCGAACCCGAGTCAGCGACCGATTCGTACCTACCGGTGGGAAAGTACGGGAACGTGGAAGCGAAGTGGGCCTTCCCGAAGTAGCCGGTTCGATAGCCCGCCTCGCCGAACCGAGTCGCAACGGATCGCTCCGTGGCATCTTCCGGAAGGTCGATTCCGTTGAAGGTCACGCCGTGGGTGGAGCCGTATTGTCCGGTGAGGATCGTGGCCCGGGCGGGTTGGCAAAAGGGGTGTTGGGTTCGACACGCGTCGTACCGAACGCCTTCGGCGGCCAGTCGGTCGAGATTGGGGGTCTGGCACACCGGATTGCCGTACGCCCCGATCGATTTGGCCTGTTGCTGATCGGTCGTGATCAGGAGGACGTTCACGGAAGTCTCCTCGCGGCCAACAAACTGTTGACACTGAGCATGACAATATCCGGCGATTTGATGGCGGTCAAGGGGGGCGGCCAAACGACCGAGTCGGCTTCGATCATCAATACATACTCATGTTTTTGGCGATAGAAGCGACGAACACGTCTGCCTGGAGCGATACCAATTGCCATATGTACGCGATATATGCCTGTTGACAATGTCACATCAATCGATGTAAACGTTCTCTGACGAGTGGTCCAAACGACCTACGTCGACACACGGCCTACTTTTTTGAGGGGACAGAACCGGATGCAAAACGTGAGCATCGTGATACCGGCCTACAACGAGGCTGTCAGGTTGGCGGTTTCGCTTCCGGCGCTTGAAGCGGGTCTCCGCTTGTACCAGCCCATCGAAGTGATCGTGGTCGATGATGGCAGCACCGATGCCACCTCGCAGGTGGCGATTGAAATGCTGGCCGGGTGGCCGAGCGCCACCGTCGTCCGGCTCCCCTGGAATGGCGGAAAGGGGGCCGCGGTTCGGGCTGGAGTCGCCGTCGCCACGGGCGATGTACTGGTCTTTATGGACGCCGACCTCTCTGCGGACATCGCCGACCTACCCCGACTGGTCGCCAGCCTTGAACATGCTGACATTGCCCTCGGGTCGAGGGCAGTCGCTGGCTCGAACGCGGTCTACGACAAGTCGCTCCGCCGGTTTACCAGCAAGGTCTTCAATGATCTGGCTTGCGGTATCGCGGGTATCTCGGCGTCGGACACCCAGTGTGGATTTAAGGCCTTTCGCACGCCCGTCGCCAAGATGTTGTTTCACCTGTGCGAAGTCGATGGTTTCGCCTTCGACGTGGAGGTACTCGCCCTCGCTGATCTGCTCGGGTATCGCGCCGTCGAGGTGGCGGTGGGCTGGCGGGAAGACGCGGGCAGCAAGGTCGATCCGATACGCGACGCTCGGCGGATGTTGAGCGACGTGGTGCGTATCCGTCGCCGTTGTAGCCAGCTGTCATCGACGCTGGTACATCGGCCCACGGGGGCTGCCGTGCCCGACGACGATGTGGAGGCGGCGCCGCAACCATGTGCGCAACTTCCTTTGGGGCCACAACTGGTGATTGATCTCACCGAACCGCGCCGAACCGTGTCCGTCGCTGCGGTTGCCAAATGTACGGACCTCGCGTCCGGGGCCGTGGTGACCGGTTTTCGGCCCCGCTGACCGGCCGGCGAGAGGAACCAAGTGCACATCGTCTTCTACGCCTGGCGCGACCTCGCGCACCCCAACGCCGGTGGTAGCGAGGTGGTCGTCGACACCCTCGCCCGACAACTTCAAGCGCGTGGCCACGACTTCACGTTGGCCTGCGGCGGCCCGGTGGCAGACCGCTCCTATCCGGTGGTCGATCTCGGCTCTACCTACACCCAGTACATCAAGGCTCCTTTGGCGCACCGGCGCGGGCTGCATGAGGCTGACCTTGCCGTCGACGTGGTGAACGGCATGCCGTACTTCACGCCCCTGTGGCGCAAGGGGCCATCGTTGGCGTTGGTGCACCACGTGCATGACGAGCAATGGGGCCACTACTTCTCGCCGCCGGTTGCGAAGGTCGGGCGTTTTCTCGAATGCGATGTGATGCCGAGGGTGTATCGACGGCAGCGGTTCCTCACCATCTCGGCCTCATCGCGCGACAGCCTGGTGGGGATTGGAATACACCGGGAACGCATCCATGTCATGCACAATGGGCTCGACGCTGACGCCTTCGATGCGGATGGGGAAAAAGCGGCGGAGCCCACCTTTTTGGCGCTGGCACGACTGGCGCCCAACAAACGCGTGGATCTTCTCCTTGATGCTTGGGAGCGGGTTCGACCGATCACCGGTGGCACGTTGGTGATCGCCGGAGATGGCCCCGATCTTGCCTCCCTACAAGCACAGGCGGGGGCAGATGTGGTCTTTGTCGGTCGAGTCGACGAACCGACGAAACGGCGTTTGCTCCGCGAAGCTTGGGTGCTCGTCCATCCTGCGTTGCAAGAGGGATGGGGGCTCGTGATCATGGAGGCAGCGGCGCAGGAAACGCCGGCTATCGGGTTCGATGTTGTGGGTGTGCGCGACACAATCGTTGATGGTCTCACTGGTGAGCTGGCAACCACGGTTGATCAATTCGTTGACCGGTGGATCGCCCTCACCAGCGACCATGCTCGGCGGGCGGCACTGGGCGAACACGCACAACTCCGAGCGCGGGAGTTCACCTGGGACGCCGCTGTCGATACCTTCGAGAAGGCAGCCGAAGCAGCGATCCAGGACAGCGAGGCGCCGGCGCCCGTCGTGCGAAAGGCGACGTGGAGACGTAGCCAGAAACTCTTCTCTCTCTTCCGCAACGAGCAGACCGATCCGGACACCTTCTACACCTACCTCGCCAACGACACGGTGGAACACCTCGCCAGCGTCATCGACCTCGCCGGCGCCCGGTGCGCCGACGTCGGCGGCGGTCCGGGGTACACCGCGGAGGCCCTTAGTGCCGCCGGCGCCTCCTGCATCGTCGTGGAGTATGCGTTCGAGGAACTGTTGTTACACGAACGCCAGCCCGATGTTGCCGTGCAAGGTGATGGATGCGCGCTTCCGCTCGCCACCGGCTCGGTAGATCTGTGCCACAGCTCCAACGTGCTCGAACATGTGCCCGACCCCTGGGCCATGCTGAGCGAGATGTCGCGGGTGCTCCGCCCGGATCACGGCGTTGGCTACATGACGTTCACCAATTGGTACTCGCCGTGGGGCGGTCATGAGACATCGCCCTACCACTACCTCGGAGGTCACCGAGCGGCACGCCGCTTCGAGGCTCGTAACGGTCACGCTCCAAAGAACAAGTTTGGGGAGAGTCTGCACGCGCTCCATATCGCCGAGGTGCGGCGGTGGTTCGCCGCCCGTCCCGACGTCGAGGTGCTCTGGATGGGACCGCGCTATCTCCCCGACCAGTTGCGCTGGATCAGCAGTGTGCCGGCCTTGCGAGAGGTCATCACTTGGAATCTCGCCGTGATGTTTCGACGGCGTTCGGACGCCTTGTGATCGACACCCGTCGTCGAGATGCGACGGCATTTTGGCTCAGCGTGATCGCGGTGGCCTCGTCCTCGATGGTGATGGTCTTGGCGTTGGCGCGTCACCTCGCGCCGGGTGAGCTCGCCACCGTTTCCGCCGTGCTGGCGGTGTCGTTTGTGGGCGCGGTCCTACCCGTCGCGCTGCAATCCTTGGCGGCGGCACGACGTGCGGCAAACGGCACGTCGACCGACATACCGTGGTCGAGCTTGACGCCGGTTCTGGTGACGGCTCTGGTGCTTTCCCCGATCGTTGCCACCGCTCTGGGTGTGCCAGTACTGGTGGTTGCGCTGCCTATTGCCCAAGTGGTTCCGGCCTTGTTTGTCGCCGTGGCCCGGGGGGAGCTCATCGCCCTCGAACGACATCGCACCCTCGCGATGAATCATGTGGTCGAGGCCGCCGTGCGGGTGGGGGCCGGGATCACCTTCGGATGGTTCTTTGGCGCGGTGGGTGTGGCCGCCGCGCTGGTGGTCGCCATGGGCGCGGCGCTGGTCACGCTCCGTTATCCCCGTTCCGAGGAGGTGGAAACCGCCGCGGTGCCGGCCACCCTCGCCGCCCTGGGGGCACTCACGGTGGCGATCCACCTTGACGTGCTGCTCGCTCCTCGCCTGCTCGGTCCCGAAGCAGCCGACACGTATGCGGTGGCCGCGCTCCCGGCCAAGGGTGTGTTTCTTGCGTTGATGGCCGCGGGCTGGTTGATCATCCCTTCGGCGGCGTCTCGTTCAGGATGGCACACGATCCGCCAGCCCGTTTTGCGCACCTTGGCGGCGGGTGTGGCGTTGAGTGTGGGTCTCGTCGCGGCGTTGCCGGTGGTGGTGGCCCTGTTGGGCAAGGGCCGTCCCGAACCCGTTCTCGCCTTGGTTCTCGGATTGGCCATGGCGGCGGCGGCCGCCACGTGGGTCGGAGTGCAACTTCTGTTGGTGAAGGACTCCTCCCGGCTCAGCCTGCCACCAACGGTTGGGCTTGGGGCGGCGGTGCTCGTACTAGTTGTAACCGCAGGCGCGCCCGCCTCTTGGGGCGCGGGGCGGCTCGCGGCGGCAGTGCTGGCCGGACAGGTCGGAGCGCTCACCACCACCCTTGCCGCCCTCTTGAGGGTCGCCAGGGCGACCCCATTCGAACGTTCGCGCCACCGTGGTCCCCATTGGACCACCACCATCGACCTTCGGAATGTCGGCGGCACACGCCGGATACGCCGCCCGCGCGATGAACTCGAAACCGACGTCGGCCCCGTTGTTGTCGTTGAGCCGTTGTCGCCGCCCGATGGGGCGGACGCCCCGCAGCCGATTGGCGAACGGACGCCTCGTGTGTGGTTGGGGCTGGGCGCATTTGGCCTTGTTGTGGCGTGTTTGTTGCAGCAATCAGGCAAGATCGTCCACGAGACCAAACTCGACATGGCCCTCGATCCCGGCCGTTTTCTCGCCCGCACCCTCGACTTGTGGGAACCCTCCGCCGACTTCGGCCACGTGCAAAACCAGGCCGTGGGTTACGTGTTCCCGATGGGCCCGTTCTACCTCTTGGGCAACGCCCTCGGCCTACCCGTCTGGCTTACCCAGCGCCTCTTCATGGCGGCGTTGCTCGTGGCCGCCTTCTGGGGAATGACCCGTTTGGCCGATTGGATGGGCCTCGGTACCCCCGCTGCCCGAGTGGTGGGGGGACTGGCCTACGCACTGTCTCCCTACATGTTGGCGCGCATCGGCAACACATCAGCGATGGTCACCGGGGCCGCATTTCTGCCGTGGATTCTCGTGCTGCTGGTTCGTGCGTCGAAGCTCGGTTCAACCCGTCGGGCGGGCGCGCTGGCCGGACTGGCCGTGTTGCTCACCGGCGGGGTGAATGCCGCGGTCACGGCCGCAGTGTTGGCGGTACCTGTGCTTTGGCTCCTCACTCGCGCGCCCGGACCGCGCCGTCGGTCGTTGGCGCTTTGGTTTCTCGCCTCGACTGCCCTCGCCACCTTGTGGTGGCTCTTGCCACTGTTCTTTCAGCAACGTTTCGGATTCAACTTCTTGCCCTACACCGAACGCGCCGCAACCACCACGGCGTTCACACCGATGGTCGAGGTGCTTCGCGGGACCGCCGACTGGCTCGGCTATCTGAATCTGGGTGAGCCGTGGGTTGCTTCGAGCTGGGACCTCGTGAGCAATCCCATCACGATCATTGGAACCGGTTTGGTCACGGCGATCGGCCTTGCCGGCCTCGCGCGGCGGGACAACCCCGAGCGCACGTTTCTGCTGTTGGTGATGGGCGCTGGTGCAATGGCGATCGGTGCCGGCTTCGTATCGGTGTTTGCCAACCCGGTGGCGCCGGTCATGCAAACAATGCTCGATGGTCCGCTCGGCATGTTTCGCAACGTGTTCAAGTTCACTCCGCTGATCGCCTTTGCCACGGCCCTGGGCGTCACTCACCTGATCGGCTCTGTTTCGTCTTGGAGGGTCATGCGGGAATACGTGCCGAGGGTGGTGGCGGTAGGGATAATCGTGGTTCTCCTCGGCGCCATGCCGATGCTCTCGGGCAAGGTCGTATCCGCTCATGGTTTCGACGCCGTGCCGCAGTATTGGCGGGAAGTGGCGGCCTACCACGACACCAACGCCAACGGCAGTCGCTCGTTGCTTCTGCCTGGCACGGCCTTCGGTGACTACACGTGGGGTCGTACGAACGACGAGGTTCTTCAGGCGCTCACCGACACCCCGTGGGGTGTTCGCAGTCTGATTCCTCTCGGTTCTGCCGGAGCGACCCGATTGCTTGACAGTGTCGATGCGTCGATCGTTCGCGGCGGATCGTATGCGCTGCCGGTCGCGCTGGCTCGGGCCGGTGTGGGCCAGATCATCGTGCGTAACGATCTGGAGTGGCGACAATGGAACGCCCCTCGGCCGGCACAGGTCCGACGGTCCCTCGATTCCAGCGGGCTCGAGCGGGTCGCGGTGTTCGGCCCCACAATCGCCGAGATGGTGGAGAACTCAGCCGACCAACCAGGCGAACTCGGATCTGGGTTCGGGGTGGCATCGGAGCGCCTCGATGGCCTGCCCACCGATGCGCTCGACCAACTTGTAGCCGCGGGCGAGCGTGATCTTCACGCCGTCGAGGTGTACCGGGTGCCAGGTGCAGCGATGGTGAGCGCCGTGCCTATCGCTACGGTGCCGATCCTCACCGGGGGACCAGAGGCGATGCTTGTGCTGGAGGAGCAAGGGTTGGCCGCGGGTGCCGCGATTCTGTCGGGCGACGTTCCCACGGACCTCCCCGCTGATGTTCCTCTGGGTATCGACTGGGTGCAGACCGACTCGCTCACTCGTCGCGCCACTCGATTCGGTCTCAGTCGCGACAACACGGGTGCGGTTCTCACCGCGCAACAGGCCGGCGCCGACGGTGGACCAGTGGACCAACTCGCGATCTATGACGAACGAAAGGATCCCGCGGCGGCGGGTCGTCAGGCTGTCGCGGAGTGGGACGGCATTGCCGGCGTTACGGCATCGTCCTACGGATCCTGGTTGTACGGGATACCCGAGGCTTCGCCGGCCAACGTATTCGACGGCAATCCCACGCATGCGTGGGTTGCCGGCGCCGCCGTCACGTCCGTCGGTGAATGGGTACACATCGATCTCGGTGCGTCGCTCCCTCTCGCGGCCATCGAACTTGTGCCCCTCACTGACGGCCCGTGGCGGCCGAAAATCACCCGGCTGCGGGTAGCCACCGACGGGGGCGAAAGGGTCGTGGAGATCCCCGCCGTTTCGTCCGGTGCTGATTCCGTCGAGATCGTGTTGCCACCTGGGTCGCCCTCGTGGATCCGGCTCACGATCGACGCCGTCGACAACGAATCAACCACCTCGGCCCGAGCTGGCATCGGTGAAATCCGTATCGCTGGCGTCGCCCCGCGGCAGATCATTCGGGTGGCCGACGATCGCCCAGATCACCTCCCGGGAGCGGGCACCGTGGCGGACGTGGTGCTGCAACGCAATGGCACTGCCGATCCTCGTTCGTTGCTTCGGTCGGACGAGGAGCGCGACCTCGCCCGCAGGATCACCACTCACGCCAACACCGAGTTCACGCTGCGAGGGACCGCCCGGCCAGTGCCCGGCGCGGCGCTGTCGGCACTGCTTCACCCCAAAGGTGAACTGCAGATCAGCGCGTCGTCCACGCTGCGCGATCTCCCCGATCACGACGTACACAACTTGCTCGACGGCGACTCGTCCACGGCGTGGATTGCCCAGCCCCTTCCTACCGATCGCGCCGCGAGCGTTGCCCGTGCCGGGGGATCGCCGGCTGGCATGGCGCCCGGAACGGTCATGGTGAGTTCGCCTTCCCCGCCGACCGACCCCGACCCCGACCCCGCGATCACCCTTCGGTGGGGCTCCGTGAGATCGGTCGATGCGTTACGGATTACCCCGATCGACGGGTTGGCCCAACCCGACGAAGTCGAGGTGGTTGCTGCTGATGGCACCAGCCGAACGGCGGTCGTCGACCGCGACGGGTGGGTCCGTTTCCCGCCACTTTCGACGAAAGCCATGACGGTTCGATTCCCCTCGATCAGCGGCTTGGCCCCCGCCGATGTGGAACCGCTCGCCACCTTCGGCATTGCCGACCTTGAGGTTCCCACTCTTCGCGACCTGCTCCCTCCGCCTGTCGCAACCAGCAGACCAATTGTGGTGCCTTGTGCCGACGGTCCGGTGGTCGTGATCGATGGTGCGCCCATCAGGTTCTCCGCCGCCACCACCGCGGGCCGCCTCACCCGGCTACAACCGGTCTCGCTCACGGCATGCAATGCCGCACCTGTCGCCGTCCCCGCCGGTAGTCACGACATCCTGGGTGGTCGCGGAACGGCACCGCTTGTTCTCGACACCTTGGTGTTGTCCCCGCCGTCGTCCTTGGTCGGACCCCCGGGTGTACCGCGGGCGCTGACGGTCGACGCCGGTGGGTGGAATGCCGATCATCGAGCAGTACAGATCGGCGGAGGCGCCGCGAGCGTGCTCGTGGTCGCGGAGAACTTCAACGCCGGTTGGAACGCGGCCCTGGGCGACCGGGTCCTGACCCCGGTGCGCATTGACGGTTGGAAGCAGGGTTTCCTTGTGCCGGCCGGCACGGTCGGCACGATCGAACTTCGTTACGGTCCTTCGACGCCCTATCGGCTGGCACTGGCGATTGGCGCCTTGCTGGCGGTCGTGCTCGCCGGCGTCGCGTTGCTGCCTGATCGAGGACGCCGGGTTCCGGCTCTCGGCGTGACGGAGCGAGAACTCCCTCCTCGTGTCACCCTTGTGTTGGCGGTCGCGGCATCGATTTGGACGGCCGGCTTGGCCGGGTTGATCGCCTTGCCTCTGATGCTGATCATCCGAAGGCGTGCGCTGGCCTGGGCTGGCTGGTTGCCATCAGGTCTGTATCTCCTGGCCGTCGCCATGGTCGCCGCGTTCCCCGGCCGTCTGCCGGCAGATCATGCCGGTGCGTTCAGTCCGGTCACCCAACTCCTCGCCGGTTTGGCCCTGACGTCGCTGTTCGTCGCACTCATCCCACTGCGTACCGAGGTTCCTCCGGATGCGGGCGTCGATGACGGCATGTTGGTGCTGCGTCCCGAGCAGCCCAAAGGTTCCTCTGCTGCTGCGGCATCGTCGGTTCCATCTCCCGCGGCGGTGATCTCCGTTCGCACGCCGTTCGTTGCGACGCCTGGGGACGACCTTGAAGGAGCGCCGCTTCCCGATCGTCAGACGCTCGCGCCGGTCGGCGGAACCCTTGGTTCGGGGTTCTCTTGACGGCGATTCGGAAGACCTCGCTGGGTTCGCGTTCGGCCGATCCGCCACCCGTCGGCATGCCCGCGGCGCCACACCCCCGACCGTTCACCGCGCTTGAGGATGCCATCCTTCACGCCGAACGTGCCGACGCGCCGATGGTGATGGGCTTCACACTGCCACTCGATGGACATCTCGACATCTCGACGTTGTCGTCGGCATTGCGGCTCGTGCGGGATCAATGCCCGATGATGGCCGCTCGTCGGCAACCGCTCCGACGATGGCAACGTTGGCCGCAATGGCGCTTCGATGCCGCCGCCCCGGTCATTTCTTTGGTGGATTCTTCCCAGCCACTTGCCGCCGAAACGTTCTGGACCGAGTGCCTCGCCGATCCGTTCGATCTTGATCACGGTCCGTTGGTTCGAGTCTCGGTAGTGCGTCGCACAGACGCCGACACGCTCGTCGTGGCGTTCCACCATTCGGCGGTCGATGGCATGGGGGCCCTCGGCGCGATGCAACTCCTTGCGTCCGCCTACACCACGTTGGCCTCCCGTCCGTCCGGCTCCCGTTTGGCCGACAGCGAACCGCCGGTTTCCGGGGACACTCATTCGGACGGCATCCGTTCCGGTGGAAGTGTTGGGCACGCGAGGTCCCGCCGTACCGACTCTGAAAGGCGCGGCGCCGGTAGTGGGCGCAGCGTCCTTGCGATTGTTCGTGCTCCCCGTTCCGCCAGAATCCGAACCTCGAGCCCGCCGGGCTCAACCGTCGGCCGGGAACTCACCGGCCATGGCGTCACCCACCGATGGCTCGACGCCAATCTCACCGATGCACTGGTGTCACGGGCTCGGGTCCATGGAGTGACCGTCACCGATCTTCTCGTGAGTGCGCTGCATCTCACCATTGCCAAATGGAACGGCCATGGTGAAGATCTCATGACGGTTACGGTGCCGGTTCGCCCGAGTTCGACCACCACAGCACGCGACCACGGGCAACTGAATGCCCGCATAGTGGGAGGTACCGACTCACCTACCAGCGTCCTCGACTCGTGTATGAACCGCACACTTCAGGTCACCACCACCACAACTGCGCGTCAACGTCTTGAACCGGCCCGATGCATGGTCGTTGTGAGTGAACAGATCGGCGTGGCGCGGATCGATGAGGATGCGGGGGCGGAGCCGGCGGTGGCCGGCGTGTTTCGGTTTCTCCCAGAGAAGTGGCGGCGTCAGATCCCGTTGATCGGATCTCGGGTCACCGGGGATCGGTTCCTCGCCAGCTCTCGGCTGTCGAATCTGGGTGTGGTGCGCGCAGACTCACTGACGTTTGGTCCGCTAGCCACGCAACATGTGGGTTTTTCCACGCCGGTGCGGATGCCGCAGGGCATCACCCTCGGTGTGGTCGGGTACGACGGTCGGCTCGACCTCGCGTTTCGGTGGTGCCGACCAAGTTTCGACGAGAGCGATGTGCATGTCTTCGCCGACACCTTTGAGTGCATGCTCCACGACACCCGCCTATGACGCTGCCTCTTTGCGTGCGGGCGGTTTGGTGACGGCGTGTTCGTGGACAGAGGCAATCAGTTTGGCAATACGGGAATCCGCCTCGTTGCGCATGGCGTCCCCCACCATGTTGGCTGCCGCGAGGGCTGGGATCTCGCGTAGCTGATCCATGGCCTTCGTGATTTCGTTGAGCCTCTCTGGCGGCGATCCGGCGGCGACGTAGGGCTCCCAGACCTGTTGCTCCCACAGGTCGAGCCATCGTTTGGCGATGACCTTGGCTTCGAGCTGGAGTCGACGAGTCTCATCGAGCACTTTGCTGAGGTCGTAGCCGGCGCTGACGAGGGCTCGTCCGATTTCTATCAATTGCACATTTGGTACGTCGTAGCCGTCGTCCGTGCGTTTGAGCAGTCCCATGTCGGCGGCTCGATTGGCCATGACAATGTCGAACTCGCCGTACCACTCTTCGAGGTCTTCTTTGGTGATATGCACCACTCGGTCGGTCCCCGATAATCCGAAGAATGCCTCCTCAAAACCCATCACATCGCCCAAGCTTTTCCCCTCCTCCCAAGTGGTGAAGAGGTCGCCGATCGACTGAAGGCTGAACCCGCGGGCCAGCAGTCGGGTGATCACCCGAAGTCGGGCGAGGTGGAGATCGCCGTAGTAGCCGGTGCGTCCAAGCTTCTGGGGGGGAGGGAGCAGGCCGCGATCTTGATAAGCCCGCACGTTGCGAGTGGTGATGTCCGCCGCTCTGGCGAGCTCGTCGATCGTCATCCTCGCCATTGCCCACACACTAGCCACGGTGCCACCGATTGATGATTCTGTTGTTGATGGCAAGTCAGCAAACAAGTACCGAGCAACACCAACCGTTGAAAGCGGCACCGCTTGTGCCACTATTTCACTGTGCCGGTTCGTTCGCCATCGAAGGAATCCCTCCCGGTTGAACCAGCCGTCGATGGTCGGCGGGTCCGGGGTCAACGCAACCGTGATGCGGTGGTAGACGCGATCCTGGCCTTGTTGCATGAAACGGGGGAGGTGCCGGCGGTGGCGGAAGTAGCGGCGCGATCGGGCGTGTCGGTCCGGTCCGTGTTCCGCCACTTCGATGACATCGAGTCGCTGCATGCAGCGGCCGTCGAGCGGCACACGGAGACGCTGTTACCGCGTTACGCCGCCCTTCCGATGGTCGGTTCGAAAGAGGAACGAATTGCGGGATTGGCGGCGCACCGCGCCGCGCTGTTCGAGGAGATCGCGCCGGTCCGGGTGGTGGCGGACCGACTGGAGATCAAGAGCGATGCGGTAGCGAAAGGGCTGGGATTTGCAAGGCGCGCCCTACGCGATCAGTTGGTGGCATTGTTCGCCGAGGAGACGGCGGGGCTACTCGAGGCCGATCGGGTGGAATTGCTCGACGCCCTCGATGCCGTAGCCGGCTGGGATTTCTGGCAGCACCTTCGCACAGTCCAAGGGTGTTCGGTGTCTCGCAGTCAGGCCATCGTCGCCCGAACGGTGAGCGCACTTTTGCACAATGGATGATCAGCCATACGACGAACTCGAGGGCGCTCGAATCGTTGGAGTGGGTCCCCATTCGCTCCCATGGCCCGACGATGTGCGGCTCGACCCCGAATTGCTTCGTGAAGGCGATCGTCGAAATGTGGTGGATCGCTACCGCTACTGGACCAATGCGGCGATCGTGGCCGACCTCGATACCCGCCGGCACCCCTTCCACGTGGCCGTCGAGAATTGGCAGCACGACTTCAACATCGGGACGGTCGTTCGCAACGCCAACGCCTTCCTCGCCGCGGGCGTGCACATTGTGGGCAACCGTCGTTGGAATAGACGCGGGGCCATGGTGACCGATCGCTACCTATCCGTTCGTCACCACGCCACCGTCGACGAGTTCGTCGCCTGGTCAAACGAGCTCGACCTTGCGGTGATCGGGATCGACAACCTACCGGGCAGTGTGCCTATCGAAGGTGTTGCCCTTCCCTATCGGTGTGCCTTGGTGTTCGGCCAAGAAGGTCCAGGACTCTCGCCCGCAGTGCGTGAGGTGGCGAGCCTGGTGTGTTCGATCAGCCAGTTCGGGTCCACTCGTTCGATCAACGCTGGCGTCGCATCGGGTATCGCCATGCACACCTGGATTCGCCAGCACGCCACGATCTCCTGACCACCGCTACACCGTTGGTTCACGGCACGTTGTGGGCGAGCGCGGCAAGCGCAGAACTGCGCTGTACCGCTTGGCCGTCGGCGTGGGCGGCGTCGTCCAACCACACGAGGCCGTACTCTTGCGCGATGGGCGCGACCCACGGGAAGGCGCCGTAGGAACCGGAACCACTCGCCCGGAGCGCCCGTCCACGGGCGTCGGTTTCGTCGATCCAACAACCCAGGCCGTAGCGCGGCACCCCCGTAATCGTCACCGCACTGTCGTCGGGGTTCTCCTTGCCATCCGTTTGCACGGTGAGGATTTCCTCGACGGCGCGTGCCGACAGCACACGACCGCCCTCATCGTTGGTGCCGCCCGCCAACAGCATTCGGAGAAATCGGGCGTAGTCGTCGGCGGACGACTGGCCCGACGCGGCCGGCGTGGGATTCTCGGTGGGCGTTCCTTCATCGAACCGGGTGGCGACGAGGCCGAGCGGCTCGGCGATTCGAGCCCGGAAGAGGTCGCTGAATGGGCGGCCTCCGGCCACCTCGGCCAATCGCCCAGCCACGTGAAAACTGGTATTGCCGTAGTGAAAACGTGTGCCAGGTTCGTCGACCAGGCGGGTGTTGGCGATGCCGTTCGTACACGCGGCCATCGTGAGTTCACGATCCCAGATGCAACTCTCCGACCCGATCCCACTGGTGTGGGACAGCAGCATCCGGAGTGTGATGGTTGCCTTTTCGCCATCGAACTCCGGCAACGTGGACACGATGGGATCGTCGAGGGTGAGCGATCCGTCATCGATGAACGTCATGAGCAACGCCGCGGTGAGCCACTTGCTCGCCGATGCGATACGAATGGTGTTGGTGCGGTCGAAATTGGCGTAGGTGTGGTCGAACACGGTGACGCCGTCACGGGTCACGGCCATCAACGCCTGCAAACGATCGCGGTCGGAGCGCTCACGCATCGTTCGATCCACCTGGTCCCACGACGGCGGATTGGAACTCACGGTGGAGCCGACGATGGTGTTGCCGGTCGCCGCATCTTTCACTGTTGGACCCGTAGTACCCATTGAGCAACTGGTGAGTCCGGCAGTGGACAGCACTACCGCGACGGCCAAGATCGGGCGCATGGGTGAGCCGGCGCGATGGCCACCTTGGCCCCACCGGAGCGGACGGACAGGGGACCGCCACGGCCACGGACTCGGACTCGGACTCGGCATGCACAAATTGTCGCCGCGATCACCCCCACACGCGGGTACCTTGCGTCATGGCTGATCTGGCGGAAGGCATTGCGGTGGTGCCGGTCGATGGCGCTCCCGGCTGCTTCACCGCACAGGTGGATACCGCATGGGAGATTTGGGGTCCGTGCGGGGGCTACATCGCGGGGATTGCCTTGAACGCGGCCGGCGCAGTGAGTCGGTTCTCGCGGCCGGCGAGTTTTTCGTGCCACTACCTCGGGGTGGCGGCCTTTTCGTCGATCGATATCGAGGTTCGTACCGTTCGTTCAGGCCGTGCCACCGAGTCGTTCGCGGTGTCGTTGACGCAGCAGGGACGTCCGATTCTCGAAGCGATGGTCCTCGCGGTGGCCGAGCCCGCGCCCGGTGTGCTGTCGCATCACACCGCGGTGATGCCCGCGGTGCCCCCGCCGCGAACGCTTCCTTCGGTGGCGGAGCTCATGGCGGCACGCGAGGTCCCGCCGCCCTATGCGTTCTGGGCCAACATCGATAGTCGGGCCACCCAATGGCAAGACGACTGGCCGCCGTCAGTGCCCCTCGAACCGGTGTGGCAGCAGTGGCAACGGTTCATCGAACCCGAAACGTTCGCCGACCCGTGGGTCGACGCGGTGCGTTCGCTGATCTGGATCGACGTCGGAGGTTGGCCGGCGGCGAACGGCCACTACGCGTGGCAAACACCGCCCTGGGTGGCGGTGAACGTCGATCTCTACGTGGCGTTCCACTGCTCACGGCCCGAGTCTGCGTACCTGCTTCTCGACAGCGAAGCTTCGGTGGCGGGCGACGGCTTGGTCGGCTACCGATGCAACACCTGGAGCGAAGACGGCGTTCTCGTTGCGTCCGGCGGAGGCCAGTTGTGGTGCCGGCGATCAGACGGCTATCTTCCTGACAGTTGAAATGTCACTTTACGGCTGTTCGCCCGATCCTGAGGGGGAATTTGATGGACGTCCTACGTACGCCGGATGAGCGATTCGAGAACTTGCCGGGCTTCTCCTTCGCACCGAACTACCTCGAGATCCCCCATGGGGACGGCACCGCTGGCACGCTCCGCCTGCACTACCTCGATGAGGGTCCAGCCGATGCCGCCGAGACGGTGCTGCTTCTCCACGGCGAGCCGAGTTGGTGTTATCTCTACCGCACCATGATTCCGGTGCTTGTCGAGGAGGGCTACCGGTGCATTGCGCCGGACCTCGTGGGCTTTGGCCGCTCCGATAAGCCCGCCGACCGCGACGACTACACCTACGCCCGACACGTCGAGTGGCTTCGGGCCGCGCTGTTCGACGTGCTCGATCTGCACGGCCTCACGCTCGTCTGCCAGGACTGGGGTGGGCTCCTCGGGCTTCGCCTCGTGGGCGAACACCCCGATCGTTTCGCTCGTGTGGTCGCTGGAAACACATTCCTCCCCACCGGCGACAACGATCTGGGCAAGGCCTTTGCGGCGTGGCGCGACTTTAGCCAAAGCGTCCCGGAGTTCCCCACGGGCTTCATCATCAACAGCGGTTGCACCTCGGATCTCCCAGCAGAGGTGCAAGCCGCATACGACGCGCCGTTCCCCGACGAATCGTTCAAGGAGGGTGCCCGCCAGTTCCCCACCCTCGTTCCGGCCACCCCGAACGACCCCGCCGCGCCGGCGAACCGAAAGGCGTGGGAAGTGTTGGCTTCCTTCACGAAGCCCTTCCTCACTGCGTTCTCCGATGGTGACCCAATCACCGGCGGGGCCGACAAGGTTTTGCTCGAACGCATTCCGGGTACCAAGGGTCAGCCCCACACCACAATTGTCGGCGGCGGCCATTTCCTGCAGGAAGACCAGGGCCCGCAATTTGCCGGGGTCGTGGCGAGCTTCATCGCGGCGACCTCTCGCTGACCCACTCCCCGGCCGATCCTTCGCCGATCCTCCGCCGATCGGAGCGCCGACGGACTCACCGGAAATCGACGTTGCTTTCGGTTTCGTCAATGGCCGAAGCGGCGCGCCACGAAGCAGTAGCACACGCCCGTGCACTCGAATCGGTGTCCGTCAGCCCGAACGAGGAGCGTGTCCCAGTAACCATTCGGCGTCCTCCCGCCAGCTTTTCTTTTCTCGCGGCGTCCTCCGTCTCACCGCCCAGAACAAGGGGGCTTTCGACGTGACGTCCTTGCGAGGCTTCGAACCGTGGCTCGGAATCCGCTTCTCGAAGCGTTACTGGGACACGCTCCTACGCGAGCCGTTGTGTCGCGGGGCATCCCTCACGGGTGTCGCGGGGCATCCCTCACGGTAGGGTTTGGGGCGGTCGGCCGGGTCGGTTGTAGAGAGTCTGGTTCCTGCGGGTGGGGTCGACGTTGAGGTGTCGCGCGAGGTGTCTTTCGATGAAGACGTGGCCGGCCGTGCCGGTGATGACGAGGAGAGCGGCTTGTCCGTTGTGCTTGGCACCGACGCTGATCCGGTAGCGACGGCCGGCGTTAGCCATGCCGTTGGCGACGACGTCGTTGTTGAACTGGGTGGGGGCGCCGAGGGGACGATCGGCGGGTCCGTCCTCGGGGGCTTGCCCCACGCCGGGGCGGGGGTTCGCCGGTCGATGCCGCGGTGAGGTCGGTTCGCTGGTGGTTGTCGATGTACCGGAACAGGTCGAGCGGGGCTTTGAGCTCGTCGAGGTCGTGGGCGGGCGGTTGCCTGGCAAGCCATCGTTTGAGGGTCTGATGGAACCGTGCGATCTTGCCCTTGGTCGGGGGGTGATGCGGTCGGGACCTGGCCGACGCGATCCCGAGATGGGAGAAGGCGGGGGGGACGACCTCGCGGAAGGCCTTGGCGTTGTCGGACTGGAACCGTGCGGGCCCGCCCAGGATGCCGGCAACTGCAGCGAGGACGGCGGCGCCGGTGCAGGTCTTCATGGCCGCCGAGTCCACGAGCACGCAGCTGTGGTCGTTGATGACGTTGAGGATCTTTACCTCGGTGCCGTCGGCGAGTCCCTAGGAGCGTGTCGTCGAGCTGCCAGCTTTGTTTGGCGCGTGCGGCGTTGAACCGCCGGTGCGTTGGCTTGGGCGTCTTCGACGGGTCAGCGGTGATGAACCCTCGCTCCTTGAGCCGCCGCCAGATCGTCGAGGGCGAAGGCACGCCCGGGACGTGGCGGAGGTGAAACGCGATCGACTCTGCGCCGGCACCGAGACCGGCATCGTGCAGTTCCTTGCGTTTCGCCCCAATGAGGTCTTCGATCTCGCTCGAGTTCCTGTTCGCGACGGTGTGCGGTGCCCGTGACTGGGGCTCGAAGAGCGTCATAGCCGCCGACGGCGAATCGGCGCCTCAAGTCGTAGAAGAACCAAGTGCTGATCCAGTGCTGGGTGCACAACTCGGTGACGTTCAAGGTGGTGGTGTCGACCTCAACGATGATTCGTCGAAGACGCATAGGGACTTCCTCTCGGGCCATGAGCCTCAAGGCTCAGGGGTCAGGTCAGACGATGAGGGATGTCCCGCCACAGGTATGAGGGATGTGCGGGACGAACACAACCGAATTGGGCGGTCGGACCGTCGCCCGTGCATCCGAAAAGAATCTCGAACAATCTTGCGTAACTCGTTGCGAACACGCGTGCCGGACGGGTAGAGTAACCCACAAGGAAACGGCACCGGGTTGGTGTCAAACGGGCGCCCCGCATGGCTGGGGCAAGGGAGCACGCCAATGCACACGGCGACACTGCGAGAAACGTTCACCACCGAAATCTGGGACGACAACTACCGCACCGACAGCGAACTCGCTGATGCGTTCGTCGACGCCATCGACATTTACACCGACG
>JANOSD010000085.1:0-13698 GCA_031415655.1 Actinomycetes bacterium
GCCCTTCCGCAACCTCACGGTCTCTCGCCTCGTGGCGCTGAACCACGGGCTCATCACCAGCCCGGTGCCGGGCCAAGAGGTGAGCGTGGTGGTCAACAAGCTGCGCGGTTGGGCCGCTCAGGTGGGTGAGCTCCAACTGGGCACCGATCCGCACGACCCCACCGTCGCCGTGGTGCTCAGCGACGTCGACACCCGGTCGATCCTCGAATCGGTGCGCCCCTACGACAACACCGGCACCCGCCGCCAGTTGGTGCGCGACATCATCGTGGGCGAGCTCGGCCTCACCGCCGATGTGTTGGCGCACACCTATCGATTCGACTGGAAGGGCGTGAAGCGCGACGTCGATCTGCGTTTCGGCAACGTGCGCGACACCGCCGACCTCTCGGATTCCGACTTTGCCAATGACGGCGATCGATGGAAGGTCATCATCGACTTTCCGTTCGACGACGAGGGCCACACGCCCAGCGAGGATCTCGCTCGGATCGGCGGGTTCCGTGACCGCGGGGCGTCGTGGCGCACGGTGGTGTGGCTGCCGTCGTTCTTCACCGCCGGCACCCGCGAGTTGCTCGGCACGTTGGTGCGGCTCAACCACCTCCTGGCCAACGACGAACGTTTCGCCGAGGCCACCAAGAACCTGAGCCCCACGGCCCGGGCCGCAGCCCGGCCCCAGCTCGAAGCACAGCAGCACGCGTCGCGTCAACGGCTCAGCCACGCGCTGCTCATGGCGTATGGCGTGGTGGGCGCTGATGGGGCCACGGTCGACAGCAGCCACGGGTTGGCCGATCACTTCCCCAGCCTCCAGGCCGGGTTCGTGGTTCGGCCGCCGGTACCGAACGAGCCGAGGCTGCGGCCGATGCTCGACGACGTGATCGCCCAAGCGCTCGCCCACAGCTATCCGGCCGCCCCCGACATCGCCCGCGAGGTGCGAGTGGGCGATCTGCGCAAGGTGCTCGAGGTGTGCCAGGGCGCCCTCGACCACGCCGACAACCGGCTGCCCCTGGTGCCGGCTCCCGAGCGCACGCTGATGAGCGGCATCGCCAACCCGCTCCGCCTCGGCACCCAATCGGAGCAGGCCTTTGTGGTCGACGGTGTGGGCGGCGTGTGGGACAACCTCTTTACGCGGTATTTGGCCAGCAGGGAGAAAGCGGGCGAAGCGGGTGCGGCCACCGTTGCCCATCTGCGCCGCTGGATCGACGAGCCCGATCCGCGTGGCCTCACGCGTGAGATGCAGAACCTCGTGCTGATCGTGTGGGCGACCGCCACCAACCGGCGCTTCACCGACCACGGTGGCCCGGCCCGGGTGGGGATCGAACAGTTGGCCGACAACTTCGAGGTCGTCGCCCAACCCTTGCCCACGGCGCCGGTGTGGACCGTCGCTCGTGAACGCGCCGAGCGGGTATTCGGCGTGCCCCAGCTACCGGATGTTCCGTCCGCCAACGGCCTGGCCAAGCTCAGCGCCGGGTTGCTCGACGGGGTGGCCAGGTACGGCCACGATGTGGGGCCCCTCGAGACGGAGCTTCAGCGACTCGTCGAACTGTTGGGCGCGGGTGTGGCGTTCGGGTCGAGTGAAGGCGTGCCCGCCCGGATCCTTACGGCCCGCGCCGCCAGCGCACTGATCCATGGCATCGAAGCGGCACCGGATGACCTCGCTCGGGCGGCGGCGATCGCCGAAGCCGACCTGCATCCTTCGCCCGAAGCGGTGAGTAAATCGCTCAGTTCCGCAACCGCGATCGTGGACGCCATCCGCAGTATCGACCATGGCCTGTTGTCGTCAGCCTTCGTACGTGCCGAGGGGGCGGGGCTTCCCACCGAGCTCGCGGCGCTGCTCGACATGGACGAATTAGCCCAGCCCCTCGTCGGCCCCCTTCGTGGTGTCTACGACAAGGCGCGGGCGATCGTGCTCGATACGGCGCCGACACCCACGCCGATTGTTCCGCTGCCACCGGTTGTCGCTCCGCCTCCAGTCCCTCCTGCGCCGGTTGTCCCGCCGATCGTTCCGCCGCCCCCGCCCGGTCGTCGAGCGGTGCATGTATCGGAGACCGACGTCGGCTCGGCCTTGGCGCGACTCGAGCAGCTTCGTGTTCGGCTGACATCGAGTGAGATCGCCGATGTGAAGATCGAGATCGCCTACACCGAGCCCGACTCCGGTGGCGGAACCTGACGCCGTGACCGCAACTAGCCACGTCGCTGCTCGCGTCGCTACCCCTGAGCTGCTTCGTCACCTCGTGACCGACGTGCTCCGGCAGGAGGCCGTCCGCAAGCGGGGCGGGGCAGTGGTGATCGGTGTGCGCGCCCAACCCACCTGGGTGGGTGCGTCGATCACGGTCGACAGTCATGAGGTGATGGTCGTGCCCTGTGCTTCGCCGCTGGCCATGCGGGTGGCGTTTGCCGATCATCTCCCCGAGACGGGAGCCGCTCGTCCATCGGCCACCATTGGCCCGGTGTTGGTGTTGCTCACCGATGTAGACGAAACCGCGGTGGGCGATGATGTGCTGGCTCGGCTGGTGAAACCGAAGCTCTTCGGGCTCGACGTGTGGCAGACCGTAAAGGCCCGCCTGGGCGTGCGCCGGCTCGACCCGGCCCTGGGTGAGGCGACAAATCGATGGCTAGCCGAGGCGTTGCTCGATGTGCCCGCCAACGAGACGTCGATACGCAACGGCTCGTTGAGCATCGACCGGGCGGTCGACCTCGTTGTGGCCGCCACCTTCGGCCTCGACCACGTGTCGCTCGAACAACTGCTGCTGGCGGCGGCCGATCCGGTGGCGCTGGCCCGCTTCACGTCGGCTTCTGACCCCGTTCGGACGGGGCTCACCGCCACCTTGACGGCCCGCTTCGGCCCGGTCGGTGCGCTCGTGCTGGGTGCCCTGCTGCGCGGCAACGGGCCCGATGCCCTGGCGGTCGGGCTGGCCGCCCGGGCGGTGGTCGGTCACGTTGCCGGCAGCTATGCCCAGGCCAGGATCGAAGATCTCACCGGCGTGGCCGCCCCCGACGACGCGGCGATCGAGGCCCTGGCGTCGTTGGCCGAGTTGGCCTTCACCGACTTGGCGGCCACGCAGGTGGAGGCCACCGATGCGCTCCTGGCGAAGGCCGACGTCTGGGTTCGTGAACTCCAAGGCCCAAACCCGGGCTCGAGCACCGTATTGCGGTCGGGATTCGAGGCTCGGCTCTCGACGTTGGGACGAGCGGTTTCCGCACTGGCCGCGGAGATCGGCAAGCCCGGGGAGATCGGCAAGGCCGACGATCCGGTGGAGCTCGACGATCGAGTGTCGGCCATACGCACCGCGGTGACGTCGTTACAGGCGCATCGGGAGACGAACCGGCCGACGTGGCGGACCCGCGCCGAGGGCGCGGTGTTGGCGGCGCGTTTGGCGCTGTGGCTCGCCAGTGGGCGACCCGGCGATCCGGCCGACTTGGCCGCAGCGTCGACCGGTTATCGCGACCAAGGGGCGTGGGTCGACTGGGCCCGGCGGCGGGTGTTCGCCGGCGACAGCAACGAGGAGCTCGCCGCCGCCCAGCGGGCCGTCGGCGCCGCCGCCGATATCCGTCGGTCCGAAGAGAACCGCCACTTCGCCGAGCTGCTGGCCAGGAGCACCAAACACGACGATCCCGGGGCGGACATCGGCGACGCACTCCCGGTCGAGTCGGTGATCGATGCCGTCGTGTTGCCCTTGGCCAAGACGGTGCCCGTGCTCCTCGTCGTGCTCGATGGTTGCGGCCTTCCCTCCTTCCTGGAGCTGGCCCCCCAGTTCCGGAGCCGGGGGCTGCTCGAATTCGGACCGAATGGGGATCGGAGGGTCGGTGTCGCGGCGTTGCCGACCGTCACCGAGGTGAGCCGCACGTCGCTGCTGGCCGGCAAGCTCCGCACCGGGAACCAAGCCGACGAGAAGCGCGAGTTCGCCGCCCATCCCGGTTTGGCGGCCTTGCCCGGTGCGGCACCGGTGGTGTTCCACGCCGCCGATCTCCGTAGCGAAGGCGGCGCCGCTCTGCCTGCCATCGTGCGAAACGCGCTCGGGCCGGCCGGTCCGCGTGTGGTGGCAGCGGTGGTCAATACGATCGACGATCAGCTGGCGCGGGGGACCTTCGCGGCCGCCCATCGCATCGAAGATCTCGGCTCGCTGCCCTGGCTGCTGGCCCATGCCATCGACAACGGCCGGGCGGTGGTGATCACCGCCGATCACGGCCATGTGCTCGGCATCGACGTCGACGGCCGGGGCGCGGCAGCCATCGGCGGGGAAGGCGGCGAGCGGTGGCGCATGGCCGACCGGGCCCCTACCGATGATGAGGTGGTCGTGGTGGGGCAGCGGGTGTTGCTCGGCGACGCACGCGGCGTGCTCATGCCGTGGCACGACGTGCTGCGTTACGCCGGGTATCACGGCGGCTACCACGGCGGTGCCACGCCCGACGAGGTATTGGTGCCGTTGTCGGTGTACCTCCCCGCCGGGATCGAGCCGCCGTCGGATTGGGACCAGGTGGTCGCCGCGGCCCCGGCCTGGTGGGACCTCGCGGCGCCCGCCATGGTGGAGCCGGCCCCGGAATCAGTCCCGGAATCAGCCCCCGAGCCGAAACGCCCGGCGGCGCGCAAGAAGGTCGAACCGGCGGAAAACCAGGGCGCATTGTTCGCTGCCGCCGAGAGTTCTGCCGTTCCCGCTGCCGGTGCGAGCGACGCCCCTCGCCACGAGGCATCGGGGGCGTCGACGGGCGCGGCGGGCGCGCCGGTCCCGGCGGTCCCGCCCTGGGTGTCGGCCCTCCTGGCCAGCGACGTGTTCAAGGTGCAACTCGGCGCGCTCGGCCGGGCGAAACCCACACCCGAACGGGTGACGTCGACGCTGGTGGTGCTGGCGGTGCGGGGAGGGGTGGCATCGTTCAGCACGATCGCCGACGCCACCTCGATGTCGCTCACGCGGGTGTCGCCGTTCGTTGCCACGCTCACACGATTGCTCAACGTCGACGGCTATCCGATCCTCACCGTCGACCACGGCGGTCAAGAGGTTCGACTCGACATCGCCCTCGCCCGGACGCAGTTCCTGGCGGAGTCATGAGCGCAGTGGGGCCGAGCAGCGCAGTGGGGCCGAGCACGGCACGCCGCAACGATCTCATCGACGCCCTTCGGCGGGGAACGGTCCCGGCGCGGGGCCTTGATCTGCTCGCCGTGGGCCTCGATCGTTTCGGCCCGGCGGTCGACGAGGATCTGGGCAAGGTGGCCGCCGGGGCCGCCGTGTTCAAAGCCATCCGAGGCGAGTGGGGCAGTGGCAAGACCTTCGCCGCGCGGTGGATCGCCGAACGCGCCCGACGAGCCGGGTTCGTCACCAGCGAGCTTCAGATCTCCGAGACCGAGACGCCGCTGCATCACCTCCAGACCGTGTACCGGCGACTCGTCGAACGCTTGGCTATGGGCGACGGTGATCAGGGCGCGTTCCGCACGCTGATCGACAGCTGGTTCTTCGTGCTCGAAGAAGACGTGTTGGCCGACGGAACCGTCGACGAACACGACGCTGCGGCCTTGTCGGCCGCGACCGACGCGCTCATGGAACGGCGACTGGCAGAGGTGACCAGAGCCAACCCCACGTTCGCCTCGGTATTGCGCGCCTACCGCGCTGCGCAGTTGGCGGGCGAGTGGGCCACCGCCGATGGCCTCGTCGCGTGGTTGGGCGGCCAACCCAATGTGGCGGCCGGCGTGAAACGCAACGCGGGCATCAAGGGCGAGATCGACCATGCCGGGGCGCTGTCGTTCTTGCAGGGCCTGCTCACGGTGGTCCGAGACTCGGGCCATGCCGGTCTGCTGGTGGTCATCGACGAGGTCGAGACGCTGCAGCGGGTGCGATCCGATGCTCGCGACAAGTCGCTCAATGCGTTGCGGCAACTCATCGACGAGATCGACGGCGGCCGTTTCCCCGGGCTCTACCTCCTCATCACGGGAACCCCGGCGTTCTTCGACGGGCCGCAGGGGGTGCAACGGCTGGCGCCCCTGGCACAACGTGTGGCCACCGACTTCAGCGGCGATCCACGGTTCGACAACCCGCGGGCCATGCAGCTTCGCCTCCCCGGGTTCACGTCGGAGCGGTTGTTGGAGCTGGGCACGAAGGTGCGCGATGTGTTCGTCAACGGATCGTCGGCGGGTGAGCGAGTGGCCCGATTGGTGGATGACCAGTACATCGCCGCGCTCGGCTCGGCGGTCACCGGCTCGCTCGGAGGCACCGTCGGCATCGCGCCGCGTTTGTTCCTCAAGAAGCTTGTGGGCGATGTGCTCGACCGGGTGGAGCTCTACGACGACTTCGACCCACGGCGCGACTACAAGCTCACGGTGGCGGCGGCAGAGCTTTCCGACGTTGAGCGCAACGCGGTGGCCGGCCGGCCCCTCACCGCCGATGACATCGAGCTGGATCTGAGCGACGGCGGGCCGGATCTGAGCGACGGCGGGCCGTGAGCACTGGTTTCGAGCTGCTGCACCCGGTGGTGCAGCACCACGTCGTGAACTCACTGGGCTGGCCGACGCTGCGGCCCTTGCAGGATCAGGCCGTTGCCCCGATTCTCGATGGTGAGCATGTGCTGGCACTGGCACCGACGGCGGGCGGCAAGACCGAAGCGGCGATCCTGCCGTTGCTGTCCGCCATTCTCACCGAGCGTCGGCCGGGGTTGTCGGTGATCTACCTCTGCCCACTGCGGGCCTTGCTCAATAACCTCCACCATCGCCTTGAGCGTTACGCCGACTATTGCGGCCTTCGCGCCGGCCTATGGCACGGCGACGTGGGGGCCACGGCCCGCAAACGACTCAAGGCGGATCCGCCGGAGATCCTGCTCACGACCCCCGAGTCGCTCGAAGCGATGCTCCTGTCGGTCGGGACCGACCACGGGCGACTTTTCGCCGATGTGCGCACCGTCGTGGTCGACGAAGTGCACGCCTTCGGCGGCGACGATCGCGGGTGGCACATGCTCGCCGTGCTGGAACGGCTCTCCGTGCTCGCCGGGCGCGACCTCCAACGCATCGGGTTGTCGGCCACGGTCGGCGATCCCGATCGTTTGCTCGAATGGTTGGTGGGGTCGAGCGGGGCGGCTCGCCGGGTGGTGGCACCCGACATTCTCGGCGGGGGTGGCGGCGGTGGCGGCGGTGGCGGCGGTGCGTCGTCGATTCCCACCGAGATCACGCTCGATCACGTTGGTTCGGTGACCAACGCTGCCGTGGTGATCTCACGCCTGCACCAGGGTGAGAAACGCCTGGTGTTCTGCGACAGCCGGGCTCGCGTGGAGGACCTCGCCACGCAACTCCGTGAGCGGGGGGTGTCGACGTTCGTGTCGCACTCCTCGCTGTCGGTCGACGAACGCCGGCGCGCCGAGGAGGCCTTCAGTGAGGCCAGCGACTGCGTGATCGTGTCGACCAGCACCCTCGAACTCGGCATCGACGTGGGCGATCTCGACCGTGTGATCCAGCTCGACAGTCCGAACACGGTGGCGTCGTTCCTGCAACGCATCGGCCGTACGGGTCGCCGACCCGGTTCGGTGCGCAACATGTTGTTCCTCACCACCGGCGACGATCTCCAATGCGCCAAAGCCGCGGGTCTGCTCACGCTGTGGGCCACGGGGTATGTGGAGCCGATCGTGGCGCCGCCGTTGCCGTTGCACCTGCTCGCCCAGCAGGTGTTGGCGCTGAGCCTGCAACAAGGCGGAGTTGGTTCGAACCTGTGGCCGGAAGTGATCGGTCGGCTCCCGGTGTTCGCCGAAGCCATCCGCAACGGCACCGCGCAACGCATCGTCGACCATCTCGTTCAGAGCGGGATGTTGGTGGACGACGCTGGCCTGCTATCGGTCGGCCCGCTCGGCGAGAAGAGCTATGGCTACCGGCACTTTCTCGACCTGACCTCGATGTTCACCACCCCGCCGCTGTTCCTCGTGCGCCACGGTGCCAACAGCATTGGTCACCTCGACCCTACGGCCCTGCTCACCAACGACCGGTCCTTCGCCACGGTGTTGTTGGCGGGGAGGAGCTGGCGGATCACGAGCATCGACTGGAAACGCCGCTTCGTGTGGGTTGAGCCGACGGAGGCGAAGGGCCGATCCCGATGGACGGGTACCGGTCAGCCGTGGTCGTCGGAGCTGTGCGACGCCATCCGGCAGGTGGTGTGCGGCACCGACCCTGCGGGTGTGGTGCTCACGCAACGAGCGCGCGACATGCTCGCCGAGACCCGCTCGGATTTCGCCTGGGCGCGGCCGGGCGCCACCTCCGCAGTGCATGGGGAGTCGACAGGTCGGTGGTGGACGTGGGCGGGCCAACGCGCCAACGCCACGTTGTCCGATGCGCTCGGCGATCTGCGTGGCGAGGGACGAGGCGACAACCTCTCCGTTGCGTTGGACCCCGATCGGGCGACGATGACCACAATCCGTGAGCGCCTTTCTGGGCTGGATCCCGAGGCGTTGCCGGTGCCGAACGCGGCGGCCGAGTTCGCCGACGGCATGAAGTTCTCCGAGTGTCTGCCCGACGACATCGCTTTGTCGGTGGCGGTCGCCCGGCTGCTCGACCCTGCCGCAGTCTCGAGGGTGCTCGCCGAGTTGGCAGTGGTGGCGCGCGAGGTGAACTGAACTCCGTCAGGCCGCCCGTCGATTCGGTCCGTGATGCTGGATGAATCAGCGGAGATCGCGATGCAAGGAGCGCCTGACGAAGCGGTCTTGGACCGAGCGGTGAATGACGAGCCGTGCAATGCGGTCGTGTTCCTACGGAAGTCATCGATTCCGGCGGGCGGAGCCCTTTCCGCACTTCTCGCCGAGTACCCGGTCAAGTGGGCAGACGGAAACCTTGATCCGTAGGAGGGACTCCACTGGCCGTAGCAAGGCCCATCGGCCACGGCCGTCCGTGGCGGACCTGCGAGCGGAGTTCCTGACATGACCGGGTTGTCTCGGTCGAACCTGCACTACATGCGCCAGATGGCAGGCGCCTGGCCGATCGAAGCAATTATCCAACAGGCTGTTGGACAATTGCCGTTTCGTGCGGAAGTCATCGTTTCCGGCGGGCGGAGCCCTTTCCGCACTTCTCGCCGAGCACCTGAACAAGTGGGCAGATGGAAACCCTGATCCGTAGGAGGGACTCCGCTGGCCGCAGCAAGGCCCATTGGCCAGAAGGAGGTTCGTGGCGCCCAGATCCGTGCTCACCGGCACGTGAACACCGAGCTGCTGCGGTTGTATTGGCGCATCGGGAAGGCCATCCTGGATCGGCAAGAGGCGGAGGGTTGGGGTGCCAAGGTCCTCGATCGCCTTGCTGTCGACCTGCGAGCGGAGTTCCCGGACATGACCGGACTATCCCGCTCAAACCTGCACTACATGCGCAAATTCACGGCCTCGTGGTCGCTCGATGAGGTTGTCCCACAGCCTGTGGGACAATTGCCATGGGGGCACATCCGGGTACTTTTGGATCAGGTGTCCGAGCCGGCGACTCGAGACTGGTACGCCGAACGCGCCGCCGCGGAGGGCTGGTCACGGGGCGTGCTGATCGATCGGATCAAGGGTCAGTTGCACCTCCGGGTCGCCGCTGCCGCGTCGAACTTCCCGGCGCAGCTGGAGGGTGAGGATTCCGATCTGGCCCAACAACTGATCAAGGACCCATACGCCTTCGAGTTCCTGGGGCTGGGTGGCGCAGTGGCCGAACGCGATCTTGAGCAGGCGCTCATGGATCACCTGCAGCGGTTCCTGCTCGAGCTGGGCCACGGCTTCGCGTTCGTCGGCCGGCCGTGGCATTTCGAGATCGACGGCGACGACTTCTACGTCGACCTTCTGTTCTTCAACTTCGTGCAGAACCGGTTCGTGGTGGTCGAGCTCAAGGTCGACAAGTTCCAGCCGGCCTACACGGGCCAGCTCGGCATGTACGTCGCATGGATCGACGGCAACCTCCGCGATCACGTCGCCCATGCGCCGACGATTGGCATCTTGTTGTGCGCCAACAAAAACGAGAGCGTCGTGCGCTACTCGCTCGCCGGTTCGTCCGCCGCGATGGCCGTCGCCGAATACACCTACGACGCGCTCCCGACGCTCGAACGCGCCTCCGTACCTGCCGCCGACGACCTCGTCGACGCCATCGAACACCCCTTTCTCGACGGGCGCCGCACCACTATCGCCGAGTACCTCGCCCAGCACGAGCACAGGCCCGACGCCGGTGAGTAGCCCTTCGCCCTCACTTCGGCAAGAACTGCGGACAGGCTTGTTTCGGGGCGCTCGGGAGTTCTCGCCGCTGCGGCCGTGCGCTTGCACGAGAGCCCCGAACACCCAACGAGTGCCGAGATTGCGTCGGCCAATGTCACGATCGCCGACCTTCGTGCCGAGTTGTTTTCACGGCCGACCCAGAGTTGCACGTGTGCTTCTCCTCCCTTGGCCTGATCGCCAGCGTGCTTCTGTCAAAAACGATTGAGCAGGTGGCGGTGGCCGCCGAGCACGGCTCGCACGTCGGTTTTCGATCCGGCCGGGAGCGCCAATACGACGCGGTCGACGCCGGCGTCGAGATACCGGTCGAGTGATTCGGGTTCGCCGGCACTGGAGTAGACGGTGACTATGGCGGTCGCGGGGTTGCGGTCGTGGCGTTCGAACGCATCGTGGAGCTTCGGGATGTGGGGGGTGATGTCGCCGTAGCCTTCGATGGGGAGCCACCCGTCGCCCCAGGTGGCGATGTCGTCGAACACTTCGGGGGTAGCGCGGGCCCCGAGGTGAATCGGCGGTCGCGGCTGCTGGACGGGTTTCGGCCACGACCATGACGGTTCGAGATGGGCGTGCGGGCCATCGTGTTCAGCGATGTCGTGGGTCCAGATCGCCGTCGTGCAGGCGAGGCGATCGGCGAGCACCGGTCGGGCATCGTGGATGTCCACGTGGTGGGTGGCGAGTTCTTCGGCGTTCCATCCGTAGCCGACACCGAGTTCGAGACGGCCGTCGGAGATCCAGTCCAGCGTCGCGATTTCCTTGGCGGCGATCACCGGGTCTCGCACTCCGAGCAACGCCACCCCGGTCCCGAGACGCAGCGTCGAGGTGACCGCAGCTGCGGCGCTGAGCGCGACGAACGGATCGCAGGTGCGGCGGTACCCGTCCGGTAGGTCGCCGCCGGGCCAGGGGGTGGTCCGGCTGACCGGCACGTGGGTCTTCTCGGTGACCCACAGCGATTCGAAGCCAAGGTCCTCGACTTCGGGGGCGAGGTGATGGACCGGGATCGTGCGGTCGGTGGCGAAGATCATCACACCGATCTTCACCGGGCCGGCCCATTGGTAGTGGTCGGAGCGGTAGCGGTCGGAGCGGTAGCGGTCGGAGCGATGGCCCGGGCAGCGATGGTCGGTGCGGCGGCGGCCCAACGGCGTTGGATCACCGCAATCAGGATCGGTGCCATCAGCGGCATAACCGTCGCGACCGTGATGCCGCGTAGTCCGGGGGAACGACGGAACGTGAAACGCATCCCCACCTTGGTGGTATCGGGTGAGATCGGCTCGATCCAGAACCGGCCCTGGAGTAGCTCCACCGGCGCGGGGTGGTTTGCGGTGTCGACCATGACCTCGTAGACGGAGCCCTCATCCCACAGGGTGCAGGTTTCAGCCCAGGAGTTCCCGGACCGGTCGGTGCATCGGCGTTGCAACCCTGGGCCGTTTGGTGTGGTTGCTTCGACGGCTTTGAGGTTCGGGGCGATGCGTCCGTAGAGCTCATGGTCGGTGATCAGCGTCCACGCCACCTGCCGGTCGGCCAACAGGATGAACGACTTGTCGATCCGTTCCGTGCGATCTGCGGCGGCGTCCCCGTCACCGTTGATGCGGGCCTTGTGCCAGCCGAGGGACTGGCCGACCGCCAACCCGGTCACCGCCAATGCGACGAGGCCAACGACAACATTGCCGACGGCACCGAACGTAGTATTCGCTACCAGCGCGGCCGACGCGACGACCCACCCGACGTCCCCCACGATGACGAAGGGTGCGGCCCGCATCACCCAATCGCGTGGGGCGGCGGCGACGACGAGCAGCGCGCCCGACCAGACAATGAGCGCCGCGCCGACCGACCGAACGACCAGGGACGGATGTATGGCGATGGTCTGATCGACGCCGATGACGTCGGCGACCCAGCCGCCGACGACGAACGCAATGAGCCCCCCGACTTCGCTGAACACGGCGTTGTATCGAATGGTGTTGCGCAGACGCTGCAAGGCCACGGCGCCGGGGGCCGTAACGGGGTCGTGTCGGTCCGGATCGGTGATGATCATGCGGTTCACCATGGCGTGATGGGGTCACGAAGTCCATGACCTGACAGGTCATGGCCGCCAGTGATGGTGCTGGGTACATTGCCTGTTATGAATCAGGCGTCGTCGCCCGTCGGGGAACTGTTGCGGTCGTGGCGCGAACGACGCCGGCTCAGTCAGCAGGCCCTTGCCTCAGAAGCGGCGGTTTCGACGCGGCATCTGAGCTGCATCGAGACCGGGAAGGCCAAACCGAGCCGCGAACTGTTGTTGCACCTCGCCGACCATCTTCACGTTCCGCTGCGAGCCCGCAACGAGATGCTCCTCGCCGCCGGGCTAGCACCGCAGTATCCCGCTCGGGACCTCACCGATCCCGCCCTCGGCCCGATCCGCGCTGCGCTCGGACAGATACTCGACGCCCACCGCCCGTATCCGGCGGTGGTGGTCGACCGGCATTGGAACCTTGTCGAGGCCAACGCTGCGGCGATGATCTTCCTCGACGGTGTCGCGCCTGAGCTGCTCGGCCCGCCAGTGAACGTGATCCGGGTGAGCCTGCATCCCGACGGTCTCGCTTCTCACGTCGTCAACTTCGTCGACTACGCCGCCCACCTCCTCGGCCGGCTCCGACACCAGGTCGACGCCACCGGCGACGACGTGCTCGCCGACCTCGAACAGGAGGTACGCGGCTACCTGCCCGCCGAAGCGGCGATTCGATCGGTGGCGTTTCCGTTCGATGTGGTTCTGCCGTTGGTGCTCACCACCGCGGTCGGTGAACTACGGCTGTTCTCCACGATCGCCACGTTCGGTACCCCCCTCGATGTCACCGTCGCTGAGCTTGCCATCGAAACCTTCTATCCCGCCGACGACGCGACCGAGGCACACCTCCGACGAATCGCCAGCGCCTGATCGCGGTGTTGGTGCCCGCCCTGCTTCGAATCTGCATGTTGTTCACCAGCGTCGCTGTCGACGAGTCGAACCCGGCCGCGGCGCGGCCCGGTTCCCGCCCATGCCAACTTCCAAACTGCAGGTTCCAACTTCCAAGTTCCAAACGCCACAGTGAGGGTCATGAGCTACCTCGATCGTCGTGATTTTTTGCGGACAGGTGGCGCCGCCGCCCTCGGCCTTGGCCTGACCGGCACCCTGGCGGCATGCAGTCCGTCACCCGCCCCTTCGCCGGGCACGACCACCGCGGGCACGACCGGAGGAACGTCCAACGGGTCGACCGGAGCCACGAAGCCACCAACCGGCACGGCGCCTCCAGGGGCGATTGCGGATCTACGCACACGACTCAAGGGGACCGTGTTGGTGCCAGGCGATGCCGGGTACCCCGACGCCGGACTTCCGTCGAACGGCCGCTACCTCAGCACCCGCCCGAGCGTCATCGCGCAGTGCGCTGACGAGGACGACGTCGTCACCTGCGTGAAGTGGGCCAACGAGAACGGCGTACCCCCGGTGGGACGCGGTGGCGGCCATAGTTATGCGGGATACTCCACCACGCCCGGGCTGCTCATTGATATCGC
>JANOSD010000086.1:0-18099 GCA_031415655.1 Actinomycetes bacterium
CATCGAAGTGCCTCGTCAGAACGAAAGCCCGCCCAGCACGTCCTCCACGCTGTTCGGGCTAGACCGCAAGTGCAGCACGGTGGCTTCCACGCCGTCGCTCTGAGGTCTCGCGGCCTACCGTGAAGCCTGTGGACTCGAGCGACTCGAAGGTGCCACCGGTCGCGATCAACCGGATCGATCCTGTCGAGGCAGGCAGGAGAGCTCCAAGGGCACGCTCAGACCGGATCGTGCGATGGCTCATCACGTCGCTCACGCTTGGTCTCATCGGGCTGATCGGCTGGTTCATCTTCACGGTGACATGAGGAGGCGTCCCTCCGAATTTGCTGACGCCAGCCTTGCCTGACGGCACCGAGATCGTCACGAACCAAACGGAATACTCCGACGGAGCTGGCGGCGCGGGCGCTCGGGTTCTCGTGCTGCGTTCGCGGTTGCCTACGCACGAACTTGAGCTCCAGATCGAGGCCGCGTTCGACGCCGATCCCGCTTGGCACGCTGAAGGCGAAGGCCCCCACAAGCACTGGCGACGAGGAGAGTCGTGCAAGGAGCAGGCGGTTCGGTTGAACCAACCGACAGGCGAGTCGACCACCGGCTACGTCCGGCTGGCAGAGGCCGGCGAAGACATCCTGATCGCCCAATTCGACGAGGCCCATGTCGATTCGCCGAGCGTCGTCGTCGAGATCAGCACCAACTACCACCAGTTCTGCAACGCCGGATCAGTCCCACGATGACAGTCGATCGTCGAGGCCTCTTCTGATGTTCAGGCGCAAGGCCGAGATGCCCTTCTGGTTGTCCGGGTTCAGGACCGTCGAGGCCTACGAAGCGCGTGAGCCCGACTGGGAGTGCGACGACACATTCGGGGACCTGGACGCAGCGACGGAGGCCGCCAGGTTGTGGGTCGAAGCGGCCGGCAGCGAGGCTCAGGTCGAGGTCCTCGACGGCTTGGGCAACGTCGCCGAGGTCCGCCGGATCGTGATGGTCAGTGGGGTCGAGGACATGTCCTGACCGACCTGCACCGGCCTCGAGATGGGGCTCGTTTCGCCGCCCCAAAATGGCCTCGCGTTCCGCACGCGTTCCGCAGCAGAATCGTCACAGGGCGGATTTTGGCGGAAGCAGCGGACGGACCAACACGGTATTTGGGCAGGTCAGAGGCTATTTCTGCGCGAACGCCCAGGTCACCGAAATGGCCGGGTCAGGGTCCCGCCTACAGGCCGACTCACCGTCGCAACCCCCTCTGAACAAGCCCGTTTGCGGCGACGCGTCGCCGTAACACCCGCCCATGTGGCCACCAACGAATGGACTTTCCAGATCGTTTGTCTACTCTCAGCGTAGACAAACGATCTGGAAACTTGCTCGGCGGGAGGTGTACCGGTCGCGAAATGGGGTTTTTCGCAATCACGGCGTCAGCGGTCTTGGCGTACATGATGGCGACCCGCAGCAGTCAGTTTGGGGCTGCAGAGTGGTACGCGCTGGCAATGCTCTCGATCGTGGCGGTACTGGGGGCCAACGGGTGTACAGCGCGGCGCGGTGTGTGTTGCGGTCGCCGCAACTCCCGCCCTGTACGCGTTGACGCGCGCCTCGAGGAACGGGGTCGGATGGTGGCTCCTGCTGTCCGTGACCACGGACTTTGTTGTCCTGCTCTGTTCACGCCGGGCGATTGCTCTTCGAAAGGTCGCGATCCCGATCAGCGAAAGAGATCCTGACGGTTGGGCAACAGCTACCGCCGCCGACCTCCACTCCATCGCGCAGCGCCGCGACCTGCTGATCGAATTCGACTTTGAGCAGCTACCCGGTCCCTGCCGGATTGGCGACCGTGTCGTCATCGAGCGATTCGTGCACACCAACGCTCGGACCGCGGCATCTATCACCGCCATGAGCGACCCGAGCGGAGAACTGACCGAGTTCTCCACCTCCCTCAATCAGGGTGCCGGAAGCTTGAGCACATCCAACACTTTCGGACTGCCGCCGGTCCCCTGGCAGCTCCGTCAGGGCCTACGAGATATGCCGGCGACGGAGCTGTGGGCGATGCACCTAGAAGGTCTCCGATGGCTGGCCGACCGCGGAATCGACACTGATGACGTGAACCCCGGCAGCTTTCCCGAGCACGATCTGCAGGGATCGCGGGAGAATCTGGTGAAGTTCCTGCATCAACCGCTGAGGAGCGGCGCGATTATGGAAGTCGTCCAGGCTAGGCGGCTTTCCAGATTGTTTGTCTACCCTCAGCGTAGGTAAACGATCTGGAAACTTGCCTCGGCGGGGAGGGACTGCTGCACGGGTCCGGGTCGGCCCGCCGTGCAAGGATCTCGGTTCATGTCTGACGGTGACTCTCCCACACGGTCTCGACGCTCTCGACGCGTCCTCGGAGCGGGCGTTGCGGCCGTAGTTACTTTTGGACTCGTGGCAGCCTGCCGCCAGGACCCTGCCCCCAGCCCCACGCCGTCGACGAAGTCGGCTCCGACCGACCCTGCCGTGGCCGCTACATGCCAAGCGCTTTACCCCGCGCTGGGCCCTCGTTTTCCCGGGGAGGTAAGCAACGAGGAGGCGATCGAGCGCACGACCGACGCGTACCGCAACGCCCTCGCAACTGCCCCCTCCGACGTACGAACGGCGCTGATTGACCTGATCGAGGTGAGCTCATCGCTCTCCTCTGCCACCGGAACCTCGCTCCCCAACCCATTGCCTATGACCACGTCGACCTCCGCGCCGATGGGTGAGCCAAAGGGCGAGTCGGCCGGCGGCGGAGCATCAACCACCACACCCGACCCCGTTGGCTCCAGCACCTCGGCCCCAGCCAGCAAACGAACGACGCCCACAGACGCCCCCACCAGAACCACGAAGGCCAATGGGACTACGACGGTGACCGGCGCCACCACGATGCCGACCGGGACGACCGAATCCGCCGGCACCATGCAGGGGCCGACAAGCGACCGCCTCAGTCGAGCGATCGAACAACAAGCGGCTCTCGAGGGTTGGTATCAGGCGTACTGTCCGTGATTCGCAAACATCTCGTCCTCTTTCGAATCTTCATCCTCAAGCTGGAGCTTGGCCTCCTCGGGCCTAACCGATCACCATGAACACCAACCGATCCCGCCTCCTCCAACGTGTCGCCACAGTGGCTGTGGTTGTGGGCGTGATGCTCCGCTTATTCCGAGGCATCACCGCCAGATCTATCGCCGATGAGCTCTACACGAGCGCGTACTCCCGCCAAGATCTCAGCTGGGTGTTTGGGTTCGGCAGCCGCGTCGACACACACGGTCCACTGCACTATCTCGCCCGACACCCGTTCAGCCACGGCCAGAATCTCCTGCTCTTACGCGCACCCTCGATCGTCTTCGCCGTCGCTTCCATGGTCCTGGTGTGGGCCTGGATGCGCCGACGAGGCGAGTTCGGCGTCGCTGCGATCGTCTTCACGGCCGTGAACCCATTCCTGCTGATGTACGGACTCCAGGCTCGGATGTATTCGGCGGTCATCCTGGCGGGTACGGCTACCGCCATGGCCTCGGAACGTTGGCTACGTGATCGATCTACCCGTTGGGCCGTCATCATCGCCGCCGTCCTCAGCATCACGGCACTGGCGGAGACCACAATGCTTCTCGTGGCCGGAGGTGCGTTCCTGCTTCCCTGGTTGGATCGAACTGCGGCGGCGTGGAAGTTCCGCGCCGCGAGCGTGACCCCTTTCATCGTCTACGGGGTTCTGCTCGGCCCAACCCTTCACTTTCGACTAGGGACACCACCGCCGTTTGCCCCGTACACCAATCCCACGAGCGTGTCGATAGCCATCAATGGCCTCGTCACCATCTTCTACCCCCATGTTGCGCTCATCACAGTGGCGGTTGTCGCAGGCGGCATGTACCTGTTGTGGCATGACCAGCCGTTGCTCGGACGGACCGCAGTCGCCGTCACCGTCGTACCGTTCCTGACGATCGCGATCGCCGGCATTCGGATTCCCGTCCTCATCCCCCGAGCGCTCACCTTCGCCGCCTGGGTCGTACCGTTTTGCATGGCGGCGCTCGTAGATCGAGCCCGAGTCCGCGTCGGTCCGGCCGGAGTCGGCGTTGCGATCGCCCTGCCCACGGTGTTGATGGTGCCATCGCTCTTGCAACTCCACAACTACGGCGACAACACCGAGAAATCAATGTCACAGACGCGTTCGGTGTTGAAACCCGGCGACGCGATCGCAGTGGTGCCGAGATTCAACCGGTACCTCCTGGTATGGGAGTACGACAGTCCGGTCGAGGAACCACGCATCGACGGCACGACCTACGAGGACACCTATGTCGTCGACGTCGATGCCGCTTCCCCCTCGGGGCGGGTCTGGATTGTGACCGATGATGATCGGCCGCTCGCCGAGCCGCACCTCGTGCCATGCCCGGACGAACCACCCGTTGCTTTGACCCAATTTACGGCCACGTGTTTCCTCGGTCCCATCACGGCGGCACCAGGGAACCCGTGAGGTCAGTCAGAGCCTTATTGACATAAATACCGACTTCTGTCATATATTCTAGGAATGAATACAGTCACGACGATCCCGTCAAAGGGTGAGCGCACACGGAACCGACTTCTCACCTGTGCGATCGACCACTTCGCCGCCGTCGGCTTCGACGCCGGATCGGTACCCGAGATCGCTCGCATGGCGGGCATGTCGCACAGTTCTGTGTATCAGCATTTCGGCCGGAAAGAGACGCTTTTCCGGAACGCCGTGGACACCGACCTTTCGGACCTGTTCGCCACCCCGATCGCCTCCCTCCGAGCCGAGAGCCCGACAGCGGAATCGTTGGTATCGATGGTCGCCGTCGTCCTCGACGGTTGCTCCCGGCACCCACTCGCCCGGAGGGTGCTCTCGAACATCGACGGTGAGCAAGCCGATGCGATGCGTGAGCTACCCGCCCTCGCCCTGCTCGAAGCCGAACTCGGGGCAGCCATCAGCCGCGCCCAGACCGCCAACACGGTGCGGAACGATCGCAGCGCTTCATCACTCGCCGAGGGATTGATCAGCGTGGCGTTGCCGGTCGTGGTCGTCGCCCTCCGCGTCCACGGTTTGCAAGCGGTACCCCGTGCCCGAAGCACCTACGAATTCCTCGTGACCGCACTGCTCTCTGATCCCAGCACTACCGGATCAGCCGTTCCGCCCAAACAACCAAAGGCCCCCCGATGACTAGCACCCCACCCTCTCCAGGTCTCGGATCACTCGCCGCCGCTGCTCTCGTCGGCGGCGTGGCGTGGACCGCCGCCGAGTACGGGCTCCATCGATTCGCCATGCATGAAGTTCGCGGCAAAGGCCTGGCGTCGAAGGAACACCTCAGCCACCACGCTGATGTCACCTACTTCTCCCCCACCAGCAAGAAACTGCTCTCCGCTGCTTCAACGGGAAGTGTCGTGCTCCCAATCGCGTGGGCCACGATCGGAAAACACCGAGCACTTGCGTTCACGGCCGGGATGCTCACGGCCTACGCCGGGTACGAAGTGGCGCACCGCCGTACACACACCCACCCACCAACGAACACCTTCGGCCGGTGGATGCGCAAGAGCCACTTTCACCACCATTTTGGTGCCCCGATGCGAAACTTCGGTGTCACTTCACCTGTGTGGGATGTGTTGCTCGGAACGTACGAACCGCCGGAGATCGTCACGCTGCCCCGCCGGATGGCTCCGAACTGGATGCTGGATAAGAACGGGGAGGTGAAGGCGGAGTACCAAGCCGACTACCGCGCCAAGGGCCGCCGGGCCACGAATCCTAATGAACGTGCTCGCGACCGCGTCGACGCCTTCACCAACGTGACACCCCTTCTCACCGATGACCTTCTCACCGATGACCTTCGCACTGACGCCGAGCTCGCCGACGACCTTCTCACAAAGCGACGTCACGCCGCCGAGGCGGTCGAGGGGCCAATGACGGCAGAGACGCCGATTCCCGTTTCCCCCTGAAGGTCGCGGCCGATTCAGGGCCCGAATACCTGCGGTACCTGCCGATCGATCGCGATCGGCAACGGCCCGGCCCTGACGGATCCGCCGATCGCTGACTGTTGGCCGAGTTGCCGGCAGATCGTCCTCTAACTTGGGGAGATGTCCCGTGCTGCTCGACGTCCGCTCCCGCTCCGGCAGCTCGTCCTCCTCGCCGGGATCGCAACGTTCGTGGCGGTCGGGGTAGCGCTGGCCGATCTCAGCCGGAGCCGCGACACACTCGGCGGCCTCATCGGGCAAACCGACTCGGTTCGCCACGAGATCCTCCCCTACGAGGAGATCGACAGCCCTCCCAACGCCAACGACGGCCCCCACGACGGTCGATACTTTTACCCGCTCGCCCGATCGTTTCCCGGCATCTCCGATGCTGCCCCCTACCTTGACCGGCCGGCCTATCGCAGCCAACGCATCTTGTTTCCTACTCTCGCCCGGATCCTGCATCCTTGGGGTGACGGCTCGGGCCTGATCTGGACCATGTTCGTGATCGGCGTCTTCGGCGTGTTCCTCTCCGGTTTCGCCACCGGGGCGATCTCCTGGCTGCTCGGCGGCAAGACATGGCCGGCAGCGCTGATCCCCTTGTCGTACGGCTCATGGGTATCACTACGAATCACCGTCCCCGATCCCCTGGCCTACGGTTTGGCGTTCTCCGCAATTGCCTTCAGCCTTTCGAATCGCCACCGATGGGCGATTGCCGCCGGCGTGTGCGCTGTACTCACTCGCGAGAGTTCCTGGCTGCTCATCCTTGGCTTTGCCATCTGGCGCCGGGACCGACGCGCGATCACCTTTGCTGGCCTACCCGCGCTTGCGGTCATCTTGTGGGCCGCGGCAGTACGCCTCATGCAACTGCCCGCGCCGAGTCAGGGTTCCGAGGTGGTGGAGTTCACCGCGCCCTTCGTCGGCCTCTACAACTCCGCGAGGTTCTGGTCGCTTGGGTACGAACCGCTCGGCTTCATCAGTCTGATCCCGGTGCTCGGCCTTGGGATCCTGGCGGTCACGAAACGGGGACTACGGCACCCACTCGTCTGGCCGCTGACGTTGGAGTTGGCACTCATCTCCGTGCTCAACGTCGATGTCCTTGGACCTGAGCGCAATGGCTCCCGGATGGCCATCCCCGTCCTGGCACTTGCCTCGGTCGCGCTCCTCACCCCTCACGCCCAACGGTTCGTGGAGCGACCGGGACCACCGGGTGCGTTTTGGAACCGCTGGCGCGAGCTACCTCGAAATCCCGAATCAACCGCCCCTGTCTCGGGTTGACCACCATTTTGCTGGTTATTCACTCGCCGGCGATGTGAGCCACGTCGTTGAACCCGAGAAGCACCGCTCCGGTGGGGCGCCAATGCATTGTGGTAATCGACGCTTGGTCGAGGTGCATCCGCCACGTAATGCTGTCCGACGTGCCCAACACTTCGGCAACCGCGGCCTTGATCGGTGACACGTGGGAAACCACGATCACGTTGGCATAGTCCAACGGCGCCTCGACCGAAGCGGCCGCCAACGAACCGAGGGCATCAGCGACCCGAGCGCGAACATCAGCGAGCCGTTCCCCCCCGGGAGGCGCAAACGAAGGATCAGCACGCCACTGCGCCCACGTATCGGCCGGTACCTTCGCCACGGGGCTCCCTTCGAATTCGCCATAGTCGAGTTCGATCCAGCGCTCATCAACTCGTGGGGTCACCCAAAAGCGCCGCCCGATATGAGCTGCGGTAGACATCGCACGCTGCAACGGACTCGTGATGACGACGGCTGACGTGGGGCCGATCAACTCG
Source organism: Actinomycetes bacterium (assembly GCA_031415655.1). Lineage (GTDB taxonomy): Bacteria > Actinomycetota > Acidimicrobiia > Acidimicrobiales > Acidimicrobilacustridaceae > JAKOVR01. The sequence goes on from JANOSD010000086.1 coordinate 7,725, forward strand.
CGCAGAGCCGCCGTCAGGGCCTCCGCTTGCGAGGTGCCGGTTTCGTCGAGATCTGGGTCGCGTCGCCCGAGCAACTCACCTCGGGCATTGGCGTCGGTGCGACCGTGGCGCACGAGATACAGCTTCATGAAACCAACCCTCTATCCAATTGCCCAGTACGAAGAAAACGCTCACGATTCACAGGTACTCCCAGTTCGAAGGCCACCCAACACCAACCCAGCGCGGCCACGCCAAGTGCTTCCAACACGAGGGTGACGCCGACGCCGTGGGACAGCTCCGGCAACGACGTGGCGGGAAACGACGCTCCGAAGAAGGGCCACCAGAACAGCGCCGTGTCGGCCCACGCGCCGCTCAGGGTGAGGCTCATGAACAACCCGATCGGAAGCGAGATCCAACGGCGACGCACGAGCCGTCGGTTTCGGGTGGCTGCCATCACGATGGCCAATGCCACCACACTGCCAAGAAGCGTGTGGAGGACCTTGGGGCCACCAAGGATTACCTCGGCAAGAGGGAGGACCGAACCTGCCATCACCAAACGGAAGTCGAGCGCGGGGCTGCGAAACACCAACGCAACGCCGGCGAAACTCACACCCAGAAACCAGAAGAACACCGATAGTCTCGTTGCGATCAGCGCACCAGGAGGGCGCCGCACTCTTCACAGAATGCCGGTTCGTCGGGTGCCAACTTGCGAAGCCTCGCGACCTCGGCCGATGGCAGTCCAAGGTGACATCCGGTGCACGATCCGCCCGAAAGGAGCGCCACCGCATTGCCGCTCACATTGGTGCGAAGTTTATCGTAGAGGGCGAGTTGGTCGTCGCTGATGTCGGCGCTGGCGGTCACTCGGTCGATCGTGGTCTTTTGAAGATCCGCCACCGCTTCTGCTTCGGCCTCCGCCAAGGCGATCGTGGCCGCCGCCACCTCCCGATCGAGTGCATCACCGAGCTGGGCAAGGTCGACCAGCCGAGCGTCGAGGGGTTCGAGTTGATCGAGGATGGCCAGAATGTTGTCTTCGTAGTCGCTCTGGCGGTGTCGGAGCGATGCCAACTCGTCGTTGATGCCTTGGAGTTCCTTCGCCGACTGGATCGTACCGCTGTACAGCTTGGCGTCTTCCTGGGTGATCTTGGCCTCAAGGATGGACAACTCGTCTTCGAGCCGTTTCTGTTCCGCCGCAACCTGGTGTCGCTCCAACTCCACGGTGGACACGATGTCTCGGTGGTCCGTCGCCTTCGCTTCCGCACCTCGCAACGACGACCGGGCCGGCAGATGGTCCAGCTTGTGCTGGATCTGCGTGAGCCGGATGTCGAGTTGCTGTAACTCGAGGAGCGGGGCAAAGTACGAATCGGTCATGGAACTCCTGCTGGGGGTGGCGACGAGGTAGGCGGGGTGGTGACTGTCGGCGGAGTGGTGATCGTAGGCGGTGTGCTGACGGTCGGCGGCGGAGTGATCGTGGGCGTCGGGTCGATGGTGACCGGCGGCAACGTCGGCAACGGCTTGACCGTGACTGGGGGCGCCGTTGGCGTGGGAGCGGTGGTGTTGCGGGTTCGGTTGTCGTTACCCGGGGCGGGCAGGTTTTTGTTATTGCTTCCTGGCCCCACCACTTGGCGACCGCTGCCGTTGCCGTTGCAGCGGGCGAACGACTGCGGCGCCAGATTCATCTCTTTGTGATAGTTCGAGTTGAAGTCTCCCCACATACGAGCCGGGAAAAAACCGCCCATGTTGGCGATGCCATCGATCGACGGAATCTTGGCCTTGAACTTCTGGAACCCCATCCAAACCGATGTGGTGAGGTAGGGAGTGAAACCCACGAACCACACGTCGGCGGCGCCGTCGGAGGTGCCGGTCTTGCCTGCGACAGGCTGCCGCCCGAACGCCGCTCGCCGGCCGGTGCCGTATTCAGTGTTGTGATTGAGGATCTGGGTGGCGAGGCAGGCCGACTCCGCCGACACGGCGCGGCGCCCGGTGGAGAAATGTTCGTAGATCGGCATGCCATTGCGGTCGAGCACCTTGTCGATCAGGTAGTAGGGCTCGAAGATGCCGCCGCTCGGAAGGGCGTTGTAGGCGGCGGCCATCTCCACCGGTTTCGTGTCCAGCACACCGAGCGGCATGCTGATCGGAAGGTCTTTGAAATCGGTTGTGAGACCAAGGCTCTCCGCGGTGCGAACGACCTCGGGAATGCCAACGATTTGCCCGAGCCGCACGAAGGCGCCATTGGAGGACTGGGTGGTGACCGCATCGAGACTGCCCCCCTGGCCTTCAATCTGATACGGGTTCGGATCGCCGCCCGGGTTGGGGAAGTCGCCGCCGCCAGCCACATAGTCGTTCGGACCGTTTCCTTGTTCAAGCGCAGCGAGAAGCACGAAGGTCTTGAAGCTCGATCCAGTCTGGCGCCCGTTTTCCCCGAAGGCGTTGTTGTATTTGTTGGTGTCGAACGGCTCGCCACCCATGATGCCTCGGACCGCTCCTGTTCCCGGTTCCACCGACACCATCGCCGCGGTGAGAGGCAGCTTCTCCTTCACCGGGTTGGCGGGATCGCCGTCGGGGTTCAGCACCTCGAACTCATCCTTCGGCACGATCCGGTTGTACGTATCACGAAGGAGCCGTTGCGCCACGGGATTGACCGTGGTGAAGACTCGAATGCCTCCGCCGAACAACGTTCGTTCACGTTCTTCCGATGTGGCGCCCAGCCCATATTTGGGATCGTTCAGCAGTCGTTGACGCACCTCGTCTTCGAAGTGATCGCGGGCAGGAGGTGGTTGCAGGCCGGCACAGAAGGCCGGATTGCTTCCCTCTTGCCCGCACCGTTGGCTCGGGAGTTTCACGCGGTTGGCCTCGGCCGCCTGCTCCTTGGTGATCTTCTTGTTGACCACCATGCGTTCGAGCGCCTGCTTGCGAGCCGGCCAAGCCCGCTTCTGCTCGTCGGGCATCCCCTTTTGCAGGGTCGGATCATTGTCGACCGGCGACCGGATGAGCGCGGCGAGCATTGCCGACTCTGACGGGCCGAGAAACCCGACATCGACGCCCCAGTAGGTCTCCGCCGCCGCCTGCACGCCGTAGGCGCCCGACCCGAAGTACACCGTGTTGAGGTATTTCTCGAGGATCTGATCTTTGGAGAGTTTCTTCTCCAGACGAAGTGCCATGGCCATCTCGCTGGCCTTGCGGTCGGCGGTGAGTTCGTCGCCGACGAAGGTCTTTTTTACGAGCTGTTGGGTGATGGTGGACCCGCCCTGCTCTATCTTGCCGCCGCTCGAAACGTTCTCCACCATGGCACGAAAGATGCCCCGCATATTCACGCCTGGATGGTTGTAATAGTCGGCATCTTCCACCGAAAGCACGGCATCACGGACAACCTGGGGAATGCGATCGATCGTGACCGGAACGCGGTTCTCAGCTCCATGCAGGGTAGCCAGCAGTGATCCATCGCCGGCATACATGTAGGAACGAACGGCGTAGCTGTCGAGGGCATTGAGGTCGATCTCGCTGTCGACGCTGCTGGTGCTGTTGAGTGCTCGATACACCTGCGGGCTCACGCCAACCACCGTGGCGGCGATCAACGCGCCGGCGATTCCAGTGACCAGGAACATACGAAGGAGTCGGAAGAGGGTGCGCACGCTGTCGTTGAGTGTACGACGCCCGGGGGCCACAACGTGAGTCACCGAACGAGCCTGTATCCCACCACACCGATTCCGTTAGGTTGGGCTCATGCCCAACCCCAAACCCTTCCGATTCGGTGTGCAGTGTGCAACCGCTGCCGATGGCCCGGCGTGGGCCGCGTTTGCCCGCAAAGCCGAGGCGCTCGGCTTCTCGTCGCTCCATCTCCCCGACCATTTCGGCGACCAGCTCGCACCGATCCCGGCGATGATGGCCGCGGCCGATGCCACCACCACCCTGAAGGTCGGCGCCCTCGTTTTCGACAACGACTACAAACACCCCGTCGTGCTCGCCAAGGAGATCGCCACCATCGACCGGCTCTCGGGGGGCCGCACGGAGTTCGGGCTCGGCGCCGGCTGGATGCGCTCCGACTACGAACAGTCGGGCATGCCCTACGACGAGCCGAAGATCCGAGTCGATCGGTTCGAAGAAGGCCTGACCATCATCAAGGGCCTACTCGCGGGGGAAACCGTCACCTTCTCGGGCGAGCACTACCGAATCTCGGCGATGAAGGGAACTCCGGCGTGTGTGCAGACACCGAGTCCACCGATCCTCATCGGCGCCGGGGGGAAACGAATGCTGGGCATTGCCGGCCGCCAAGCAGACATCGTGGGCGTCAACCCACAGATTCGTAGTGGCGTGATAGACGCGGCAGCAGCGCAGGACTCCACCATGGCCCGCTACGCCACGAAGGTCGCGTGGCTGGAAGAAGCGGCGGGTGAACGTTTCGCCGCTATCGAACTCAACTGCCTGGTGTTCGCGGTGATCCCCACCGACGACTCCAAGGCCACGGCCGAGATGATGGCCCCGTTGTTCGCGCTTGAACCGGCGGAAATGCTCGAGGTGCCGTTGGCGCTGATTGGATCCGTCGACCAGATGTGCGAGGCCCTCGAGGTCCGCCGCGAACGACTTGGGATCTCGTACATCTGCGTGCAAGCTGATGCGATGGAAGCCATCGCCCCCGTGATCGACCGACTCGTCGGCAACTGAGGGACCACCAGCGATGAACGTCCGGTAGGTCGCCCACACCGCTCAGGGCAGAATGCCCGCTCAGGACAGAATGCCCGCTCAGGGGCGTTCCACAGGAAACTCCCAGGCTTGGTTGGCAGACTCATCACCATGAGCCCCTCCAATGACGACGCCGTGCGGATACTCGTGGTCGACGACGACGACAACATCCGATACCTGCTCACCACCGCCGTTCGGCACGCGGGCTTCTCCGTCGCCGAGGCGGCCACTGGCCGTGCCGCGCTTGAACAAGTCGCGGCTTGGAATCCCGACCTCGTTCTTCTCGACGTCATGTTGCCGGACCTTGACGGCTTCGACGTCTGCAAACGCCTTCGCGCCGATCGGTACGACGTGCCGGTGATCTTCCTCACGGCGCGCGACGGGGTGGACGACCGAATACGGGGGCTGACGCTCGGCGGCGACGACTACGTCACCAAGCCCTTCTCCCTCGAAGAGGTAGTCACCCGAGTGCGCACCATCCTGCGAAGGATCGGTCGAGGATCCGACGATGCGGGCGACCGACTTTCGTTTGCCGATGTCGATCTCGAGGAAGAAGCGCACCGCGTCACCCGAAGCGGGCGGGTGCTCGACCTCTCCCCCACCGAGTTCAAGTTGCTCCGCTACTTCCTCCTCAATCCGGATCGAGTGCTCAGCCGAGCGCAACTCGTCGATCGTGTTTGGGACTACGACTTCGATGGCGACACCAACGTGGTGGAAACCTACGTCAGCTACCTACGCAAGAAGCTCGAAGATCCGCCGCTGATCCAAACTGTGCGGGGCGTTGGCTACGTGCTCCGCCAAGGCTGATGTCGCTCCGACGCCGACTCATTCTGGGTTTCGTCGCCCTCGCTGCCCTTCTCGTCGTCGCCAACGTGCTGCTGTACCGGACCGTGGCCCGTTCATTGCAGTCAGCGGTCGACGAACGGCTGCTCGCCAGCGGCACCGGCCCAGGACGTGACGGCGGTCCTGGTGGCGGTCCCGGCGGCGGTTCCGGAAGTGACGGCGGGAGCAACGGGGGTGGCCGACGGCCCGCGCCAGAAGGCCGCGGAACCAACGACTCAGCGACTACAGGCCGGACGGGATCGTCGCTCGAATGGTCAGCCGAGCAACTCCGTCGGGTGCCCGGCGGCGATCAACTGCTGCTTCAGCTCCGCGACGGTTCGGGGGAGATCGTGTCGGAGATCTATCCCGGCCAGGACGTGGGGAGCGCCGCGCCCGCCCTCGAACCTGCGACAGTCCAAACACGAGCATCGGCCGTGGGCGAACCGGAGCAAGTATTCACCGCCGTCGCCGGCGACGAAGGCGGCAATTCCTACCGAGTCGTCGTTTCGCGCACGCGCGACGGCGGGTACCTGGTGCGCGGTGCCTCACTGGTGGAGGTCGAGGCCACGATGAGCCAAGTGTTCCTATTGCAGGCCGGCACCACGGGGGTGGTGTTACTCGGCTTTCTGTTGGTTGGCTGGAACGTCACTCGCCTCGGCCTTCGACCGATTCAAACAATGACCGATACCGCGTTGGCGATTGCCGGCGGAGACCTCGACCGGAAAATTCCGCCGGCCTCGAACACCACGGAAGCGGGGCAACTCGCCACGTCGCTCAACGCAATGTTGACTCGCCTGCGCACCGCCCTCGCCGACGAAGAACGAAGCAGCACCCACCTCCGCCAGTTCGTGGCCGATGCGTCCCACGAACTTCGCACGCCGCTCACGTCGATCCGGGGCTACACCGAACTGCTTCGCGGTGACGGTCTTGCTCCCGGTCAAGAGTCCGACGAAGCACTCCGCCGCCTCGACCAAGAAGCCCACCGAATGAGCGATCTGGTGGACGAACTTCTGCTACTCGCCCGCCTCGACCAAGGCCGACCGCTCGATCGACACCCCGTCGAGCTCACCCGAATCGTCGAGGAAGCCGCCACCGACCTTCGCATCTTGCAGCCGGAACGGCCGGTCCACCTTCACTTTTCGTCCGGAGGATGTTGGATCGACGGCGATGCCGGTCGATTGCAGCAAGTCGTCACCAACCTTCTCGGAAACATCCGATCCCACACGCCACGAGACGCCGCCGTCGATATCACCGTCACCGTTAGGACCGAGGGGTGCCTCGCCATCCTCGAGGTCGCGGACCGCGGGCCCGGGCTTCCTTCTGGCGATGAGGACCGGATCTTTGAGCGGTTCTACCGCGCCGATCCCGCAAGATCCGGACCGGGAAGTGGGCTCGGCCTTTCGATCGTGGCTGCCATCGTCGAAGCCCACGGGGGCAACGTTGCCGCTGCTGGCCGGGAGGCTGGGGGAACCGTTATCACGATCTCCCTGCCGCTCCGTTCGGTGTGAGCCGCCCGGACCGGTAGGGTGGTCGGGCGGTGAGCAACGGCGCTCCCAGCAGTCCGAGCAGCGCACCTACCGGGAGCTGGAGTGCCAGAGAGCATCACGATCACCGACAATCGCAACGGGAACTCCATCGAGATCCCTATCGCCAACGGCGGCGTCAGCGCCGACGAATGGGCGAAGTTGCTTCCGAACGTTTGGTTCTACGACCCTGCCTTCTCCACCACGGCGGCGGCGGCGAGCGCAATCACCGAGCTTGACGGCGAGAACGGGATCCTGCGCTACCGCGGCTATCCCATCGAGCAGTTGGCCGGCAAGTCCACCTTCCTCGAGGTGGCGTACCTCCTCATCTACGGCGAACTGCCGACCAAAGAGCAGCACGATCAGTGGGTACACGACGTCACCTACCACACGTTCATTCACGAGAACGTGCGAAAGCGGTTCATGGAGGGCTTTCACCACGACGCCCACCCTATGGGCATCCTTGTGTCCACGATTGCCGCGCTGTCCACGTTCTACCCCGACGCAAAGGACATCTTCTCGCTCGATTCGCGTAACAAGCAGATCGTGCGGCTCATCGCCAAGATGCCCACGATGGCCGCCGGTGCGCATCGCCACTCGGTGGGGATGCCCTTCGTGTATCCGAACAACAGCCTCGGATTCTGCTCGAACTTCCTCTCGATGATGTGGAAGGTGGCCGAGCCGCACTACGAACCGAATCCGGTGTTGGCCAAGGCGCTCGAGGTGCTGTTCATCTTGCACGCCGACCATGAGCAGAACTGCGGCACCACCGCCATGCGAGTCGTCGGTTCCTCCCATGCGGATCCGTACAGCGCGGTGGCTGGTGCCACGGCTGCGCTCTATGGCCCCCGTCATGGCGGCGCCAACGAGCAGGTCATCCGCATGCTCACGGAGATTGGCCACGTCAAGAACGTTCCCGATTACATCAAACGGGTCAAGGCCGGCGAGGTCCGCCTCCAAGGTTTCGGGCATCGTGTCTACAAGAACTACGACCCCCGGGCCACCATCATCAAGGCCACCGCCGACGAAGTGTTCGAGGTCACCGGCCGCAACCCGCTTCTCGACATTGCGCTCGCCCTCGAAGAAGTGGCCCTCGCTGACGACTACTTCATAAGCCGCAAGCTCTATCCCAACGTGGACTTCTACTCCGGCCTCATCTACCAAGCCATGGGGTTCCCCATCGAGATGTTCACGGTTCTGTTTGCCATTCCCCGCACGGCCGGATGGCTCGCTCATTGGATCGAGCTCCTCGACCGCGATGCCCGCATCGCCCGCCCCCGACAGTTGTACGACGGGGCCCCCGTGCGCAACTACGTCTCGCTGACCGATCGCTGATTCGAGATCCTTTTGCCCGTCGAGATCGTTCAGATCGACGCCTTCACCGACCAACTCTTCTCGGGGAACCCCGCTGCCGTCTGCTTGCTCGACGAACCAGCGGATCCAACATGGATGCAGGCGGTTGCGGGAGAGATGAACCTGTCGGAGACGGCATTTCTCGTCCCGGTGCACGGCGGCTACGACCTTCGATGGTTCACCCCCACCGTAGAGGTAGACCTCTGCGGGCACGCAACACTCGCAGCCGCCCACTACCTGCTCGAACACAAAGGCGCGTCGTGGGATGAAACCATCTCGTTTTTCACCGCGTCGGGTGAGCTCACCGCACGGGTAGGCAACGATGGATGGATCGAACTCGACTTCCCCGCCGGTGTCCCCGAAGCCATCACTCCGCCCGGCGCGCTGCTCGAAAGCCTTGGGCTCATCGATGTGGTGAGCGTCTCACGCAGCCGGCTCGACTACCTCATCGAGGTCCCGTCGGCGGAGCAGTTGCGTGAGCTCTCCCCCGATTTCGGTCACTTGGCCAGCATCGGCACGCGGGGCGTGATTGTCACATCGGTTGGTGAAGGGCTCTACGACTTCCTCAGCCGATTCTTTGCTCCTGCCGTGGGCGTCAACGAGGATCCCGTCACCGGGTCTGCGCACTGTTCCCTCGGGCCGTACTGGGCAGAACGTCTTGGTAAAGAAGACCTTCTGGCGTATCAGGCATCTCCACGCGGCGGAGTCGTTCGGGTGGGCGTCCGCGACGATCGTGTCCTACTTGGCGGTCAGGCGGTCACCGTGATGACCGCCAGTCTCAACGCGGTGCCCACCGAGCCGGTTGCTCAACCCGCGTTCGTCCCTGGCTGAGCCCGTTCGTTTACCGCAGTTCGTTTACCGCAGGTCGTTTACCGCAGGTCGGTCACCGGGCACGTCGACGACGGGCCAGGTCGATCACGGGGCGACGTCGATCACGATCTTGCCGACGTTGACGTTTCGCTCCATGCGCTCGTGAGCGGCGGCGATCGACGCCAGCGGATAGCGGCAGTCGATGACCGGCCGAAGTCGAGCATCGTGAAACAACGGCAACACCTCGGCGGCGAAACGTTGGGTGATCGCGATCTTTTCCTCGACCGGTCGCGCCCGCAGCACCGTACCGATCAAGCTGGCGCGTTTCGGGAGGAGCATGCCGATGTTCACCGACGTGACCCCACCTCCCATCACCCCAACCTGCACGATTCGGCCCCCCACTCGCACGGCCGAAATGTTCCGGTCGACGTAGTCGCCCCCAATCACATCGAGCACCACGTCGACGCCGTGCCCGCCGGTGAGATCCTTGGCCGCGGGCACAAAGTCGGCAGAGGTGTAGTCGACCGCGATGTCTGCGCCGAGGTCGAGGCATGCCTGTGTCTTTCCCTCCGAGGCGGTGACAATTACCCGCGCACCGATCGCCTTGGCAATCTGAATCGCCGCCGTCCCGACACCGGACCCACCAGCGTGGACGAGCGCCGTCCGCCCACTGGTGAGCCCGCCCTGTACAACCAATGCGTCCCACGCCGTAATGAACACCTCGGGAATCGCCGCCGCATCGGCCACGGAGATCGACGGCGGGATGGCCATCAGTTGTCGCTCGTGTACGGCGATCCGCTCGGCATAGGCGCCGCCCCCCACGATTCCCATCACGGCATCGCCGACGGCCCAAGTTGGGGCCCGATCGCCGCGATCAACCACTCGGCCCGAAAGCTCCATACCGGGAATCTCCCGCGGCATCGCAGGACCGGGGTAGAACCCCCGACGTTGCAGCAGGTCGGCACGATTCAGCGCCGTCGCCACGATCTCCACGACTACTTCCTCTGGCCCCGGCACGGGATCCGGCACATCGGCGAGCTTCAAAACCTCAGGACCGCCATAGCTGTCTAAGTGGGTGTCCGGGAAGTCATCCACCACATGGTCGCGCGTATGTTCGACAATTAAGAAATGGCATCGAAAACTTACCCAAGCGACCTGACAGACGAACAGTGGGCGCTCATCCGGCCCTACTTCGACAAGGCCTACACCTT
>JANOSD010000087.1:0-6124 GCA_031415655.1 Actinomycetes bacterium
GTTCACCGTCAGGCTCAACCAACTCAGACTCAAACAACCGAACATCACCAGCGAAATCGTCCATTCCCTATTCTCTAATATCCAGACACAAATCGCGAATCGAGAACCCAATAATCTTTACTGGGACACGCTCCTAGAACAACAACCAGGAACCAACCGAGGGATAACTCGAACGCACCCCCGGTGGATTACGCGAACGTCGACATCGGAGAACGACGCGAGCAGATTTAGAGGCCGCGCGAATAGTTCCGGTTGACGTTTTCGCAGTTCAGAGCATGTTTTGTGGTGAAGGGTTTGGGTATCCACCGGTTGCTGCTCTGAACCGATTTTGATGTTGGCGCACACAAACCAACATCCAGTGCAGAACCAAGTATGCGCGCATACGACAAAGAAGTTGCGAACGCGATCTGGGCTGTGTTCAAGGTCCTGATCCCGATCCGTCTCAACACCCACCCTTACCGCGGTCACCGGCTACGTATCGCTGACCGGCTCTGCTTCGACGTGATCATGCTCCGGCTTGCGTCAGGAATGTCTTGGGTTGACGCTTGCGCTGTCGCTGGCGGTCACGTGTCAGACACCACCGTCCGGTCCCGTCGAGATGAGTGGATCGCCGCCGGGATCTTCAAAACGACTCGAATCTGAAGCGCTCGCCGCGGACGACCGGATCATTGGCCTTGACCTCAGCGAAGTGGCGGTCGACGGGTCCCAACACAAAGCACCATGCGGCGGTGAAGGAACCGGCCCAAACCCAACAGATAGGGGCTGATCCGGTCACAAGTGGTCGATTCTCACCGACAAGTACGGCATCCCGATCGGCTGGGTTCTCGACAGCGCGAACCGTCACGACATCCGCCTTTTTGAACCAACGCTCTGCCACCTCGCAGAACTTGGTTTGCACCTCGACATCGAAACGTTGCACCTCGACAAGGGCTACGACAGCGCAGGAGTTCACGACACCATCGCCGAGTACGGGATCACCGACGGCATCATCGCCAAGCGCCGCAAACGCGGTGACCCCAAACCCGTGCCGGTGCCCGCCAACACTGCCGGGCACACCCTCGGCCAGCGATGGCCGGTGGAACGAACCAACTCATGGTTCACGAACTTCGGGCAACTACGACGCAACACCGACCGCAAGATCGAGCACAGCGAAGCCCAGTTCGGTCTCGCCATCATCGTGCTCCTCACCGCCAAACTCATCGACTGGCGTGACCGATGGGACCCCAAAAACCCCTGTCAATATTGAGCCGAACAATTCCCGGAACCTCTTACTTGGCGCTCGAATATCACCCGGCCCGACCATCGGCGCAAAGCACAAGCAGCTCAACGACGAGGAAGCGGGGCTGATTGCAACGCGTCGGCCTACATCGTGCCGTCGTGCGTGACTTACCCGACGGTGCTTCTCGAAACGCCTGTGTAGATACATGTACTGAACTCCGCCGGTGTCCGACTCGAGACCACCACGTGAAAACACGCCGAACCATGCTGTCGGCAACTCAACCGTTCCGGCCTCCGTCGCTGTGTCGTATCGGCGGTTAGCGTTGCGACTCCGCCGAGGCAACGTTCTTCGCGTTCTGCTCGATTTTGCATTGCATATCTCGCATGACGTCGCACCCGTACTTGCTCTTAATGGCCGCGACCGGATCGTAGCCGCCGGAGTCGACCAGCTCCTTCGACGCAAAGCCGAGCTCCGCAAAGTAGTATCCGATGAGCGAACCATCCGGGCGATCGAACACTTCGAACGTCCCGTCGTTGGCCAGAGCCCCTGGCTCTCTCAGATCGGGCCGCCTATCGGGATTCTTGATCCACGACCCACGCGGCACGTCCACACCGGGCACCGCGCTGACCCCGCCGTACTCGACCCAGTCCCCCACCAATGGGGCAGTCGGTCGTGTCTCCGCCGGTACTTCCGCGGCAGAAGGTGCCGAGGCCTGTTGCGTTGATACTTGCTGTGATCCGGTCTGCGCACAGCCCGCCAGACCAGCCAACACTAGGCCTCCTGCGAAAAGATGAGTGGCGGCTTTGTGCGCGGATCGCGTCCAATCACGACCCTTGGGTTTGTCAGCCCTGGTTCCGACGATGGTGTTCATCATTCCTCGCATTCACTGAGTCAAGTAGGGCGTGTCGTGGTCGGCCGGTGACCCAAAATAGTAGGGCCGAAGGTGCGTGCGCATCCGGTTACCGTCAAGCGGTCCTCCGGGACCGTTGTAATTGGCGCAGTTCGCGTAGTCCGTGCCGACGATCCCGTCTGTTCCGACGGCGGTCCCAGTCGTGCTACAGAGCACATAGCTTGACCCGTTCCACCGATAGTGGTTCGTCCACGCCTCTATGTAGTAGCCGTTCCGCTTCCACCCAACGTTGTTGGGATCGCTTGCGTTGGCCGAGGACCCCACGCCCGAAGCCTGCCAGGTGCTGCCAGCCAACCGCAGGATGATCGATTCATCCGACTGAAATACGTACTCCAGCCATGTATTCCAACCGTAGCTGGCATCCGCCCTTGCGGGCGTTGCGGTGAATGCAAGAACAGTTGCCGCCACCGCTACCGCCGCACCCATCCTCAACCTGTGCGTATGCGTACTTTGCCCCTGCATCGTCATCTCCCCTCTTTTGATCTTGTTCGCTCCCCCCAAGCATCGCACGGGGGGGGGATGTCAAGAGCGAAGAAGCGGAATTTCCATGACCCCTCGTCTCAGGTGTAGAGGTCGTCGGTGGCGGGTTCGTTCCACCATGGCCGCGGCGCTGGGGTCCACTCGGGATCGTCGAAGATGCAATCCACTGGGCACGGCTCGAGGCACTTGCCGCAGCCCGAGCACAGTTCCGGGATGATGATCACGTCGAGCCCGTGGTTGAAGATCGCACCGAACTGCGGAGGGCAGTAGCGGATGCAGGCGTCGCAGTTGATGCAGAGCGACATGTCGATTCGCAACGGGACGTTCAGCCACTTCGAGTTTCGTTCTCGCGCCGCGAGGCGCTCGGTGCGGTTGGCCCCGGCCATGAACTCCAAGCCTAGGTGCCACCACGGGTTCGATCACCCCAGCCAACACGGACCACATACTGATGTGACATCGGGCTCAATTGACTGAGCGGTCAAGCGAGGCCTTGACGGGCTGAGGTAGGGTTCGCCCGCTTGCACAGGGGGTGCAAGATTCGACTCGGCGATCAGCGCCGTCCGACGAACTAAGGAGTGCCAACGTGGCTGACACGTACGAGTTCTTGAGCCCGGAATGGATCGGGGCAGCAAAGAAGATCCAAGAAGAGTCCGATGTCCCCGCCGGTGGCGGCGGTCACGTGATGAAAATGAACCTCGTGGTTACCGAGGTGCCATTCAGCGAAACCGACATCGATGCCCACATGGACACCTCCGCTGGTGACACCAAGATGGACCTCGGCCACATGGAAGGCCCCGACCTCACGGTCACCGTCGACTGGGCCACCGCCAAAGCGATTTTCATCGACGGCAACCCGCAGGCCGGCATGCAGGCCTTCATGGCCGGCAAGATCAAGGTCCAAGGCGACATGACCAAGCTGATGATGATGCAGCAGGCCACGCCCGATCCGGCCGCCGCCGAGATCCAGGGCAAGATCAAGGCCATCACGGCCTAAACGAGGCTTCGCCTCACACGATCTCCAGCGGGCGCCCTTCGGGGCGCTCGCTCCCGTTTTCCCCATCCCGCTCCGCCCCCCCGCCGGCGCTAACGTTCGGATTCTTTCGCCATGGCCACCACAACCCCGACCCGCATCCCCTTGGTCGACTACCTCGTCCTCGACCACCCCACCGGGCCGCATCTCGTCGCCCACGAATGCACTGCGTGCGAGGCCCGATTCTTCGACCGTCGCAACGCTTGCGGAAACTGCGGCGCCGCCAACTTTCACCGGGTAGCCATCCCGACCGACGGCGTGGTGAAGGCCTTCACCATCGTGGCGTTTGCCGCCCCCGGTATTCCGGTGCCGTTCGTCGCTGCGGTGATCGACTGCCACGGCACCAGCGTCCGCGCCAACATCATCAACACCGAACCCGACCCCGAACACGTTTCACTCGGCATGCCCGTCCGTCTCGCCACGTTTGTGGTCGGCACCGACGACGACGGCACCGAAGCCATCGGCTTCGGATTCGAGCCCGCCACCGCAGAAGGAGCCTCCGCATGAGCACCAGTGACGATCTCTGGATCCTCGGGATCCACATGACCAAGTTCGGCAAACACACCGATCTTGACCTCGTCGACCTTGCCGCTGAAGCCGCCCTCGGCGCGCTCGCCGATGGCGGCGTCACCATCCACGACATGGGCGTGATCGCCGCCGGCAACCTCATGCAGGCCAACGCGCCAATCGGCCAGATGCTCCAAAAGCAGATCGGGCAGACCGGTATCCCCGTCTACAACGTCAGCAACGCCTGCGCCACCGGCGCCACCGCCCTCCGCACGGCGATCATGGCCGTGAAGTGCGGGGAGGCGAAGTTCGGCCTGGCAGTAGGGGTGGAGAAGCTGGCCGGCGCCGGCCTACTCGCCGGCGGCTCCCGCAAGAGCGATACCAACGTCTACACACCGAAGGGTCGGTACGGCGCCGTTGCGTCGGTCGACGGGCGCATCGGCACCGACATCATGCCGGGCGTATTCGCGCAGATCGGCATGGAGTACGGCCACAAATACGGCGGCACCAGCTTCGAGCTGTTCGCCAAGATCTCCGAGAAGAACCATGCCCATTCGGTGCTCAACCCGCTGGCGGCCTACCAAAAACGTTTCACCCTCGACGAAATCATGAACGACATGATGATCGCCTACCCCAACACACGACCCATGTGCTCGGCCAATACCGACGGCGCCGCCGCCGCGGTGGTCTGCACCGGCGACACCCTTCGCACGCTCTCACTCGAACAGCAGCGGCGAGCCGTAAAGGTCGCGGCGTCGATCCTCACCTCGGATCCCTACGACGAGGGCTGCCAGGTGCTCCCGAACGTCAACTCCCTCACCCGCAACGCCGCCACCCAGGCCTACGAGCAGGCCGGCATCGGCCCCGCCGATCTCGACCTCGTGGAACTCCACGACTGTTTCGCCACCGCCGAACTCGTCCACTACGACAACCTCATGCTCTGCGAACAAGGTGGCGCGGTCGACTTCTTCCACTCCGGTGCCACGTGGCGTGAAGGGGCGATGCCCGTGAACGTCAGCGGTGGTCTCCAGTCCAAGGGCCACCCCATCGCCGCCACGGGCATCGCCAACATCTGGGAGGTGGCCCACCACCTTCGAGGCGAAGCCGGCCCCCGCCAGATCGAGGGTGCCAAGGTCGGCCTGGCCCATGTGATCGGCCTCGGGTCGGCGTGCGGCGTGCATATCCTCGAACGTTCCGCCCTCGCCTCCTCCGCTGCCTGAGCACATGCCATTCAGGCCGCCTTCCGCCACCAGCCACCGCCCAGGTCGGCGGCAACGATTGCTCGGGGCCAGCGTCCTTTCCCTCTTGCTGGTCGCCAGTGCGTTGGCCGCGGGATGCTCCACCACGGAACGAGGCGGCAGCGGGGCCGGGACGTCGGGAACGTCGGGAACGTCGGGAACTTCGGGGCCAGTTCCCGACCCCAACGCGCCAGGATGGGCGGGGATGTTCGCCCGGGTGCCCGACTTCTCGCCACCGATTCAGGCCTCGCAAGCCAGTTCCGGATCAACACCGGCCTCAACCCCGAATGTCATGGTCACGGCTATCGACCTCAAACGCACACGCGAACACCTCGGAATCGACCCCAACGATCTCCGGCTCGGCGGTGATACGGCAGCCCTCATCCAGCTTTCCGCCACCGCACTGCCCAACGCCTGGCGCACCATCGAACCGAAGCGATGGCAGGAGAAGGTGGGGTTCTCTCACTATTCCGCTGATCGGGCCATCGAAATCGAGGCGCTCCCCTCCTTCAGCATCACGGTGCTCGAAGGCACCTTCGATGCCCCCCGCATCACCGAAACCATGCGCACGAGTGGCGCGCTCGGAACGAACCCCGCGACGTAACTATTCAGGTGGGGTGTGGTGGTGGTAGCCAGGCGTTGTCGGCGAAGAGTTGTTTGATGGCGTCGATGACGGTGATGGGGTTGCCGTGTTTGGCGAGGGTGGTGATGTAGCTGCGGAGGCGGGCGTGGCGGCGGGC
>JANOSD010000088.1:0-14698 GCA_031415655.1 Actinomycetes bacterium
GGCGCCAAGGCAGAAGTGCGGGCCGATGCCGAACCCCAGATGCGGGTTGGGATTGCGGTCGAGTCGGAACTCGTCGGGGGCATCGAAGACGCTCTCGTCCCGGTTCGCCGATTGGTAGAGCAACAGCACTTTGTCGCCTTCTTTGAGCACGTGACCATGCAGCTCATGCTCCTCGGTAACGGTACGGGTGAAGCTGATGACCGGAGACACGAAACGGACTATCTCATCGACGGCGCTGTCGATCAACGATGGATCTTGGAGGAGTAGCTGCTTCTGATCGGGAAAGTCGGTGAAGGCCTTGAGCCCACCGGTGATGGCGTTTCTGGTGGTCTCGTTGCCAGCCACAACAAGGATGCAAAGGAACATGAGGAGTTCATCGCTCGACAAGCCGTCCTCTCCCAATCCCCCCAAACCCGGCACCATGCCGTCGGCTACCACTCCCCCTTCTTCGCCGACCTCGAGCCCGCCCGAGTCGTACGCCCCAGTGAGGATCGAGATGAGGTCCTCTCGGGGTTCGGTCCGTCGGGATTCGATGATCGGGATGAGATGCGTGACGTATTCTCCGAAAGCTTCGGCGGCGGCATGGAGCACGGGATCGTCGGGGTCGGTGTGGCCATCGCCGGCCATCATCTTGTCGCTCCATCCGTAGAGCCCCGCCCGACCGGCGGGATCGAGGCCCATGAGTTCGGCGATCACGATCAACGGAACGTGAATGGCGAAGTCCTTTACGAAATCAACCTCGCCGAGCGCCTGGATCTCGTCGATGATGGCGTTGGTGATGTCCCGCACGTGTGGCGCGAGCCGTCGGACCTGCGCTGGAGTGAAGCCCTTGTTGATGAGCCGACGTTGCTGGGTGTGCTCGGGGTCGTCCATCGAGACGATCGACATCGGCGCGGCCACCTTGGGCCGCACCCCAAACTTGGAGCAATAGCGCGCCGGTGTGCGGCTCACGTAGGCCACGTCTTCGTGGCGACTAATCACCCAAAGTTCGTTTTTGGCATCCCAATACACCGGCGCGTTGGCCCGGAGCCACGCGTAGCCAGCCCATGGATCGTCGTAGAAGCGGCCGTCAAGAATATCGATGGTGTCGAGCGTTTCGGTCACGTTTTCAGTGTTCCATCAAACGTTCGTTAGGTCAACCCCCGAACATCATCAGAAGTACAAAAGCTCGGGTATCCTGCCGTCATGGACCTTTGGGCCCTGGCCAAAGCCACCGCCGTCACCGCCGCACTGTGTCTCCCCCTTGTGCTTTCGATGTGGGCGCTTCTCGACTGCGCGGGCCGGCCCGCCTGGACTTGGGCGCTCGTCGACCGAGGTCAGGCCAACTGGATGGCGGCAATCCTTTGCGGCATCCTCGTCGTTCCCGTGGGAATCACCGTTTCGATCTGGTATCTCGCCCGGGTTCGCCCTCAGATCATCGACGCCGAGCAGGGCAAGCTCCCCGCCCACTTCTCCAACACCGCGTGACCGGGGGCGTCCCCGCAGCCCGCAACCCGTAAACGTGCGCCCGAGCCCCGGACCGGAACGGCGGAGCAGTAGCTTGGCCGAACTGTGTCTGGCCGGCCCTCACTCCCCCATGTACCTGCACTCGATGGACTACGGGGCGCCGCCGTCGTGGGGGTGGTGCTGTTCCACTTCGTCCGCTACACGGGCGGCTATCTCGGCGTTGACCTCTTTTTCGTTCTCTCGGGGTTCCTGATTACCTCCTTGCTCGTCGTGGAGCGTGAGCAACGCGGGTCGATTGCCCTGGGGGCGTTCTGGGCCCGACGAGCACGCCGATTGTTCCCCGCGGTGATTCTCCTCTTGCTCGCGGTGGCGGTCTACGCCAAAGTACTCGCCGATCCAACGCAGTTGCCGATACTGCGAGCCGACGGCCTCGCCACCCTCTTCTATGTCGCAAATTGGCGGGCCATTGCCAGCAATGCAAGTTATTGGGCCATGTTCAATGATCCCTCACCGCTCCAGCACACGTGGAGCCTGGCGATCGAGGAACAGTTCTATCTCGTGTGGCCGTTCGTCGCCTGGTTCGTGCTCGGCCGGGCCAAACGTCAACCGTCCGGTGCCCTCCTGATCGTCGCCGCCGTCGGGCTTGGAGTTTCCGCGCTCGCCCAACTTGTGCTGTATCAACCCGGCACCGATCCCAGTCGGGTGTATTTCGGTACCGACACACGTGCGGCAGCGATATTCATGGGAGCGGTGCTCGCCTGTGCGATACATCGATTCGGCCGCCCCACCGGTCTACGGGCCAACCGGGCGATTCAAGGCGCCGGCTGGGTGGGACTGGCCGTTCTCGCCGTTTGCTGGACCTTCGTCGATGGCCAGTCGGCGTTTCTCTATCGCGGCGGGTTGCTCTTGTGCGGCGTGGCCGCCACTGCCGTGTTGGCCGCCGCCACCCAACCGGGCGGGGGGCTTCTCGCGTCGGTCTTCTCCTTTGCTCCCCTGCGCACCATTGGGCTCGTGAGTTATGGCGTATACCTGTGGCACTGGCCGGTACTGGTGGTCGTCACCCCCCAAAGGGTTCAGCAGGACGGCCTGCTGCTCTTTCTCCTGCGGGTGAGCGCCACCGGGGTCATCGCCGCTACATCCTTTCTGTTGGTTGAACAGCCCATTCGCCGTGGTGCGCTCACCGGCTGGGCCGGACGTCTCAGCGCGCCGGCCGGCGCGATCGTTGCGTCGGTGGCGTTGGTCGCTTGCACCGCAACGCCGACTACCCAAGCTACGACCGGGGACACGGTTGCGGCCGCGCTCGGCGGGTCAGGTAGCGCCACGGACAGCATCCCCGGTCCCGATACCTCGCTCCCGAACGTGCCGACACCCGTCGCCACTGGCGGAAGCACACCCGGAACCATGTTCAGGCCCAACTCCACCACGCTCACACCTCCGGCGCCCACCACGCCCACCACCACGGGAGCCACCCCGGCATCGGTGATTGCATCCGCCACCAATCGCCTCGGACGCACGCCACGTGTGCTTCTAGTGGGTGACTCCGTGGCGTTTTCCCTTGCCGCCGGGATGATTCCGGTACAGAGCCAACTCGGGCTCGACATCCACTCCAAAGCGGTGATCGCCTGCGGTGTGGCCCGCGGCACGGGCAGGGTGAAACTTCCCAACGGAACCGTCGCCACGGAAGCCAAGGACTGTCACGCGTGGCCGCAACGCTGGGTCGATGAGATGCGGGCATTCCAACCAGACCTCGCCCTGCTGATCATCGGGTGGCCCGGTAGCACCGAACGTGACCTCGATGGCGTATTCCGCAAGCCGTGCGACCCGATCTTCGATGCGTGGTACGAGGGCGAGGTGCGAGAAGCCCTCGACGTACTTCGCAGCACCGGCGTTCCCGTGGCAATGACCTCCGTCCCGTACTACCGATCGGCGAAAGCACCCGCCAACAACGACGCCAGCGTCGACTGCTTGAACCAGCAGTACCGAACGATTCTCCAGGACGAGAACGCCGAAGCGCTCGCCGCCAACACGCCTGCTCGCAGGGTAACTACCGTCGAACTCGGTCGTTATGTCTGTCCCCAAGGCCGTACCTGTCGGACACCGATAGCAGACAACAACCCTGTTCTGCTTCGCCCCGACGGACTCCACTTCGATGGCCCCTCCGGCGTGATCGTCGGTGCGTGGGTCGTGGCCCAGGCGATGGCCGGATCGGGTGTCAGCTCAGGGTCGAGCTAAAAAGCCGATCGGGAGGAGGGCCGAACCGGCCACGGAGGAAGTCGATCACTCCCCAGACCCGGCCCCGAGCGTCGTAGAGCCAGGTCCTGTTTGAGGGTTGCACGATCCCTCGGCCGGTCTGCCACACCGCAATCATGCACCGAATGAAGGCGTGATACCGGCCTGAATGCTCCCGAACCAACAACAACGTGTTGCGATGCATGAGGTAGTCGACCGCCGAATTCCCCGATCGCATGGTGGGGTTGCGCACCATCACGCCGCGGGCCAGACCGATCTCCCATCCTGCCGCCGAAGCGCGGAGGCCGAGATCAGCCTCCTCGCAGTAGGCGAAGTAACGCTCATCGAAAAGCCCGATCTCTTCGACACAGTCCCGCCGCAAGAGCATCAACGTGCCATGGGGATAGTCGACGGCCTCCCAACCTTCGGTGACGCCCGCCGGTACGGTCATCCCGCCGAAATAGGGATCCACTACCGGAGACTCCCCATCCCCCACATCAGCGCAGGCAAGTCCGGCATGGGCACGCGCCGCGGCCATCGAGACCAGTCGGGGGATCGTGTACGGCGCCGGCAATGCATCGTGGGGCATGACCACTGCCCACTCGAGGTCCTCGACTTCCAGCCAGTAACGCAATCCGGCGTTTGCACCGGGCCCAAAGCCAGCATTTCGCGCCAACATCACCTGGTCCACCGGAAACGCCGCCGCCGCCACCACCTTGGAAAGCTCGAGGAGGGACGCGGGACTAGAACCGTTGTCGACGACGACCACGCGCAGCTCGCCTTGGTCCTGAGCGAGTGCGTTGAACGTATCGGCCAACCATCCTGGTTGATTCCAATGGACGATGACCACCCGAACCGGCACCGTCGGTGCCGGCGGTCCGACAACCACTACATCGTGGCGCGGATGAGTGCGTGCTGCACGAGTTCAAGCAACGCGGTCTTGGTGGCCGCACGATCTCGAGCGTCCGTAGTAATGATCGGTACGTCCTCGGGGATCGCCAAGGCCTCACGCACGTCGTCGGCAGAGTGGTACTGCTTGCCATGAAACAGGTTCACGGCCACCACAAACGGCACGCCCTGGGTCTCCATGTAGTCGACCGCCGGGAAACAATCGGCCAATCGGGAGGTATCTACCAACACGACGGCACCGATCGCACCACGCACAAGATCGTCCCACATGAACTTGAACCGGTCCTGCCCGGGGGTACCGAACAGGTAGAGGATGAGGTCGGAGCCGAGCGTGATGCGGCCAAAGTCCATTGCGACGGTGGTTGACGTTTTGCCGGTATTTGTGCCACCGGTCTCGTCGATCCCTTCCGCCATCTTGGTCATGGCCGCCTCAGTCGTGAGCGGGGCGATCTCGGAGATCGAACCCACGAATGTGGTCTTGCCGACAGCAAAGCCACCCGCCACGATGATCTTGACGGGAAGCGGGCCGCCTCCGGTGTCTTGTTCTTCAGCTGGCGGAGCTTCAGAGCGCTTGAAGGCCATGGAGCACCCTTTCGAGGAGTTTCAGGTCGGGACGTTCACCATTTTTGGAATGCTGGGGCTTGTAGCTCTGGAGGAAACCCTCCTCGGCCATGTCGCCCACCAGGACTCGTGCCACCCCAAGGGGCACACTCAAGTGGGCGGATATCTCCGCAATCGAAAGTGGCGCAGAACAAAGCGCCACGATCTTCTTTCGTTCGAGCGCAAGACGCGGAGCGTTGGCCTGCCCTTGCGGGGTAACCTTTACCAGCGTCTCGAGCGGAAGATCTGCGTTTGAGCGGGTACGACCACGAGTCAGGACGTAGCTGCGCACCTTGAAGGTGCTTGGGCCGTCGTCGTTGTCGTCGTCGCCGTAGTTGCTCATGGGACTTCTCGGGGTGGGGAGGGGTTGGGAGGTAAAGACTAGCGGGGCATGGCCGACTGGAGTTCGGCACGAATCTCCGGGGTGAGGACGTTTCCTGCCTTGTCGACCAGTACCGCCATCTCATAGGCGATCAGGCCCATGTCGCAGTCGGCGCTCGCTACCGTGGAGAGACACGAACCATCGCTAATGCCGGTGACGAAGATGAAAGCGTTCTCCATCTCGATGATCACCTGGTTGACCGCACCGCCACCGTGTTGACCGGCAGCACCGTAGGCGAGGCCAATGAGCCCGGAGGACATCGCGGCGAAGCGGTCGGCTCCATCACGGTCGAGTCCCTGTGACTTGGCAATCGGGAGGCCATCGGAAGACACCACCACAGCCTCGTTCACGCCGGGTACTCGTTCGGCAAAGTTCTGGAGCAGCCAGTTTAGGTTACGGGCCTCTGCGCTCAGTTCAGCCATCGTGGGTTAGTCCTCCAACTTGGGGATCGGGAGAGTAGTCGCGTTCATTTCTCGTTTTTTTCGCCTTCAACTTCGCCCTTGCCACGGCTGGCGCCAGCGCGGTACCTGGACAACATCTTGCGAACTTCCTCCGGCGAGCGTGTGCTCTGGCCTGCCGACTTGCTCGCAACAATAGGCGATCCATCTTCGTTTGTGGTGGCTGAGCGCTTTTTGGGGGTGCGCTTGACCAACCCTGAAGCGGTGAGTTCGGCCACCTTGGCCTCAGCTCGAGATGCCGCCGCGATCTGTTCAGCCACAGTCTTGCCGGTCGAGTTGATGGCAACCGGCGCCGGCTCGGCGACCTTCGCAACAACCGCGGGCTCGGTCGGTGGTTCCCCGATCGTTGCCGATTCGATAGGACCGTCGGGGAGTTGCTCGTCCACCAACGACCGCAGGCCCTCGTCGAAGTCGGCACCTTCCGACACGTCCGTGCCGCTATCGACAATGCCATCATCATCGGTCAGTTCTTCGAATAGATCCGGGCCATCAAGCAAATCCGCGCCGGTGTCGGATCCGCTGTCGAGTTCCGGTGTGCGTACATCGTCCAGGACGAGTACTTCGTCGTCAAGGACGATCTCCGGCTCGGGTGCCGGCGCCCAGGACTGCTCCGCAACGGCAGGCTTGGCCATCGCCTGTGCAGGAGCCGATGCCGCAGGGGCTTCGCCCTCGTAGGTGACGAGGTCGTCGGGCAGGGTGACGAGCGCGGTGACACCACCCGATGGCGACGCGGTGAGCTTGACGTGGATGTTGAAGCGCTGCGCCAGTCGGCCGATCACGATGAAGCCGAGGGAGCGGGACAGCGCGAGGCCCACGAGCGGGGGGTTGGCGAGCTGAGTATTGGCCTCGGACAACTGGTCGGCGCTCATACCGATTCCCTGATCCGAGACAGAAATAATGTAGGAACCATCGTCGGCACGGTGTCCGACCACCTCAACCATGGTGTCTGGGGGCGAGAAATGGGTGGCGTTCTCCATCAACTCGGAGAGCAGGTGAGCAAGGTCGACGGCAACGTTGCCGCCCACCGTGGCGTCATCAAGGGCGAGGAGCTGAATTCGGGCGAAGTCCTCAACTTCACCAATCGCCACTCGAACAACGTCGGCGAGGGCGACTGGCCTGCCGCGCCGTCGGGGAGGTTCAGCTCCAGCGAGCACCAGAAGAGACTCAGCATTACGGCGCATACGAGTGGCAAGGTGATCGAGCTTGAAGAGGTTGTCGAGCTGGTCGGGGTCCTCTTCGTTGGCCTCAAGTTGATCGATGAACTCGATTTGGCGGTCAAGAAGTGTTTGGTTACGCCGGGCGAGGTTGATGAAGATGTCGCCGATACCTTTGCGGAGGAGCTGGGCCTGCTCCTCTGCCACTTCGATGGTCACCTGTTGGATCGAGTTGAAGGCGTCGGCAAGCTGGCCGATCTCATCCTTGGAGTTGATATCGATTGGTGTCAGCGATTCGGCCAGCGACATGCCGTCTGCCTCTTCAGGATTTCGCAGCCGCTCGACGAGGCCCGGAAGCCGCTCAGTGGAGAGCAGGTAGGCCGCGCTGGTGAGCTTCTTCAGCGGAACAGTGGTGGCTCGGTACACCGCGATGGCAACGATGAAGGCCAGCGCCACGGAACCCAGCGCGCCGATCGCATACAAACGGGCCGAGTTATCGGCTTCGGACTGTACGGAGTTTGCCGCCGCCTTTAGGTCGACCACGAGGGAATCCGCCGGATCGAGCAGAACCATTTGGTAGGCGTTGATGAGCCAAATCGAACCATTGGTAACTAATAGTTTGTCACTTGCCTCCTTGAAGCCGGGGAGACTGCTCGCCGTGGAGTCGGATTCGCTCGCCGGGTTACGGCTAGACGTGACCTGGTTGAAAAATTTCGTCTCGGGTGTCTCGAACTGATTGTCGGCAAACCGGTCCCGAAAGGTTTGTTTCTGTTCGACGGAGGACTCGTCGTTGGCCGCCGCGTCGCTTACGTCGCGCGAGTCCTTGAGGTCCTCGATCTTGAACAAGATGTTGCATTCATCCTTGTCTCGAACATCTTGACACGCAACCATGAGCTTCACGGGAAGCGTGGCGGTCACCCGGCTGGGCACGAACCCGATCTGCGCTATTGCGGTAAGGAGCATCGCTTCGTGGCCGGCGTCGAACGCCGCCCGCTGACGAGTTACAAACAGGTCGAAAGAACGGGAGAGTCGAGGATCAACGACGCTCTTGGAGATCGCTACGTTGACATCGAATAGCGCTTCGGTGAGCGCGACGTACTGATCTATCGTTTGTTTTGCACCATTCTGCAGATCATTTACTGAGTTTCGGTTCGTTTCCAGGTCGTCGGTGCGTCCCACTGCGTTGGCGACGCTTTCGTTCGCCTCCTTTCGCAACAATTCCGACGCCTCTTGACTCAACTCCCCGGGACGGTAGGTATCCACCGCCTTCTTGAAGTTCGCCAGTGCCTGGTCGGTCTTTGCACGCTGGGCGTCAAGTTCGGCTCGGCCGACCTGTTTGTCGGAGGCCATGTATTGCGCCGAGTAGACGCCTTCCCTTTGCACATCAAACATCAGTGCGGCATCGGCCTCGGCCACGAGGGTGAGTTCACCGACCCGAGCGGCTGACGAGGAGATGGTTCGTCGTTCGTTTACACCGATGACGGTGAGGATCAAAAGTACGATCACGGGCGCCGCCAGAATGGCGAAGAGCTTCGTGCCGACCTTCAGGTTGTTCAGCATGATGAGCCTCTGCGATGTTCACTCATGGTGTGGTGGTAGCCCCCAGCGCCCGGCCCCGCCGGCGCGCCCTTTTGGCGCCCCATCTCCATCGGACGGGGTCTGAAGTTATTGAGGCACACGGGCAGGGAACTTTGATCCCCACCAGCGCGAGCCGAGACGACTCGCACGACGGCACCTTGTTTGCGATGATTCTTGACGAGATCGAGGCCGCAATGGGGGATGGGCCGTTCGGACCACCCCGCTTCGTCTCTTTTGGCCCGGCGCACCTCCGTCTGGCGCTTGTCTTCCCCGCCCGTCTTACCGGCATGCCCTTTGCAACATTCCCTCGGGTGCTCGGGCATGTCCGGGGCGACCACCCCCACGAAGTAGTGTCGCCTCGTTCCGGTTCGGCCTACGGTCGCTGGCAACATCCGACGCAGACAGGTTACAAGGAGATCGCTGTGAGCGACACCCCACAAGGCCCCGGTTGGTGGCAAGCATCCGATGGTAAGTACTACCCACCCGAGCAGGCTCCCGGCTACACCCCCGCTGCTGCGAGCGCAGGGCCAATGGGCGCTCCTGCCGTCGCCGGCCCCCCCGGCACCGTCGACATTGGCGCGGCGTTCTCGTGGGCGGTGGAGAAGTTCCAGGCCAACCTCACGCCATTGCTCATTTTGGGTGCGGTGTGCGCAGGTGTCCCGTGGATCATGTTCTTGGTCGGTACATTCCTCAATGGTTTCATCGTTGCCACCCTCTTCTGGCTACTCGGAATTGTCGCGAGCCTCGTGCTCAGCATGCTCGTGGTGCAGGCCGCCCTCGAAATCGCCGATACCGGGCAGTTGAACCAGGCCACGATGTTTCAGCTTCGCACGAGCATCGGCGGCTACGTAGGGGCTGGCATGATGTTCACGGTCGCTTGGCTGTTCGGTTGCCTCTTGCTCTGCGTCGGTGCGATCTTCGCCTGGCTTATTTTCGGCCTCTGGGCCTTCGCCAACGTCGATGAAGGCCGCGGCGGCATGGATGCCTTGAACCGCTCAAAGGAGCTCACCATGGGCCCAGGCCTCGGCACCACCTTCGTCCCGATGCTGGTGTTCGTGCTCTTCAACGGCGGCACGATGTTTCTATCCCGTGGCTTTGGCATCGGTGGCATCATCGGCGTCGTCTTCGTTCCATTTGGTTCGCTCATCGGTGTGTACATCTGGCGGGCGCTTCGTGGCACCCCGCTCCCCGCAGTCACGGTGGGCTGAAACAGCCAGCCCTGATCGGCAAGCAGTTCACGCGAAGGGACCCCGCTCATCGAGCGGGGTCGCGTAGGGAGTGTTGCGTTCGGCTTACGGCCGGAGCTGAACTGAGCTGAAAATCAGACCAGCGGGCGGTCTCCGGGAAGCACCGGCGACGGAAGATCGGTGGAGCCCATGAGGTGCGCATCGACGGCAGCGGCACACGAGCGGCCTTCGGCAATGGCCCACACAATCAGGCTCTGGCCCCGGCCCATGTCGCCGCAGACGAATACATCGTCGACGTTGGTGGCCCAGCCGTCGTTGCGGGCCACATTGCCGCGGTCATCCACCGTGACGCCGAGATCGTCGATCAATCCTGGCCGTTCTGTGCCCGTGAAACCCATGGCAAGGAGCACGATCTCACAAGGCAGCTCGAACTCCGTGCCGGCCACCGCAACGAACTGCGGACGCCCATCGACCGTTTCCATCGCCACCTCGGTGGCGCGCAGAGCGCGCACGGCCCCGTGCTCGTCGCCAAGGAACTCGAGGGTATTCACGGCGTAGACCCGCTCGCCACCTTCTTCGTGGGCTGACGCCACTCGGTAGCTCATCGGCCACGTGGGCCAAGGGTTCGCATCGGGGCGATCCTCGGGTGGACGCGCCATGATCTCGAACGAGTGCACGCTCGACGCTCCTTGTCGGTGCGACGTACCGAGGCAGTCGGCCCCGGTGTCGCCGCCTCCGATGATCACCACGTTCTTGCCGGCGGCAGTGATCGACGGTGTGTCGGCATCGCCCTCCTGCACTCGGTTGGCGATGGGAAGAAACTCCATCGCCTGGTGGATCCCCGTTAGCTCCCGCCCGGGGATCGGGAGGTCGCGGCGCACGGTTGCACCGCCGGCCAGCACGACGGCATCGAACTGTGCCCGCAGATCCGCCGCAGTGATATCGACCCCGACATTCACCCCGGTGCGGAACTCGGTGCCTTCCGCTCGCATCTGGCCGAGTCGGCGCTCAATATGGCGCTTTTCCATCTTGAACTCGGGGATCCCGTAGCGCAGCAGGCCTCCGATGCGATCGTCGCGCTCGAGCACGGTGACAGCGTGACCCGCCCGAGTGAGTTGTTGCGCCACCGCCAAACCGGCCGGCCCGGAACCAACCACGGCAACGGTCTTGCCGGTGGTGGTGCTTGGCACAACCGGACGAACCCAGCCTTCGGACCACGCTCGGTCAATGATCTCCACCTCGACCTGTTTGATGGTCACCGCCGGCTGATTTATGCCGAGCACACACGCTGCTTCGCATGGGGCCGGGCACAGCCGACCAGTGAACTCCGGAAAGTTGTTGGTGGCGTGGAGCCGTTCAATCGCCTCTTTCCACCGATCGCGGTAGATGAGGTCGTTCCAATCGGGGATGAGGTTCCCCAACGGGCACCCGTTGTTACAAAAGGGGATTCCGCAATCCATGCATCGACCGGCCTGGATTCGCACCTTCTCGATGGGGAAGTCGTCGTAGACCTCACGCCAGTCTCGAAGGCGAACCGGCACGGGCCGCCGGGTGGGCAACTCACGATTGTGTTTGAGAAATCCTTGGGTATCACCCATGGGTGCGCCTTTCAGGCCCGAGCGGCGGCCATAACCGCCTCGAGGGGATCGCTTCCGGTGGCTTCCGCCCATTGCTGCGCGTCGAGCACTCGTTTGTATTCACGGGGCATGACCTTCACGAAGCTGTGCTGGGTGTTCTCCCAGTCGGCGAGCAAACGAGCGCCAACAGCGGAATCGGTCTCCTCGACGTGGCGGGCGATGGCCACCCGTAGCCACGAGAAGTCCTCGGCATCGAGTGGGTCGAGGTCGACCATGTCGGCGTTGACCCGCTTCGGGAAGGTGCCGTCGGGGTCGAGGACGAACGCGATGCCGCCGGACATTCCCGCACCGAAGTTACGGCCAGTCGGGCCGAGAATCACCGCCCGGCCACCGGTCATGTACTCACAGGCGTGGTCGCCCACGCCTTCCACCACCGCGATGGCACCGGAGTTGCGGACGCAGAACCGCTCACCAACAAGCCCTCGCAGGTATAGCTCACCCGACGTGGCCCCATAGAGGATCACGTTCCCGGCAATCACGTTGTCCTCGGCTACGAACAACGATGCGGAATGCGGACGGACGATGATGCGACCGCCAGACAACCCCTTGCCGACGTAGTCGTTGGCATCGCCATAGAGCCGGAGCGTGATCCCCCGAGGAAGGAATGCTCCCAGACTCTGTCCGGCCGAACCGTCGAACCGAATAGTGATGGTGTCGTCGGCGAGGCCCGCCCCACCGTGGCGGCGAGTGAGTTCCGAGCCCAACATCGTTCCTACCGTTCGGTGCACATTGCGGATGGGCATTTCGATGCGCACCGGTTCACCAGTTGCGAGTGCCGGTTCGGCCAAACGCAGCAGTTCGTTGTCGAGCGCATGCTCCAGGCCGTGGTCCTGCACCTTGGTCTGGTGGCGGGACTCCCCCGCAGCCAGTTCCGGCACAAAGAAGATCGGAGTGAGATCGAGCCCAGCGGCTTTCCAGTGATCGATCGCGTCAGCGGCGTCGAGAACGTCGGCATGACCGACCGCTTCCTCGATGGTTCGAAAGCCGAGTTGGGCGAGTAGTTCTCGCACCTCCTCGGCAATGAACTCGAAGAAGTTGACTACGAACTCTGGCTGACCGGTGAAACGAGCGCGCAGTTCGGGGTTCTGGGTGGCGACGCCGACCGGACAGGTGTCGAGGTGGCAGACCCTCATCATCACGCAGCCCGACACCACCAACGGCGCCGATGCAAAACCGAACTCTTCCGCTCCGAGCAGTGCGGCGATCACCACGTCGCGGCCGGTCTTGAGCTGGCCGTCGCACTGCACCACGATGCGGTCGCGGAGGCCGTTCAGCAGCAGGGTTTGTTGGGTTTCTGCCAAGCCAAGCTCCCATGGCGCCCCGGCATGTTTCAACGAGGTAAGCGGGGAAGCGCCGGTGCCGCCATCGTGGCCGGAGATCAACACCACGTCGGCATGAGCTTTCGACACGCCCGCGGCCACCGTTCCCACGCCAACCTCAGCCACCAGTTTCACGTGCACCCGCGCCCGAGGGTTGGCGTTCTTGAGGTCGTGGATGAGCTGGGCCAGGTCCTCGATGGAGTAGATGTCGTGATGAGGTGGCGGGGAGATCAATCCCACTCCGGGCGTGGAGTGACGGGTCTTGGCGATCCAGGGATACACCTTGAGACCGGAGAGTTGGCCGCCCTCGCCCGGCTTCGCCCCTTGCGCCATCTTGATCTGGATATCGTCGGCGTTTACGAGGTACTCGCTGGTGACGCCGAACCGGCCGGAAGCGACCTGTTTGATCGCCGAGCGTTTGGAGTCACCATTCGGGAGGGGAACGAACCGTTCCGCGTCCTCGCCCCCCTCACCCGTGTTCGATCGTCCACCGATCCTATTCATGGCAATGGCGAGCGTTTCGTGAGCCTCGGCCGAGATCGACCCGTAAGACATGGCGCCGGTGGAGAACCGCTTTACGATCTCGGCAACCGGTTCCACCTCGTCGATGGGCACCGATGCCCGGCCGGAACGGAATGCGAACAGTCCTCGAAGGGTGGCCAATTCCGCCGACTGCCCATCGACGAGCGCGGTGTACTGCTTGAAGATGTCGTAACGACCCGTACGCGTGGCGTGCTGAAGTTTGAACACCGTCTGGGGATTGAAGAGGTGAAACTCACCCTCTCGGCGCCACTGATACTCGCCGCCGACCGCAAGCGTTCGGTGGGCGCGTTCGGACGGGTTCGTGGAGAACGCACGGGCATGGCGCATTCGCACCTCCTCGGCAAGCTCATCGAGCCCCACTCCTCCGAGTCGGCTCACGGTGCCCGTGAAGAACTCGTCGACCGTGTCATGACCCAGCCCGACCGCTTCGAAGATCTGGGCACCGGTGTAGGAAGCGACGGTAGAGATGCCCATCTTCGACATCACCTTGAGCACACCTTTGCCCGATGCTTTCCGGTAGTGCTTCAACGACTTCACGGGGTCGAAGAGGTCGGTCATGCCCTCAGCAATCAGGTCTTCGATGGTCTGGAAGGCGAGATAGGGGTTGATCGCTCCGGCGCCGTACCCGAGCAGCAGGCACATGTGGTGCACTTCACGAGCCTCACCGGTCTCGACGATGAGCCCCACCTGCGTGCGTGTGCGGGTTCGAATGAGGTGGTGATGTACGGCGGCAGTGAAGAGCAAGGACGGGATCGGTGCCAGGTCTTTGCTCGGGCCGCGGTCGGACAACACGATGAGGTTGTGGCCGGCTTCGATGGCATCGGTGCAGGCTTGGCGCACCCGGTCGAGCGCGGCACGGATGCCGGCACCACCCTCGGCCACGGCGTACAGGCAGGAAACGACGGCGGTGCGGAAATCAGGGGTGTCGTCGAACTCGTTGATATGCACCAGCTTCGCCAGATCGTCGTTGCTGAGAATCGGCGTGGCCAGCCCGATTTGCCGACACGACGCAGCCGTGGGATCGAGCAGATTCCGCTCCGGTCCCAGCGTGGAGCCCAGCGCAGTGACGAGTTCCTCCCGGATCCCATCGAGCGGCGGGTTGGTGACCTGGGCGAACAGCTGGTGGAAATAGTCGAACAGCAAACGGCTGCGTTTGGACAACACGGCAATCGGGGTGTCGGTACCCATCGAGCCAATGGGCACCGCACCCGTGCGAGCCATTGGCTCGATCAGGATCTTGATCTCTTCGTTGGTGT
>JANOSD010000089.1:0-15107 GCA_031415655.1 Actinomycetes bacterium
CCTTACCCCCCACCCCCCACCCCTTACCGTTTTTGGTAGGGGAGACGCATCAATTTTGATGCGTCTCCCCTACCAAAAACCAGGGGTTGGCGTCAGACACGGTGGGTTGAAGATCTAGACGCGGTGGGTGTTGGCGCGGCAATGGGGGCACGAGAGTTGGCTGAGGCCTTCGGGGAACGACAACGAGCTACCGCAGTGCTGGCAGGGGACGGCACCGGCGGCCACGTCGAGGCGTTGGCCGCAGGATTCGCACACCACTCGTCTGGCCCCATCGAGGGTGTGCCATCGGCGCCGCAGTTGCCGCATCGTGATCCGGTGGTGGCGAACGGTTCCACGGCGGAGTATTCGCCGGTGAGGCCGTACATCGACAGCAGGTGGGCTCCGTGTTCGGGGCTCAAATGGGGGAGCCAGGTTTGGCAGAACGTGGAGTACTCCATCTTGCGGGCGACGCCGGGCGGGGGCTTGTCGGGGTCGAGGGCGGCCACGCCGAGCCGTTCGATTTCGTCGTAGGCGAGGTCCATCTGCTGTTTCCAGAGTTGCGCCATCGTCCAGAAGTCCCCCGCTACGAGCCATGCGCCGCCCGGCTGCGGAACCCGTTGAAACGACGCGATGATGGCGTTCACCTGAAGCTCAAGTGGTTGTTGACGTGGATCGAGATCCTTGGTGACGGCGCACTCGGCGCAGTACACCGCCATGCGTTCACGGAAATCGGCGTCGGTACGAGCCCGGGGAGATACGGCCTGCGGGCATTCGTTGAGCCAGCTCCGAAAGATGTGGAGCTGGAGGTTGCGGTACGTGTCGCGATCCCCGGCGGCGCGGGCGTTGTTCAACGCACTCTGGAGGGGCGTCATGAGTCGGTGGAACACCGTGTTGGTGATGCCGGCATTGGTTCCGGCGTTGGCGAGGCGGAAGTCGTAGTCCACCAACGCACCGCAATAGTCGCAATACAGGTAGGCGGTGGTTGAGGGGAGGCGTTTCGGTGCCCCGCATTGCGTGCACGTCGCCCGCTTGACGAACCCGGAGTGGGCGGTGAGCGACGGAGCGAGGGCGCCGCCGTGAGTGGGCAGGCCGACCGACGCCAACGTCGCTTGGTGCTGGGTCAGCGCAGGATCGACAGGGTTTGCGTTCGCCGGGGCCGCGCCCGCTTCCTTCTTCTTGAATAGTCCCATCACGCTCCGTTTCTTGTGAAGTCTCCGGGCAAGTGTGACCGATCACCGGCACGGTCGGTGGTGAACGTGCATGCCACCCTCGTCGGTTGCTTGGGCATCACACGAGGCACATCGACACGCCGAGCAGTCAGAAGACACCGCCGGTGATCGTGGGCGCGCCAGACTGTCAAACGCCATGGCACGACTTACCGAGCTCGCTCGTAACCACACCTCGCTCGACAAGAAGCAGACGGCGCACCTCCAGCGCCTTGTCACATCGTGGGGCCTGTTGGCCGACCTCTCGTTCTCCGATCTCATGCTGTTTGCTCGCATGGGCCATCCGGTGGATGGCGAGGGTACGGAGCAGTTCATCGTGCTCGGCCAGGTGCGGCCCACTACCGGTCAGACCGTGTACCGCACCGACTGGGTGGGCAAGATGGTGCAGGATCATCAACGCCCCTTGGTGGCCCGTACTTTCGGGCTCGGTCAGATCATCGATGGTGAGGTTCCGAGCGAGACGCTGCGCGAGTTCGTGCGTGCCCTGTGTATTCCGGTGGTCTTCGAAGGCGTCACTATCGCCGTACTCACCCGCGAATCTGCGCCATCGGTCGGGCGGTCGAGCGGCGAGCTGGAACGGGTGTACGTGGAGGTGTTCCACCGGTTCCTCCGCATGCTGACCACGGGTGCTTACCCGTTCGCTGAGGATGAGCTCACCGTGGAGGAGTCCGCTCGTGTCGGTGATGGCGTACTGATTCTCGATGCCACCGCTCGCGTGGAGTACTCGTCGCCGAATGCCGTGTCGTGCCTGCATCGGCTCGGTGTGCACGCCAATACCGAAGGCATGCGCCTCGCCGACTGTGGACTGCAAGAGACTGCGATCCGCAACTCGTTCAACCGGGCGAGCCCCGGCACGGAAGAAGTGGAGGGTGGCGCCGACGTGGTGGTTTTGGTGCGCAGCATTCCGTTGATCGACGCCGGTCGAGTGACCGGTGCGATCGTGTTGCTTCGAGACATCTCCGACCTTCGACGGCGTGATCGTTTGCTGCTTTCGAAGGATGCCACGATCCGTGAGATCCACCACCGGGTGAAGAACAACCTGCAGACCATTTCCTCGCTGTTGCGGTTGCAGGCGCGGCGCCTTGCGAGCCCGGAGGCAAAAGCGGCACTCGACGAATCGGTGCGGCGTATCGCCTCGATAGCCCTCGTGCACGACACCTTGTCGAGGGGAGCCGGTGACGATGTGCCGTTCCTCGAGATCGCCAAGCCGCTGATTCGGATGGTGGAGGAAGGCCTCCTGTCGCCCGACGTTCCGGTGCGGTTCCATGTTCGGGGCGATGCCGGTGAGCTTCCCGCCACCGTTGCGACTCCGCTTGCGGTCGTCCTCACCGAACTGTTCCAGAACGTCGTCGACCATGCGTTCCCGCGCGGATCCGAGCTCGCCGACGCGGGTGGTCAGGTGGATGTGCACTTCGCCAATGATGGCCGCATGCTTCGCGTGACCGTCACCGACGACGGAGCCGGTCTGCCCGAGGGCTTCTCGCTGGAAGCGTCCCCCGGTCTCGGCCTGTCGATCGTGCGTGCGTTGGTGACGTCCGAGCTTGGCGGCACGATCTCGATGACGCCGGCAAATGGGCCAGCGGGCCGCACGGGCACCGTCGTGCGCCTCGAACTGCCCGCCAAGGGCGTCGAGTATGTGGAGCCGGCCCTTACTGCCCGGTAGGCGACTGCCCGACGGGAGGTCGCAAGGGAGACGCAAGGGATCCGAGGATCCAAACGCGTTGACGACCTCCCGGGGGAGGCCGTCGAAGATGACGTTGACCTATCTATTTCGGAAGTATTGCGTTCCGAACGATGCCCGGCCGTGGATCGTGGCCGGGCGAGTGGCGTTAGGAAGCTCGGCGCTTTGCGGCGACGAACTTGCGCCGGATCTGGCGGCGTTCTTCTTCCGAGGTACCGCCCCACACGCCAGAGTCCTGGTTGGTGGTGATGGCGTATTCAAGGCACGGGGTCTTGGCCTCGCAGTTGTCGCATACCGCTTTCGCGTTGGCGATCTGCTCGAGCGCAGGACCTGTCGTACCGACAGGGAAAAAGAGGTCGGGGTCGGTGTCGCGGCAGGCGGCGTATTCGCGCCAGCTGTCGTCTTGCATTGACAGGGTGAGTGAGCGTGCAGTGGTGAGGGCCACAGTGCCTCCACAGGCAATAGGGGCGACCGATTGGTTGCGGTGCTTGCAGCAGGCAACCAGTCGTGAAGCAATTCACATGCCACCGCCCTAGGTAAAGTGCAGGCGTGTAGCTGGGACATGCACACCGTATTGTGTTTGGAGCGCCGTTTCAAGGGGCAACCCAAATGTTTTTTGTCACACTTGATCGTTACTTGACAGCGAGTTGATTTGACCACTCTCCGTGAGATTCCTTGCCCGCTTGTGATTGCCCATCGTGGCGCATCGGCTGTATTCATTGAGAATTCCGTGGATGCCTTCGTCGGCGCCGCCACTCTGGGTGCTGATTGGGTGGAGCTTGATGTGCGGGTTACCTCCGACGGAATCCCAGTCGTTCACCACGATCCTCACCTTGCAACCGGCGATTCGACAACGCCGACGGCCCAATTGGTGGTGGCCGACACGCCGTTTGTTTCACTGCCGTCCCATGTTCCCACCCTCGCCGACGCGCTAACTGCATGTGAACAACCGAGCTCCCGGTCGGGTCGACCGCTCGGGGTAAATGTCGAGATCAAGTCGTCGGTCCACGAACCCGGCTTTGATCCGACCTACCCCCACCTCCCGGCAATCCTCGCAATCGTGCGGGAGATCCTGGACCCGGAGCGAACCTTGGTCAGTTCCTTCGATCTCGGGGTGCTCAGGGCGGTGCGCCGCCTGGCTCCCGGGTTGCCGAGCGCGCTGCTCGCCATTGACTGCCTCGACCTTCCCAAGGTGCTCCGGCTCGCCGTCGAAGCGGGGGCCGTGGCCATCAACCCGCCCGACGTCTACATCACGCCGAGCTTCATGGACGCTGCCCGGGCGTCGGGACTCGCCGTTTTTCCGTGGACCGTCGATCGCCCGGAGCGGATTGCCGAACTGTACGAACTCGGGGTTGACGGGATCATCACCAATGTTCCCGACGTCGCCGCGGCCATCATCGACGCCCGGGCCTCGTGCTGCGACGCGGAAATGACGCCCTCCTAGCGACGAGTCATGGTTCGTCTCTCGCAAGGACGCAGGACGAAGGCCCACTTGACTCGTTCGTCGAGGACGAGGACGCCGCGAGAGGCGAAGCTGGCCGTCGTGATGCGCGATCTATTTCCGCGTCGCCGAACGAGTGCACAGGGGAACGCGAAGTGGGACGGCGGACTACGCGGGCGTGGTCATCCATCCCGGGTTGGCTGGGAGCGCAACGCCAGCGTCGAGTGGCTGGTCGGCCCGGTAGGCCCGGTAGGCGGCGAGGATCGGTTCGAGCTCCGTAGGGGTGGCGCCGTGGAGGATTACCGAGTCGGCGCCGGCGGTGAATTGATCGGCGATGCGGGCCACGCACTGCGCCGGCGTGCCGATGGCGGCGGCGGCCAACCACTCGGCGGGGATGATCTCGGCCAGCGTTTCGAGTTGTTCGATAGTCCCGACGGCGTCGAAGGCGCCGGGCGGGTGGGCGAACACCTCGTTGGCCCGGATCGCCGCCAGCGCGGCGGGGTCCCATCCGTTGACTGACACGAGCAGGTCGCCGTACCCCTGGAGATAGGTCGCGAAACGGCCGACGAGCTTGCGGAGCCGCAATTCTTCCGGAAGGTGATCGCCCACCGTGGCCAGCACCGACCACACTCGGACCGACTCGGGGTCACGCCCGGCCCGTTCTGCGCCTCGACGAACCGCGGCCACCGAACGGGTAAGGGTGTCGTCGGTGAAGAAGGTGTGGAGGACAACGGCGTCGGCGAGTCCGCCGGCGAACTCCAGGGTGCGCTCGCCGAGCGCGGTCAGCAGGATCGGGATGTCGAAGTCGAACGCCGCGTCCTGATTGAGGAGGGGGTAACGGCCGGCGGGCTCGTGACCCATCACCATCTCGCCTTTCCACAGCCGGCGCAGGATGCCGACTACATCGTCGAGTTGGGCCATGGTGACGGGCGGCAGGCCCATGACGGCGAAGAGCATGTCGAACCCGCGGCCAAGCCCGAGCGAGAAACGACCGTCGGTAAGCCGGTGCATGGTGGTGGCGAACGTGGCGGTCACGAGTGGGTGTCGGGTGTTGTGGTTCGTGGCCGCAGTGGCGATGCCGAGCGACGTGCTCACCGCGCCGGCGGCGCCGGAAAGCGTGCACGCGTCCTTGAGGTTGAAGCGCTCGCTGATGAACGCCGACCCCAGCCCGAGCGCCTCGGCGGCGCACACCTCGTCGATCAGATCGCGGGGCGAAGCCGAATGTCCGGCGAGTGTGTAGAAGCCCAACTCCGTGCACTGTTCCATGGGATCTCCCGCGTCGATCGTCGTAGATCTACAACGAACCCCTATCGTAACGAGACGAAGGGGTGTAGTTTTCTTTCGTGGCCGCCACTTCCATCCGTCGATCCTCGCCGCTGCGGGCCCGCCTCGGGCTCGACGACCTGGTCGTGGCGGCAGAGGCGCTGGTTGATCGCTCGGGCTGGGACGCGCTATCGATGACGGCGCTGGCCGCCGAGGTGGGCATCCGACCGCCGTCGCTGTACAACCATGTGGAGAGCCTCGACGCGCTCAGGGCCATCCTGCAGGTACGCACGATTCGACGCCTCGGTGCGCAGCTGCGAACCGCCGCGATGGGTCGTTCCGGCCCCGACGGACTGCGGGCGTTGGTGGAGGTACACCGTTCCTTCGCACTGCGGTGGCCCCATCGATATGAGGGCGTGACGAGGGCACCACTCGACCGCGACGCGTTTATTACCGCCAGTCTCGATGCCCACGAGGCACTCGAAGCGATGGTGCTCAGCTACGGCCATTCGCCGATGGCCGCGCTCGATGTGGAGTTGGCGATCTTCAGCGCCGTCCACGGGTTTGTGGCCCTCGAGGTACGCGGGTTCTTTGGTGACGAGGTCGACATGGATCGACTGTTCGCACTCGTGGTCGACGGGGTGACTCGTGCCGTCGTTGCCCTCCCGGAGCCGACGACATCAATGACCGCGAAAAAAGGGCTAACGAAGAAGGGGCCCGCCAGAAACAGCGGAGCGGCGGCCAAGAGGGGGGCGAGGGCGACACGGCCCCGGGTCCTCCCCGAAGGTCCATCCCTTAGGAGTCAACGATGATCGATCAGATGTCCACCCGCTCGCAGCTCGCCACGCTTGCTCGTGAGTACCTCATGGCCGGCCATCTCATCGACCGGGCGGGGATGCCGAACCTACTGGGGCGTTTCGGGCAGGCAGCCATGGGAGCGGTGGCGATCGACGAGTGGATGGGCGCGAGCCCCGTGTACACCCGGCGGATGCAAACTCTTCTGCATTTCACCGGTACGGATGTGGCCACGATTTTCAAGGGCATGCAGTTCGACGTGGGAGCCCCTCATGGATTCATGGACTTTCGCTATTCGGTGGCCGATGCCGATCACGGCGAGTTTCATCTGGCCCATTGCGGTGCCCTGATGGACGTGGAACCGATGGGCGATGAGCTTGTCCACACGATGTGTCACCACATCGAGGACCCCACGTTCGACGCCACCGCATGTGCCACGAACCCGCAGGCCCGCATGCGGCCGATCCATCGTCCGCCACGGGTGCCCGCGGGCCGGGATCCCCATTGTCACTGGACGGTCACGATCGAACACGATGCCGAAGCACTCGTGGAGCCTCCGATCACCGGCTGGGTTGCGGGGACGCTCGCCGGTTCGGTCGATCTTGCCGACCTGTCCGACCTGTCCGACCTGTCCGACCTTTCGGGCCTTTCGGGTGGGGGAGAACCCGGCGACGGATGGCTCCACTACGACGGTCCACTTGATCCGGACCTCCGGCTCGAATCGTTCTCCGCCCGAACGCTCGCCGCCATCAACGACGAACTCTGTCTGCAAGGGCATCTGTTGGTGTTGTCGTTCCTCCGGGCCGTCGAGCAGCGGTTCGGAGCGGATGCCGCGCTCGAACTGGGCGTGCAGCAATTCGTTGGCGTGGCCGGCGTCGCCTCGATGCGGCTGGCCCGTGCCCTCCAGACCGGTGGGTTGTCCCCCGGCTCGGCGGCGGATACCGCAGGCGATTCGGCCCTCGATTCGCTGGACCTGATCGCGAAGGTGTTGGAGCTGCACCCGGCGTTCCGTCCGCGGTCCTATGTGGCGGTTGAGGTGACGCGGGCCACCCGTCCAGATGATGCGGCCGGTGGGTCGGCAACCCGACCAGGCGGCGGCGACTTCGCGAACCGCACGGGCGACTACACGGGCGACTACGTGCGGTTTTCGCTCGGTGACTGTCCGGCGACGGGTGAACCGAGTGGCTTCTCCTGGGCGTCGCTGTTGCTGGGAGCGGCGGAGGGCGCCGGCGACAACGGCGCCGGCCAGGCCCTCAATGCCATCGCCCAAGGGGTGGACCCCTCCGCCCGATGCCGGCCGGTGCCGCCGGCCGATGGTTTCCGCCGAACGTGGGAGATCACCGTGGGCCACCCGCCAGCCGACGAGCTCGGCGCCGTCACCCTCACCAAGTTCTCCACCGGCGCTGACTTCATTCTCCACTGAACACCGAGGGCGCCGTCCGGAGCGAACCGGTGTCGCTCAGCCGCGCATTGTCGTGTTGAGCGTCACCGGTTGGGCCGCACACCATTCGAGGCGGGCCGCGCACCTACACGATCTTGTGGAATACAAAGCTGAATGGATCATTGGGTAGCACGCTGCCGTCGCCGGGTCGGACGGCGATGATCATGCCGTTGCTGCTCGACGAATTTGCTGCCTCGCGCACTCGTTGAATGGCGGGTACCAGCAGGGCGAATCCGCTGACGTCGCCGCCACTGTCCTCATGGATCCCTGCGATTCCCCGATTGATAAGGGCTCCGAGCAAATGCTGCTCTTCGTCGGTCAATTGGGCGAATACGCCCTCGAGCTTGGCGCCGAACTCGTCGAGCTGGGCTTCGTTGAACAAGATGTCGGTCATGGTGGCTCCTCGTCGGTGACGCCGTCGGGGTGGCGCCAGTTGTCCTGACCTCGTTCTCGGCGAACGATTACACCGATCGTCCCACAATCGCCGCCGCCCGACTTTTGCTTGGGCTGGGGACGAACCGGTGACGCTCAGTCGCGCCTTGCCGTGCTGAGTGTCACCGGTTCGTCCGCACAGCAATTCGGGTGGCGTCGGCACGGGCTTCGCCGATGGGGGAGACTCGTCGGGTGCGGATCCTT
The DNA here is from genome assembly GCA_031415655.1 of Actinomycetes bacterium. Classification (GTDB taxonomy): domain Bacteria; phylum Actinomycetota; class Acidimicrobiia; order Acidimicrobiales; family Acidimicrobilacustridaceae; genus JAKOVR01. The sequence goes on from JANOSD010000089.1 coordinate 8,463, forward strand.
CTTCTTGTCAACAGCTCCGCTTCGTCGGTCACCGCTCGATCGCGGGTGGTGATCCAGAAGGCGCTCTCGGCCGACCACGACGTGACGATGGCGGAGACCAACCGACGAGGCCACGCCACCCGGCTCGCCAAGGGTGCAGTAGCCGACGGCGTCGATGTGGTGGTGGTGCTCGGCGGTGACGGAACCTTGAACGAAGCGGCCAATGGGCTGGCCGGGTCCGATACCGCATTGGCCGCACTTCCGGGCGGGTCGACCAACGTGTTCGCCCGCACGATCGGTCTGCCGGACGATCCTGTGGAGGCGACGGGCGCCCTGATCGAAGCACTGGCCGCCAATTCGATCCGTCGGGTAGGGCTGGGTTCGGTGAACGGGCGCTATTTCCTTTTTCACGTGGGCCTTGGTTTCGACGCGGCAGTGATACAGCAGGTGGAGCGACGGGCGTCGTGGAAACGGTACGCCAGTCATGCACTTTTCGTTTTCGCGGCGTTCGACACCGCGCTGCGTCACTACGACCGGTCGCGTCCGAGGCTCGCCTTGGGGTTCCCGGACGGATCGATCGTCGATGACGTCTACCAGGCAGCCGTCTTCAACTCGAACCCCTACACGTACATCGGGCCGCTGCCGTTCAACTTTGCGCCCGACGCCTCGCTTGATCGCCCCTTCGCAACGGTCGCGATCCGAACGCTCAACATGGCCACGATCCTCGGCTGTTTCGCCTCGGCGCTTCGCAAGGGGGCCTGGGCTCGCCGGCATCCCAAGGTGGACTACCGCGTCGACGTAGAGGCTTTGGTGGCCTCCGGCTTCGGTCCATTTCCGTACCAAGTCGACGGTGACTACCTTGGCGAGGCCGCGGAGCTCACGTTCCTCTACGAACCCGACGCCCTCGCCCTCGTCATGCCGTAGTCCGCAACGCCCCTCGGCCCCGGATTTGCTGCCTGAACTTGCTGCGCGGACATACCTGCGACGCTCAGCCGGAAATAGTCTGGCTCAGCGACACAGGTTGGTCCGCGCAGCGTTCGGGTCCGCGCAGCATTCGGGTCCGTGCCCGGGCCATTCGGGTCCGTGCCCGCGCCAGCGTCGGCGGCGCCCCTGCAGACTGACCGTCAGCGGCCGAGGGCGGCGCGCACCTCGCGCGCGATCACCCACGGAGATCCGTAGAGCGTGGACTTCGTGTACGGGAGAATGGTCCAGCCGAGGACGGATGCGCGCCGTCGTTTCTCGGGGTCGGCCTCGAACGACTGGTGATTGAAGTGGTGCACGAACGAGTCGTAGAACAGGATCACCTTTTCCTCCGGCCAGCCGAGGTCCGATTCAAGGATGAACATGCCGTCGGGTTCGTAGACACGGAGGTGGAGGACCCCGTCCGGAATATCGGCAGTGTCGAGCAGGCGCATGATCTGCCGTTCCGGCTTCGAGTCCGGCTGGTCGATCTCGCCGGTGCGGGCGATTATGAGCTGTCCAAGGGTGACGATTCCCGGCCGGCCGCGCCGGGCGTGGCCCGCCCAGCAGCTACCGATCGACTCTCAGGTGACCACCTTTCGCCGCAGGAAGTCGTCGGCAGCGACCTCCACCTGCTCCGGTGTCCATACCTGCCCGAGGTCGAGGAGGGTCCGCTCCGGGGAGGTGCACGGGATGCCGCGGCGCGCCACGAGCGTGTCGCGGTCGAGGTCCTGGGAGGCGTGCACGATGACGCCCTCGGGTCGGTAGTGGCGGCCGCGGGCAATGCTCAGCTCTCGCGGAGGGTTGAGCAGGTCGTCGTTGCCCAGGAGGTGGGCTGCGGCTCGGTGCGATGCCGCTCCCCCCGATGCCCCGCAATGCGCAAGCTGTCGACATTCCCAACTGGCGGGGACACCGGCGAGTAGGAACACCTCCGGCAGTACGCGCCGCAGACGATGGGTGAGCTGCCAGTGCTCGAGTTGCTGCAACGTGCCCCCAGTGCCAAGGAACTGGGCGCGGGTGATGAGTCCCCATTGCCTTGCGGTGATCGCGGCCACAGCATCGACGAGCGTGGCGGTCGATATCGAGGCCGGTCGAGTCGCCTCGGTTTGGGACCGGACTGGCTCGGCGGGCGGGACTTGCTCGGCGGGCGGGACTTGCTCTGCGTGCGGGGCCTGATCCGAATGGTGGGCCTCGGGTCGATGCGAGAACTCCGGCATCGCTGCCGGGTCACGCCTTGGCGCGGTGACGGGCTCCGGGTTTCGCAGCCGGTCCAGGATGTGCTGGCGGGCGATTTGGGTACGGCGGGACATGGGCGGTCTCCAAGGGAGTGCGCGGGACGCGCAGGACAAAGGAAGACCGCGCTGTCGCGGCGCCGAACAACTCCCGCCACTCGGGGGAACTGCGAAGGCGACCGTACCAGCCGGACTCCCGAATGCTGCGCGGACAAACCTGCGACGCTGAGCCGGAAATAGTCGGGCTCACCGACACAGGTTGGTCCGCGCAGCATTCGAGCCCGCGCAGCATTGCGGTCCGGGCGAAGGTTTCGACGAAAGAATTGCGAGCACGATTTGGCCAACTTGGCGTGGCAGGGGAAGAATCCGGCCCATGAACATCGTCGTCTGCGTGAAGCAGATCCCGGATCCGGCCGAGCCCGGAGCCCTGGATCCCAACACCAAGACGCTGAAGCGTGACGGGAAGCTCATCCTCGATGACTCCGACAGCTACGGCGTAGAGATGGCCCTTCAGCTCGCTGATGCGGCTGGTGGCGGCGAGGTAACCCTCGTCAGCATGGCCCCGAACAATGAGGTCAGCGGGCTCCGCACGGCGCTCGCCATGGGGGCAGCCAAGTCTGTCCTCGTGAGCGATCCCGCCCTTGCCGGCACCTCCGCCCTCGGCACCGCCAAGGTGCTCGCCGCCGCGATCAAGCGGGTGGAAGGTGCGGACCTGATTCTCACCGCCACCGAGTCGAGCGACGGCTACACCGGCACCATCCCGGAGCAGATTGCCGAGCTGCTCGGCCTGCCGTCGATCACCTTCGCCAAGAGCATCTCGATTGCCGACGGCACCGTGAGCGTGCAACGCCAGACCGAAGCCGGCTACGACGAGTGCGAGGCCCCGCTGCCCGCCGTTGTGTCCGTCACCGCTGGCGTGGTCGAGCCCCGGTACCCGAGCTTCAAGGGCATCATGGCCGCCAAGAGCAAGCCGGTCGATCAGGTCACCTGTAGCGACCTCGGCATCGATCCGGCGTCCGTCGGCTGGGCCGGCGGTGGGCAGGAAATCGTGCTCGTGGAAGCAGCGCCGGCCCGCGAGGCTGGCGAGGTCATCGAAGACGACGGAACGGGCGCCGAGAAAATCGTGGCGTTCCTCGACACCCTCAAGGTCATCTGACCGGCCGACGGAAGAAACAGGAACCAACAACATGGCACTCTCAAAGATCTGGGTTCTGGCCGAAGCCGCCGACGGCAAGGTCAGCAACACCACCCTCGAAATCCTCACCAAGGCCCGCACCCTCGCCGACACCGTCGAGTGCGTGTACGCCGGCGCTGATGCTGACGCTATTGCGGCGGTCCTCGGCGCTCACGGTGCCACCACCGTGTACGCCACGGGTGATCTCTCCGGTCGCCTCCTGGGCGTGCCAGTAGCGGCGGCGATCGCCGATGCCGTCAACGCTGGCAATGCCCCCGACGCCATCATCTCCGCAACGTCCTACGACGGCCGCGACATCATGGGTCGCCTTTCGGTCAAACTCGACAAGACCGTCATCACCAACAACGTCGACCTCGAAGTCGACGGTGATTCCCTCGTCACGGTCGTGCCGATCTTCGGTGGCAACACGATGGTGAAGACGAAGTTCACCGCGGGCGGGCCGTGTCTCGTCCTCATCCGCCCGAAGTCGTTTGCGGCGGAAGAGAGTGGTGGCGCCGCCGCCGCCGTCGCCGCGATCGCTGTCCCCGATACCGGTGCTACCGGCGCCGCCAAGTTGCTCAACCGTCATGTGGAAGAGCGCTCCGGACCGTCGCTCGACGAAGCCGCCATCGTGGTTTCCGGCGGTCGTGGTCTTGGCGAAGCCGAGAAGTTCACCATGATCGAGGACCTCGCCAAGAAACTCGGTGCCGCTCCCGGTGCGTCACGCGCCATCGTCGATGCCGGCTGGGTTCCGTATAGCTACCAGGTCGGCCAGACCGGCAAGGTCGTCAAGCCCACCGTGTACATCGCTGCCGGTATCTCCGGTGCCACCCAACACATGGTGGGCATGAAGGGATCCAAGAACATCATCGCCATCAACAAAGATGCCGAAGCTCCGATCTTCTCGGTGTGCGACCTCGGCATTGTGGGCGACGTGCACAAGGTGCTTCCGGCGCTCATCGAGCTGCTCAACGCTCGTTAGTTCTTCTCCAGCAGATTTGCTCCGAACCGGCCACGCGGGCTTCACCGCTGGCCGGTTCGGTCGTTTTCGGAACGGGTCGCGAACTCGTCCGGGTCGGGATGGGTAACGTTCGCTGGCGCTGCTGACGACGAGCTCGACGGTTACCTCGCTGGTGCCGCCGGCTACGAGAGGTAAAGGGTGAGATGCCGCAAGCGCGGCCCGACCGATACCGTGGGACGATGACAGGCTCCAACGTAGACGTCGGACTCGGCCGCCGGCCCGCCTTCGAGGTGATCTGCGAGATTGAGCCGGCAACCAAACCGGACCTCATGCGCGTCCGTCACCAGATCGGGGTGCTGAGTTCGATAGCCACCGCATTTCTGATTCCCGACAACCACATCGGCCGAGCGACGGTGTCGAGCATCGCGGTGGCGCACGAGGTGGCGCTCATGGGTGGACGTTCGATCGCCTGTCTCAACGCCCGTGATCGCAACGTGCTCGGATTTCGTCGCGATCTGCTCACCGCCGCGGCGTACGGGGTAGACGAGTTCCTCTTTGTGTACGGCGACCGCCCCGAATCCGGCAAACGTTCCGACGACCTGACCGTCCGCTCCATGATCGCCGAGGCTCGGGAGTTTTCGATGCAACGAGATGGGGAGCGCCGTTCCGGCTCGGCGTGTCGTCGGGGCTCGATGCCGGTTTGCCGGCGTTCAAACGTGAAGCCGACTTTGTGTGCGCCCAGGTGGCGTTCTCGATGGATCGACTGGTCGAGTGGCGGGAATCGTTGACGTTTGATGGCCCAGTTTTCGCCGGTGTGATGGTGGTCGGCAGTGCGGCGATGGCGCGAAAGCTCACCGCCGAAGTGCCACAGCTCGCCGTTCCTGAACAGGTCACGCAGGCGTTGGAGCACGATCGGGGTGCGGGCGTGGCGTTAGCCTGTGACCTCGTGCTCGCGGTTCGCGAAAGCGGCCTGTTCGACGGTGTGCACCTCGTTCCGGTGGGCCGTTACCGCGAGGTGGTTGCCCGCCTCGAGCGCGAGTTTTAGCGATCGGCTGAGCGGTGGACCAACGATGTTTGGGGTGGTCATGAGTACTCGAGCGCGACGGAGTGCGAAGGCTGAAGAGCAACGTGTAGCGCGGGCGGCGGCACGGTCAAGGGCCGATAACGCTGGCGTGGGATGGGAGCCGCGGTTGCTCCCGAAGCCGGGCGTCTGGCGTCGATTTCATCTGCCCCGCCAATCGGCGTGGAAGGATCTTGCTGGTGAGTTCGTTGGCGAGATCTCCATTCGACTCCTGTTCGCCGGGCCGGTGGCGTTGGCCTCGCTCGTAGTGCTGTGGCGGCGTGGCGCCTGGGGAACTCCCGATGCCGCCGAGAATGCAATCGTTGGTTCGGCCTTTCTTTGTCTGCTTGCCGCGATCGTTGGCATGGTCCTGATCTACCGGCACGTCGGGCGCCACCCTTCCCGATCAGGCACGTATGCAGGTGGTGACGGTCTGCTTTTTGTGCCGGTCGCGGGCCCCGTTCGACTGGTCCCCTGGGCGTACATCCAGGAGTTCGAAGTGGTCGGCAACCCGGCAATCGGCGTGGTGGCAGTGCTCCGAGTGCTCACCCCCGCCGCCAGCGCGGCCATTGCGGCGGGTGGTGGGGGACCGGCGGGCTTTGGATCACGGGAGGCGACGGTCGACGAGGCTGGTTATGGGCAGTCACCCCACAGTGTGAATGATTCGGTGTTGCTGATCGGAGTGGTCGAGGAGCCGACAGACGTCGCTCGGACCTTCGATGCACTGATGGACCGGCTGCACGATCTGCACGTCGCCGCAAGCGCCGCGGCGGGTACTCAGACGGCCTAACGGAGGGCCTAACGGAGGGCCTAACGGCGGCTCGACTAGGCCATCAGTGTCGATGGGCTCGATATCGCCCGTCGAGCGAGTGCTTGGGTGCATCTCCGTACCGTTTCGGTGCGAAGCTGCACCCAATGCGCCCGGTCGTCCCAAGGTCGGAGGGGGAGTCAACTCCAAGCGGCAACGAATCAGGGGCCGTTCGTGATCAGCGGGTGGTGGCTTGCCATTCCCAGATGCGGAAGGGGATGACGGTGGTTCGGGTGACGTTGCCGAGGATTTGGTTGTGGCCGAGGTTCGATGTCCATCGCACTTGCCAGGTGACGGCGACGGTGACTTGTTCGGTGGGGTCGGCTTTGCCGGGGTGGCGGGTGAATGATGCGGTGTCGGGAACCCACCCGCAGGTGGTGGGGTCGGTGGCCCGGTGGCGGTTGGGGTCGAAGACCGGTCCGGCGGTGGTGCAGGTGGTGGTGCGACCGTCGGGGAACGACCACAGTGATT
>JANOSD010000090.1:0-4531 GCA_031415655.1 Actinomycetes bacterium
CCATCACCAGCCTCCACTGACGCTCATTCAAGTGCGGCCACAACGCGCCGAGCTTCGCAGCGATCACTTCTTCGTCCGGCGTCACACGACCAGACTATCAACCCACCTTAAATGGAAACGTTATTTCGGAACGATTCCTTATCGGGTCATCGCCATGGACCACTACGGATTCGGAGCGTCCGCCCGGCCACCGTCACGCGATTTCGGCTACCGGCCGAGCGACCACACGTCAGTGTTGACCGCGTTCGTCGATGCGCTTGACCTTCACGACGCCACCCTCCTTGTCCAGGACTGGGGTGGGCCTATAGGCCTTGGTATGGCGGTACAACGACCCGATCGAATTCAGGGCATTCTCGTCATGAACACGTGGGCTTGGCAGGTCACCGATGCCGATGCGTCCGGCCCCTACGGTGCCCTCACCCGGTGGTCGCAACTCAACCATGACATCGGACCCGATCTGGTCTCGAGCGGGCTGATAGTCACCGGTGCAGCGCAAGGCCTCGCAGCGCCGTACCCGCAGCCCCAAGGCGCTCAGATCCTGGACGCATTTCTCGGCCCGTTCTTCGATCCAACCACCGGTGCTTTGCGCACACCGACCATCGCCGAACCGACGGGTGTGTTCGCGCTCAGCATCATCGACGACCAGGCCATGTTCGGCATGCTCGGCAGTCTCGCGCCCCTCACCGATAAACCGCTGTACCTGTACTTCGGTGGCAAGGACCCGCTTTTCGGTGCGCTGACCCCGAATCCCGACGGGACCTGCGCCCTCGGCGCGGCCTCCACCCGAGATGGCACCACCGTCTGCGCTGGCAGCGACGGTGCCAGGATCTACCCGTTCATCGACCGGTTCCGGTCCTTGTGGAACGCCGAGGCCGTGCGCGGTGTCGAGGTCAACGACGAGGCCAACCACTTCGTCCAGGATCAGGCACCGGAGCGGGTCGCGGCGATCGTCGAGGAGCTGGCTGGCGGTGGTTAATCGAGAAACCGCAGAGCAGCCCCGACCGCGTCGAAAGCAGGAACGAGGCCTTCGCACACGCTCGGCATTGATCGCTGCCACTGTCCAAGTCGTCGCTGATGCCGGCTACGCCAAGGCCACCACCAAGGCCATCGCCGACGCCGCCGGGGTCGCCGAGGGCACGATCTACCGGCATTTCGCCGCCAAGCATGATCTCTTCTTCGCCGCAGTGCTCGACCTTCACGCGGATCTGATCGAATCGGTCACTCAACTCCCGGAACTTGCCGGCACGGGGTCGGTCCACGAAAACCTCGGCCTCGCCATACGCCGACTTGCCGCGCTACGTTCCGATCTTCTGCCGCTCGAGGTGTGGATGCTCGGACAACCCGAGGTGAGAAACGCCCGTCTCGCGCTTATGTCCAGCTCTGCCGACTCTGCGGCGTTCGGCCCCGCCCGGACGATTGCCGACTACCTCGCGGCCGAACAGTCTCTTGGTCGCGTGCGGTCGGACCTTGATCCCTCCGCGGCTGCGCAGACGATTCTCGCCGCCCTCTTCGGGATCGCTTTCCTCCCCGCCAGCGACGATCCGGATCGGTACGACCACCTCGTCAGTGACACGATCGACCTGCTCGTGCATGGGCTGACTGCGGCCACGCTTTTAACTGACTGACGCCGCTTTGGTGAATCGCCGAGCGCGGCGACAAGCGGATCGCCCGAAACAACCAACGCGCAAGGCTTGACCCATCGTGGGGAACTCCCCGCACTTCGAGTGAAGAGGCAATGCGATGGCACGGACCTACAACGAGATCTCCGAGAGTCGGCAAAGCCGGCTGTCGTCGGAGGCCCGGGCGCAGCAGGAAGTCTTCGAGAAGGCCTACGACATCGCGCTCCAGTTCATCGAGCTCCGCGAAAAGCATGGACTCACCCAGGCCCAACTCGCTGAGCGCTGCGGCATCGATCAGGGCGACATCAGCCGAATCGAGCGAGGTTCCACCAGCCCAACGGCCAGAACGCTCAAACGCATCGCCGAGGCGCTCGACGCCGACGTGCGCCTCGTGGCACGGGCCTCCTGATCGCACTACACAGCTTCTTGGCCTTCGGATCGAGTGTCAGAAGCGGCGAGTCGGCCGAGGATGTCGCTCAGCGCGTCGCGCAGCGAGTCACGACGGGTGATGTACTCACTGACGTCGATGTAGAACTCAAAGTACTTGCTCGACCGGTGGGCCGACTGAGGCCGACTCAGGGCCGTCCGCGACTCAATGCAACCCTCGCTGTCTGTTGGCGGTCACCAGGATCTCCCCGGGGGCGGACAACAGCGGCTGCCCGGTGACCGCCAGTTCGTCACGGACGGTGGCGGATGCACCGAAGTGCCGCGCGTGTCCCCGATGGATATGAGGCCGGGCCGATCGGCCCTTCGGTGCGTGGTTTGCGGGTGGTCGGTCGTGGATATGCCCGCAGCGAGCGGACATCTCACACTCGGTCCTCCACTACACCTCAGGACCTGGCGAGGCCTCGTGAAGTTCAGACGGCGGGAAGCATGGTCACGTCCCGGTCGACCTTGACTGACCCGCCGGGGCTCTTGGCGATGAGCGTTATCCGGTGGGCACCACAGTCGGCACTGGGCACGAAACTGATCGGAAGCTTTTGGTCGGTCATCGTTGAGGCATAGTTCCCGGCCGGCGCGGGTACACCGTTGTACTCAAACGAGATCGACGCATTCGTTGGAATGACGATCCACGACGCCGTAACGACGATCGGCTGGGGCAGCGGTTGGGAAATGGTTGTGACGTGCCCGCTCCGATAGCTGTCTGCCCCGCCACAAACAAGGTGGTTCGGTTTGATCTCGAACTGAACGATCTGCGGCGGCAGAGGCACCGAAGTAGGCGCGGCGGCAGTCGTGGTCGACGTTGCTGTCTTGGTGGTGGTTTCGGCGACAGGCGTTGACAGAGCCGGGCTCGGCTGGGTTCCAGGCACGGCGTTGGCCGGTGCGATCGTGACAGCCGAGACATTCGATCCTTTTGCCCGTCAGCGACCCCGAGTTGGATTGAGCTGCTGGTGTTGAGGTCGAGGTGCAGCCAACGAGGACGACGATGGCTGCGATCGCCATCCCGAAAGGCTTCCCGCTCCGCACCACAACAGTGCACCGGGGCACGGGTTGGCGCATCAGGGTCGGCGTGCCACTGCCTGAGCCCGCCACGTCTCCTCGTGCGGCGCTACCCGCGACCGATTTTCGTGACCTCGGCGCCTCTCGAACGCGCCGAGCCGCGGCGTCCCCGATTGCGCCCACGCGACCGGGCTGAACGCCGGGACGAGGGCGTGGCTGTTAGGGCCAGTGGAGGCCACTCTAGGGGTCTGGGTTGTCTTGAGCCCATTTGTCGAGGTGTTCGGCGAGATGGGCGGGAAGCGCTCCTCCCGTTGGGAACGATGACTTGCGGACGAAAACAACCGGTGTGCAGGGCTCGTCGTCGGTTTGGCGCTTCTCGACGAGCGCGGCGAAGTCCGCGAAGTTCTCCGTCACGACGATCCGTTTCTGGCTCACTGCGAGGTCGAACACGTCCTGGTCCGGGGCGCCTTGCATGTCCAATTCGAAAACGGCGACCGCGTCGTGGCCCTTGTGTCGGAGTTCTTCGGCGACGGCTTCGGGGAACATCTCGCCGATGAGCCACTTCATGAGGACAACAGGTGCTCGCGTCGGTTGATGAGTTCACGGATCCGTTCGGCTTCGCGGTCGTCGGCTTTGATGCGTCGGTCGATTTCGTCGGGGTGTGCGGTGTAGAAGTCGACGGCGAGGCGGATCTGGGAGACATGCAGTCCGGTGGAGTCCGCAACGGCGCGGAGGCGTTTCTCGCTGCGGCCGCTGGCGGCGCCGACAGCTCGGATGATTTCCCAGATGTCGGGACCGGCCACGAGACCGGCGCGACGACCGGTTGGTCCGTCGCGGTAGATGACGCCCGGGCAACGCCGGGTGTTGATGCCTTCGGTGAGGAGGGAAGCAACAAGGGACGTGACGGATGTGCCGCTGGCGTCGGCTTCGTGGTCGAGTTGCTCGAGGAGGTCTTCGGGGAGTCGGAACGAGGTTGGACGGGCCATGGGTATCACCTTGTTGTAGTGCGATGCGACTACTGCGTAGCGCACCGCCCGACCGGCCGTCGTTGGGCGGCATCGCACCGCCCGGAACGATCATGTCGGGCTCACCTCTGTCACAGGCGGTTCTTCACCCGATTGGCGCCGGCGTCGGCCTCTCTCGCTGATCCGCGAGGTCCCCTACCGTGCAGAAATCCGTCCCGGATCACCAGAGGGATATCGGGCGGTACGCCGGTTTTGCTCGCGCACCTCGTTAGGCGGTGTCCGACCGGTTGGCCGGTCTTGGGGGCGCGGCTCTGGCGATTCGACTTGAGATTGGTGGGATGAAGCGGAGCGCGCAGACCAGCGCTGCGCGGCCGTCGCCGACGGGCTCAACCGATCGAACCCGTGCGTGGGCGTGAAGCTGCCGAAGGCCCCACCAAACAAGGTCGTGCCGCTCGACGTCGCGCAGGTACGCGCGCTGGCCGACGAAGCACCTGATCGGTACCGGGC
>JANOSD010000091.1:0-29410 GCA_031415655.1 Actinomycetes bacterium
GCTGAACCCCGCGCCTGTCCGAACCCCGCGCCTGGCTGAACCCCGCGCCTGGCTGAACCCCGCGCCTGGCTGAACCCCGCGCCTGGCTGAACCCCGCGCCTGGCTGAACCCCGCGCCTGGCTGAACCCCGCCCGCCCGCCCGCCCGCCCGCCCGCCCGCCGTACCGGTCGTCGTCCGAGGATGTGGAAGACTCGCCGCTATGCGTGCCATTCTCGTTACAGGAGCCTCGACCGGCATTGGTCGAGCCACCACCGAACACCTGTGCAGTCGGGGGCACCACGTCTACGCCACGGTGCGCAAGCAGCTCGACGCCGACGAACTCACCGCCGATCTCGGCGAGCAGGTCACGCCTCTGCTGTGTGACGTCACCGATCAGGACGCTGTCCTCGCCGCCGCCGAACGTGTCGCCTCGTCACTCGGCAGTCAACGTTTCGCCGGCATCGTCAACAACGCCGGGGTGGCGATGGGCGGGCCTATCGAGTACCTCCCTCTCGAGAAGTGGCGAACCCAGTTCGAGATCAACGTGGTTGGCCAGGTCGGTGTCACTCAGGCGTTCCTTCCGTTGATCCGTGAGCATCAAGGCCGCATCGTGTTCATCGGGTCTGTCGCCGGGCGAATGGCGACCGGCATGCTCGGCCCCTATGCGGCGTCGAAGTTCGCGCTCGAAGGCATCGTCGAGGCACTGCGGCAAGAACTGGCGGAGTGGCAGATCGACGTCGCACTAGTGGAACCGGGTGCCATCAAGACGGCGATTTGGGCCAAAGGTCGCGACTATTCCGAGGAACTCACCAAGGAGCTGACCGAAGATATTGGCCCGCACGCATTGGACCGTTACGCCAAGTTGATCACCATGATGTCCCGCGTCATCGAGATGCAGGACAAGAACGGCATCGACCCGTTACGCGTCGCCGAAGCCATCGAACGTGCGCTCTTCTCGGCCAGGCCGAAACACCGCTACCTCGTGGGTCACGATGCGACGGTGGTGGGCCTGGCCAGTCGTGTCCTACCCGACAAGGTCCGCTTTCGTATCCAGCAGTTCGTCGCTGGCAGGTTCTGAACCAGGGGTATCTCACCGGTGTTTTCGGGTCGTTTGGGGCTTCACACCACCCACAGGCCGTGGGCGGGGTGCATTCCGCCGCCTGGTCGTTACCGACAGAGATCGGGTTAGTTCGGGTGCGACGCCGTCACGGTGGTGATGATGCCGCCTCGCACATTCCAGAGGGTCTGCACGGTCATGCGACGAGGCTGGATCGCGCTCGCAAGGCAGTCGAGAATCTCGTTCGTGGCCGCTTCGTGATAGGCGCCCCGATCCCGGAAGCTCCACAGATACAGCTTGAGCGACTTCAACTCCACGAGCCGTTCGTCGGGCACGTAGGTGATGGTGACCGTGGCGAAATCGGGCTGCCCGGTCACCGGGCAAAGGCAGGTGAGCTCGGGCGTCTCGCACTGCACCTCATAGTCCCGCTCGGGATTTGGGTTGGGGACAGTCACCAGTTCCGTTGAGGGCGTGGTGGGCGTGCGGTTCGACGGGGCGGGCTCAGCTGGTGATGGGGATGAAGCCGGTGATGGGGATGAAGCCGGTGATGGGTATGAAGACATGGCGCACCTAGGAGGGAGGAGGGGGTTGAGTGATCGTTGGCGCCGATGGCGAGGCGAGCGATGGCGAGGAGAGCGGAACGGTCGGCCGCCACAACGGCAAGCCGCCCGTCGCGGGACGGGTGGCCACGCCGAGCTGCCAGTTCAGAAAGGCCAGCACGTCGGCGAGCTCATCGGCCTGTTTGTCGACGGGTTTTCCTTGGCCGTGGCCGGCTTTGGTTTCGACGCGCAGGAGAGTGGGCTGGTCGGCTTCGGCGGCGTTGGCGTGTTGGAGGCGTGCCGCCATCTTGCGTGCGTGGAGGGGATCGACCCGAGAATCGTGGTCTGCGGTCGTGAGCAACACCGACGGGTAGTGGGTGCCTTCGATCACGTGGTGGTAAGGCGAGTAGGCGTGGAGCCAGGCGAACTCATCGGGAACGTCGGGGTCGCCGTATTCGGGGATCCAAAGCCGAGCAATGAGGAACAGGTGGTACCGCACCATGTCGAGTAGCGGCACGGCGATCTGAGCGGCGCGGCAGAGGTCGGGACGTTGGGTGATGGCTGCCCCCATGAGTAGTCCACCGTTGCTGCCCCCGCGAATCGCCAACTTGTTGCGGGCGGTGAACCCCTCCGTCACGAGCCAGTCGGCGGCGGCGATGAAATCGTCGAAGCTCTGCTGTTTCTGCTCGCGCATGCCCGCTCGGTGCCAGGCCTCGCCGTTCTCGGCGCCACCGCGAATGTTGGCGACGGCGTAGATGCCGCCGTCGTCACATACGGCGACAACGGCGGCGCTGTAGGCAGGCCCCATCGTGATGGCGAACCCGCCGTAGCCGGTGAGCACACAGTGCGTATCGGGCCCGGGCTCAGTGGTGGCCGCCCGAACCAGAAACATGCTCACGTCTGTGCCGTCGGACGATGGGTAGCTGACTTGCTCGACGACGTACTCGCCTTGGGGGCCGTCGGTGTCGAGATCCTCGTGGTCGAGCAGGCTCCAGTCGGCCAACCAACCGTGGGACCACCGGTAGAGCGTGGGGGGTCGGGCGAAGGACGTGAACGAGAAATAGGCTTCGTCTCGCTCACGGCTCCCGGACAGTCCGGCGAGCGAACCCAGTTCGGGCATGTGCACTTCGCGATGATCGATGCCATCGTGGTCGTATCGGTCGAGCCGGGAAACTGCTCGCAGGCCCGACAACACCAACAACGAGCCGGAGGTGACGGTGAACGCTTCGAGCACCCGATCCGTCTCGGGCACGATCGTGGTCCAGTGCTCGTGCCACGCCGTGGCGAGGGGGGCTCGCACGATTCGTCCCCGGTCGGCACCAAGGGTGGTGAGGCCCACCACATGGTCGGCGAGCACCATGAACTGCGACACCGCTTCAGTGCCCTCGACCATGACTGTGCGGGCTCCGGTAAGTCGATCGATGAGGTGGACGTCGACGCGGCTCCATCCGAGGGCGACGTGCACCAGCAGCCATCGCCCGTCGCGAGACAACGACACGTTGGGCCACGCCGTTCGGTCGGGGAGGTCGGCCCAAATCACATCGTCTTTGCTCGTCGGCTCGCCGACACGATGCCAATGCACGGTTCGCCAGTACCCCCGTTCGTTCTCGTTTACCGAACTCGGGTCGGGATAACGCGTGTACGCGAACGCCGATCCGTCGGGAAGCCAGGCCACAGAGCACGCACGGGTGTTGGGAATTCGATCGAGAAGGTTTCGCTGCGTCCCCACGTCAAGGATGTGCAACGTGCTTTGTTCGTCGCCGCCGCGGGAAATGCCATAGGCCACGAGCCGCCCATCGGGGGAGGGGTGATACCAGTCGATCGCCGCGGTGGGATCCCCGGTAACGAGATGGGGGTCGACGAGGAGCTCGGCCTTGCCCGGGGTGGCCGAATTCCGCACCACCAGCACACTCTGCTGGTGGTGACCCCAGCGGTCGAGTGAGAAGACCCGTTCCCCGGCCACGTGGCAGGCCACTGAGGATCCGGCCCGGAGCAGGGCTGCGAGCCGGGTGTGAAGTTCGGCCCGGTCGGGCAGGACGTGTAGTGCCGCGTCGGTTCGTTCGTTCTGGCGATCGACCCAGGCTCGCACCTCGGGATCATGCCCGTCTTCCAACCACCGATAAGGGTCGTCAACCGCCACCCCGTGAAGGGTGTCGTGAACAACGTCTCGCAACGTGAACGGGGGGGATGCCACGTTCGCCGGTTGCGCCGTGGGGTTAGCCCCGTCCGGCGTTTGGCTTCGTGCCGTGGTTGGCCTTCTTCTTGCGGGCGTTCTTACGTAGCTTGTTGGTTCGCTTCGACATAGCTCGGACACGGTAGTAGGCGTCCCCGGCGCAAGCGAAAACGGGGGAGCCCGGGAAAACAGGATGTGCGGCTACCGCTTTCCTGGAGCGTCCCACGCGTTGAGAACACGTTCCGTCGGGACCTGGTGTCTCGCCGCTTTGTCGCAGCCGTAGACCTGCCATTCGAGTTGGCCGGGAGCGTGGGCGTCGGTGTTGATGGCCACATTGCAGCCGAGGTCCAGGGCCAGCTGCAACAGATCGTCGGGAGGGTCCTGCCGTTCGGGACGACAGTTGATCTCGACTGCGGTACCGGCTTGCGAGCAAGCGGTGAACACAGCCTCGGCATCGAAGTTCGAGGGCGCCCGCAACAAGTCGGCATCGGACGCCGGTTGCACGCCGTCGGACGAGAGCTTGCGGCCGGTGCAGTGGCCGAGAATCGTGACGGCGGGATGGCTGACAGCGCGCACCATACGTTGGGTCATCGGGGTGCGATCCATCGAGAGTTTGCGATGCACGCTGGCGACAACCACATCGAGTCGATCGAGAAGATCCTCATCGAGATCAAGCTCGCCTTCGTCGAGGATGTCGACCTCCATGCCCGCATAGATCCGAAACGGATCTAGGCGCTCGTTGAGCTCATCGATCTCGCGTAACTGGGCGAGCAGTCGCTCCCGATTCAGCCCGTGGGCAATGGTCAGGCGAGGCGAATGATCGGTAATGACGATGTAGGCGTGTCCGAGGGCGATCGCGGTGGCCGCCATGTCGGCGATCGATGCCCCACCGTCGGACCAAGTGGTGTGACAGTGACACTCCCCCCGCACCAGGCCGCGCAACGCGCGGCCTCCTTCGGTGTCGGCGGCGAGCGGCTGGCCCGGCTCGACCTTGCGGAGATAGTCCGGCATCTCGCCGGCAAGGGCCTGCGCAACAACCGCGCTCGTCGATGGCCCGATGCCCGGGAGTTTTTTCAAACTGCCGTCGGCGGAGCGCTGCCGGAGTTCGTCGGCCGAGAGTCCGGCGATCACCGTTGCCGCTTTCTGAAAGGCCCGAACCTTGGTGGATGGTGCTAACGATCGGTCGAGTAGGTAGGTGATCCGTTCGAACGCCGCCACCGGGTCCATCGGGGCCTCGAGGGGTAGGGGTTGAACCGGCATAGACGTACGGTATCCCTGTTCGGTATCGCCCTCGGTCGTGGACGATGCCCCAGCCACGGAGATCGACCTCGACCCCGCCGGGAGACCCCGGCCCTCGTTCACGAAGAACCGACGCGGGTAGGGTGACCAGCAATGGAACGATTCGGGTTTGTCGGCCTTCCCAACGCAGGGAAATCCTCCCTCTACAACGCTCTCGCCGGCGGCGGTGCGCTGGCCGCTCCCTACGCCTTTGCCACCAAGGATCCCAACATTGGTATGGCCAAGGTGATCGATCACCGTCTCGATCAGCTTGCGGCGATGAGCAACTCCAAGAACGTCGTACCCGCCAGCGTGCAGTTCATCGACATTGGCGGGCTGGTGGAGGGTGCCAGCAAAGGCGAGGGCCTCGGCAACCGATTCCTCGCCAACATCCGCGAAGCCGATGCCGTGGTCTTCGTGCTCCGCGCCTTCGAGGATGACGACGTCACCGGCCCATCGGATCCTCTCGAACATTTGGCGATCGTCGAGATCGAACTGGCCCTCGCCGACCTCGAAGCGGTGGAGAAGCAGGTCGAGAAAAAGAAGAAGGTCGCCAAACTCGACAAGAGCGTGGCGGCCGAAGCCGCCGCCCTCGAAGCGGCACACGCGATTCTCGCCGAGGGCACGCCGCTCTACCGCAGCGATCTCGCCGCCGAGCACTCCGAAGCGCTCCGACCGTGGTTTCTACTCACCAACAAGCCCGTGCTGGCCGTGGTGAACGTCGGTGAAGACGACGTCGACAACATCCCGGAGAAGATCGCCCCGGTGGAGGCGGAGTTCGCTGGTCGGGGCGAAGTGATCGGCATGTGTGTGCAGCTCGAGGCCGAAGCGGCGCAGCTCACCGATCCCGATGAGCGGGCGGAAATGCTCGAAGGGTTCGGGCTTGGCGAAGGGGCAATGCCCCGTTTCCTCAACAGCGCCTACCACCTGCTCGGCCTCCGCACTTTTCTCACCACGGGCGAGAAGGAATCTCGCGCCTGGACTTTCCGTGCCGGCTACAAGGCTCCCCAATGCGCGGGGGTCATCCACACTGACTTCGAACGGGGCTTCATCCGGGCCGAGGTCATCCACTGGGACGAACTTCTCGAAGCCGGCTCGTGGGCCAAAGCGCGCGAGGTTGGCAAGATGCGGGTGGAGGGCAAGGACTACGAAGTGCAAGATGGTGACGTCCTCGACATCCGGTTCAACGTCTGAATCCGCCATGACGCCGTCGTCTCCACCAGCGGTCGCATGGCTTGTGCGAGAGGGCAAGGTCCTTGCGTCGGTAGAGGTAGCAGATACCCCCCGCGCCCGTATGCGTGGCCTCCTCGGCCGCGACGGCATCGACGCCGCGATGCTCTTGACGCCGGCCCGCAGCGTGCACACAATGCGTATGCGTTTCGCCATCGACGTGGCGTTCCTCGACGCCGAGATGGTCGTGGTGCGCATCGTCTCGATGGTTCCATGGCGGATTGGCCGACCGGTCCGTCATGCTCGATCGGTGATCGAGACCGAACTCGGCGTGATGGCATCGTGGGATCTGAGGGTGGGCGACTGTCTCAAGGTGACGGACCATGCCTGACTCCGGGCCTGACTCTGGGCCTGACTCTGGGCCTGACCCTTGGAACGACCAGCGGACTGCCCGGGCGGCTGGTCGGGCCGACCAGGTATTGCTGCTGGTGGGCACCCCCATCGGTGACGTCACCGAACTGACGCCCCGGGCGCTTGCGGCGCTTCGGAACGCCCAGATGATCGTGTGTGAGGACACCCGCAAACTACGCTGGCTCCTGCGCGAGGTCGGGGTGGCTATGCCTGCCCGGGTGGTGGTCGCCAACGATCACACCGAGGACGCCGTGGCCGCCGACGTGGTCGCCGCCATGGGGGAAGGATCGGCCGTGGTCATGGTCTCCGACGCCGGGATGCCAGGGATTGCCGATCCCGGCGCTCGTATGGCCCGAGCGGTCCTCGACGCCGGTTTTGAGGTCCGGGCCGTCAATGGCCCTTCGGCGGCCATCGCCGCGTTGGTGGTGAGCGGATTGCCTTCGGGTCGGTTTGTCTTCGAGGGTTTCCTACCCCGCTCCGGTGGTGATCGCTCCGCCCGCCTTGGCGAGGTACTCGCGGAACGGCGCACCACGGTGTTGTACGAGTCACCCCGTCGGATTGCTCGATTGCTCGCCGAACTGCGTGGGGGAGCGCAGGCCGAGCGTCGGGTGGCGGTGTGTCGTGAGCTCACAAAAAGCCACGAGGAGGTGTGGCGGGGAACGATTGGCGAAAGCGAAGCCTGGTTGACGGGGCCGGCTGATGCGCCGAAGGGTGAACCGCGCGGCGAGTTCGTCGTCGTCCTCGAAGGTGCGGCCCCGCCGCTTGCGGACGACGACAGCATCAACGAGGCGCTCGGCCGCCATCGAGCCGCGGGCCGAACTCGCCGCGATGCCATCGATCGAGTTGCGGTCGAGATGAACATTCCCCGCAACCGTGTCTACGGGATCGCGACCCGCCCAACCTGACACTTCGTCCGCATGGGCGTGCCCACGGTCTGCCGTTCCAGCAGAGTTGGGGCTACTATCGCCGGGGATGGCATTCACCGAGCCGTTTCCGGAGTACGACTACCAACACGACGACTGGGTCGACGGTGAGCAGGCGTTGGTCGACGTGCCGCTACCCCCGAGCGAGGGGCCCAGCTCGTCAACGCACGGCCGGCCGGTGCTCCGCTCTGGTGGCACCACCGCGGCCATGTTCACTGCTCTCGCACTGGCGTACCGGGAGGTGTTCGAACCAGAAAAGAAGGAACGAGTGGTGCTCGAAGTTGAAGCGTCACAACCGTTCCAGGACCGGCCCATCGAGTTCGTGATGGTGCCCGGAAATCCCCGGGCGAGTCGCATCATTGTGCGCCGATGGTTGTCGCGTTAGCGGGTCATTCCCGTGCACGACCCTGGAATCGGCCCTACCCTGCCTTGTATGGCGGCATCACTGGATCGGCGAACCTTCCTCAAACAAACCGGCGGCTTCTCCGCCGTCACCGCGTTGATGGGTGCACCGCTGCTTGCACAAGAGTCCGGCTGCACGCCCGGTCCGCCACCACCACCGCCCACGCCCGTGCTCCTCGGCACCCACACGCCGGCCGCCGCCCAGTCCACCGCTTGGGGTCGCCGACTCCAGGAACTCACGATCTTCGATGGACAGGTGTTCGTTGGCTACGGAGACTGGAGCGCCAACACCGGTCCGATGCAAATGGTGGGCTGGGATATTGGCGCCGGTTCGTGGGCCACGGAGAACACACTCGATACCGAGTGCACCTGGCTGATTCGCCGTGTAGGCGATCGGCTCGTCGCCCCGTTCATTGATCGAAGGGGCTCGTTGGGAGATCTGGCCGTACGGTCGCTCGGCTCACCGGCCTGGACCACGCTGAAGCTCGGCAACACCGGTGCGGTGAGCTGGCACGCGTTTGACGCTGCCACCCTCGACGGCACCGATCTTTTTGTGGCCGGTGCCAAAAAGCCCACCAAAGAAGGGCTGGTGTGGCGCTCGCCTTCTGGGCTCGGTGGCGACTGGGAACAATCACTGGTGATCCCCAGTCCGGGCGGCCGTTACGTGCGAAACACCATGCTGGCGGTGCACGGTGGTCTGCTCTACACCGGGGGTTACCACTACAACGGCGCCGAACCGTTCGATCCACAGGGCCTCGTGGGCCAGGCATTCGACGGCGCAGTGTGGACGGATGCACTTGGTTTCAGTCAGGCGGCGGCCGGAAACAACCAGGCCGGTCATTCGCCCCACGTGTTCGACGGGGGCATCGTGCGTCGTCGGTCGTGGCCGAGCACCGATGCCGCCTTTGAGTTGTTGTTCTTCGACGGGTCGTCGTTGGTCGTCGGTCCCGAAACCGCGTACGACCACACCGTCGACGAGCGGGGCTGGCTGTGGTTCCTCGCCGCCGACGGCAAGATTCGGTGGCAGCCGAACTGGTCGTCCGCCAGCATCGAGTGGGCCACCGCTCCCATTGGGGCATCGTGTATCGCGGTCGACACCGCCGCCGTCTACGTGGGCACCGCAACCTCGGAGCTGTACCGGCTGACGCCGGGCTAACGACCGAGGCGGACCGGGCGAACGACCGGGGCGGAGAACCGGGCCTACGGCACGGAGCCCACGAGTGCGCCGTTGGCGGTATCGACAGACACCACGCGCGTCCCGGCGAGCAGCGTGGCCCGGCTGCCGTTCCAGCCGATCAGACTGGCTTCGCTGATGCCGGTGGCTTTGGGTGAGGTGATCGGGGTTGCCGCTCCGGAGGCCACCCCGCTGGCGCCGTCGAGGGTTTCACCCTTCACGACGATCTCGGTCTTGGTGGCGCCCACCGACGCCACCTGTACCTTGCCGTCGAGGGTGACGGTGATACTGACAAGAGTTTCGTTGTCCGACAGGATCGACGAGGCCGAGCGCTCCGGGAGATCGAGTGATTCGGCTTCGCCCAGGCTCTTCTCCCATGCCGTGGCCCCGGTGGCGAGGTTCACCGCCCGGATCGAGAGCTTCGCTGTACCCCGGGTGTTCTTGGCGCGCATGATGGCGTTTCCGTTGCTCACGCCCACGGCGATGAACCGCATGTTCTCCTCCTCAGCAACGAGGCCGCCGGTGCCGGTGGAGAGGTCGATCATGCCGATCGCGCCGCCGGCAGCGGACTGGCCCCACACAATCTTTCCCTCACCGACGACACCTCTCGACTCGTCATAGTCGAGGTAGGCGCCTTTCACTTCGACATTGAACGTGGGTGCGGCTGGGTTGGCCAGATCAAAACGCTGCCAGCATCCCGGCGACGAGCCAAAGCCGAGGTAGACAGCGTTCTCGAGCGGCGAGGGAATCACCTGGGAGTCGGTTTTGATGCTGTTGCTTCGGCCACAGTTCGGGGCAATCGTGCCGAGGTCGCTGCCGTCGGCGCTGTTCACGATCGTGAGCGTGTAGACGCCCTTCTCGCCGTCGAGCACGAGCACCTTGTCGCCCACCACATACGGGCGGGCCCGAACGTCTTTCACCTTGCGGTTCCATACCGGCTTGCCGGTGGCGGTATCGAGTGCCTGCACCTGTCCGTCGTCCGTGCGGGCGATGAGCTTTCCGGCGGAGAGGAAGACACAGTCGCCGCAGGAGGTCGAGATCTTGTCGGCCAGGGGCCCGCTCCATACATCCGTGCCGTCGGCCGCTTTGATGGCGCGAATCTTGGCGCCGTCGACCACGTAGACGTTGGTGCCGTCGGTGACGATCGGCCGCCGGAGGCCACCGGACTCTTCCAGGGGCTTGGATTGCCACGCCACCTTTTTCCCGCCGAGATCAAGGCGCACCACGATGTTCTTGCTGGCCTTGGCGGTTTGGTCGTAGTAGTTGCTCGTCTGCACCACCTGTGGGGCGGCCGTCGGCTCGCCGGGGAGGAGTATGCCGCCCTCCTCGGTGAGGTTGAGGTTGATGCCCGGTGCGCCGGGAATGTTGGCATTCGTTCCAGTGGCGGTACTGAAGCTTCCGAAGCCGTCTTTCACGGCGAGATACACGGGGACGGCCACGGCCACGATCACGACCAACGTGATGATCAGGCCGATCATCGCTCCCCAGCGAGCGGTCTTGACTCCGGCGTTCACCATGGCGTCGATGGCCTGGGAACTGGGGGCCGGATAGCTGCCGAAGCTGGGAACGTTGTTGCCAAAGGTGCTGGCCGTGGAGCCGAACACGATCGTGAAACCCTGCGGACTCGAGGCCTCACGTTGCACCTGATAGGTGGCCTGGCAGTACGTGCAGACCTGCTGGCCTTCGGCGCACGGGGGAGGAAGTTTGGCGCCGCAGTTCTGGCAGTCGTAGCTCGTGGGTACGGGGGCGGTGCCGGAGTTGAAGGCCATGGTGGTGGTCGTCCTTGTGAGGGTGCCCGGGGGTGAGCCGCAACGGTAGTGCGGCCACGATCGACGGGGGTGCTGTTTGGGCGCTGGTGGTTGACCGTCGGTTGTCCCTCCTGATGGTTCGGCGATCGATCGCTTACTCACGAACAGGCGTGGCGCCAGTCACGTTCGTTCGCGAGCACCCCCATTTCGGGCGCGGCCACTCGGGCGTGGCATGTCGGTCGCCGTACAGGTTGTCGCCGCAAACGACCACGGTCGGGTCGCGGTGGTGCCGGTAACCTGCGCCGCGATGCCTGCTTCCTCCGAGCCTTCCAATCATGAGCCCGCCCTTCACGAGCCTGAGCGCTTCTACGTCACCACGCCGATCTACTACGTAAACGACGTCCCCCATGTGGGACACGCCTACACCACCGTGACCGCCGACGCCTTGGCCCGTTGGCACCGACTGCTCGGCCACAACACGTTTTTCCTCACCGGCACCGACGAGCACGGCCTGAAGATCCAGCGCGCCGCCGAGCTGGCGGGGGTCACACCGCAGCAACACGCCGACGTCACGAGCGGCCGGTTTCGTGAAACATGGGACCTGCTCGACATTGCCTACGACGACTACATCCGTACCACCGAACCGCGCCACCACGCGGCGGTGCAGAGGCTGCTCCAGCAGATCTACGACAACGGCCACATCTTCCGGAAGACCTACTCCGGGCTCTATTGCGTCGGGTGTGAGGCTTACTACACCGCCGACGAACTCGACGCTGAGGGGCGTTGCCTCACGCACGGCACGGTCGCCGAACTCGTCGAGGAAGACAACTGGTTCTTCCGCCTCTCCGCCTTTGAGCAGCCGCTGCTCGACTGGTACGAACGGTTTCCCGATGCCGTCGCACCATCGAGCAAACGAAATGAGGCGCTCGGTCTGATTCGTGGTGGACTCCAAGACGTATCGATCTCCCGCCAGTCGCTCTCCTGGGGGATCCCCGTCCCCTGGGATCCCGAGCAGGTCTTCTACGTGTGGTACGACGCGCTCACGAACTACATCACGGCGATCGGGTACGGCACCGACGAGGAACGGTTCCGCGACTGGTGGCCGGCGGTTCACCACATCCTCGGCAAGGACATCCTCCGTTTCCACTGCGTGTATTGGCCCGCCATGCTCCTTGCCGCCGGGCTCGAACCGCCGCACCAGCTCAATGTGCATGGCTATCTTCTCCTCGGGGGCGAGAAGATGAGCAAATCGAAGCTCAACCAGGTGTTCCCCGCAGATTTGGTGGAGACCTTCGGGGTGGACGGATTTCGGTACCACTTCCTTCGCGACCAGACCTTCGGCCCCGACGGCGACTTTTCCTTCGAGGGCATGGTCACCCGCTACAACACCGACTTGGCCAACAACCTGGGCAATCTGCTCTCGCGGGTGAGCACGGTGGTGGCCAAGAAATGCGGAGGGGTGGGACCATCGCCCTCGCTCACCTCGTCCCTCGCCGGCATTGCGGCGCAAGTTGTGGTCGATACCACGGCGGCGTGGGCCGCCACTGCCCCGAGCAAGGCGCTCGACGCCACCTGGGTGCTCATTCGGGAGGCCAACGCCTACCTCGAAACCCACGAGCCGTGGAAGATGGACCCCGGCCCGGAGCTCGACGCCGTGATGGGCGACGCCCTCGAAGTGCTCCGGATCGTGGCGATACTCGCCTCGCCGGCACTCACCCGAGCGTCCGATGCGGTGTGGAATCGGATCGGTCTGGCGGGTCGGGCTTCTGAGCAGCACGTTCCGGCCGATGTCGTGTGGGGTCAATACCCTGGCGGCCTTCCGGTGGAAAAAGGCGCCCCGTTGTTCCCCCGGATCGCCGTCGAGACGGCTGCCGAGTAGTTCGTATGTCGATGCGCTGGACCGACAACCATTGCCATCTCCCCGCCGATTTCGCCGCGGCCGAGGCACTGGTGGCGGAGGCACGTGAGGCCGGGGTCACTCGGTTCGTCGATGTTGGCTGTGATCTGCCCGGCTCGGTGGCTGCCGTCGCGCGGGCCGAGCAGATTGACGGGGTGTGGGCCACCGTCGGGATCCATCCCCACGATGCATCCACCGCCTTTGACGAGACCGACACCCTCGACATGGCGCCGCTTCGCGCCTTGGCGGTCGACCGCCGTCCGCACGTTGTGGCGATCGGGGAGTGCGGCCTTGACTTTCACTACGACCACTCGCCCCGCGACCAACAGCGAGCGGTGTTCGCCACTCAGATCGGCCTCGCCCACGAGCTCGATCTGCCGCTGGTGATCCACACCCGCGAAGCGTGGGACGAGACCTTCGCCATCCTTGACCTCGAGGGCGTGCCCGCGCGCACGGTGTTGCATTGTTTCACCGGCGGTCCGGCCGAGGCCGAGGCAGGGCTCGAACGGGGGATGCACGTGAGTTTCAGTGGCATCGTTACGTTCCCGTCGGCACCCGAGCTCCGGGAGGCGGCGATGTTGTGCCCGGCCGACCGGCTTTTGGTCGAGACCGATTCCCCCTACTTGGCGCCGGTTCCTCATCGGGGCCGCAAGAACCGTCCCGCCTTGGTATCGGTGGTGGGGACGGCGCTGGCGGCGGTGCGGGGGGAGCCGGTGGAGACCGTCGCCGAAACCACCTGGCGGAACGCCGAACGGTTCTACGGGCTCGCCTGATCGGTCGTGTCATCCGCCGGATGACCCAGGTCACGGGAGGGCGCTCCTCGGCCTGACGGTCGCGTAACGATCATGGCGGATGCATTGCAAAAGTTGCGAAAGTGTTACGAAGTGCCTACGGTGTTCCCTCGTGACCACACGAGTAGGGGCATCACACCTTTCCAAGGGCGCGCGCGTCGAAGTTGACGCCGTTGTCGGGGTCGTCCCCCCCGAGCCCACCCTCACCGCGCCGGAAGTCCTAGCGCCCGCACTTCTGGACTACACCACGGACTTCGTGTCGGTGCCCGACGGGTCCCGTGGGGAGTCGTTCGGCGGTCGCCACGACATCGTTCCGGGTCGGCGGCCAGTGATGCTGAAGATGGCATTGTCGCTGCTGTTCCTCGTCGGCATGATCGGCGCCGGGTTTGTGGTCGGTGGGGGTTTCGGTGGTGCCGGCTCGGCCGACAGCGCCGTTTCGGCTCCCGCTCCCGTGGCGCTGCAACAAACTGGCGACGTTCCCTCGCTCGATGTGTGGGAACCGCCGACCCTTCCGGTCGACAACACCGTGACGGCGGAATCGTCCACGCAACGCTCGGCGTTCTCCGCAGCCGCATCCGAGCTCGCCGCCGACCTTGCGGTCGAACCCGCCCCCGCGAGCACGGTGCTCGCCCCGACGCCCACAGTGCCGCTTACCGTGGCCCGAGCCGCCGCCGCGCCCACCACCGTCAAGCCCGTGCCCACCACCGTCAAAGCAGTCCCCACCACGGTAAAGCCGGCCCCCACCACAGCGAAGCCGGCTCCGGCCCCAACCGCCCCACCGGCCACCTCGGCGCCGGCCAGCGGAGGGCAGGCCGCCACCCTGGCGTGCATCCGTAAGCGTGAGTCCGGTGGCAACTACTCGATCGTGTCGCCGGGCGGCACGTATATGGGCGCCTACCAGTTTGCCCAGTCCACCTGGAATGCCACCGCCAATCATGCCGGGCGCCCCGACCTCGTTGGTGTAAAGCCGAACCTCGCCTCCCCCGCCGACCAGGATGCACTCGCGTTGCACCTCCTCAACTGGCAAGGGCTTGCTCCCTGGGGCGGCTACTGCGGCTGAGGATGACCCTCACCCGCACACAGGTTCGAGAACTGCTGGAGAGCCACGGTCTTTCGCCGTCACGGGCGTTGGGACAAAACTTCGTAGTGGAACCCAACACGCTTCGCCAGATCGTTCGTCTGGCGGGCGTGCAACCGGGTGACCACGTGGTCGAGATCGGCGCTGGGCTTGGGTGCCTTTCCCTGGCGCTTGCCGAAGCCGGGGCCGCGGTTACCGCCATTGAGGTTGATCGACACCTGATTCCCCTCCTCACCGAGGTCGTCGCCGAAGCCGACGTGCGAGTGGTGGAGGCCGATGCGTTGACGCTCGACTGGGACGCCCTTCTGGCGGAAATTCTTGCCCCGTCGGGGTCTGGTTTTCGTTCGGTGCCCCTGGTGGCCAACCTGCCCTACAACGTCGCCACACCGTTGGTGCTCGATCTTCTCGACAAGGTGCCGGCGCTCGATCCCATGCTGGTTATGGTGCAAAAGGAAGTAGGCGAGCGATTGGCGGCGTCACCCGGCACGTCGGCCTACGGCATCCCGTCCGTCAAGGTGGCGTACTGGGGAAACGCGGAGGTGGTGGCCAAGGTGCCCGCCACCGTCTTTCACCCGCGGCCCAATGTTGACTCCGTCTTGGTGTCGATTCGCCGCCGACCCGATGGCCCCGCCACCGACGCCGACCCCGAGCTGCTTTTCCGCCTGGTCCGGGCCGGATTCGGCCAGCGTCGCAAGATGTTGCGACGATCGTTGTCAGGGTTGGCCGACGAGGCCGCGCTCGAGGAGGCCGGCATACGTCCTGACGTTCGCGGTGAAACCCTCGATGTGCAGGCATGGGGACGCCTCGCCCACGTCGTCGCTTCGAATCGACCGCCCGATTCGGTTGGGGCCGATACCGCTGACGCTGACCCGGGCTCGTAGCCCCGGCCTCTGATCTCCGGGCCGCCGTTCTCCGGGCCGCCGTTCTCCGGGCCACCGTTCTCCGGGCCACCGTTCTCCGACGGCGGAACTCAGGTCGTGAGGTCAACCGTGATGCCCCGTCCGTCATGGGCGGTGACGGTGCGCACATTGGTGGGGGCGCCGTTCAGGGACACCACGGCGAGCAACTCGAACGCGGCGTCGATAGGTTCCGTGCCCGGGGGGAAGCCCACGGTGGCCCCATCGTGGTCGTCGTCGATCGTCCACCGGCGGCCGGTGAGCGCCTTTCGGACGTTCTGCCGCCGGGAAGCCGTCAGGGGCCTGAACCGGACGCCGAGAATCACGTGGCCACTCTTGCGAGCCGTCGCCACCACCTGGTGCCAGCCCTCCGGAGCCGACACCTTGGCCACGGCATCGATCTCGTATTCGATGGCATGGGCGCGCAAGGCGATCATCAAATCGGTGGCCACACCGACGGCATCGAAGTCGGCGAGGTCAAGATCGAGGTCGGCAGATGGGGCGTCGTCGGTCATGGGCACAGCCTGACATGTCAACCGGCAACACGGACCGCATGGTCCTGCGATGCTGTGTCCGTGCGCTACCGACGAATGCCAATCGAGGTCGAGTCCCCCGAACAGTTGGGCTACGACACCATCACCTACAACCTCTCGGAGAGTTCGATTTCGGATCGTCGGTTGGGGGACCTCGAACTTGAACTCGATCTCGACGAGTTGTTGCTTTGTTACGGTGACCACCTCGGCGATCCCCTCTTGCGTGACGCGGTAGCCGCCGGCGGTGATGGCCTCGGGCCGGACGACGTGCTCGTGACACCGGGGGCGGCAGCAGCGCTGTTCTGTACGGCGACGGCGCTGCTGGAACCGTCGGATCATTTGGTGGTGGTGCGCACCAACTACGCCACCAACCTGGAGACGCCACGAGCGATCGGTGCCGAGCTCGACATCGTCGACCTCCACTTTGCCAACGGCTGGCAGCTTGATGTGGAGGAACTCGCGGCCCGGGTGCGGCCAGGGGTCACCAAGTTGATCAGCGTCACCTGCCCCCACAATCCCACCGGCACCATGTTCGACGTCAACACCCTGGAGGCGTTGGTGGTGCTCGCCGAGCGATCGGGAGCCGTGCTGCTGGTCGACGAGACCTATCGAGACCTGACCCGCGGGGAGTTGCTCCCGATGGCGGCGAGCTTGTCGCCGAGAGCGATCAGCGTGTGCTCGATCTCCAAGGCCTACGGGCTGCCGGGCCTGCGGGTGGGGTGGGCCGTCTGCCGCGACCCGCAGCTTGCCGAGACCTTGCTCGCCGCCAAGGAGCAGATGGTGATCTGTGGCGCCACGCTGGACGAGGCCATTGCCGGTCAGGTGGTGGCAGACCGGGATCGGGTGCTGCCGCCGATCCTTCGCGACATGGCGGAACGGTTCGAGAAGGTGCGCACCTGGATGGCGGGTCAGGAAACCTTCGAATGGATCGAGCCCGGCGGTGGCGTGGTGGGCCTCGTACGGTTCCGGTCCGAGGTCGATGTCGACACGCGCCAGTTCTATGACGTGCTTTTGAGCAAGCACGGCACCTACGTCGGGCCCGGGCACTGGTTTGAGGTCGACGACCGGCATTTTCGGCTCGGGTTCGGTTGGCCGACCCACGATGAGCTGTCCGCCGGTCTGGCCGGGCTGAGCGTAGCGGCGGCCGAAACGATGCTCTGAGCGCTTGTGCGTCGCCTTGGAGTGGGGTCGTTCAGCCGCTTTCCCAAAGTGCGTCAATCGGTGCGGCGATCAGGTGATCACCCAAGGAAAGAACCTCGGTGCCGGTGTATAACAACACCCCGAGGTGGAAACTGTCGCCGGCTTTCGCTCGCAGGTGTCGAAGGTGGCGTAGGTCGTCGATGGACACCGAGCTTGACGCCTTCACCTCGATGCCAACGATACGGCCGTCGTGGTGCTCCAGCACGGCATCGACCTCCTCGCCATCCCGGGTGCGGAAGTGGAAGATGCGAGCGAAGGAGTCGGACCACGTGAGTTGCCGCAGGAGTTCGCCGATCACGAACGATTCGATAAGCGAGCCGGCTTGCGCTGGACTGCGTTGGAGCCGCGCCGAGCTGAGGCCGGCGAGATGAGCGGCTATGCCTGCGTCGACGAACACCAACTTTCTTTGCCGCGTGGCCCGAGTCGTGGCCGAGTTCGTCCACGCAGGAATTCGCTTTACCAGGAACACCTCTTCAAAGAGAGCGACGTAACGCTCGGCGGTGTTTCTGGTGATGGCGAGCCCGCCGGCTATGCCGTCGATCGACACCGGGCTTGCCGTGCGATCGGCGAGCAGGGAAAGCAATCTGGCCAGATCATCGCGCCGCTGGATCTCGCCGAGCTGTGTCACATCACGATCGATGAGGTCGCGTGCGTAGGACTCGAAGAAGCGGGATCGTCTGTTGCCCGTGCGCTGAACCGCCTCGGGAAAGCCACCTCGCAGGCTCCGCTCGATGTAGTCGGAACGACTCAGTGTTGCGGCAGTGGACAGGTCCGGCGTGGCCGCGAACACCATGTCGACGAAACGATCGGGTGCGCCGTCGATCTCCCCTTGGGCGAACGGCCACAGTTCGACTGTTTCAGCTCGGCCCACCAACGCGTCGGGCAGCGTGCGGAGCCCCAGCAGCCGGGCTGAACCGGTGAGGAGATACTGCCCCGGCCGATTATCGGCATCCACCCGAGCCTTGATCGGCAGGATGAGCTCTGGCGCCCGCTGGACCTCGTCGATCACGAGGAGTCCGTCATGCGCGACGAACGCAGTTGGGTCGAGCCTGGCGGCAGTGAGGTCGTTCGTTCGGTCGAGTCTTCGTTCGATCACCTGAGGCTGGTCGCGCACCAGGCGGTGTACGGCCGTGCTCTTTCCAGCCTGTCGAGCACCGTTGACGATCACCACACGAGTGTCGGCGAGAGCGTCGGAGATGGCCCCTTCGATGTGGCGCGGCCGGTAGTTCACGCCATGATCATAGGGCTTCAGCTGCCGATCTGCCAGAGCCAGACTGACGATCTGCCAGAGTTAGATTGACGATCTGCCGGGGATGAACTGAAGAATTGCCAAGAGGCGTCCTGTGGAGCGCGACCGGCGCATGAGGTTGGCCGAGAAGTGGAAGCGCAAGAAAGTCCGTCGCAATCATTCAGGCGGGGCGTGGTGGTGGTATGCCGGCGTTGTCGATTTCAGCGGCGCTCAAAAAGAAGGAAAGCGCGCTCAACACATGCCGCCGCGAAGGGGCGGTGATGGCTTGGCCGACAGAACGGCGCGATACCCGCCGTCAGGATCATCCCTCATAGATTCCAGGTTTCACCGAAGTTCCAGGTCCCGCCAGCGGCTCGAGCTGCGTCGAGATGGTGACACCCGCCTCCTCGCTTGTGGCGGCACAACCCTCGATCAAGTGTGAAACGGTGAGCTTCTCCCTACGTTTGCCGTGTGGTTGAGGGCCGACTGATGAGCAGCCTCGGTGTTGTGGAGTCGGTACAGCACCGCAGTGACACCTGGAGAATCCATCCGGTTGTCGCGACCCGCAACAATGGATGTGGTTGCACCCGGCGCCGTCCAGATCGTCGCGCGACGCTCCGGCCGCTGTGCCGAGGATCCAACATCCCGATAGGTCTTGAACGCTGTGTAACCCTTGCGCGACAACGCTCAGGGGTGTGGGACATCATCATGGGAGTCGTATCCGTTTGCGGCTCGACGAAGATCACGGAGCATCTCTCGGACACCGGAGGATTCTCTCGATGGTGAACTGGCGATAAGCCAGGCGATGCGACGCAGGAGATCCCACCAGCTGACGGAGCCCGCAAGCCAAACGGTCTGCGGGCGATCTACTCGTGCGGGCTGTCGAGTCCGTTTGTGTGGTTGAGAGCCGCCACCATTGCTTCCATCGACCGCTGCACGACGCCGAGGTCATCGGTACCGACCGGCCCCACCACGTAGCGGCGTACACCTTCGACGTGGGTGACCCACGCCGTGGTGAGCGCGGCGAGGCCGGCCTCGGTGATGGTGCCCCACACCCGACGAGCGTCGGATTCGCAGCGGTGGCGTTCCACGTACCCTCGCTCCATCAGCCGGTCCACCCGGTAGGTCAATCGGCTCTTGGAGACGAGCGCACGGGTGGCCAGCTCGCTCATGGGGAGGCGATGGTCGTCGGCCTCGCTGAGGAACACCAGGATCTCGTAGTCGGCCAAACTCAGATCGTGGGAGGCGAGCAATTCTCGGTCGAGCTGCTGGAGACCACGACTCGCCGCCTGGATGAATGCCATCCAGGCGGCCAGTTCAGAAGGATCGAGGGCGTCCGCCATGGTCTCCACGCTACCGATCGAACTTGGGGCGAACGGGGCAGGAGCGGAGATGGCGGGCGGTTTACACGGTGGGAACGGGAGCGGCTTCGATCTCGAGCTCGATGACGACCTTCTTGCCGATGAGCGCACCACCATTGGCGAGAGGCTGGTTGAAGCTCACGCCCCACGCATCCCGGTCGAACTCCCCGCGAGCGGAGAAGAAGGCTTTGGTGTTCCCCCACGGGTCCGTGGTGACGCCGTTGAACTCCACGTCGAGGGTAAGGGGCTTGGTGACACCGGCCGCGGTGAAGTTTCCGGTGACCTTCCACACGTCGCCCTGGGGCGTCACCGAGGTGCTGACGAAACGCAGGTTTGGGTGGTTGTCGACGTCGAGGAAGTCGGGGCTTTTCAGGTGGGCATCGCGGCCATCGTCACCGGTGGAGATGCTGGCAGCGTCGATGTCGACGGAAAGGACGGACTCTTCCGGCCGGTCGGCGATCACGATCTCGGCGGTGTAGCTGGCAAAACGGCCCCGGGTCTTGGCCACAACCAAGTGGCGGGCCACGAACTCCACGCTGCTATGGGCGGCATCGACGGTATACACACCGGAGGGGGGAACCTGGCGTCCGTCAACGGTGCGCGTTGCGACCGGGGAATCGGTCTTGGGGGAATCGGTTTTGGGGGAAAGGGTATCGGTCATGATTTTCTCCTGGGTTTGTTGGTAGAGCAAGCGGCGGGTGTTGGTGGGGCGGGTTGCTGCCGGCACCTCGTGAAACGCTCGAACCTCCTATTTATTTCAAATTTGAATAAACATACTTTGAATTTGAATTATTGAGTGGCTCGGGTCCCGCCGGCGATCCCTGCTTCGTGACGGTCGGGGTAGCCTCCGCTCGCGATGACCTACCCCGAATCCGACCGGACGATGCCAGTCCTCCTCACGGCCCCGGCCAAGCTCACCCTGTCGTTGCGAATCACCGGCGTGCGTGACGACGGCTATCACCTCATCGACGCCGAGATGGTTTCCCTCGACCTTCACGATGAACTGCATCTGGCCGAAGGCGACAGTCTCGACGTGCACTTCGCCGCCACCGGTCTGGCGATCGAGCTTGGTGCCGGCAATCTCGTCGCCAAGGCCTTGGCCCTGGTGAACCGAAAAGCGGCCGTACGGCTCATCAAACACATTCCCGCCGGAGCCGGGCTTGGGGGCGGGTCGTCGGATGCGGCGGCGATTCTGCGGTGGGCTGGCTTCGGGGATCTTGAGGCTGCGGCCCGGCTTGGTGCCGATGTGGCGTTTTGCGTCGCCGGTGGTCGAGCACGCGTCCGCGGGATTGGGGAGGTCGTGGAGGCGATCCCCTTCCAGCCTCGGACTCTCACGTTGCTCACGCCGGCGTTCGGCTGCAGTACCCCTGCCGTCTATCGGGCATGGGACGAACTCGGGGGACCTACCGCCGATGGACCGAACGACCTCGTGGAGGCGGCGTTGCGCGTAGAGCCTCGACTCGCCGCCGTGCGCGACGAATTGGGCAACGCCACCGGAGCGACCCCGCTGCTGGCCGGGAGCGGTTCCACGTGGTTTGTGGAGGGTGCATTCCCGGGCGAGGGGCGGGTGGTGACGCGCACCGTGCCGCCTCAGGGGGCGGCACGGGATTGACAGCGAACAGTTGGGTTGGTGCGGCTATTTGCCGGCAGCGCGACGTTGGAAGCGGGTGCGCTTCAAGAGCTTCTTATGCTTCTTTTTACGCATGCGCTTGCGGCGCTTTTTGATAAGGGATCCCATGACGGGCGAAACCCTACCGGTGACGCTCCGTCGGATACCAAACGACCAGAAATAAGCGGCGGTTCAGGTGGTAACGGCGCGGAGGAGTTCTATCCCGTGGTCGACGACGGCGAGGTGCCCGCCCTTCGCCCAAATCGTGAGTGTGGCGCCGGGAATGCGGGTGGCGAACTCGGTGGCATGGTGGGGCGGGATTGACCGATCGTCTTCGCCGTGAAACACGTGCGTGGGAACACCCACCTGCGTGAGCTCGAAGCCCCAGGGGAAGGTGAACAGTCGGTAGTCGATCACGACCCCTCGTGGTCCCTGCCGGAGCGCCTCACGGAGGTAGGCCAGTGCATCGGCGGCGCTGCCGCGGGCCTCGAACTCGGCCCGGTCGCGTGGTGGGAGTGACGTCTCGATGAGCCGTCGGGCCATCCACGGCTGGAACCGGATGAGCTCACGGAGCCCGCGGTACATCGGCCCGGCGAGCCATACGGCCTTGTGGGTGAGCTGCAGAGCGTTTCGTTCGCTGCGGCCCATGCCCTCGTAGGCCCCTTCACGGTCGAGCGGCGATATGCCGCTCACGATCCCGACGGCGGTGACGCGCTCGGGAAGCGTGATCGCACAGGCCAATGCGTACGGTGCGCCACCCGACCAGCCCACGACGGAGAACGTGTCGAGGTGGAGGTGGTCGGCCAGCGTCGCCATGTCGGCCGGCCAGTCGAGAATCCCCCGGTTGGGTTGGTCGTCCGATGAGCCGATACCGGGCCGGTCGGGCGCGATCACGCGGACGCCGAGCTCCACTGCGGCATCGTGGAGGAAGTCCCAGCTGAGTCGAGAGCCCGGTGTGCCGTGGAAAACCAGCACGGCGGGACCCTGCGGCAATCCAATCGTGCGGTAGCCGAGGGTGCGACCATCGTCGAGTTGAAGGGTGTGATCCCCAGGCTCGTGTGACGTGTCGGCGCCGTTTGACGTGTCGGCCACCGGCGCAGGCGCTGGCGAAGAAGGCGAAGAGGAAGATGCCACGGAACGTGAACGTAGCCGGTACGAACCACCGCTGGTGCCGAGGCTGGGTTCTTCCGAGGCGTGCGGTGCAGGGAAGCTCGGGGGCAGGGACTCGAACCCCGAAGAGGAGGATCAAAACCTCCCATGTTACCTATTACATCACCCCCGAAAGGTGTGCGTCACAGACCATAATCGGTGGGTGGAAGTCCAGACCACCGGGTTGTTGCATCGGTTCGGGTCGGCCCATCGGGTAGAACGGTGGAATGAGCCAGCGTCCCCTGTCCGCCGTCGTCCTTGCTGCCGGGGAAGGTACCCGCATGCGGTCGTCCCGGCCGAAACCGCTTCATCTCCTGTGCGGGCGCGCGATGTTGCTCTATGTGCTCGATTCAATGAGTGGATGTGCCGTCACTAGGGCCGTGGTGGTCGTGGGCCATGGCGCGGAACGGGTCACCAAAAAGCTGCAAGAGCACGAGCCCGATCTGCTGCTCGACTTCGTCGAACAGCATGTGCAGCGAGGCACCGGCGACGCCGTGAGCGTTGGCCTGACGGCGATCCCCGATGAGGAACTCGACGACATTGACGCCGACCTGCTCGTCCTCCCGGGCGATACGCCGCTGTTACGCCCAGACACCATCGCCGCCCTGGTGGCTCGTCACCGCGACTCCGACGCCGCCTGCACGATCCTCACCGCCCGCGTGCCCGATCCCGGTGGCTACGGGCGGGTGGTGCGGGGCAAGGATGACCGGGTTCGCCGCATCGTGGAACAAGCCGATGCCACCGACGACGAGCTCGCCATCGATGAGATCAACACGTCGATCTACTGCTTTCGGCAGAGCGTGTTGGCCCCTTCATTGCGACGGCTCAGCCCGGAGAACGCGCAAGGCGAGTACTACCTCACCGACGTGATCGAGGTGCTCCACGACGCCGGATACCGAGTGATGACCCTCGTGGCCGACGACTTCCGCGAGACCCAAGGCGTAAACGACCGCGTGCAACTCGCCGAGGCCGAGGGGGAGTTGCGTCGTCGCACGAATGAACGTTGGTTGCGTCTCGGCGTGTCGATGCTTGATCCGGCCCGCACCTACATCGACACCACGGTGGAACTCGCTCCCGACGTCACGTTGTTTCCCGGCACGATCCTGCAGGGCGCCTGCCGGGTGGGGGAGGGGGCCGAGATCGGACCCGACACACGACTGGTCGATTGTGTCGTGGGTCGTAACGCTGTGGTCGAGAAGAGCACTGGCCGCGATGCCGTGGTGGGTGACGACGCGGTGGTCGGCCCGTTTGCCTCCTTGGAGCCGGGAAGCAATGTCTCTGCCGGTCTGCACACCGGAGCGTTCTACACTGCCACCGGCGACGACCCGGGCGGCGTCTGACCATCGACCTTTGTGCTGTCGTTGGGCTCCGCTCCCCGTCGTTTGCCCCCACGGTCATCGATCGGCATCCCTCCTCCCGGTGGGAACGTCGGGAATCGGAGCACGCAGCGCATGGAGCTCGTCACCAAGAAGCGGTTGCACCTCATCTCGGGGCGGTCGAACCTGCCGCTCGCCGAGGAGATCGCCAAAGATCTCGGAGTGGAGTTGGGCGATACCAACATGACCGAGTTCGCCAACGGGGAGCTGCATTGCCGGTTCGGTGAGTCCGTGCGGGGCACCGATGTCTTCATCGTGCAAAGTCACGCCGCCACCGCCCAGTTGTCGATCAACGACTCAATCATGGAGCAACTCATCATGTGCGACGCCGCCAAACGGGGGTCAGCCAAACGCATCACGGTGGTGTGCCCGCACTATGGCTACGCCCGTCAGGATCGCAAGAGTGAAGGTCGAGAACCCATCACGGCGAAACTCATCGCCGACATGTTCCGTACCGCCGGGGCCGGTCGGATGATCAGCGTCGACCTCCACTCGGGGCAGATCCAAGGGTTCTTCGACGGTCCGGTCGATCACCTCGTGGCGATGCCGGTGTTTACCGATTATTTCGCCCACCTTGGTGAAGACCTGGTGGTGGTGTCGCCCGACGCCGGCCGAGTCAAGGTTGGCGAACGTTATGCCCAGGTGCTTGGCGCCGACCTTGCGATCGTGCACAAACGTCGACTCAAGGGCGTGAAGAACTCGGTGGAAGCGAAGGACGTGATTGGAGAGGTGGCGGGACGCACGTGCGTACTCATCGACGACATGATCGACACCGCCGGCACGATCGTGGCTGCCGCCGAACTGTTGATCGAACACGGCGCTAACGAGGTGTACGCGGCGGCCACCCACGGTGTGCTTTCTGGTCCGGCGATCGACCGGATCAAGAATTCGTCGATCACCAAACTCGTGATCACCAACACGGTGCCGTTGCCGGCCGAGAAGCAGATCGACAAGATCGAAGTGCTCTCCGTTGCCGGGATTGTCGCCGATGCCATCGATGCCGTGTTCGAAGACACCTCCGTCAGCGAGATTTTCGGCGGCGCCAACCAAAGCTGACCGGTGATATCGGCCCCGATTTCTTCGCCTCTCCCTCCCGCTTCTAGTGTTTCGGGCTGTTCGCGTCGCTGGCCTGGCACTCTCGCCGGGATGCAGCAACGATCGAAAGCCTCGTAGGAGCCCCCAGATGGACGTCACTCTCACCGCACAAGCTCGCCCGACCACAGGAAGCAGTGTCTCTCGTCGTATGCGCACCGCGGGGCAGATCCCGGCGGTGGTCTACGGGCTCGGTTCCGAAGCTCGCGCCATCACGGTCGAGTGGACCGATCTGCGCAAGGCCCTCACCACCGACGCCGGCGCCAACGCACTGATCGAGCTCACGATCGACGGTGAGACGAACCTGTCGATCGTCAAGGACCTTCAGCGTCACGCCATTCGCCGAGATGTGCTTCACGTCGACTTCCAACTCATCGACCGCAACGCCGCGCTGGCCATCGAGATACCGGTCGTGCTGGTAGGAATCGCGCCGAAGGTGGAGCAGTTCAAGGGCATGGTCGAACAGCTCAAGCACACGCTTTCCGTGAAGGCCAAGCCCGGCAGCTTCCCGAACCAGCTTGAGGCCGACATCTCGGAGCTCGAGATCGGCAGCACCTTCAAGGTGAGCGACGTCATCCTCCCCGACGGCGTAAGCACCGACGTCGACCCCGAAGACGTCATCGCCCAGGGCGCCGCCACTCGTTCCACCATCCTGCTCATGAACGATGGGGTGGATCCTGACGACGTTGTCGAAGGCGCTCCCGCCGCCGAAGCCGCTGCCGACTGATCGGTCGAACACCAAAGACTCGGGGTTGGAGCACGAAACGTGGGCCGACGCCAACAGCCGGATCGCACCGGCACTCCGGCGGACTTTGTCGTTGTCGGCCTCGGTAATCCTGGCGCCGAGTACGACGGAACCCGCCACAACGTGGGGTTCGAGGTTGCCGACCTACTCGCCCAACGGTGGGGAGCCCGTCTGCGGCGCGCCCCTCGAGAGCAGGCCCTGATCGACGAGGTACGGCGGTCGGCCCCGGCGTCGTGTCGGGTGGCGATCGTGAAACCCCAGACCTACATGAACGCCTCGGGCGATGCCGTGGCGCCGCTGCTGCGCCGGTTCGGGGTTGCGGGCGAACCCCACAAGTTGGTGGTGATACACGACGAACTCGACCTTCCCGTGGGCCGGATGAAGGTGAAACTCGGCGGTGGTCTTGCCGGCCACAATGGCCTGCGCTCGATCAAGGCTTCGCTGCATACCGACGACTTTTTTCGGGTTCGGATCGGGGTTGGCAAACCGGCGTCGAAGGAACAAGGTGCGGACCATGTGCTCAAACGGGTGGGAAAGGTGGAACGATCGGTGCTCGACACGATGGTGCAACACGGTGCCGACGCGGTGGAGTCGTTGATCGACCTTGGCCTCGACGCGACGATGCAACGGGTGAACGCCGTCGACCTCACCGGTGAGTTACCCGGCCGCTGAGGTCTGTTGGCGACGTTCGTAGGCACGCAACGCGGCGGGCGTGAGGATGGCGGGAAGGACAAAGCGGTCGAGGTCGCGTCGGATGGCCCGGGCATCGTCGCCGATCGACGACAACAGCTGCACGAGGGAGGCGCGGAGGAACCAGTCGACGGTCGTGGCGGGGTCGTGACGAAGGAGTTTGGCGTGCTCCGGGAGGGCAAAGTGCGGCGTGAAAAAAGCTCGTAGCGGTCGGCCGAGTCGTTCGTCGACTTCGGGGTTGTTCACCTCGGCGACGGAGGACTCGTCGACGTAGGCGCGTATGAATAGCGAGCGACGGGCCGCCGGCAGGGTGAAGGTCGCGACGTCGACCAGCCGTTGAGGAAAGGGACGGGCACGGTCTGTGAGGAGCGCATCCACAGCGGTGGCGAGTTGGTAGGCATCGAGCAACAACAACTCCCCGATCAGCCCTGCACGATTGCCGAAGTGCCGGTAGAGCGTGACCCGGGTAACGCCGCACCCGTTGGCGATCTGTTCCATCGTGGCGTCGGGACCGAGAAGCAACACCGCCGCCCGTGCCGCATCGAGGAGCTCCGGCCGGGACTGGCGAGGCGGGGCCGACATGGTGTCATCGTATCGATTGGTCGGTTCAGGCCACGTGTGGCGGCGATGATGGACACGTGCAACGACTTCCCACTGACGGCGACGACCCCCGCCAGGGTGTGTTGCTCGGGCTGGCGGGGCTGGTGGCCGTTGCCGTCTTGTTGGGTCCGATGCGGACCAACCTGTCGCCGGCCCTACCCGCCTTATTGCTGGTGGCCGCGGTGGTGGTAGCGGGCGGTTATGGCGGGCCTCGGGTAGGCGGAGCGCTCGGCGGTACGGCGGCGATGATCGAGCTGTTCTTGTTCGTCTCCGAGCAGTCACCACGAGCCACCGTGGTAGAGGTAATCGAGTCGGTGGTGCTGGTTGCGTTGTTTATGGCGATCGGTATCGGCGCCGGGTGGCTGGCCCAAATCAGCGAGTCGACTGAGCTGGAGGTGGAACTCGCTTCGGGCGACAACGCGGCGTTGTCACGCCGGCTCGTATCGGTCACGGTCGAACGAGCGGTGTTGGCGGAGGAGGCAGAGGACCTTGCCGAACGGGAGGTGCACCGGACGGCCCTCCTTCGGTCGGTGTCGCACGACTTACGCACGCCCCTTTCCGCCATCCGAGCGGTCGCCACCGACCTGCGAGACGGCGTGCAGTACGAGAACGCGGTGAGGGTCGACCTGCTCTCCACCGTGTGCGACGAGGTGGAGCGGCTCGATCAGATGGTGGCCAACCTCCTGTCGATGAGCCGAATAGAAGCCGACCGACTGCATCCCCAACCACAGGTCATTGATCTGATCGAGGTGGTGAACGAACGGTTCCGTTCGCTGAGCCCGCTGTTTCGTTCGGTGCGAACCCGCAGCTCGTTCGCCGCCGACCTGCCGTTGATCGAGGCCGACTTTGTGATGCTCCAGGAACTGCTGACCAATCTGCTCGGCAACGCCTCTCGGCACGCGCCGGCGGATACCGAGGTGTGGGTGGTGGCGGAGAGGTTTGTGGAACGAGATGACGGCCACCGCATGATGCAGATCGAGGTGAGTGATCAAGGCCGCGGTGTGGCCGACGACTTCTTGCCGAAGTTGTTCGAGCCCTTCTGCCGGGGCGAAGGGAGCCGATCGACGGGTCTTGGTCTGGCGATCTGTAAGGCCATGGTTGAGGCGCACGGCGGCACCATCTGGACCACTCGGACCTTCGGCGGTGGTGCCACCTTCTGTTTCACCCTGCCGGTGTTCACCGACACGGGCACCGAGCCAGATTCCGAGACGATGGTGGATGCAGCACCCGCCGAGATGCCAACATGAGGGCAATGACACGAGTGCTCGTAGTAGATGACGAACCGGCAATTCTCAAGTCGGTGGTGGCGGGGCTCGAAGCCCGCGACTACGAGGTGCGGGTGGCGATCGATGGGCAAGGTGCGATCGACGCCATCGCCGGTGATCCCGCCCCCGACCTGGTCGTGCTCGACCTCGGACTTCCCGATATCGACGGTGTGGATGTGGTGCGCCGTACACGCGAGTGGTCGTCGGTCGCCATCATCATCCTGACTGCTGACGGTCACGAGGACCGCAAGGTGGAGGCCCTCGATGCCGGCGCCGACGACTATGTCACCAAGCCGTTCTCCATGCCGGAGTTGTTGGCCCGGGTACGGGTGGCCGAGCGGCATCGTGTGGGGGTCGACGACGTGGCCCCGGACCAGTCGTTGTACGAGGTGGGTGACCTGCGTATGGATGTGGCCCGACACAAGTGCTGGCTCGGCGATCGCGAGATCGACCTCACGCCCAAGGAGTTCGGCTTCCTCGCCGTGCTTTGTCGATGGCCGGGCCGGGTGCTCACCCACCGCACGATCCTGCAGCACGTGTGGGGCCCCGAGTACGGCACTGAGACGCAGTATTTGCGCACCTACGCCACCAACATCCGAAAGAAGTTGCAGGACCCCGAAGGGGTAGACCGGCTCGTCGCGAAACCCGGTGTGGGTTATTGCCTGCTCGACCCCACCCCGGACCCAACCCCGGACCCAACCCCGTAACTGAACGCTCCTAGGGTGCCGTGCACCGTGCACCCTGCACCGTGCGCCCTGCACCGTACGATGCTGGGATGGAGGCAACACTTCCCTGCCCGCACTGCGCCACGCCCAACAGTGTGAGCGCACGGTTCTGTCAGGGGTGTGGTGCGGGCTTCACGCCGCCGTCGATGCCCACCCCGTTGATGTCCGGGCCGCCGATGCCCGGGCCGCCGATGTCCGGGCCGTCGATGTCCGGGCCGTCGATGTCCGGGCCGTCGATGTCCGGGCCGTCGATGTCCGGGCCGTCGATGTCCGGGCCGTCGATGTCCGGGCCGTCGATGTCCGGGCCGTCGATGTCCGGGC